>CANPYK010000024.1 GCA_947588605.1 uncultured Oscillospiraceae bacterium
GGCCCCCGCCGGGCCGTGGCCCGGTGGGGAGAGCGAGCCAGTAGGGGAGGGTTCCAAACCCTCCCTCCGATGACAGGGCGGCGCGGGGAAGCGCGGGCGGGTTTAGAACCCGCCCCTACAGGGGGCCCCCGCCGGGCCGTGGCCCGGTGGGGAGAGCGAGCCAGTAGGGGAGGGTTCCAAACCCTCCCTCCGATGACAGGACGGTAACAGGAATCGCGGGCGGGTTTAGAACCCGCCCCTACAGGGGGACACGACGGGCCGTGGCCCGGTGGGGAGAGCGAGCCAGTAGGGGAGGGTTCCAAACCCTCCCGCCGATAACAGGGCGGCGCGGGGAAGCGCGGGCGGGTTTAGAACCCGCCCCTACAGGGGGGACACGACGGGAGCCACCCACCTCATCCGGCGCCCGCGGGCGCCACCTTCCCCGCCCCGCGGGGAAGGCTGGGACGAGGGAGAATATTGAACAGGAGAAAGAGAGGGACTGATATGAAGCTTAAGGAAGTCATTGAAAATGTGGACCGGGTGAAGCCCAATGAGTTTGACTTTGCCGATAAGGTGAGGTGGCTCAATGAGGCGGAGGGGATGGTCCAGACGCAGGTCCTTCTGCTGGCTCCGGAGGAGATCGTCACCTACGGAGTGGAGGACGGGGAGCTGGAGCTCCTTGTCCTCCCGCCCCATGATAAGCTCTATGAGGCGTATTTGAAGGCCAGGATAGACTTTGAGCATGGGGAATACGACCAGTACCAGAACACCGTGGCCATGTTCAACAGCATGTGGCGGGAGTTCGCGGGATGGTTTGCGGATATGTACAGGCCGGCGGATACACACGGGCGGTTCGCCGGGGAGCAGTGAGAAAGGAGCGAGGGCGTGAACAGAAGCTATCAGAACGGGGGAGAGCCCTGGCGGGGGTACTACCTGACGGCCTACGGGCTGGCGGTGAAGCACGGCTTCAAGGGGAGCGAGGAGGAGTGGCTCGAATCGCTCACCGGGGCGAAGGGAGACAGCGTCGACCTTCGCTATGACGAGGAGAGTAAAAAGATCCAGTGGCGGCATGAGTCGAGCGAGGAGCCGTGGCGGGATCTTTTGGAGATAGCGGACCTCCAGGGCGAGGTGGTCAGCCGGACGCTGGCCGAGGCCCAGGGGTACCGGGACGAGGCGAAGGCCTCCGCCGGGGAGGCCGCGAAAAGCGCCGCCGGCGCGGCCACGGACGCCGGGAGGGCGGAGACGGCCAGGAGCGCGGCCAAGGAGAGCGAGAACGCGGCTCTGGACGCCGCCACCGCCGCCGGCCGGGACAGGGCCGGGGCGGAGACGGCGCGGGATGGGGCGCAGGCTCTGGCCGAGGCGGCGGGGCAAAGCGCCAGGAACGCCGGGGAGAGCGCCGGGAGCGCCGCGCAAATGGCCGAGGACGCCAGGAGCGCCCGCATGGGAGCCGAGAGCGCCAGGGCCGGGGCCGAGGCAAGCGCCGGGGAGGCGGGGGACCTTGAGAAAAGCGCCAAGGGCCACGCCGACAGGGCGGAGGCGGCGGCAAAGAACGCGGCGGACAAGGCCGCGAGCGACGCGAAGAAGACCATGGACGAGCTGGCCCAAAGGGCCGAGAGCGCCAGCGCCGCTGCGGCGGACGCCGCCGATCGGGCCGAGAGCGCGGCGGAGAACGCGGCGGAGAAGGCCGCGTCGGACGCCGGGGAGCTGCTGGGGGCGATGGTGCGGGAGGCCGGGACGGCCAGAGATGAGGCCGCCGCCGGCGCGAAAAGCGCCCAGGAAGCGGCGGCGCGGGCCGAGAGCGCCGCCGATACAGCCGCCCGGGAGACGGCCCAGGGCATCGAGGAGCGGGTCGGGACGCTTGTAGACAGGACCGAAAGCGCCGCTCAGAGCGCCCAGGAGTTCGCCGGCAACGCCGGAGGCTTTGCGGCGGCGGCCGCCGAGAGCCAGATGGAGGCGAAGAGGTCCGAGAGCGCGGCGGAGGAGAGCGCCGGCAAGGCGGCGGCTTCGGCCACGCAGGCCGATAGCGCCAAGGAGGGCGCAGCCGGGAGCGCCCAGGCGGCGGCAAGCAGCGCCGGAGAGGCCAAAGCCTCCGAGACGAAGGCAGGGGAGAGTAAGGAAGCGGCGGCGGCCAGCGCCGGAGAGGCGGAGGACGCGGCTCAGAGAGCGGAAGCGGCGGCGGGAAACGCGGCGGAGGACGTGAGAGCGCGGCTCCGGGAGCTTTCCGACAGCGCCGCCGCCAGCGCCGGGGCGGCCGGGACCAGCGCCGGGGCGGCGAAGGCCAGCGAGGACGCGGCGAAGACATCGGAGGACGCGGCGAAGACATCGGAGGAAGCCGCGAAGGCGTCGGAGGACGCCGCCGGGGCCAGCGCCCAGGCGGCGGCGGGGAGCGCGTCAGACGCCGCCGAGAGCGCCGGGACAGCAAAGACGGCTGAAACCGGCGCTGTGGAGGCCCAGAAAGGCGCTGTGGCGGCGAAAGGCGAGGCGGCGAGCGCCAGTGCCACCGCCACGGAGAAGGCCGGGGAAGCCGCTCAAAGCGCCGAGAAGGCGAAAGCATCGGAGGACGCGGCGAAGAAGTCACAGGAGGCGGCAAAGGCATCGGAGGACGCCGCCGGGACCAGCGCGGACGAGGCGGCGGGGAGCGCGGCAAGGGCTTCGGAGGCCGCCCAGGCCGCCGAGACGGCGAGAGACGGGGTCCTGGAGGCCCGGACGGCGGCGGAGGCGGCACGGGACGAGGCAAAGAGCGCCGCTTCCACTGCTTCCGCAAAGGCCGGGGAGGCACAGGCAAGCGCCGAGGCGGCGGCCGGGAGCCAGGAGAGCGCCCAGGCCAGCGCCCAGGCGGCGTCGGCGAGCGAGACGGCGGCGGGGGAGAGCGCCCGGCGGGCGGAGGACGCGGCAGACAGGGCCGAGGCCATTGTCAGCGGGGACTTTGCCACCAACGCGGACCTCAAGGCCCACACGGGGAACACGGACAATCCCCACGGCGTGACGGCGAAGCAGGCGGGCGCGGTGTCGGACACGAGGACCGTGAACGGGCACGCGCTCAGCGCGGACGTGACGCTGGGAGCGGGAGACATCGCGTTTGAGGACGGCGAGACATTCCAGGAGAAGCTGGATGCCGGGGAGCTCCGGGGCGAGAAGGGCGAGACGGGACCGGCGGGCCCGGCAGGTCCGGCAGGCGAGGACGGGGCCAAGGGGGACACCGGGGCCAAGGGAGACAAGGGCGACACGGGGGATGCTTGGGTGCCAAGTGTGGACGCCGGCACGGGGGATCTGTCCTGGACGAAAAACGGCGGCGGGACGCCGCAGACGGTGAACATCAAGGGGCCCAAGGGAGACAAGGGCGACACCGGCGCTCCGGGCAAGGACGGGGCCGCGGGAGCCACGGGGCCGGCAGGTCCGCAAGGCCCCACGGGTCCCGCGGGAAGCACGGGGCCGCAGGGTCCCGCCGGGCCGAATACGGTGGGTACCACGACCGCCACCAACATCACCGGCCTTCTCAAGGGCAACGGCTCCACGGTGGGGGCGGCTGTGGCCGGGACGGACTATCTGGCGCCGCCTGTCACGGGGACGGTGAAGCTCACCGCGGCCGGCGGGACGGTGCAGGTGGTGGACTTCAAGGGGACCGTCACGGACCCGCTCAAGCAGGTCATAGATATCTGCCCGAGGTCTCAGGCGGACTTCAAGGCGTACTGCGCGGCGGGGATCTTCGCCTCGGTGGAGGCGGCGGACAAGCTGACGTTCACCTGTGACAAGGCCCCGGAGAAGGACATCACCGTGGACGTGGCGGTCCAGAATGTGGGGTGAGGGCGATGGTGAGACAGCAGACGGGCGAAGGCGGGAACGGCGGCATCACGGAGGTGGAGCTGCATGTCAGTAGCTTCGGAGGCGGGTATTGTAATATCAACGTAAACGGGTCCAACGTTGCCGGCAACTACTCTCCCGCAACGATAAGGGCGAGCGTGAAGAGCGGGGATACGTTCGACTTCTACTTCAGCGGGCTCAGCCCCATAAGTGAGAGCTTTCGCCTTGACGGAAATAAACTGATTGCCGAATGTAGTGGCGACCAAGGCGAGCCAACTTTAGATTAGAAAGGAGCAGTCAACATGAACAAAATCCATAGATTCCCAGCGGGGGGGGGTACGTAGTACCTTCCTTGGGCACTCTGACGAGGGGGTGTCCGTATGGTGAGGCAGGTGAGCGGGGGGCCCGGCGGCGGGAAAAACCTACTCGGGGAGTTGCATTATTCATATGTAAAGTCGGAAGGATCAGAAAGTTATGCCGTACCAGAATTTACTTATCTAACGCCGGACGGGGTAGAACAATCCGTGACAGGTCAAACACTCGACAAAACCCCGTGTATGGATGGAAGCGTTTGCTATCTCGGGACTTACAGCACCCGTTCACCGAGCAAACTCGAGGTTCCGAATACATCGTTCAGCGTAGAGAAGGACACGCTTGTCTTACGAGGATATACGTTCAACGCTCTGACGTAGCCTCCACCGAAAGGCGGTGGGCGGCGTGATCAAGCAGCCGGTGATCGTCCAAGGCGGAGGCGGCGGGAACATGGCGCTGGTAAAAGTCACCCTTAATAACCGCGCAGATGACTGGTCAAAAATCGAATATCTTTATAACGGCGAACAGGTTGCAACAATGACGCCAAAAGATGAATATGTTGTGTTCCAAATCCCGTTTGATACAAACATTTCGGTGACACAAAAAGTCTATCGGAACAGTGGGGATATAGATACAGCTACCATAAGGTTTGCGACAGCATATACGGCTAAGATTAACAGCGGCGAAGTGAGACCACCTTTGGACTAACGCAACAATTTACATGAAGTAACAATCTGAACGAATAAGGAGCGTTACCAATGCCGCCCGCCGGGGGCGTTGGCGAAACAAAAATCAAGAAAGGACTGATGCGATTTGTGGGTCACTATCTTGGTGGCGGTGATGTGGCTGGCGTAAAACATCCCTCTCCGAAGAGGGACGCACATTGACAAGTTCATAGAGACAGCGGATTGACAAAAATCGCCCACGGCGGTATACTAGGGCCGTGGAAGTCCGACGCATTTTGCGGTACGTTGACGGTGCCTGACATCCCGCGAAGGCGGGAGGGGGGCGAATGTATTTGCTTTCGCGGGAAATACGCCCGGGGAGGTGAGATACATAGTCACGATTCTTTCCGTGATTGGCAGCATATGCAGTATACTGGGACTGATCATCACAGTGTACGCGCTGTACATAACGATAAAGAAAAAGTGAGCCGTCTGCCACGAACAGACGGCTCACGCCTTGGTTTTGGGGCTGCGACCCCGAGCTGAGGAATGTGAAAGCTATGTAAGTGGCACCCGACGTTTTGTGGGCTTCCACACTTTCATTATATGCTCACGGTTCTGAAAAGTCAAGATGTTTCCCGCTGTCTTTATGGACGGCGGGATTTTTTATTGAAAGGAGTGATTTTTATGGACTGGACAAGCATTTTGGTGGCGGTGATCACCGGGGGGCTGGCGTTTTTGGGGGTGTGGGTGTCGAACCGGAGGTCCGGGGCGCTGATCGCCTACCGATTGGAGCAGCTGGAGGCGAAGGTGGACAGGCACAACCACTTTGCGGAGCGTATGCCGGTGGTGGAGGAGCAGATCAAGGTGGCAAACCACCGGATAGAGGACCTGGAAAGGAAGGTGGATACATGACGGCGGTGGACAAGCTCCTGGCGGCGGCCTTGGCGGAGGTGGGGTATTTGGAGAAGATGTCCAATGCCCAGCTGGACGACAAGACGGCCAACGCCGGGAGCGGGAACTGGACCAAGTACGCCCGGGACCTGGACAAGACGGATATCTTCAACGGGCCAAAGAACGGGTACGAATGGTGCTGTACCTTTGCCATCTGGCCGTTTGTGCAGGTGTTCAGCCTCGGGACGGCCATGGGGATGCTGAATATCCCCAGGAAGAGCTCGGCGGCGGGGGTGAAGTATCTGGCGGGGTATCTCAAGAGCGCCGGGAGGTTCCACACCCGGGGGCCGCAGCCGGGGGACCTGATTTTTTTCTGGAAAAAGGATCTCAAAAGCTGGGCCCATGTGGGGCTTGTTGAGCGGTCGGACGGCCAGAGGGTGTACACCGTCGAGGGCAACACCTCCGGGGCCTCCGGCGTCGTCGCAAACGGCGGGGGCGTGGCCCGCAAAAGCTACGCGCTGACATACAACCGTATCGCCGGCTACGGGCGGCCTGATTGGTCGCTGGTGGCGGTCGAGGAAGAGGAGGATGAAGATATGGACGTCAAGAAATTCAGGCAGCTCTATCTGGAGATGCGCAAGGAGGACCAGGACAACGACGCGGGGAGCTGGAGCCAGGAGGCGCGGGACTGGGCGGTGGCCAACGGCCTCGTCAACGGCAGCGGCGACGGCCCGGACGGTCAGCCAAACTACATGTGGGAGGACGGGATGACCCGGGAGCAGTTCGTCACCGTGCTCTGGCGCTTTGCCAAGTGGCTCAAGGCGGAGCTCAGGTAGGCGATCATGATGAAGAAGCTTTTGGACCGGCTGGGGTTTACGAATTGCCTCGCCGTGGCCATTGTGCTGCTGATCGCCGGTGGACTGCTGGGCGGTTTCGTCCTGGCCGTGCTCAGCATCGCGACGCGATACACGGGGGCGTTGGTGTGCTGGACGGCGGCCTTCGGCCCCATCGGCACGGCGGCCAGTGTGGTCCTGGCGTTTGTGGTCAATAAGAGCAAGGCGGAGAACACCGCCTGCGGCATCGGCATAAAATACGCCGCCGCGGAAACAAACCATTTCACGGCGAGCCCGGAAATATGAGGAGGTAACGACATGATCGAGAAAATTTGCGACCGGCTCCTGACGGTGAAGAGCATCGTCACCATCATCCTGACGGTGGTGTTCGCGGTGCTGGTGATCCGTGGGACGCTGCCGTCGGAGTTCATGACGGTATACGCGTCCGTGCTGGCGTTCTATTTCGGGATCCAGTCGACGAAGAGGGAGGAGTAGGGGCGGGTCCCAGACCCGCCCGCTGGTAACAGGTTGGCGCCGGGAAGAGCGGGCGGGTTTTGAACCCGCCCCTACAGGGAGGCGGGCGGAGGAGTAGGGGAGGGTTCCAAACCCTCCCGCCGATAACGGGTTGGTACCGGGAAGCGCGGGCGGGTTTTGAACCCGCCCCTACAGGGAGGCGGGCGGAGGACGGGGGGTTCGATCCCTCAGTCGCTTCGCGCCAGCTCATCTACGCGCCAAGAGCCGCCCTTCGGGCGGTTGCGCTCCGAAACGCGCCTGCGGGCGCAGCCCTTACGAAGGGGAGCCACCCACCTCATCCGGCGCCTGCGGGCGCCACCTTCCCCGCCTTGCGGGGAAGGCTGGGACGGGGGACGGGGGCTCGAATACCCCGGCGCTGCGCGCCACCCCGACCTAGGAGGGGCAAGGGGAAATCGAAAGGAGAATTAAAATGCCGGGGAGTTTGCTGGAGGTGGATAGCTCCTTTCCGGATATCCGGGGGAAGCCGCAGGAGAGGATCAACAGGGAGGTGCTGGACCACCTTTTTCTGCTGAACGAGCAGCTGCGGTATACGCTGGGGAACCTGGGGCGGGAGAACTTTAATGAAACGGAGTTTGACGGGATCGTCACGTACATCCGGACGCCGCTGGCTGTGGCGCTGGAGGACACCAACGGGCACGTGACGAATCTGGAGGTCCGGGCGGACGGGACGGATCTGAGCGTGCAGGACCTCTACGGGAACGTGACGCGGCTGGACGCTCGCGCGGACGGGCTGGTGGCCAGCGTGTCCGACCTTGACGGGAACATCACGTCCCTTACGGCGACGGTGCTGGGGATGAGGCTGGAGGTGAGCAACGGGTATTCCAGCTCCAGCATTACCCTGACGGCGAACGGGGTGGGGATCAGCTCGCAGACCATATCCTTCACGGGGACGGTGACGTACACGGACCTGGAGGGAGAGGGGACCACCACCATCAACGGGGCCAACATCAAGACGGGGACCATCAAGGCCATAGATATTGAAGGGTGTAAGTTCATCTGCATCCTGAAGGCGGACGGGACCGTCACGGGGCGGCTCATCTTCTCCTACCTGGAGGCGGCCAACGAGGCCGGGGGCATAAGACTGGACGACCAGGGGGCAGGGACCGCGTTCGAGGGGAAATACAGGATGTTCGTCTACACCACAACGGTGCACGGCGTGACCTTCCACCTGAAGCTGGACTCCGCCGGGAAGATGTCCCTGGAGTCCGCGGATCTCCTGTACGCCGAGGGAGAGAGCGTCCATATCGTGAGCAGGGCGGAGATGCAGCTTGACGCGCCGGGGAAGCTGGGCGTCAAGGGGGACACGGAGCTGACCGGGGCGCTGACGGTGGGGACGGAGGCGACCCTGAAGGGGGCCGTGAACGTCCAGGGGCTTCTCACCGCCCAGGCCGGGGCGGCGCTGAACGGGGACGTCACCGTGGGCGGAACGGCGCTGGAGGCATACATCAAGGGCTTCGTCCAGGAGACGGAGACGACCCTGAACGGGAAGATCACGGCGCTCACATCGCGGGTGAGCGCGGCGGAGACGGCGGCCTCGGAGGCGCAGTCCGCCGCAGGGAAAGTAGCATCGGATCTGCAATACCTGGGGAACACGCGTATCTTGCAGCTGGAAAGGGACATGGACGCTTTGGAGAGAAGGGTCACGGCCCTGGAGTAAGGAGGAAGTTTATGAAGCTGATCGAATGCGCCAACGCCTATATGGCGCTGGGGACCTTGATGAAGGAGGAGACGGACTTTAAGTCCGCCTACGCCGTGGCGAGGCTCAGAAAGAAGCTGGAGCCGCACGCCATGTACTACGCGAAGGAGGAGATGGACCTGGTCCGGCGGTTTTCCAGGAAGGACGGGAAAGGGGAGCCGGTGTTTCTGGAGCGGGAGCGCTTCGCCTTTGAAAGCGCGGAGGCGGCGGAGAGCTTTAACCGGCTCCGGGACGAGCTGGGGGCCGTGGAGATCGACGAGACGGTGGAGCCCATCCGGGTAAGGGCGCCGGGACGGATCACGCCGGAGGCGCTGTGCGCCCTGGAGGGGCTTGTGGAGTTTGAGGAGGAGAAGGCATGAGCGGACTTCCTGAGGCGGTCAACGGGGACAGACTCACAAAGCGGGGGCTCACGGCCTTCGGTGGATACAACCATAACCTCTACGCCGGGGACGGGGAGCTTTGGGACATGGAGAACATGACCAGCGACTTGGCGCCGCTGCTGGCACCCAGGAAGCCCCGGTATCTTGTGCGGACGCTCAAAAAGCCCAACGGGATCTTTGCCTCCGATGGGCTTTATTTCGTGGACGGAACGGACCTATACGCCGGGGACCGGGTGGTGGGCCAGGTGACGGACGGGCGAAAGAGCTTCGCCGCCATGGGGGCCTATGTGATCGTGATGCCGGACAAGGCGTACTATAACCGGCTCACCGGCCAGTTCGGGTCCATGGAGGCGAGATGGAGCGGGAGCGGAGCATTCCGGGACGGGAGCATTTACGGCGAGAGCGCTAAGGCCAATACCGTCTATGCCGCCGGCGCGGACTGGGGCTCCCGGTTTCATGTGGGGGACGCGGTGAGCATCTCCGGCTGCGGCGTCCATCCGGAGAACAACGTGACCATCGTGGTCCGGGAGATCGAGGGGGACGAGCTGCGGTTTTATGAGAATTCCTTCGTCATCGGCGAGGGCGGGGACCAGGAGGCGGCGCTGACGGTGGCGAGGAGGTTGCCGGATATGGACTTCCTCTTCTCCAACGAGAATCGGTTGTGGGGGTGCAAGGGGGACGAGATCTACGCCTCCAAGCTGGGGGACATCTTCAACTGGAACGTGGTCGACGGGCTTTCCACGGACAGCTACGCCGTGTCGGTGGGGTCCGCCGGGGACTTCACGGCGGGGTGCGCCTTCAAGGGGTACCCCTGCTTTTTCAAGGAGGAGAGCATCTACAAGGTCTACGGAGACAAGCCCTCCAACTTCCAGGTGATGGGCGCGGCGTCTCTGGGGGTGGAGGAGGGGAGCGCCCGGTCGCCGGCCATCGCCGGGGAGACGCTATTCTACTTAAGCCGCACGGGGATCGTGGACTACGCCGGCGGGATGCCGGGGTCCGTCCACGCCGCCTTCGGGACGGACCGGTACCGGGAGGCTGTGGGGGGCAGCGACGGGGTGAAGTATTACGTGAGCATGAAGGACGCCGGGGGCGTCTATCAGCTGTTCGTCTACGACACCGAGCGGGGGCTCTGGCACCGGGAGGACGCCAGGGAGATGCTGGGCTTTGCCTGGGACGGGGAGCTCTATATGCTGGACAGCGAGGGGCATGTATGGCTCTGGGGCCAGGCCAGAACGGTCCCGGAGGGGGCCCAGCCGGAGGAGACGGTACGGTCCATGGCGGAGTTCGGGGACTTCACGGACGGGGACGCCAACGTGAAGGGGACGAACAAGCTCCAGCTGCGCATGGAGCTGGACGCCGGCGCGGAGGTGACGGTGTACGCGCAGTTTGATTCCAGCGGGCGGTGGGAGAAGAAGGGGACGCTGAAGGCCAGTGAGAAGAGGAGCTTCGTCCTGCCCATCATCCCGCGAAGAGCGGACCATATGCGTTTGAAGCTGGAGGGCGTGGGACAGTGGAGGCTCTATGCGCTGACGAGGGAGGCGTATGCGGGGAGCTGGAAGTATTGAGCCCTTTCGGCGGAGGACGGGGGCTCGAATACCCCGGCCCTGCGGGGCCACCTTCCCCGCCATGCGGGGAAGGCTGGGACGGGGGACGGGGGCTCGAATACCCCGGCGCTGCGGCGCCACCCCTTTTTCCGAAAAAGGGGTCAAGGGGAATGAGGATGCGGCTGCGCCGCCTTTAAATTCAATTGCGCCTGCGGCGCAATAAAATCGAGCTGCGGCGAAGCCGCTCCTTGTAAAGCCCCCTCCTCGTAGGAGGGGGGCAGGGGGGAAGCGAAGGCGGGGAGAGCGAGCGGTATCGATACGTTCGATCCCTCAGTCGCTTCGCGACAGCTCCCTTTACGAAAGGGAGCCTACGCCCCCCGGGAGGTTCCCAAAGATGGGGAGCCTCCCACCTCATCCGGCGCCTGCGGGCGCTGTCCACGACCTAGGAGGGGCTAATGGGGCGGACCTGTAGGGGAGGGTTCTAAACCCTCCCGCCGATAACAGGTTGGTACCGTGAAGAGCGGGCGGGTTTGGAACCCGCCCCTACAGGGGGGCAATCGGGAGCGCCACCTTCCCCAGGGGGGAGGTTATGGGGAAAATCACAAACGTTTGGGAATTTCAATGAAAATGGAGGTTATGACATGGCGGGAAGTACTTTGGGATATACGTGGGAGGACTTTTTGAAGGAGCTGGAGGAATCGGGGCTGAAGGGGCAGTTTTCGGAGGCGGACATGAGGCTGGCCCAGGAGCACCCGGACGCGGGGCGGAGCATCCTCAGCTACAAGCGGGACTACGCAAACGCCACAAACGACCAGGCGCGGGCGCTGGCCAACGCCGGGGCGGAGCGGGTGCGGTCCAGCTTCGGCGGGTACACCGCCGGGACGGACGGGAGCCAATACTACAGGGATTCCCTGTCGCCCAGGGATTTCAGCTACGCGGAGGCCCCGAGCTTCACGAGCCGGTATGACGGGCAGATCCAGGAGCTTTTGCGGGGGCTGGTGGACCGGCCGGCGTTCAGCTATGACGTGGAGAAGGACCCGCTCTATTCGCAGTATCGGAAGCAGTACATCAGGGAAGGTCAGAGGGCCAGCCAGGATGCCATGGGACAGGCCGCGGCCATGAGCGGGGGTCTGCCCTCCAGCTATGCCGGCACGGCGGCGGGGCAGGCGGCCAACTATTATAACGCGCAGCTGACGGACAAGATCCCGGAGCTGGAGCAGTACGCCTACCAGAAGTACATGAACGACTTTGACATGGACCGGGTGAAGCTCCAGTCCGTGCAGGACGCGGACAACGTAGACTACCAGCGGTACCTCGGGCAGCTGAATCAATACAACACCGACAGGAGCTTTGCTTACGGCCAGCACATGGACGAGGTGGCCAACCAGCGGCAGAACCAGGCGGACCTTTGGGACCGGGCGCAGACGGCGGCGCAGTACGGGGATTATAAGGGCCTCAGCGACCTGGGGGTGGACACCGCCGGGTACCAAAGCCAGCAGGAGCGGCAGCGCGCCGTGGACGACGCCCTCCTCCGCGCCCAGTACGGCGATTACTCCGGCCTCCAGGCCCTCGGCATAGACACCAGCGGGTATCTCTCCTCCCAGGATATGTGGCAGAGGGAGATGGACTACCAGCGTGAGCAGGACGCCCTTGCCCAGCAAAACTGGGAACGGCAATTCAGCTATGGGCAGTCCCAGGACGCGCTGGCGCGGAGCCAGGACGATTATCAGCGGCGGCTCCAGATGGCTGAGCTCCAGGCGCAGTACGGGGACTACTCGGGGCTCCAGGCGCTGGGGGTGGATACGTCCGCGCGGTCGGGCGGGCAGGAGACGGCTTATAAGCCCGTAAACTCGTGGGACCAGGTGAAGGACCAAATCGCGTCGGGGGCCGTGGGGGCCCAGACGGCGCGGGACTATGAATATTACACCGGAAGGCCCTACTTCAACGGCGCGGATGTGACGCCGGCGGAGTATTCCATGACCGGCGGGCAGCAGACGGTGGACAGCTTGAGTGCCGGCGGCAGAAATGTTTACGACATGATCGAATCCAAGTTGGGCGGGCTCACCAAGAGCCAGGTCCTGGAGACGATTCTGACGAACTATGAGCAGGGCAACATCACGGACAGTGATTTTGAGTTCTTCGCGGCCAGATACGGCATCGAGTAAGGGGGAGCAGACATGACGGTATCCGACAGGCTCAAAAGAGCTATCGAACAGGAAAAGGAGCGGGAGCGGGCGCAGCAGGAGCAGCAGCGGGCGAACAACCGCTTCAGGCTCCAGAAGGCCATTGCGGAGGAGGCGCACCCGACACAGGGGCCGATGAACGTGGGGAGAACGCAGGCTCCTGTGAGCGCCAATGAGGCCGCGGGGGCGGGCGGGTATGTCACCTACGCCGACGCGGCCAAGGGGGTGACGGAGAAGCTGGACACGGCTACGAAGCTCCTGGAGGGCTACTACGGGCGGGTGGAGCAGGCCAAGAGGGACGTGGAGCAGGAAAAGGCCAACAGGGAGCAGAGGGCAAAGATCCAGAAGATCTATTTCGACGAGGCGTTCCGTGACACAACGCCGGCAAAGTTTGACCTATACATGGGCGGCGCAAAGCAGCTGACGGAGTCCAGGAACCGGGAAAACGCCGCCCAGGAGGCGTATGATAAGCTCGTCAGCGACCCCGTAGGGCAGATGGTCCTGGACGAATACAAAGGCGCCTGGGACGATTACAACAGCTTCTTCGGCATCCGGGAGGGAGAAGAGTATGACGGATCCTTCCGCGTGGGGTCCGGGGAGAGCTGGGACAAATGGCGGGGGAGCATCCGGGACGCGAGCGCGGTGGAGGCTGAGCTGGAGAAGGCGAGGAGCGAGGCGGACGCGGCCGGGAGACTGGCCGTGTCCGCCAAGAGCGACCTTCTGGCGGCGCAGGGGACCGTGGCGCCGGACGGCGCGCCGGCGCCGGACGTGGCCGCGCGGCAGAGGGCCTATGACGAGGCGGTGCGGCAGGAGCAGGAGGCCCGGGAGCGGGTCCAGCGGCTGGAGGAGGAGCTGGGATACGCGCAGTCGCTCAAATGGGAGGAGCTGCGGGGGAAGGAGGACTTTGCGAGCGGAAGCCTGTATGAGACAACGGCCAACGGGAAGAAAAAGAAAATCGACTACCTCACGTCAGGCCCGCAAAACGGCATGGTCTATGACGAGACCGGGTTTGACGATGTGACATATGACGCTATCAACGGGAATCAGGAGGCAAAGGACATCCTGTTCGCGCAGAAGTCGAGTATGTACGATATGCTCTTCGGGGAAGGAAACCTGCTTTCGTACATGACGGACGATGAAAAGGCCCTCTATAACTATATCCACAAGACCCAGGGGGCAGACGCGGCGGACGAGTACCTGAAGCAGATCAAGCATGAGCCTAACCCATACATGACGAAGCCGCAAAGCGGAAAGGAGCTTGAGAAATACAATGAGCTTCTGGCCACAATGGGCAAGGAGAAGGCCGATGAGTATGCCCGTTCCCTGTCCGGAAGCATGACCGCGCGGCAGAGGGCGGACCAAGAGGCCAAGGCAAGGGAATACGCCAAGGAGCACCCGGTGGAGGCGTCCGCATGGAGCATCGTGTCAAGTCCCGCAAAGGGGCTTTCGTATCTCGGACAGGCGGCGGAATACATCGGCAACGGAACGATCGACCAAAACGCCAATTACAACAGGTTCTCCTATGAGAATACGGCCATTCGGGACCAGGTCGCTCAGAAATGGGGGCCCGTAGGGTCCTTCCTCTATCAGACCGGGATGAGTATGGGGGACTTCCTCACCAGCGCGGCGCTGGGCGGCGGGAGCGATCTTTCGCTGGCCATTATGGGCACCGGCGCGGCGGCGGACGCGGTGATCTCCGCCAAGGACCGGGGACTTTCCGACAGGCAGGCGTTCACGCTGGGGACCGTGGCGGGACTCGCGGAGGTGGTCACGGAGAAGGTGAGCCTGGATACCCTGCTCAGCGCCAGGACGTGGAGCAAGGGAGCCATTGGGGGCCTTCTGGCGAACACCCTTGCCGAGGGGAGCGAGGAGGCGGCCAGCGACCTTATCAACTGGTTTGCCGACGTGCTGGTCGCCGGGGACCAAAGCGAGTGGCGGCAGGCGATCAAGTCTTACATGGACGCCAACCCCCAGTGGGACGAGGACAGGGCCTTCATTGCGGCGCTGAAGGACAAGGCGGCGGAGATCGGGCTTGACGCGCTGGGCGGGGCGCTGTCCGGCGGCGTCATGGGCGGCGTCGGGGCCATATCCACATCGGTGAACGCCAACAGGACCGGCGCGGCGGTGAACTATTGGGACGAGGGCACGGTCCGGGGGATCATCGACGAGGCAAGGCAGACCGGGGCGGGTTCGGACGCCTACAAAATGGCGGACGCCCTGGAGAAGAAGATCAACGCCGGCCGGGAGATCACCAGGGCGGACGTGGGGAATCTCATCAACTACACACAGCAGGAAAAGGCGAGGCTCGCCCGGGAGAACGAAGAGAACGAGACGGGCCGCGAGGACACCGCCGCGCCGACCGCGCGGGAGCAAAGCGCCGGTGTCGAGACGGAGGAGGAGATCCCCGCCGCGCCGATGACCATCGAGGAGCGGGACGCGGCCGTGGCGGAGAGGAAGCGGGCGCTGGAGGAGCGCACGCGGACGTTCCAGGAGGCCATGGCCCGGGGCGAGGATGTGAGCCGGGTCCAGGAGGAGCCCATGGCCGAGGCGGACGACATCCGCCGGGAGGAAGAGGCGATCGCCAGGGCGGAACAGGAGGAGATCACCCGGCGGCAACAGGCCGCCAGGACGCTGCCCACGGGGGAGGAAATCGAGCGCCGCCGGGAGCGGGCCGGGAACCTCCGGGAGCTGGAGCGCTCCGGCCGGGAGAGCGGGGCCACGGAGGAACAGATCGGCGTGGCCCGCAGGATCGCCGACGCAACGGGGCGGCGGATCGTCTTCATCAACGAGGGGGAGAACGCCAAACGCGGACATTATACAAGCGGGACCATCTACGTCAATGCCGCCTACGGCAACGAGACGGGACAGATCATCGCTCATGAGCTGACCCACTCCATCGAGAGCTCCGGGAGCTATGACGAGTTCTCGCGGCTTGTCCAGCGGCGAATCATGGAGTCCGGCGGGGACCTTGAGGGAACACTCAAGGAGGTACGGGAGCGGTACGCCGCCGCCGGGGTGGAGCTGGACGCCAAGCGTGGGGACGACATGAAGGAGGTCGTGGCGCAATATGTGGAGCGGGAGCTGCTGACGAGCCCGGAATCCATCGCCGGCCTTGTCCGGGAGAACCGGTCGCTGGGGCGGAGAATTTTGGACGCGCTGGACAGCTTACTTGCGAAGATCACGAAGAGGGAGGCCGCGAAAGAGCGGGCCTTTATTCGTCGCGCCCGGGACCTCTACGCCAACGCGCTCCGGGACACCAGGAGCAGCGTGGACAGCGAGGCGGCTTTGCAGCAGGCCAGGGAGGCTTTGGCCACCGGGGAGATCACCGAGGATGACTTTGACCGGATCTATGACGCGCTGGGGGTCGGGCTGGAGGCAGAAAGCGGGGGCCAGAACTCCATCGCCGCGCCGGCGGACAGGCGGGAGGTGGCCGGGAGGCTGCGGACCATGCTGAGCTCCGGGGCGTCCGTGCAGGAGATACGGCGGTATGTCAACTCCGTGTCCGACACCGGGGCACGGCAAAGCCCCGCCGGCACGAGAGCCGACGGGGCCAGAAAGATCATCGACGCCGCCCACCGGTCGAACATGAGCGTGGACGAGTACCTCCGGCAGAACTGGGACGAGTACGAGGTCAACGGCGAGCTGCGCCCGGAGGCCAGGAGGGCGCTGGAGATGGAGGGGGGAAGGGCGCAGTACAGCATATCGAACGAGGAAATAGAGGCTGTACAGACCATCGGGAGAAAGAGCGTCAACGACTTTTCCACTGAGGATATTGAGAAAACCGAGGCCTTTGCAAGCAGATATTTTCAGGAGATGGGGACGAAGTCCCCGTTTTTCCGGGCGTGGTTCGGAGACTGGAGAGCCAACGACACGACCCCGGTGCTTGTGGCCAATGAGCGGGGAGACGCCAGGGGCGTCCAGCATAATGACGATACGGGATGGGACGTGCAGGTTTCCGGAAAAATCTTCAATGAGACCAAGGCACATACCTACGCAGTGAACCGGAATGCGGTGCGATTCCTTCCATACATCAATGATATTGTGAAAAAAGCTGTCCTGCTGGACAGCTTCACACAGGGAAAGACCAAATCAGAAAACTCCCTTATGATGCACAGCTTGTATGCCGTAGGGGACATAGGGAATGGGCCGGAGCTGCTGAAGCTCTATGTGGAGGAGATGAATGACCCAAACCACGCCGGAACGGCGAAGCGGGCTTATCAGCTCCAGAACATAGAAAGTCGGCAGTTGGGCGCTAAGGGTTCAGGCCAAAATGCCCTAGCCCAGTCAGAACCAACTGCCGACATAAACACTGTAGCAGATTTATTTGCTGCTGTCAAGAGTAAAGATTCGCACTTCAATCCTCAGGCGGCCAGCAAGGTCGTGGACGAAGACGGGCGGCCGCTGGTGGTGTACCACGGGACGGATGCGGACTTCAATGTTTTTGACAGGAGCAAGGGCCGCAGCACTATGGACATTCAGGGCTCCTTCTTCTCACCGTGGGAACTGGACGCCGAGGGCTACGGCGGGAATGTGCGGGCGTATTTCCTCAACATCAAAAATCCGGCCCCGGAGGGCGTGGCTTACCGGGCGCTCAATCGGTTCAAAGGGCAAAACAATGCTGGCGTGAAAGCGAGAGAATACCTTGAGAGCCTGGGGTATGACGGTGTGAACAACTCCGGTGAAGAGTTTATCGCCTTTAGCCCGGAACAGATCAAGTTGGCCGAGGGAAACCGGGGAACATTTGACAGAACGAACCCGGATATTCGGTACTCTATCGCCGAGGGGACGCAGACGGACACGGAGGGGCAGGAGGACGCCCAGCGGGACATTCGGGATACGGTGCCGGCGAAGGCGAAGACGGTGCTGCAGAGGGCTGAGAGGGGGCTTGTGAATAAGGCCGGGGATTTGATGCAGGTGCCCAGGTTTGCCAGGAGAGAGTATCTTCAGGACGTCGCCAGGAAGATGAGCCGGGAGTATCTGGAGAACGGGAGCGTGTCGCAGGACACGCGGGACGAGCTCTTCGAGGAGGCTTACGCGCGGGGCGTGGAGGTGGACCGGGAGTATTACGATGAGTACAAGGGCCTGAAAAGGCGGCTGCGGGAAATGCCGATCACCATCTCCGAGACGGACCAGCCGGACGTGCGGGGGTATGATACCTTTGAGCAGTTCCGCCAGGCGGCCTTCGGGACGCTGCGGATCGTCAAGGAGGGCGCGACGCCGGTGGACACTGCGTATCAGGACCTTATGGCCACATACCCGGAGCTGTTCCCGGAGAGCATCACCCACCCGGCGGACCAGATCGTCAGGATGTTTGAGGTGGGCAGGAGCATCGAGATCAGCGAGAAGACGCTGAATGAGGCGCTGGGGCCCAACGCGGAGGAATATAAGGCGTGGATGCGAAACGACTTTGATTCCGCCGTGGGGGATATGCTCACCGAGCTTCGCACCGTGAAGCGGTACGCCGAGGACCGTGCAGCAAAGACGGAGACGGATGGGGCGGCGCTGACGCTGGAGGAGGTCAAGGAGCTCTACCCCAAGGCGCGGGACGCAAGGAAGAACTATGAGAAGGTCAACGCCAGGAATCTGCTGACCGCCGAGGACCAGCGGCAGGTGGGGCGGCTCATGCGCGGGGACATCGAGCTTTCGGACCTGAAGCCGGAGCGGGACAACGTCAAGGGCATCACGGAGGTCTATAAGGCCAAGCAGGAGTACGAGCAGTACGCGCGGCAGATCCGGGAGTGGAACGAGGCGCGAAGGGCGAGTCTACGGGACGAGGCGGACGGGTATCTCCAGACGGCCAACGGGTGGAAGGACAAGAAAAAGGGGATCCTCTATTCCAGGGAGACCATGGAGCGGAACGTCCGGGACATTGTGCCGGACCGGAAGCTGGCGGACAGGATCGTGGAAAAGTACTTCACGCCGGTCCACGAGGCCGCCGCCCAGTCCACAAACCTCAAGAACCGGATGCGGGACCGGGTGCGGGCGCTGGAGCTTTCCAGGAAGGTGGCCGAGGGAAACAAGGTCAGCGAGGCCCACGCGGTGCAGCTTTTGGGGGAGGCCAGGGACAACATCGAATACCTCCAGACGGCCAAGCACGTCCGGGAGCGGGACGGCAAGAGCCTTTCCGACTGGCGGGGCGTGGTGCAGGAGCTCCACGAGACGAACCCCAATATGGACTGGGCCAAGGTGGACAGGGCGATAGAGGAGTTCCGGAAGATCTACGATGAGCTCTTTGAGATGATGAACGATTCCCGCGTGCGCAACGGCTACGAGCCGGTGGCGTACAGAAAGGGGTACTTCCCCCACTTCCAGCCGGGGGAGGGCGACGGGATCATCGCGCTCTTCGGAAAGGCGCTGGGGATCTCCACGGAGGTCACGGCCCTGCCCACTACCATCAACGGGCTCACCCACACCTTCCGGCCGGGCATCCAGTGGTTTGGGAACGCCCTGGAGCGGACCGGCTTTGATACGTGCTACGACGCGGTGGAGGGCTTTGACAAGTACATCGAGGGCGTGGCGGACGTGATCTATCAGACGGAAAACATCCAGCGGCTCCGGGCATTTGCCTCCCAGGCAAGGTACAGGACGGGAGACGAGGGCATCCGGAAGCAGATCGACGAGATCCGGGCCAACGAATCCCTGGCGGAACAGGACAAGCAGAACAGGATCGAGCAGATCCACGAAAAGGGGCGGTTCGCGCTTTCAAATTTCGTGGTGGAGCTGGAGGAATACACGAATCTCCTGGCCAACAAGAAAAGCCGCGCCGACAGGAACCTGGAGCAGGCCCTGGGACGGAATATGTACAATCTGGTGAAGACGCTGGAGGGCCGGGTGGCGGCGAACATGGTGGCCGTCAATCCGGGGTCGTGGCTCACAAACTTCATACCGCTCACACAGGGAGGGGCCATGCTGGACCGGGGGATGCTGATCCACGGAATGTGGGACACGGTGAAAGCATATAAAACGGATGACGGGTTTGTGGGGCAAAGCACCTTCCTCACAAACCGGCGCGGGTCCGATCCGCTGGTGCGGACGTGGCAGCAGAAGGCGTCGGCCACGATGTCAAAGCCCATGGAGTGGATCGATAACTTTACGGCGGATTCCCTGGTGCGGGCACGGTACCGACAGAACGTCCAGAACCGGCAGATGAGCGAGGCCGCCGCCATGGAGGAGGCGGACGCCTGGGTAGCCGGGGTCATGGCGGACAGGAGCAAGGGATCGACGCCGACGCTTTTCAACCGGTCGAATCCGCTGACAAAGCTTTTTACGCAGTTCCAGCTGGAGGTCAACAACCAGCTCAGCTATGTCTGCAAGGATATGCCCAGGGGCTTCAAGGAAAAGGGACTGGGGGCGCTGGCGCTGGCACTCTTCAAGTTCGCCCTGGGGGCGTGGCTCTACGATGAGGTGTATGAGTACCTCATCGGGCAACGGCCGGCGCTGGACCCCATCGGAATGCTCAACGATACGGTGGGGGACCTGACGGGATACGAGCTTCCGAACCTGGTGAGCCTGGTCGGAGGGGCCGTCACGGGAGACTTGCCGTCCTTCAAGACGGGGAAAACCGGCATCGGGCAGGCAGGGATCAACCTTGCCGAGAACGTGGCGGAGGAGATGCCCTTTGTGGGCGGCCTTCTGGGCGGCGGACGCCTGCCCATCAGCAGCGCGGTTCCGGATGTAAAGAACCTGTGGGGCGCGGCCACAAACTCCGGGCAAAGCGGGCGCAAGCGCTGGAATACGGCGGTCAAGGAGATCGGAAAGCCGCTGACGTATCTGCTCCTGCCCTTTGGCGGCGGGCAGATGAAGAAGATCCTGGAGGGTGTCAGCGCCGTTGTAAAGGGCGGGAGCTACACCGTGGACGCCCAGGGAAGAGACATCATGCAGTACCCGATCTACAATGATTCCGCGCTGGAGACGGCGTGGAACGTGGGGAAGGCGTCGCTTTTCGGAAAGTCCTCTTTCCAGGGGGCCCAGCGGTGGGTGGACAGCGAGTTTGCAAACTACAGCGCCAAGGCCACGGGAGCTTATCAGGGGCTCACCCAGGCCGGCGTCCGGGGCCGGGACGCGGATGACCTTGTGATCGCCCTCACCGGGGCCGAGAAGACCGGGGAGAAGTCCAAGAAGAAGGTACAGATCGAGCTTCTGAGGTCCTCGAAAATTCCGGAGGACATGAAGATCATCCCGTATTACGCGCTGATGGCGTCGGAGGAGGAAATCGAGCTCATTGACGAGCTGGCCGAGAACGGCGCGGCGGGGGACCTCCTTGATATGCTGATGAGCTATGACGAGAAAGAGAAGATGAAGGAAGGCAAGGCGGACGCCCAGCGCAAGGTGGTGTTTGATTCGAAGCTCACGGACCGGGAGAAGATCACGGCTATCGGGATACTGGAGCCCAGCAGCAGCTACACAGCCTTTAAGATGCAGACGGCGCAGGATTATGGGATCGGTATGGAGGACTACTACGCCGCCGTTTACGGGGCCAAGGACACAGACGGGGACGGGAAGATCACGCAGCCGGATACCATCGCCGCCATTCGGGCACTAAATTTGTCCAACGAGAAGAAGGCGGTCCTCTACCAGCTGGCGGATTCAAGATGGAAGCCGAAGAATAACCCCTTCGCCACCGGCGTCGGGCAGGAGGTCTATGACCTGGTGCAGGAGGAGAAGGCCCGCCGGGAGAACAGCGGGGAAGAGGAAGAGGACGAGGAGAAGGGAAAGGTCAGGTGGGAAGGAGGAAGGTTGGTGTTGCCGAAGTGGTGAGATAAGGGGTATTTTGCTAACTAAAATGCTAAGTTAGGATATTATCGGCTGAAAATAGGGGATTATTGGAGGGCTCAAGTCCCGCCTCGCGCACCGGAAAAAAACGCCCGGAGGACCGGGCGCTCTTTTTTTTATGAAAACGGAACACAAATAAAGACCCCGCCGCCACGGTGGGCGCCGTGACGGCGGGGTGCAGGGAAATAGGGGTTGGGGACAGGATGTACTATACCACGGGTCACATGATTTGTCAATCAAAATTGTTAAAAAAAGTATTTTTTCAAAAATCGGGTGAAAAATCAAAAAAGCCTGTCGCAGAACTTCCACATCTGAGAAATCCGCTTGGGCGGGAGAAGGTTTTGCCTTGCGGGACGGGCGGTTTCGGGTTTTTCGCCGCGTCTCATTTTTGAAGTTGACTGCGAAAGCTGACGGCGCAAACATTTAAATCGCCGCCGCCAGACGGTTCATGTTGTCGCGCTTGACCTCCATGGAGGCGTGGACATAGCGGTCCAGGGTGATGGACGTGCTGGCGTGGCCCAGTATCTCCGAGAGGCTCTTGATCTCAAAGCCCACCTCCATGCACCTGGTGGCGAAGCTGTGCCGGAGCGTATGGAAATGAACGCCCTCCAGGCCGCACGCATCCGTCAGCTTCTTGAGCCGCCGTTGGAGCTTGCGCGGCTCCATGAACGCCCGCGTCCCCGTGAGAAGGAACGCCTCCGGGTCCCCCGGGTCAAACTGCGCGCACAGGGCCGCGACGCTGTCAGGAAGCGGGATCGTCCTCTGGGAGGACTCACTTTTGGGCTGTCCGATGACCACTTTTGTCTTGCCGGGCTCCTCACTCCCTACATTTTGAAGGCGCTGCATGGTCCCCTCCACCCGCAGGAGCTTGTCTTTCAGGCAGATGTGCTCCCACCGCAGGGCGCAGACCTCCCCGACACGCAGGCCCGTCAAAAGCGCCAGCAGGATCCCCAGCCTGCACTCGTCCATATCCTCCCGCAGGCACGCCATAAACCGGCGCTGTTCCTCCAGGGACAGCACCCGCGCCTCCTTTTTCGGCTCCTTGGGATAGCGGATCTCCACAGCGGGAAAGGTCCCCGGATACGATGCCGCCGCATGCTTCAGGACAGACCGCAGGACCACCAGCGTGTCCCGCACCGTGGCCGCCGACAGGCCCTCGTCCAGCAGCTCCTGGCGGAAACCGTCCACAAGGCCGGTGCTGAATCTAAGCGGAGGGCAGGCGCCGAGCTTCGGGAGGATGTGGAGCGCCAAAATGGAGCTGTACTTGGCGTAGGAGGATTCCTTCACCCGCTGGCGCTGGTCCCGCAGCCATTCCTCGCAGAAAAACGAAAACCGGCGTTGGCCGCACGCCGGCTGCGTGACCCCGCTGACCAGCGCGGCCTTGCACCGCGCGGCCTTCTCCCGGGCCTCCCGATAAGTCCTGCCGTAGCAGTATCCGAACCTGATCTTGCCCGATACCTCGCGGCTTTTGACGTATCTGGCCTCCCAGCGTCCGTCCTTGCGCTTAAAAATATTCTCTCCTCTTTTAGACATTCTCACACCTCCGTTGAAATTGTCAGATCCGCCGCCGTGACGACTCATTTGACGGCTCATTCTTTCCCGGCAGGGCATGTCCGACCCACCTTAACCGATATTTTAAGACGACCGGCCTTGGCGATGATAAAAAAATTTAAAAATCACGCGCTCGGGACTTGAAAATTTAAGGATAATGCGCTACAATATGAATCAACAAGTGTGAAGGAGTCTGTCTCAGATGTGGAAGTTCTGCGACAGGCGCGGGGGCGGGGCACGGTTTGCGTGACCCGGCCCTCGGTGACAGCGTTTCCTCCCGCCGTTTCGCGCGTGGGGAACGGTGGGAGGGGGCGCTTTCTCGCTCTCCTTCAGAGGGGCGCCTTTTCACCTCATCAAGATCGGTCCGGCGGACTAACGGGTCACGCGCCGTTTCGGCAGACGGCGCGGGATGCGCCCGCGGGGCCGGTCCGGTGAAGGAACGCGCGGACACATCCTCGCTCTGTGAAAGACCCGTCGCACTTGAAATCAAATCGCGTAGAAAATCAAAATTCGAAAGGAGCCAAATTATGAGGAAAAAAGTACTTACCCTGATCATGGCGCTGGCCATGCTCCTCAGCCTCGTTCCCACTGTCCTGGCTGCCGATTTCAAGGACCAGGCGGACGTGGACGAATGGGCGGAGGAAGCCGTGGACCGGTGGCATGAGGAAGAAGTCCTGAACGGCGGCGCCAACGGCAATTTCGACCCCAAGGGCGAACTGACCCGCGCGCAGGCCGCGCAGACCATCGTGAACCTGATGAACCTGGAGGGTTCCGGCAAGACTGCCGATCTGTCCAAGTTCGCTGACTACGACACGGCCGTGAAGGGCCAGTGGAGCGAGGACGCGCTGGAGATCGCCGTGGCCGCCGGGATCATCAAGGGCGTCGGCAGGGGCGACGAGAATCTTCTTGACCCCAACGGCACCGTCTCCCGCGAGATGATGTTCGTCATGATCGCCCGCGCGCTGGGCATCCCGGAAGCGGACGAGGCCGATAAGGACATCCCTGACATCGAGAACGCCTCCGACTGGGCTGTCGGGTCCATCAACGCGCTGGTGAACATCGGCGCGATCAAGGGCGTCGACCCGGCGGGGACCGTTGACCCCGCGTCCGACATCAACCGTCAGACCACCGCCGTGCTGTTTGACCAGCTCATCGGCGGCTACGCCAACAAGGACGGCGAGACCGCGACCATCGAGGAAGGCAGGATCACCCTGATCGTTGCCGACAACGTGAAGGTCGAGGGCACGGCCGATCCTGACATGCCCATCATCGTGGCCGGCGCGGCCGCGAACGTGGACATGGAGAAGGTCGAGGGCGAAGCTGAGGTCCAGGTCAACGTCAGCGACGTCAAGATCGAGAACGCCCCCGTGGGCACCACCGTTGCCGCTGCCGAGGGCATCACCGGTGTCACCGTCAACGACGAGACAGTCGAAGCCGGCAAGGACGTCGTTGTCGAAGAGCCTGAACCGACCCCGACCCCGACACCGACGCCGGGTCCTGCTCTTCATACCGTGACTCTTGGCACTCACGATCATGCCAAAGTCGAGCTGAACCCCACATCCGCCGCAGCTGGTACGACTATTACCGTTACAGTTACGCCTGATATCGGCTATGAAGTCGAGAGCGTCACGGCCACTGGTGCGACTGTGTCTGGCAGCGGCAACACCTACTCCTTCACGATGCCCTCGGCTGACGTGAAGGTCACGGTCGAAACGGAAGAGGTTGACACGACCTATCGTATCGTTCTCGACGCTACCCACGGCAGCATCACGCTGAAAGAGACAGCGCCCGAGGGGTCTGCCTGCTGGGGCGGCAACAATACCTGCTACGGCGGCAAGAACGGTGATCAGGGCGCCGTTGACTGGATCAGCCTTACCGTGACTTGCAAGCCGTCTGAGCTCACCCTTGCCAAGTTCGGATATGTGAAAGACAAGACCTTCACTTTGACGGCTGACACGGATTACACGGGTTATGCGTTCTTCGGTTGGTATGCTCTTACGGGCGGTAAGGCTGCGGGTACGGCTAAAACCGATTACGACCCGATCAAGGCTGATACCAATCTTGGAAGCTACGCCAAGAAGAGTACGGACGGAAAAGAGAATCTGGTCGTTCTCAGCGCTGTCTGGAAGGCCGCGAATGAAGAGGAGCCCACCTGCTACGGCGGCGAGAATAGCGATAAGGGCTACACTGACGGTACGTCCGGCAAGCCCGGCGTTGATCCTGCGGAGCAGGGTGATATCACGATCTACTTCGACGCTACTTTGGGTTACATCAGCATTAAGACCAACAAATTAGATGGCAGCACCTGCTTCGGCGGCGACAACACCTGCTTTGGCGGTGAGAACACCTGCTACGGCGGCGAGAATGCAGATCAGAGCGGCGCTGACTGGATCAGCCTCACCGGCAAAAAGGGTGATACATCACTCAAACTTAGCGATCTTGGCATTAATGCTGACACGTTCAATATGAAGATCGACGCAACGAGTGAAAACGGAGCGTACAAGGACTATAAGTTTGCTGGTTGGTTCGTATTCAAAGATGGTCAATACAAGAAAGCTGACGAAAAGAATCAGCAGCTTAACCTTCTTGATTACCTGGACGGCAATCAGGTTGTGCTTTATGCCGGCTGGGCGAAGGAAGGTACTGAGGGCAGCACCTGCTATGGTGGAAACAATGATGGTACAGGGTACGGCTCTTATACCGATGGTACGCCCGGTATTCCTGCCAATGTGCAGCCCTAAACAAACCATCAACACAAAAAAGTAAACCTATCCCGGGCAGCCGGAGGCGGATCGTTCCGGCTCCGGCTGCCGTCTGTATGAAGGTTGGAAAGGAATGACAATTGAGTAAATGAAAAAGACAGTTTCATTTCTTCTTGCTTTAGTTTTTGTCCTGGCCATGGTGCCGGTGAAGATAGCGCCTGAGGTCGAGGCGGCGAATATGGCAAACCGTGATTTTGTCACGCTGAAAAAAGAAAAGTCAACTATCGCACCGGGCGTCGAACAAGAGATCGGCACGGTGCGAAAAAAATATAACGGCGAGCAACTCGTATACTATATGATGACCATAGACACGAGTTCGGAAAATGAGTATGTTCCCCAGATACATGTAAACTACATGAACAACGACTGGGAAGCCTATGAGGAAGGGCACTACGGGCTTCAAACGGTCAAGGAGCAGATGGACGCCGCTCAGGCAAAACACAGCAATCCCGAAGATAAGGATAATTACATCGAAAATTTTACCATTGTTGGCGGAATTAACGGCACTGGATATAATATGTCTACCGGCGAGTCCAGCGGCTATATTTTTATGATGGAGGGCCACGAGCTTGGCACCGCGAATCAGGGCTTTTTCGGAGTGCGTAAGAGCGGCAAAGCGTTCATCGGATGGTCCCAAACTGAGTATGAGCAGGCAAAGAAAGACGCTGATCCAATTGTTGAGGCGTTGGGTCAGTTTAGTGGCGTCCTCATTAAGGAGGGCGTAATTCAGCAGAATTGCGACTGGGAAACTGATCCTTCTAAGGCACCCAATTGCAACGCCCGCACGGCTGTTGGCGTTACCCAGGATGGTGACGCAGTCTTTCTGGTGGTGGACGGTAAGCAGTCCCCTTATTCTGAGGGCTGCGATATGTACGAGCTGGCGGAAATTCTCTTAAAGGCCGGATGCTGGAATGCCTTCAACTGGGATGGCGGCGGTTCCACTACTTATGTCTCTCGCCCCGAGGGTGAAAAGACTTACAGAGTAGTCAGCAAACCTTGTGACGGCGCGCCTCGTAATGTGGCGACTTCTCTTTATGTGGCGACAACCGCTCCAGATACAAAGGAGTTTAATCGTGCAGCAATTGAAACAGACGTGGAATACATTACCCCAAAGGGCACGATAAACCTTACCGCAACGGGAATTACCGCCGCTGGTACGCCAGTGGATATTCCAACCGATGCAACTTGGTATGTCGACCCGGACTTCGGCACGATAAGCGGTAGTCTTACAGGCGCTGTATTTACCTCAAGTGGAAAAACAGGCACATTTGACATCAGCATCAAACACGGAGATAAAATTGTTGGAAAAACAACGGTTAATGTGGTAATACCTACTACATTCTCATTCAAACGACCAACGTACGGCGCCCCATACGGGGAGACGTTTGATCTCGACTTTAACATTAAGTATGAGACAAAAGATGAAGCTGGAGAGATCACAGCCGAATATGATGTTACAATTCATCCGGGAGATATTTCGTTGACAGCAGATCCTGCTGAGTGTACGGAAATTAACAATATTACTTTAACCTTGCCACAGGAAGATGAAATTACTTCGGATAAAAAAGAAGCAACTTTAACAGCCAAGCTTGTCTGCTCTGAGCTTCCGGAGGTCAAAGCACAGTTAAAACTTGGCCTTGGCTCAACGGTCTTGTATGACTTTGAGGGAGGAGATTCTAAGAATGTAGACGAGTTCTTCTCTGTCGACCCCAAGGAAACTGGCTATATAATGAGCAAAGAGATTGTTGACAGCAAGAACGGCCTTGTTCATAGTGGGGACCACTCGTTGAAGGTAACTCTTGATATGTCGCCCAATGTCACAACCGCTATTGGAGGCGGCGTTTGGCAGGTTTGGGTCGTCGCTAAAGAAGCGACTAACATAGACGGAGCAACCGGAGTCGGATTTTGGATATGGATGCCTGACGAGGATAAATGGACGGCTATCATGGTCCCGGTAGATCAGGAATCTAAAACACCATATGTTTACGCAAATAACCGAGAGGGCGTTAAGTATGATGAGGGCCACTGGGTCTATGCATACATTGATTTGTCCGCATACGCCGGTATGCCACTGTCTGCACGTCCAAAGTTCGTCAGTATAATGCTATACGGACAGGCAAGCGACGCTGAACCGCTGATGTCAGTTAACAATAAGCTGACTTTCTATATAGATGATTACACCATAGATTACGGAACGGTCACTGATGACCGCACGATGCCTGTTATAGGCGATATTACGCCTGTGGGATCGTTTAATGTACTCACACGTGAATCGGTCTTTGATTTTGGTGAGGAAAACACTGTTGCCTTTACCGCCCCCATTTCCGATCCCAATGAGGGCAGAAAGAACGGCATCAATGAAAACAGCGCTAAAGCACTTATTGACGGGATCGACGTTGCTGCCAGAGTGGAAAACGGAAAAATAGTCACGACACCCGTGACGCTTGCCCCCGGCGAGCACACTTTGAAGCTCTACATCTCCGACAATTCCGGCAACACCACAAACGCCACCCGCCGGTTTACTGTTTCCTCCGGCAACGCGGCGACGGTGAAGCTTGTTGCGTCGGACAGGAACATTTTCAAAGATAAGGTCCCCATGGATAGCATTTTCTGGATGGATTTAAAAGCCACAGACATTTCTAAGATTCAGAAGGTCTCCGTGGATCTTGACCTTAACAACATAAGCGTATGGGAACTTGCTCACGCGGAGGTTAATCCTAATTTTGCGCTGGAATGGTCGATGAATGGTTACTATGCAACAGATGAAAACATTGCGACAGTGACCATCACCCGTAAAGCAGAGGATGAATGTATTGAATATGAGAGCGATGTACTTGCGTCCTTGCCAGTGCGGGCATGGGGCAAAGATATTGATCATGATTTAGCGACAAGTGCATGGACCAACAAAAAGTTCTTCCCAGTTGATATTTCCGTTGAAGTAGATAGAGGAGAAATTGAGTATATAACAGGATATCAACCCGGCGTTACACCTGTTTTTGCAGGCCGTGTTCAGGTTGATACGGAGTGTTACGACTTTTCGCCTGTCGTAGTTGAAGCCGCAGAAAACGCAGGGAAAGAGCACTGGCACTTCCACGACGAAGCGACTCCTGTGGAAGAAACAGAGCCAACTTGTACTGATTTTGGCTATAAGGGACGGACAATCTGCAAAACCTGCGGTTCTCCCATCGAATGGGGTACGGTAACGCCTCCGACCGGACACATTTATGTGGATGTGAATGGCGTTAGACAGTGCAAGGACTGTGAGAAGACATTCACCGGTGAATATGAAGGAAAGCAATACAAGGACGGCAAACTCGTTGTCGGTTGGCAGGAAAACGATACTTACTACAGGGACGGACAGATGTTGAAAGACGGACTCTATGAAATCGAAGAGACCGTGAATGGTGAGGCCACGAAACGTTGGCACAACTTTGATGCAGACGGCATCTGCAGCGAACTTGACAGAGAAGAGGGCTACAGCGGCTACTTCACCGAAGAGAACGGTGTCCGCACACCCGTGGAGAAGCTTCCCAGCGACCCCACGGAGGTGGACAGCACCGCGTATTACTACATCGAGGGCGGCCTGCCCTACGCCGGCTGGCTGTTCTTCAGTAAGGACGGCAGCGAGGTCGAGGACAAAGACCCCGACACCGAGACGAAGCCCCCCGAGGCGGGCGAGTACGATCCCAATGAGGGCAGCCCCGAGGACCCCGACGGCGGCAAGCACGACGATGACCAGCAGAAGCTGGGCGACATCGTGGGCTACCACGTCCATTCGGACGGCCGCGTCTACGGCTCCACTCAGGTCGACACCCGCACGTGCGTAACAGGCGGATATATTGTGTACACTTGTAACGGCTGCGAAGCAAAAGAACAAAGCGAGTGGCTCTGGTGGCTGGGCCACGACTGGGACGGAAACCACGTGTGTAAGCGCGAGGGCTGCGGGTTCCATGGCCTGAACATCGCCGACGCGTCCCTGAACATCATGGGCAAGCACTTTGAGTTCAAAGGCGGCGGCGAGAACGGCCAGATCCGCGCGGCGGTGTATGTGTACCACAACGGAAAATCGCTGAGCGTCCGCAGCGACAAGAACGGACACGACGGATACGTCTGGTACGAGGATAACTCCGAGATCGGCGTGGCTACCGTCCACATCCGGGGCGAGGGCGACTACTACGGGGAACTGACCGGCACCTTCGAGATCGTCCCGCAAAGCGTCACGAAGGTCACCATGACCCAGACCGCCGCCGAGGACGTGGACCACGTGAAGGTCACCCTGACGTGGGAGAAGCCGCTGGGCGCGGAGCTCTATGACGTGTGGAGATACGACTACGTCCAAAAGGACTGGCTCAATGTGGGCAAGCTGATCGACACGAACTCCTTCAGCGAAGAGCTGGAGGTCGGCACGGACTACGACTACCGCGTGGCCAGCCGCGCCAGAGGCGAGGACGAAAACGGCCAGCAGCAGGTCTTCTACTCCGTCAACTGGTCGGAGTCCGTCAACGGCACGATCCGGCACTCCTGGGGCCCGGAGACGGAAAAGGTCGAAGCGACCTGCACCACGGAGGGGCATTATACCCACGTATGCACCAAGTGCGGCTTTGTGGAGACCGTGACGGTCCCCGCCACCGGGCATACGGTGGAGGATGAGGATTGGGAAATCGTGGAGAACGCCACGACATCCCACGCGGGAAGCAAGAAGGGCACCTGCACCGTCTGCGGTAA
>CANPYK010000025.1 GCA_947588605.1 uncultured Oscillospiraceae bacterium
TTTTTCTTCACAAAATAATTATACCAAAAAAGAAGAGAGTTGCCAAGGAATCCTTGGTAACTCTCTTCCTTTTTTACAAGACTTTTTTCACAGCCGCGTTTAAAAAAATTGCGCCGCAAAGCGGCGCAAAACCTTTTTGGAACGGGCGGGTTCCAAACCCGCCCGTTCCCGCTTTCCCCCTCACCTCGTCCCCACGTCCAAAATATTCCCCGTCCCGATCCTGGCGACATCCAGGACGAGGATGCCGGAGGCGGGGTGGGCGGCCAAATACGTGCCGGAGGCGGTGCGGTATTGGCCCAGGTCCCGGCCGTTTTCGGTTTTCAGCGGCTCGAACCAGGTGACGGTGACCGGGTCGCCGCGCCGGAGGGACCGGAGGCGGCGGTCCAACTGGTCGGCGCGGTCCTCCGCCAAAACGGGACGGGGGACGAGGCGGCGCTCCATGGCGTGGGCGGACTCGTTATAGCCCTTCAGGGCCGCGTAAGGGGCGAAGAGCTTGGCCCGGTCGGCCCTGTCCATTCGCGGGCGGGGCGAACAGGCCCGTTTCCGGTCCCGCAGGTCTGTATACTCATTCATTTTCTGTGTCCTCCGATCTGTTCGTGGCGCTCCCTGGCGGTGGCGCCCTCGAGAAAATCATGCCCCCGCAGGAGGGCGTTTTTGCCGTACTTGTCCCGCACCGTCAGCACCGCCCGCTGGAGGGCGCGGCGGCGGGTCCGGGCCTCGAAGCTGTCAAAGAGGTCCAGCTGCTCCGGCCTCTCGTCCTCCCGCTCCAGGCGAATGGCGGCCACGTTCAGCCGCCGTAGGGTGAGGGCGCGGTTGGCAAGCCGGTCGAAGAGCCCCAGCACCGCCTGGGTGATGGGTTCCAGCTCGTCGGTGAAGGCCGCCAGCCCCGCCGTTCCGTGGGCGGAGGCGGGGACGAAGCGCCCGTAGTGGTCCGCCTTTTTGGGGCCGTCCCAGTCGAGATTCTCCCGGTCGTAGCCCAGGTGCACCACCACGCCGTCGGTGACCAGGCCCTTTTCCATGAGCTCCATGGCCAGCTCCTCCGCCATCTCCCGGATGACGATCCGCGCCTCCTCAAAGCGGTAGGGCCTGGTGAGCACCTGCCCGGCGCTGAGGGACTGGGACGACGGCCTGTACGCCTTGATGTCCGCCATGGTGGTGCTCTCCAGCCCCCAGGCGTGGTCGATGAGGAGCTCGGCGTTGACGCCGAAGGCCCGGTAGAGGGCGTCCTCGTTCGTGAGGCTCAGCCGCGCCAGCTCCCCCATGGTGTGGACGCCCAATTTCTCCAGCCGCCGGACGGTGCCGCCGGCGACCTGCCAGAAGTCCGTCAGCGGCAGGTGGTCCCACAAAAGCCGCCGGTAGCTCTCCTCCGTAAGGCTGGCCAGCCGCACGCCGTTTTTGTCGGGCCGCATCTTCTTGGCCACGATGTCCATGGCGATCTTGGCCAAATAGAGATTTGTCCCCACCCCCGCCGTGGCGGTGATGCCCGTCTCGGCGAGGACCGCGCGGATCATTTCCATGGCCAGCTCCTCGGCGCTTTGGCGGCGGGGGCGCAGATAGGGCGCGGCGTCGATGAACACTTCGTCGACGGAGTAGACGTGGATGTCCTCCGGGGAGACGAATTTGAGGTAAATGGCGTAGATCTTCGTGGACACGTCCACGTAGAGCCCCATCCGGGGCCGGGCCACGATGAAATCCACCTCCTCCCCCGTCCGGGCCTTCACCTCCCGCAGACGCTCACGCACCTCAAAGAGCCGTGGCCGCCCCGGCACGCCGTAGGTTTTCAGCGCCGGCGACACCGCGAGGCAGATGGTCCCGTCCGTCCGCTCCTCGTCCGCCACCACGAGCTTCGCCGTCAGCGGGTCCAGCCCCCGCGCCACGCACTCGCAGGAGGCGTAAAAGGATTTAAGGTCGATGCTGATATACGCGCCGGACATGTCTTTTTCCCCCCTTAACTTTACGGGGGAGCGCTCTCAGCGGCCCTCCCCCCGGTAGGCGATGGCGTCGGCCTGGAAGCACACGGCCCCAGTGTCGGCAAAGTTCGTCTCAATGGATTTGCGGGCCGGGTAATGGCCGGCGAACCGCTCCCGGATCACCTTCTCCATCACCGGAATATCCCAGATGTTCCGGAACAGGCAGTCCAGCTTCACCACGTCCCTGAGCGTCAGCCCGAAAAGGGCCAGCCGGCGCTCCATCTCGTCGAAGGCGCCGTTTACCTGCTCCTCTATGCTCCCGCCCACATTTCCCACGCAGTAATTCAAAAAGCAGTAGTCTCCCGCCGCCACGATGCCGCTGTGGGCCCAGCCGGTATGGATCTCTTTTCTGACGATCGCGCTCATTTTTTGCGCCTCCCTCTTGACAGATTGGGAACTTCGGTGTACAATCTCGGTAGATGAACTTCCCATCTGGCCCCATTATAGGCGATTAGGCTTCTCTTGTCAAGAGGAAATTTTATCTTTTGTGAAGTTTGACTTCCCAAGGAGGACATGGCATGAAATTTGGGGAAAAGCTGAAGGCGCTGCGGGCGGAGAGGCGCGTCTCCCAGGAGGAGGCGGCGCGGGCGGCGGGGATCTCCCGGCGGGCCTACGGGTCCTATGAGCAGGAGGGGGTGTACCCCCGGAATCGGGAGATCTACGTCAAGCTGGCGGCCCTCTTCGGGTGCGACGTGAACTACCTCCTCACCGAGGACGAGGACTTCGTCTCCCTGGCCGGGGAGCGCTACGGCGCCTCGGGCCGGCGGCAGGCGGAGGCTTTGGTCCGGGAGGCCACGGCGCTCTTCGCCGGCGGGGAGCTCAACGACGAGGACAAGGACGAGATGCTCCGCGCCATCCAGGACGCCTACTGGATCGCCAAGGAGAAGAACCGGAAATACGGGAAAGAGTCCTGATTTTCGGGATTTTTTCCGTTTTTGGTGACTGATATGTATATTAAGATCCAAGAGATCGCCGAGCGCGTGCGGGAGCTCACGGCGCGGTTCGGCACCCGGGACCCCGGGGAGCTGTGCGCGGCGCTGGGGGTGGAGGTCCTGGCGCGGCCCTTTGAGCGGCAAAAGGGCGCCTATAAGATCGTCATGCGCAACCCCTTTATTTTTATCAAATCCGACCTGGACCCGGCCATGGAGCGCATCGTCCTGGCCCACGAGCTGGGGCATCACTGCCTGCACCGCCTGGAGGCACAGCGGCTGGGGGGCTTTCAGGAATTCAACATCTTCGAGATGGGCACGGACCGCATGGAGTACGAGGCCAACATCTTCGCCGCCGAGCTCCTCCTGCCCGACGAGGACGTCTTGGACGCCATCCGCGAGGGCCGCGACACCCACCAGATCGCCGCCGCCCTGGCCTCCGACGTGAACCTGGTGGCCCTCAAAGCCGACGCCCTCATTTCCCGCGGCCTTCCATTGCGCCCCCAGGACCGCGCGGGGGGATTTTTGAAGGGGTGAGGGGGATGGGTGCGGATCGTCGGGAGCACTCCGTTATCCCACGTTCGCTTCCCCCCTGCCCCCCTCCTACGAGGAGGGGGCTTTTAAAAAGGTTTTGCGCCGCTTTGCGGCGCAAATTTTTAATTTGCCCGCGCGGCGGGGACGGGGGACGGGCGGACACATGGGTCCGCCCCTACGGTGGATTGGGAGATGTTACGATTCGTGCCGCACGGGCGGGTTCTAAACCCGCCCGTGCGAGGTTGCGGGACGGAATGGTTCCGATAAAACGCACCAACCCCGGTTTTAGTGCCCCCTCCTCGTAGGAGGGGGGGCAGGGGGGCAGCGAGCGTATGATGACAGAACGGTTCCGGCAAATGACACCCGTCCCCGATCCGTTACCCCCTCCAACGGAGGGGCTAATACTAATATCTAATTAAAATAAGACATTCGCGACGGTCTTTTTCGCGTCGTCGTCGCTGAACACGCTTTGCTTCGGGCTCCCGTTGGTCGCCCATCTCGGCCCAAGAGCCGCCGCTGCGCGGCGGTTGGCCTCGAAACACGCCTGCGGGCGCAGTCAGGCGCTGTGTTCGCTCCTCCTCTCCCCAGCGGGCTTTGCCCGCCGGGGACCCCGGGGGCGTCAGCCGCCTTGGGAATACATACAGTATTCCCAAGGCGTCTTCCTTGCCTGACACGAAAAATCCTCGCCGCTCGGTGTCTCCTTTTAAATAGATATTAGTATAAATCTGGAAATTCCGGCAAACTCTTGCTTTCCCGCGCTTTTATAGTATAATGTGTTGTAGAAGCCCGTCTTGAGGGGGAAAGGATATGAAGTATAGGACGACCCGGAGTCTGATGGTCAGTCTGGTGTGCATTTCCGCGCTTTGCGTGGCGGTGTTCTCATATCTGACTGTGCGGATGAACCGCCGGGGCGCGGAGGCCATCGGTGAGATAGGCTCGATCTACATGGCGGGCATGAGCGAGCAAGCCGCCGCCCATTTCGGCACGGCCATCGAGCTGCGACTGTCCCAGGTGAGCGGGCTGGAGGACTCCTGCCCGCCGGAGAGCGTCAGGAGCCGCACCTCCATGCAGATCACTCTGAGCTACAACGCCCGCGCCAGGGGCTTCGACCATCTGGCACTCCTGGGTACGGACGGCTCATTTGAGATGCTGTACGGCAGCAAGATCGAGGTCGAGAACGGCGATGCCTTTCTCAGTTCGCTGATGGACGGCGAGGAGAAGATGACCATGGGGCGTGACGTCACCGGTGAGGTGGCCCTGCTTATGGGCGTTCCGGCCGGCTACCCCATGGCGGACGGCGGGACCAGCGCCGCCCTTGTGGCGGCCCTGCCCATCAGCTACATAAGCGACACTCTCTCACTGGACTCCGACGACGCCCTCATCTATTATTGCATCATCGACCGGGAGGGGGATTTCGTGGTCCGGGACGACGACATCACGGACGAATCCTATTTTCAGCGCATCCGGGACCGGTACGATGAGGTGGAGGGTATGACCGGAGAGGAGTACATCGAAACGCTCCGCAATGTTATGGCTGAAGGCCGGGATTTCACCGGGGAGTTCACGCTGGAGGGGGAGCGGCGGCACCTGTACAGTACGCCCCTGCCCTACACGGAGTGGTATCTGATGCTGTTCATGCCCTACGGGCAGCTGGACCGGCTGGTGGACAGCCTGAGCCGCTCCTGGGGCTGGACGTCGATGCTCAGCTGTGCGGTGATCCTGCTGGCGCTGCTGACGGTCTTTGCCTGGTACATACTGCTGACCCGGAGACAGATGCGGGAGCTGGTGGCCGCGCGCCGCGCCGCCGAACAGGCCAGCCACGCCAAGAGCGAGTTCCTTTCCAACATGAGCCACGACATCCGCACACCCATGAACGGCATCGTTGGCATGACGGCCATTGCCAGCTCTAATCTCGAGAACACCGAACAGGTGCGGGACTGCCTTAAGAAGATCTCCTTGTCCAGCCACCACCTGTTGGGGCTGATCAACGACATCCTGGATATGTCCAAGATCGAGAGCGGAAAGCTGACGCTCCACATGGAGCAGATGAGCCTTCAGGAGGCCATGCAGGGGGTCGTCAACATCGTACAGCCCCTGGTGAACGGCAAAAAGCAACGGTTCGACGTGTACATATACGATATACCTACGGAGCGGGTCTACTGCGACAGCGTCCGGTTAAATCAGGTCCTGCTGAACCTGTTGAGCAACGCCGTCAAGTTCACGCCGGAGGGCGGGAGCGTCTGCACGGTGCTCTATGAGGAGCCGTCCCCCAAGGGGGCCGACCACGTCCGGGTACACCTGAGAGTCAAGGACACCGGCATCGGCATGTCAAAAGAGTTCGTCGGGCATATCTTTGAGTCCTTCTCCCGTGAGGACTCCGCCCGTGTGCAGAAGACCGAGGGCACGGGTCTGGGTATGGCCATCACGAAGTATATCATCGACGCCATGGACGGCGCCATCGATGTGGAAAGCACTCCGGGCGTGGGCACGGAGTTCCATGTGACGCTGGACTTGGAAAAGGCCCTCACACAGGAGGCGGGGCTATCGCTACCCGCCGGGGACCTGCTGCTTATCGACGACGACGAGACGCTCTGCGAGAGCGCCGCCGGGACACTTTCGTCCCTGGGCCTGCGGGCGGACTGGGTGCTCAGCGGTGAGGAGGCGGTCGACAAGGCGGCGGAGCACCGGCGCAGGACGGGCGGGGACTACCCCTTTGTACTGGTGGACTGGCGACTTCCCGGTATTGACGGGATCGAGACGGCCCGAAGGCTCAGGGAGTTTTTCGGGAACGAACCGGTGATTCTGCTGACCACCGCCGCGGATTGGAGCGAGGTGGAGGAGAAGGCCAGGGCCGCCGGAATAAACGGGGAGATACCGAAGCCGCTGTTCCGCTCCACACTTTATTACAGCCTCAAGCGGTATTGCGCGGGCGTGGAGGAGACGGCGGAGACAGCCGATCGCGGCGGCCAGGAGCTTGCCGGCCGGCGGGTGCTGTTGGCGGAGGACAATGATCTCAACTGGGAGATAGCGGAGGAGCTGCTGTCCGAGCAGGGCCTTGAACTGGAGCGGGCGGAAAACGGTAAGATCTGCTTTGACCTGTTCAGGGAGAGCCCGCCGGGCCACTACGACGCCATACTGATGGACATCCGTATGCCGGTGATGAACGGCTACGAGGCCACGAGGGCCATTCGGGCGCTGGACCGGCCGGACGCCACGGCGGTACCCATCATCGCCATGAGTGCCGACGCATTTTCAGACGACGTGCAACGGTGCCTTGATTGCGGCATGAACGGCCACACGGCCAAGCCGATAGATATCGACGCGCTGACGGCGCTTTTGAAAAAATACTTTTCAAAATAACTGACCCACGACGGGTCGAAGGAGCTGAGAGAATGAAACGGCTGTTTGCCATGGCACTTATAATGGCGGTCCTACTTGCCGCCTGCGGAAAGCCCGTACCGGGCGGGGACGGCGCGTCTGAGGGTTCGGGCGCGTCTGAGAAGGAGGAGCTGGAGCTGAAGCTGTGGGTCTATCCCGTGGGCGGCTGGGCCAGCGGGAATACCGTGTCATCCATGGTAACAGCCTTTCACCGGGAGCACCCGGAGATACGGATCTCGGTGCGCGTCCTGAGCTACGAGACCGGCGACGACGAGATCGAGGCCGCCATCGCCCAGGGCGAGACGCCGGATCTGGTGTTTGAGGGGCCGGAGCGGCTCCTCGCAAATTGGGGAGCGCGCGGGCTTATGGCCGACATCGGCGACCTGTGGCAGAGCGAGGCCGCCGGTGAGATATACGACTCCGTGGCGGCGGCATGCCGGGACACCGGCGGCGTCAGCTACATCTATCCCGTCTGCATGACGACCCACTGCATGGCTGTGAACCGGGACCTGATGGAGGCGGCAGGCGCGTGGCAATATGTGGACGAGGAAAGCCACACGTGGACTACGGACGGCTTTGTCGCCGCGGTCAAGGCCCTGCGCGCATATGGCGTGGAGCGAGTGGGCGAGGTGTTCTGCGGCGGGCAGGCCGGCGACCAGGGGACACGCGCTTTGGTGACGAACCTGTACAGCGGCTCCTTCACCGACGACGGTCACACGCGGTACACCTTCAACAGCCCCGAAAATATTAAAGCGCTGGAGCTGTTGAGGGACCTGGACGGCATCGCCTTTGCCGGAGACGCCGTCGGAGCGGACAACATAGCCAGATTCTGCGCCGGGGAGCTGGCGATGTGCTTCTGCTGGAACGTGGGCAACGAGATCACCCAGACCGTAAACGACCCCGACCGGGCGTTCGACATATTCCCGCTGGCCTTTCCCACCGATGACGGCGCCTATGACCTGCCCAGTGGGATCTGGGGCTTCGGCGTCTTTGACAGCGGCGATCAGGAGCGGACCGAGGCGGCGAAGACCTTTATCCGGTTTTTGACGGAGGACACCAACCGCTACACCCAGACGGTGCTTTCTACCACCTTCTGGCCGGTGCGGGACGTACCCAACATCTACGAGAACGACGAGTTGATGAGCGAGTATTTCCTCCTGCGGACGTATATGGGCGACTATTACCAGGTCACACCAGGCTGGGCCAGCGCCCGCACCGCGTGGTGGAACATGCTGAAAAAGATTGGCGAGGGCGCGGACATAGCCGAAGCCGCCGCCGAGTTTGAAGCCGCCGCAAACGCCGCTCAGTGAGCCCTCGCGACGGCGCCAATACCGACAGAGAACACGGGGGAGGCCCGGTGTGGATCTCGCAAGCTTCACACCGGGCCTTCCCGCTTTGTCTATCGACAGGTTCGCAGTCCTGTCATGTACCTTTCCCGCCCGCCACGCTTCTCCTTTGCCCTTGCCATCCACAGCTTTGGGCGGCTCGATGGGCTTTTTCGCCTCACCGGCCTTTCTTGAACTGCTCACCGGTAATGGGCTGGCAGGGTATGCGATAAAATGTAAACCGTCGGCTCTCGTCGCCGTAACGGGCTTCACGCTGAACACCTACACTCACGCCACGACCCAGATGAAACAGGCCGCGGCGGATACGATTGGGGAGGTAATCAATCGGGCGATGTGAGGATAGAAATACCGGCCGGCACGTTGGTGGGCGTGCAGGCCGGTATATTTCAGTCAATTTTGTTTCCTGACCGCCTCGACGTAGAAAGCGGCGAGAATGAGGATGTAGCAGACGGTTTTGGGGAGCATCAGCATACCGAGGATGGGGACGATGCCTGCCGCCACAGCCACGGGGATGTAGAAAAGGAAGGAGAGCGTGACGAGAAGCCAGACGAGGCGGAAATGGCGGTTTTTATTCCGGGACTTGAAATAGAGTGTCACGATGATCGTTCCGAGAACAACAAAGGGCACGTTGCGGATCACGCCCCAAAGTACGCCGCTGTCGTTTTCTAGCCACCTGTTTTGCGGGAATAGACATAGAACGATGCGGACAGCTGCCAGAACCCAAATGACAGTGGAGAGCGGCTTTTTCTCAGCCTCCTCATAGATCCCAAGCCAGATGTAATACATGAGCACATAGAAAACGGTCATGGTGACGGAGGTGACGAGCTTTCCGATGCCCAGCGCCGCGGTGAATGGCAAAAAGAAGATAAAGAAGAGCGGCTTTACCACCTACCGATACGACAACACGCTCACCGGGGATTACCCGTATGAGACAAACCTCGACGAGCACTACGGCGACTGGCCGAATCCGTGATTTGATCAATACCTCGGGACGGGGTCACAGGAAGCTTTACGCGAGATCGGCACAGCTCATCTTCGTCAATATCAACAAAAAACAGCAAAATAGTTGACCTGAAAAAATAAAAATGCTATACTGTTCCCAGCGCCAACTCTCCGAAAAGTTTTCATTTCAGAAAGTGAGGAATTGCAATGAAAAAAATCCTGGTACTGATGCTGTCCCTGATCCTGGTGTTCTCCCTGGTCGCCTGCTCTAAGGATGACGGGGGCAGCGACGGCGGCCTTATCAAGGTCGGCGTCATCAACAACGACCCCAACGAGTCCGGCTACCGCACCGCCAACGACGCCGCCATGCGCTCCACCTTCACCAAGGAGAACGGCTACGACGCCAACTTCTACAACAACAACGACGCCGCCCAGCAGATCGCCACGGCCCAGCAGATGATCCAGGACGAGGTGGACTACCTCCTGCTCTCCCCCGCCTCCACCACCGGCTGGGACCAGGTGCTCAAGGACGCCAAGACTGCCGGCATCCAGGTCATCCTCTTTGACCGTATGCTGGAGGCCGACGAGGATATGTATGTCGCCGCCGTCGTCTCCGACATGGCCGCCGAGGGCAAGACCGCCGTCGACTGGCTGGCTTCCCAGGGACTTTCCGAGTACAACATCATCCACATCCAGGGCCACATGGGCTCCGACGCCCAGGTCGGCCGCACCGGCGCCCTTGACGAAAAGGTCGCGGCCGAGGCCAGCTGGAGCTACGTGACCCAGCAGACCGCCGACTGGAGCGAGGAGACCGCCCGCACCATCGTGCAGTCCGTCATCGATGCCGGCACCCCCTTCAACGTCATCTACGCCGAGAACAACGGCATGGCCCGCGGCGCCGTGGCGGCGCTGGACGCCAACGGGATCACCCACGGCAAGGGCGGCGACGTCATCGTCATGGGCTTCGACAGCGACAAGTGGGCCTTTGAGTCTGTCCTGTCCGGCAGCTGGAACTACATGGGCCTGTGCAACCCCCTGCAGGCTGAGAAGGTCGATAAGATCATCAAGGACCTGGAGAAAGGCACCAAGCCCGCCCAGAAGATCATCTACTCCGATGAGCCCGGCTTCAACTGCGACACCCTCACCCAGGCCGACGTGGACAAGTTTGGGACCTGATTTGAAGCTGCATAACCAAATCATCTGAACATAGTATCGGACACGCGGACGGATCATCGATCCGCTCCGCGTGTCCCTTTTTCAGAACGAGCTTATAAGCAAACGGAGGCGATGAAGACATATGCAGGAAGGTTCTGTATTGGAGCTGCGGGGGATCTGTAAGTACTTCCCCGGCGTACGGGCCCTCCAGGATGTGGATTTCACCCTGCGCGAGGGGGAGATCCACGCCCTGATGGGCGAGAACGGAGCGGGCAAGTCCACGCTCATCAAGGTGCTGACCGGCGTCTATAGCAAGGACGGCGGAGAGGTCCGCATCCGGGGGATCGACGGCCCCGCCGTCATCCGCTCCCCCCAGGACGCCCAGAACGCGGGCATCAGCACCGTGTACCAGGAGATCACGCTGTGCGGGAACCTGACGGTGGCGGAGAACATGTACATAGGCCGCACAAAAGGGGCGCTGACCAACTGGAAGAAAATGAACCGGGACGCGGGGAAGATCCTGGAGAGCCTGAGCATCCCCGCCAGCCCCACCCAACAGCTTGGCACCTGCTCCATCGCGGTGCAGCAGATGGTGGCCATCGCCCGGGCGGTGGACATGGAGTGCAAGGTGCTCATCCTCGACGAGCCCACCTCGTCCCTGGACGAGCAGGAGGTCCAGAAGCTCTTCGGCCTCATGCGGGACCTTAAGAAAAAGGGCGTGGGCATCATCTTTGTGACCCACTTCCTTGACCAGGTCTATGAGGTCTGTGACCGCATCACCGTCCTCCGGGACGGACAGCTTGTGGGCGAGTACGTCATCGAGGACCTGCCCCGGGTCCAGCTCGTCAGCAAGATGCTGGGCAAGGAGCTGGACGACATGGCCGACATCAAGGGCGATTCCACCGCGAAGGTGGATATGACGGAGACGCCTGTTTTAGAGGCCAAGGGCCTGTGCAGCAACGCGGGCATCAAGCCCTTTGATTTCTCCGTCCGCAAGGGGGAGGTCAACGGCTTCACCGGCCTTCTGGGCTCCGGACGGAGCGAGTGCGTCCGGGCCATCTTCGGCGCAGACCGGGTCACCGGCGGCGCCGTGAAGGTGGAAGGAAAGGACGTAAAGATCCGCAAGCCCCTGGACGCCATGAAGCGGGGCATCGGCTACCTGCCGGAGGACCGCAAGGGCGACGGCATCGTGGGGGACCTCTCCGTCCGGGAGAACATCATCCTGGCCCTCCAGGTGATGAAGGGCTTCTTCCGGCCCTTCTCCAGGGCCAAGGCGGAGGCCTTCGCCGACGAGTACATCAAGCTCCTGGAAATCAAGACCGCCTCGTCGGACACCCCCATCAAGTCCCTGTCCGGCGGCAACCAGCAGAAGGTCATCCTGGCCCGCTGGCTGCTCACCGACCCGAAATATCTCATTCTGGACGAGCCCACGCGCGGCATCGACATCGGCACGAAGATCGAGATCCAAAAGCTGGTCCTCAAGCTGGCCGCCGAGGGCAAGAGCGTCACCTTCATCTCCTCGGAGATCGACGAGATGCTGCGCACCTGCTCGCGGCTCATCGTCATGCGGGATCGGAAGGCCGTGGGCGAGCTCACCGGCGAGGACCTGACCCAGACGAAAATCATGGCGACTATCGCGGGAGGTGAAGCAAAATGAGTCCGTCTGTGAAGACCCCCGAAGCAAAAACAAAGAAGCCTGAGGACAGCTTTTTCAAGCGGCTCATCAGGCAGCAGCTCTTTATCCCCATCGCGGCGCTTTTGCTGCTGGTGGTGTTCAACCTGATCGCCGACCCGTCCTTCTTCACCATATCCCTGAAGGAGAACAGCCTTGGCAACCCGGTCCTCAGCGGCAACATCATCTCCGTGCTGGACAACGCCTCCGAGCTTGTGATCCTGGCCATCGGCATGACGCTGGTGACCGCGGCCTCCGGCGGGCAGGACATCTCGGTGGGCGCCACCATGGCCATCGCCGGCAGCGTCATCCTCCGGATGGTCTGCGGCGGCCAGATCACGTCGGACACCATGCAGATGAACCTCTTTTTGGCTGTCCTCATCGGCGCCGTGGTGGCCATGCTCTTCGGCGCGTTCAACGGCGCCCTGGTGGCCTACTTCAAGATCCAGCCCATGGTGGCGACCCTCATCATGTTCACCGCCGGGCGGAGCATCGCCGCGTGGATCAACAACAACCAGCTTCCCATCATCAATGACATCGCTTTCAAATACGCCGGGACGTTCCTGCCCGGTATCCCCGTCCCCACGCCCATCTTTATCACGGTCCTTGTGATCTTCATTTTCTGGCTGGCGATGAAGCGCACCAATTTGGGCCTCTACACCCAGTCGGTGGGCATCAACGCCAACTCCTCCCGCTTAAACGGTCTGGACCCGAAGCTCATCAAGCTGATGACCTATGTGATCCTGGGGGCGTGCGTGGCCGTCGCCGGCTTTATCCGCGTCAGCCGCAGCGGTTCCATCAACTACTCCCGCATCGCGGAGAACATCGAGATGGACGCCATCTTGGCGGTGGCGCTGGGCGGCAACGCCCTCTCCGGCGGAAAATTCAACATCTACGGCTCCATCCTGGGCGCCTACGTCATCCAGTTCCTCACCACCACCCTCTATAAGTACAACGTGCCCTCCACGGCCCTGCCCGCCTACAAGGCGGTGGTGGTCATAGCGCTGGTGGTGCTCAGCTCCCCGGTGGTGCGGGAGAAGATGTCCGGCCTGAAGAAGAGGCCCGCCAAAACCGCAAAGGAGGTGTCCTGACATGCCCAGTGGGATCGCGGTAGACAAGAAGAACCGGCTCAAAAGCCGGGCCGCCATGAGCGACACCAATCTCCTCTTATTGATCACCGTTGTGGTCTTTTTCCTCCTGTACCTGTCCGCCGTTCTGTTCCTGGGCGGCGGCTACACGAAGCCTCAAAGCTTCCTCAACATCCTCAACAACAACGCCTCCCTCATCGTCCTGGCCTGCGGCATGAGCATCGTGATGATCACCGGCGGCATCGACATCAGCGTGGGCGGCGTGACCTGCCTTGTGTGCATGAGCTGCGCGGTGAACCTGGAAAACCAGGGCGGAAACATTTTCACAGCCATCCTCATTGGCCTGGGCATCGGCCTTGCCTTCGGCCTTGTCCAGGGCTTCCTCGTGGCGTATCTTGACATCCAGCCCTTCATCGTCTCCCTGGCGGGCATGTTCTTCGCTAAGGGCATGACCACCATCATCAGCAAGGAACCCGTCCGGGTGACCAACGAGGGCTTCCTGGCGGTGAAGGAGGCGCGCATCACCGTGCCGGGCCTTGGCTCCTCCAATAAATTGGGTGAATACATCCCGGCCTATGTGGAGGTGGGCGTGGTCGTCGCCCTGCTTGTCGTGCTGGCGCTCTTTTTCGTCCTGCGCTGGACAAAGCTGGGCCGCGCCTTCTATGCGGTGGGCGGCAACAACCAGAGCGCCAACATGCTGGGCATCAATGTGCGCCGCACCAAGTTCCTGGCCCATGTGCTGTGCTCGCTCCTGGCGGGGCTGGGCGGTATTCTCTACTTCCTCCACGTGGGCAGCGGCAACGTGGCCAACGGCGCGGGGGACGAGATGAACGCCATAGCCTCCTCCATCATCGGTGGCACCCTGCTCACCGGCGGCGTGGGTAACGTGCTCGGCAGCTTCTTCGGCGTGCTGAGCCTGAACACCATCAAGAACATCGTCTCCTCCCTGGGCTTTGACGAGGCCTGGTGGTCCAACATCACCGTGGCCGCCATGCTGTGCCTGTTCCTGATCATCCAGAGCGTGGTCCTGTTGCGCAAGAATAAGAAATAAAAGCGCTTCTCAACGATACGATCTCACGGGCGTCTGATGCACTCAGACGCCCGGTTTTTCATTCACCTTTTGCGTTGTCCGATTGAACGGCTTCGCCGCCATGCCGGATCAGAAAAGGCCATACACATTTCCGCCGCCGTGGGCGGCCCCCTCCATACCCCGCCGCTGCGGCGGCACCCCTTTTTCCAAAAAAGTGTATACGCCGCCCCAAAACTACACCCATACCGGTGTACTCCTACACCATGACTGCGTAAATCCTACACCCTCGCCGCAGGTCAGACAGTTGAGCTGTAAGCGTCAACCCACAAAAAAGCACCCTGAGAGCCAACACTTTGGCCTCTCAGGGGTGTACAGCTATCTTGTGATCACATATACTTCCACGTCGCCAGCTATGCCATCGACCTCCGGCTTGCTTTTTCCAGCGCCCACGCGAGGTACCGGTACGGGTCCAGGCCGTTCTCCTTCGCCGTCTCTATGAGGCTGAACAGTACCGCGCTTGACTTGGCTCCGCCGGGGGTGTTGACGAAGCGGAAGTTTTTCCGCGAGATCACAAACGGCTTGATGCTCCGATCCGCCCGGTTGTTGCTCAGCTCGAGCCTCCCGTCCTCCAGGAACACCGTCAATGTCTGCCACTGGTTTTTCAGGTACGTCAGCGCCTTCCCCAGCTTGGACTTCGGCGCTGCCGTCCTGGTATTTGCCTACGCCAACACGGCGTCCTGACCGACTTTGACCGCTCCTGACGCCTCTCTCTTCGTTCCTCCGGGCTGAGGCCCTTGAACTCCTCCTCCAGTTTGAAAAGCTTCGTGCAGTACGCCAGCCCCTGCTCCGCCGCGAAGAATCGTTTGCCCTTCGCCACGGCCTTCGTGGCCTCGTCGAACCCCTTAGACTTCATTCGCAGGACCAATACCAAGGGCCTCTCAGACTCTGATTCTTTCGGGTTCATCAAAGTCGATTCTCAGCATCTCCAGAATTGTTTGCTGGGTCCCGGCATTCAGCAATGCAGGGTATTGCTGGATACAACCCTCCAGGCTTGCTATAGCGCCCTTGAAGCCAAGGGCCTTTAGATCCACAACATTTGCGTTGGACAGTTTTTCAATCACGTCGCTCTGGGGAATTTCATGGAGCAGATAATGTGAGAATAGAAGCTAAAAGCACCGGGCACGTCCTGCCCGGTGCTTTTCAGTCCTATCCCGTAGTGGGTCAGTGTGTGGGTCAGACGGTTGACCCACACACTGACCCACATCTTTTTGCGCAAATTCATAACAAAAATCCCCGAAATCTCACGATTTCGGGGATTTCCTGGAGCTGCTACCCAGATTCGAACTGGGGACCTCATCCTTACCAACTAAAGAAAAGCTGTCGTAGCCTGTTGTTGGTTATTATGCCTTATTGGCATTTCTGCTTGCGGCGCAAGGGGTTTGGCATTTTTATTGCCGTGATTTATCGTAGCTTGCAGGGCGCTGAAATAACCTGTTTTTCCGTGCCCGTGTCGGTTTTGTGTCGGTTTCGGTTTTGCGGCCCGGCCTGTGACCTCATTCCTTTGGGAATGGGATGTGGAGCAAGCGCATGATCTCCTTCTCCGACTCCATGACCCGCTCCGCAATAAACGCCACAAAAGACCTACTGTCACCTTGGAGCTGGTACCGGCGAATGGCGGCGAGGTAGTCCACGCGGCAGATCGGGGGGATGACGGCCAGCTGGTATCCATCCTGAAGGAGCGCCAAATTCATCACAAGGCGGCTGGTGCGCCCGTTACCGTCTATGAACGGATGGACACTCACCAGCTTCAGATGGAGCATGGCGGCATATTCCACCGGGTGGAGATGTGCCCGCTCCGTGCGGCTCCACGCCTCCAGCGCCGCCATCTCCCGTTCAATACTCTCCGGAGAAGGGAACACATACTCTGTGCCGGTGACGATGACAGGACGGTCACGCCAGACGCCGGCACGGGCTTCATCTATCTGGCGGTAAAAGAGCCGGTGCAAGACTTTGATATCCTCCACGCTTATGTCCCGCTCCCCCATGAGGGAAAACATGTGATCATAGGCGGCGCCGTGTCCCACAGTCTCATAGAAATCCCGGAGCGGGCGGCCCCCTACCGTTAAGCCATCCTCCAACACCACCTTGGTTTCCGAGATCGTCAGCGTGTTCCCCTCAAGGGCGTTGCTGGACCACGTAAGGCCAATTTTGTAGTAATCCCGAAGCTCCTTCAGCGTGTCGCCCTCAAAGGGCCTCACGACGTCCAGAGCGACTTTGTAGCGGTCGAGCTTATCAAACATCGTCGGTACCTCCCTCTGGGATATACTCAAGTATATACCCAGGCTGACATTGTAGCAACTGACAAAGCCTACCCACATTTGGCCAGGAAACGAGCGCCCCGTCTCTGAGCTGTTGAATGACAGATTCACCTAACAGTTTTTCACGGCGGAGCCGATAGGTAGAATACCCAGCGTTTTTTAGTGCAGTCAACACGTCAATTTTATATTGAACCGGCACGAAAATCCCTCCTCTCTTTATTGGTCGAGGCCGTATACATAGTCGTACCTCTCCCATTATCCGTATTATACTACGAATATACACCAAAAATCAATGTACAATATACACAAAGATTTAATGTATATTTTGTCTACTTTACCAGTAGACATACACCATAATTTAATGTATAATAATATCATCAAGAGGAGAGCAAAAGACAACAGCGAAAGGCACCGGCTGCCGCGGACGATAGCATCAAGAACGGACAGTAAGTGTGGGAAATGGATTCGGTAAGGCCTGAGGGCACGAAAAGTGAAAGACAGCCACCCACCGCCGGGGTTCTCCCAAAAACAAACAGGAGGTACACACAATGAGCACCATCGAGATCAACACCACCGCACGGGACCTGATGAGTGTCAGGGCCATGATTGAGGAACTTCAGGCCGAGGCCGAAGCCCTCACCGACCGGCTCAAGACCGCAATGGTGGAGCGGGGCACTGAGGTCCTCCAGGGTGACGGCTGGAAGGCCACCTGGAAGAACGTAGTGGGCAGCCGCTTCGACAGCAAGGCTTTCAGGGCAGACCACGCCGACCTTTACGGCCAGTACAGCAAGCCCACCACCACGACCCGGTTTGTACTGAGCGTATGAGAAAGGCCCCTTGCATCAACGCCGACCAAAGCCAGATGCAAGAGGCCCCCACCAAGCCCCAGCGAGGGCCGGTAAATCTATTATACCGGCCTCCACCTGAAAAATCAAGGAGGATCATACACATGGACAGCAATCTTTTGACCCAGTTCACAGCTTTTGTCGATTCCTTCGCAAAGCAGAAGGGCCTTCCTGCTCTGCGTGAGCGTTTGGAGAGGGATTATCCGGACGACCTTTACCGGCAGATGATCATCTTCCAACGCTGCCGGCACAACACAACGGATGAAGAGCCTTGGGAAGGACGGAACGAATATGCCCCTGCCGAAACACGGTACCCGAATATCTTGGCTGAGTTCGACGCCTCCGGCTACTGGATGGACCGCGTTGCTGACTTTGCGGGTGTCTCCTACGCCGTCATGGCCTCGGTGCTGGAGAGCAGCGGAGATCACGAAAGGGGCAATTTCACAATGACTTTGGCGGAATTGAACGAGCATTTTGAGCTGGCCCGGGAACTGGCCGAGGCCGAGGAGCTGCTGGAGAATCTGGAGGCAAAGGCAGGCCCCAAATCTCCGAGAATCGATGGCTTGCCCCGCGCTCCAGGTGCGAGTGACCCCGTGGGAAATTTGGCAGCGGAAATAGCAGACCTGAAGGAGACAATAGCCGGGTTGACCGGGGAGTTGTCCTGCTCCGAGACGAAGGTCACGGCTTTCATCCAAACGATAACGGACAACCGAACACGCCTAATATTCCGACTGCGCTTCATCCACGGTCTTCCCTGGTGCGAGGTGGCCGGCGCCCTCGGAAGATACGCAACAGAAGATGGTGTCAAAAGCACCTGTCACAGATACTTGAGGCGAAGCAACGCTGAGACGGCCCAGAATGCGCGCTGACGGGCTTTAACACTTTGGAGGTTATAATTACTCACCTAAAACACGTCACGATGCTCTTAGGCTGTTGCAACAGGCAAATACGGGAGGCTGGCGATCACCCATGCCTCCCGTATTCACACATCACGCGCTTAGCTTTTGGACGGCCAGTGCCTCGCCGTACAGAATGGACAGCGCTATTGCACCGTATAGATCTCGCTTGGAATACTCTGCAATACTGAGCAGGTCGATGCTTGATACCACCCGACGCTGGACTTTGGCCGCATCTATGAGCCTTCTGATTACTGCCAGGCGTTCCTGGATATCCTGTGTATGTGATTTATCCCGAATAGCCTCAATGCGCTTTTGCCGGGTGGTCACTTGGTCGGCTGCCAGAGGATCTCTGCGGCGGGCGCGTTGCCGCTTCATCTGCTCCCGCTCCATAGCGTCGCACGCGTACTGCGCTTCCCGGCAAGCAACACGGTACGAAGCGTAGGTTATCCGTTTGCCCCGCTCCAGATGGGAAAGCGCGTTTTCGACGGCGAAGCGATGCACGAAATCTCTTCCCCGGGTGCTGTCCAGCAGGTCCCGGAGATGTTTCGCCCGGGCTTTGCCCTTGTTCGTGGACGGGTCCACAATGGAGAGGACCGGAGAGGCGAGGTATCCGAAGCCACATCCGAAGCACCGCGTCAGGCCCTTGAGCTCCATAAGGCTCAGATAGAATATTTCAGGCATCCGCTCCAGGGGCAAGGGTGACCGGCAAGCCGCGCCGGTCGCCCTTTTTTATTGCGCGTAACGAAATGTCCGGTTTTTCCCGGTGTGACTGTGTGAAAATCGGGGTCGGAGTGCCCGCGGTTGAATGGGGGTACCCGTCACAGGACCCAAGACAAAATATCGGCCGGGCGGCAATACTTCGCAAGGCATAATATCCGCTTCACCGTAATGGGCAGTTCAACGTCCGTGGAGATTTTTGCGTATGCTCTTTCATTCACCCGCTTGTAGAAGCCTCGCAATATCCGCCGCCGACTCCAGCATCATGCGCTCATGCCGCCGGTCACGTCTACTGACCGTCACGGGAATGCACATTTCCTTAAGACGGGAGAATACCCGGTTTTTTGCAATCTCCCCGCCGTTGATAAATTCTGCTGCGTCCATATTGCTGGTGATTATCATGGGCTTTTTTGCGGCGCTCCGGGCGTCTATTACGGTGAATACGATCTCATCCATGTATGACGTGTCCCGCTCCGCTCCCAGATCATCCAGCGCAAGGAGGTCATACCGGGCAAGCTCTTTATAGATCTCCTCCTTGTCCCAACTGCCTTGGAGCTTCGCGGCAATTTCCCCGAAGGTCGTGGCTCTGACGGAATAATCCTTTTCCAGCAAGGCGTTGGCAATGCAACAGGCGGTGAAGGTCTTGCCCGTGCCGGTGCTTCCGAGAAACAAATCGACATGGAGCCAATCGTTGAGGCGGCAAAGGCCGCTAACCCGCAAATGCCGGAGGATTACCGGGACAAGGAAACGGGCCTCTTGACGTGCGGAAGGTGCCATACAGCGAAAGAAATGCGCGTCACGCTTTACGATGGTGAACGCATTGTCCCCTGTATGTGTAAGTGCGCATCGGCACAGTATGAAGCCGAAGAAGCGGAGCGGAGGGAGGTGGAGCGCCAGAGGCGCATTGAACGGCGGCGGGAGAAATGCTTCGGGTACGGGAGCCGGAAAGCCGCTTTTACCTTCGACGCCGACGACGGAAGCGACCCTCAGACAATGAAGCTGGCAAAGGGTTATGTGAAAAAATTCGAGGACATGAGGGAAAAAGGCAAGGGCCTGTTTCACAGCTTTACCCCCAACATGCCAAGGACATCATAATTTTTCTCGGGTGGAGCGGGAGGCTGCTTTGAGCTCACCCGGCTCCCGCCCCTGTCCTGTTCTTTAGCCAACCAGCCTGTTATAAAACGGTTTATTCCCCGCCTTGTTTTTCGCCTGTCCGGGTTGCTCAAAAGCCATCCCCGCATCCCCCTCAGCTGCTGTATCACGTCGACAGCAGGGTACAGGCCCGCCCATTCCTGGCACTGCTCCTGAGATACCGGGTATTCGCTTCCGTCATTCAGCGGCAAAGTGATCACCGGCGGGGAGACGATTTCCGGCTCCACGCTATTTTCGATTATCGATTCTCGAATATCGCATATCGATTCTCGTTCTCGAATATCGGGAGCATCTGCATGCACTTGCTTGCAAGTGCTTTCATCTTGCATACAACCGCTCTCGGGTGCTGGAAACTTGCTTTTCGTAGCTCTTGGGCTCTGGTGGACCTTCCACGTCGGGAGAAATAAGTACGGCTTACCGTCAACATAGTACAGTTTCACGATACCTATTTCCGCCAGCCTCGAAAGCACATTTGAGACCTCTTTGAGCGTCAATCTCTCTTTGAGAGGGAAAAGCCTTGCTTTAAGCACCGCCGGTCTTGCGTCGAAGCGTCCAAAATCGTCACAGTTCACAATCAGTCGGTAAAAGAATACCTCTTCAAACCATGACATCTTGTCTACCGTCTCACTGGTGCATACGCTCTCTTTGATTATCCTGTTTGGCACATATCATTCCTCCTTAGAACAGGAGATCTCCGCCTCGGATCTGGAGCGCAGACATTCCAACAGCTCCGGCACGTTGATGTAATAGGTTGGCCCGCTCTTGATGTGGGGAATGGTCCCCTCCTTACAGCCTTTGCGTAGATAATACTGGCTGAGACCGGTTGTTTTGCAGGCCTCGGGGATTTTCTGAAAGGGGGTACAATTTTCGGACATGGTTACTTGCCTCCTCTTCCAGCGGCTATTGCCTTGATCGCAGATACAAACCTCTTCTGTTTATCTTCTGGAAGCTCTTTGCGCATTTGGCGGGAAAGGGTTGTGTCGGCTATTCCACAGTAGTCCGCAACCTCCCATAGCTTGACGCCCGCTCTTTTTGCCTCTGCCCTGATAATTTCGTTTGCCATATCATTTCCTCTTTTCTTGATTTTTCTCTTGACTTCAAGCAACGCTTGGCTTATTATCAGTATAAATAAGAGCAACAACAATGTCAAGAGTTGCTTGAACATTTCTTAAAATTCAAGTATTGTGGAGTTATGGAGGCTGTGTCATGCCACATATTCAAAAAGACGGAACCGATGGATATAACAAAGCGTTCCCTTCTGTTTTAAGAAAGCTCTTAGAGGAAAGTCGCACTCCAAAGAAAAAGCTGGCTGAATATCTCAACAAATCCGGCCAGGCAGTATCGTACTATTGTGACGGGACCTCATCGCCAGACTGGGAAACAATTGTGGCCATTGCAAAATATTTTCACGTTTCCACAGACTACCTGCTCGGAGTAAGCCCTGATGATACTCCGAATCAAACGACCCGCTCTGTGTGCAAATATACTGGGTTATCATCTACGGCGGTAGAATATTTGCACACGTATTGCAACCAATCTGTGAGGAGCTTTTATCGGAAATATTTTGATTATCTTTTAAGACATGGCGAAGAAAATATTGCAAATGTTCCAAGCTATATCGTCGAGGCGGCGCAGGCGGCTGTTATTGCCGAACGAGAAAAAGAGGAAGCGATTAGTCTAAAGCGTTCTGTGGACAATCGTGTATGCACGCTCTCAAAAGACGGCACTGGCTACAAGATTTCCGCAAAAGAGGCCGAAAGCCACTTTATCGACAAGGCATCCGAAGAAGTGAGCAAAGCCATTACCGAAGCACTCGGAGAATTACAGTCCGAAGTAGAAAAAGGACTCAAGGAAAATGGTGGAGAAATAAACGTTGACGATTTTATATGGATCTCTATTGACGATGAAGAGTTGGAGGGGATATAAATGCCATCCACCCGCAAGCGTGAAACGAAAGACGGTCGAATTTACTACGAGATTACCGTCAGCCGGGGCCGGGGCAAATCACGCCTCACGCGCCGCTGGTATCCGCCGGACGGATGGAGCCGAAAGGCCATTGAACGGGAGCTTGCCGCCGTGGCCGCCGAGTTTGAGCGGCAAAGTGACGCCGGCGAAGCTATAAGCCGCTCAGAACGCCGGGAGCGGGAAGCGCTGGAGGCCGCCGAGGCCGCGAAGATCCTCACCTTCCGCCAGTACGGGGAGCGGGTCTTCATGCCGGCCAAAGCCGTCACCATGAGCGAGAACAGCCGTGCAAACTATCAGGGATATCTCGACAAAAAGATATACCCGGTCCTGGGAGATATCAAGCTCCCGGAGATCACCCCGGCGCAGATCTCCGCGCTGCTTCTGAGTATACAGTCAGAGGGCAAGGCCTACAGCACGGTCATCAAGGTATATACCATCCTCCACAGCTTCTTTAAAATGGCCTATCTGAATGACATGATCGACCGCAACCCCATGGACAAGGTGGAGCGGCCAAAGCCCCGGAAGGATGAGGCAAAGGCAACAGAGCCCAGCGCATATACTGCCACCGAGATCCAGGCCATCATGGCCAGCGTGGAGCGGGAGCCTTTGAAATGGCGTGCCCTCGTTCATTTGTTAATTGACACGGGGATCCGCCGGGGCGAGTGTTGTGCCCTCCAGTGGAAGAATATTGACTTCAAGACCGGCGCGATTACCATCTGCGGAAATCTCTGCTACACCAAGCAGAAGGGCGTCTATCTTGACACCCCGAAAAACGGTCACACCCGCACGGTGTACGCCGGCGCCGATACCATAGCCCTTCTGAAACGTCTGCGTGTGGAACAGGCCCATAAGGCCATCAGCGCGTGGACCTTTACTCAGGAGAAAAGCCCAGACCCGATGCACCCGCAGAGTCCCACTCGGTATTTCAAGAAATTTGGGGAGAAGTACGGAATAGAGGACTTCCACCCCCATAAGCTCCGACACAGCTTCGCCAGCATCGCCATTACAAACGGGGCCGATATTGCCAGCGTTTCCGAAGCCCTGGGCCACAGCGACAAGGCCGTGACCCTCAGAATGTACACGCACGCCGATCAGGAGAGCATCAGCCGCGCCTCCGAGATTCTCCGAAAGGCAATAAAAAACGCCGGACAGGCATGACCCTGTCCGGCTTGCTTTTTCTTGTCGGTGTCGGTTTCTGTGTCGGTTTTGCCGACAGAACGCATTTCGACGCAATCACGAATTTATCAAAAAAGTTATGGAAAGAAAGCGAAAAGCACCTGAAACCTGACGTTTCAAGTGCTTTTCATTGGAGCTGCTACCCAGATTCGAACTGGGGACCTCATCCTTACCAAGGATGCGCTCTACCGACTGAGCTATAGCAGCATATTGGCGACCGAGAAGGGGCTCGAACCCTCGACCTCCGGCGTGACAGGCCGGCGCTCTAACCAGCTGAGCTACTCGGCCGTATCCGGTCTTCCTTAACGGCGCTCGATTATTTTATAATAACTCAGGCCGCTTGTCAAGTGGTATTTTCAAAAAATTTGTCCATCTCCAGCATATCCCGCCTTTTGACGGGGGCGGTGAGGGTGAGCGGGCTGTCGGTGAGGGGGTCGATGAAGCTCAGACGCGCGGCGTGGAGGAGGTGGGCGGTGAGGCCTAAATTGGCGCTGAGGGCGCGGGACTCCGCCGAGCCGTAGAGCTCGTCGCCTAAAAGGGGACAGCCCAGGTGGGCGCAGTGGACGCGGATCTGGTGGGTGCGGCCGGTTTCCAGGGAAAACCGCACGCGGCTCACCCGCTGTCCGCCGATCGCCGCCGTGCCCAGCCTCTCATGAGCCGTGACGGCCCGCTTGCCGTCGGGGCGGACGACGCGCTTTTGAAAGCCCGCCCGCTCCCGGGCGATGGGCAGGTCGATGACGCCGCGCCCCTGGGGCAGCTCGCCCCACAGGACCGCCAGATACTCCTTCTCCGCCCCCGGCGCGTGGAGGGCGTCCGTGGCCAGCGCCTTGGCGTGGGCGTCCTTCGCCAGGAGGATGACGCCGGAGGTGTCCCGGTCCAGCCGGTTCACGGCGTGGACCGCCCCGGTCCCGGCGGTGTCCGCCAGATACCCGGCGGCGAGGTTGAGAAGCGTCCCCGTGTACCGCCCCCTGGACGGGTGGGTCAGCATCCCGGCGGGCTTGTTCACGGCCAGGTACGCCTCGTTTTCGAAGATCACGTCCAGCGCCCCTCGCTCCGGGGGGATGTCCGGGGCCGCCTCGGCAAGGCCCGGATCGGCCTCCACCGTCTCCCCGGCACGAAGCCGCCGGTCCATCCAAACCGGCGCCCCGTCCACGGTGACGGCGCCCGCGGCCTTCAGCCGCTTGATGCCCCCGGCGGAGACGCGAAGCTCGTTTTTCAAAACGGAATAGACCTTCCGCCCCTCGTCCCGCTCCGAGGCGGTGTAGCGAAGCCTCATCGGAGGGCCTTCAGGGCCTCGACGATGCGCTCAAAGCCCATGGAATGGCTGGCCTTCACCAGCACCACGTCCCCCAGGTCCACCGTCTCGGCGATATCCTCCAGGAAATCGTCCCGCCGCAGGTAATACCTGGCCTTGCCGCCCCCGGCGGCCAGGAAGCCGTCGTATATGGCCTTGGCCTCCTCGCCGCAGCAGACCAGCGAGTCGATGCCGCACTTTGCCGCCAGCTCCCCCATGGCCCGGTGGAGCTGGGCCGAGTCGGCCCCCAGCTCCTTCATGTCCCCCAAAACGGCCACCCGCTTATTCTGCGGGGCGCTGAGCGAGCGGATGGTCCCCAGGGAACGGATCGCGGCGGCCATGGAGTTGGGATTGGCGTTGTAGCAGTCGTCGATGAGGGTGATATATCCCGTGTCCGTGACGTTGGCGCGCCCGCCCACCGGGCGGTAGTCGGCGATGCCCCGCAGGATCTGCTCCCCGCTGTCGCCCAGGATGCGCCCCACCGCCGCGGCGGCCAGCGCCCCGTAGACGATGTGGCTTCCGAAGGCGGGGATGAGGGTGAAGACCCGCTCGTTGTCGAAAACGATGTCGCAGCTGACGCCGTCAAAGCCCAGATTTTCCACGTTCTCCGCCCGCACGTCGCAGTCCGCGCCGGTGCCGTAGAGCACCCGCCGGGTACCGGTGTCCAGGTCGCGCAAAAGCTCGTCGTCGCCGTTGAGGACGGCGATGGCGTCGGCATCCATGAACTCGAAGACCTCCGATTTGGCCCGCAGAACGCCCTGGAGGTCCCCCAGCTTCTCCAGATGGCAGTACCCCACCGAGGTGAACACCACGATGTCCGGCCGCACCATCCGGGCGAGAGTCCGCATCTCGCCGAAATCCGAGATGCCCATCTCGATCACCGCCGCCTCGTGCTCCTCTCGCAGCTGCAAAAGCGTCAAGGGGACGCCCAGCTCGTTGTTGAGGTTGGCGGGGGTCTTCAGTGTCAGATACCGCCGGGACAGCACCCTGGCGGTGAGCTCCTTGGCCGTGGTCTTGCCCACGCTCCCGATGATGCCCACCACGGGGATGTGGAAAAGCTTGCGGTAATACTCCGCCAGGTCCCGGAGGGCCTTTTTCGTGTCCTCCACCACCACGCAGGGAAGGTCCGGCAGCGCCCGCTCGGCAAGGCACGCCAGCGCGCCGCTCCGCTCCACCGCGTCCCGGGCAAAGCTGTGCCCGTCCACCCGAGAGCCCTTGACGCACACAAAAAGCCCGCCCTCGTCGATCTCCCGGCTGTCCATGGAGACGCAGCTGATCCGGTCGTTCCGATACCGCATAGGCCCCACATACTTCCCCCCGGTGACCTCCGCGATCTTTTCAAGGGTGAGAGACTTCATTTTCATGGCTAAGACCTCCGTATGGTAAATGGAATAAAACGCGGCGGGCGGTTTTCCGGAACGTCTCAAAGCCCTCCGCCTTCGCTACCCCCTGCCCCCCTCCTACGAGGAGGGGGCGAAAAGGTTGCGGCTTCGCCGCGGTTTTGATTAGCCCGCGCGGCGGGGACGGGGGACGGGCGGGTTTAGAACCCGCCCCTACAGCTTTGAATTGCGTCCCAATCACCGCCGTAGGGGCCGCCACTTTTGGCGGCCCGCGTTTCGATGACCTCCGGCGTCGGTTGAATGGGATAACTTTCCACATCCCCTGTAGGGGCGGGTTCTAAACCCGCCCGTGCCACGTTGCGTGCCGGGAACGGTTCCGATATCCCGCACCCGTCCCCGTCTCGGAGCCCCCTCCTCGTAGGAGGGGGGCAGGGGGGCAGCGAACGTCGGATGACAGACCGGTTCCGGAAAAACGCACCCGCTCCCAATACGTCAGCCCCTCCCAGGTCGGGGACAGCCGCGAAGCGGCAGGGGTGGTCCCTCAACCCTTCCTCAGACTCGCCTCCAGGATCCTCTCCACCAGCTCGTTATACCCGATCCCGGCAACCTGTGCCTCCTTGGGCAGGAGGCTGGCCGGGGTCATGCCGGGGAGGGTATTGGCCTCCAGGCACCAGACCGTGCCATTTTCGTCCACGATGAAATCCATGCGGGCGTAGACCTCCAGCCCCAGGGCCTCGTAGACGCGTACCGCCGCGTCCCTGAGGGCCGCGTCCCAGCCCTCGGGCAGGTCAGGGATGGGGCAGATCTCCTCCGTGGCCCCGTCCTGGTACTTGTTCTTGTAGTCGAAAAAGCCGCTTTTGGGCTGGATCTCGATGGGCGGCAGGGCCTCGCCGTCCAGGACGCCCACGTCGATCTCCCGCCCCTTGATGTACCGCTCCACCAACAGCTCCCGGCTGTACGCAAACCCCAGCGCCAAGGCGTCGGCGTACTCGGCCTCGGTGTGGGCGATGGAGGTGCCCACGGAGGACCCGCCGGCGCGGGGCTTCACCACGCAGGGGAGGAAGGGCGCGGGGGCGTGGGCGCCGGCGCGGGTCAGGTTGACCCCCTCCGCCACATGGATGCCCGCCGCCGCCATCAGCCGCTTGGCCGTCTCCTTGTCCATGGCCAGGGCGGAGCCCAGGTGGCCCGCGCCGGTGTAGCGGATGCCCGCCACATCGAACATGGCCTGGAGCCGCCCGTCCTCCCCGTCGGTCCCGTGGAGCCCCAGGAAGACGATATCCGCCGCGCGGCAGACCTCCAGAAGGTTGTCTCCCACCCGGGAATCGTTGGCCTGCCTCCGGCTTGCCTTCACGGCCTCCAGGTCCGGCACGTCGGCGGCGATATCCGCCAGAGTGTCGGCGATCGGTTTGTCAAATATCTCTTTGGGGTCCGTATACGCCCCCGTATAGCCGAAAAAGGCGTCCACCAGCACCGCCCGGTGCCCGTTTTCCCGCAGGGCTTTGGCGATCATGGCCCCGCTCTTGAGCGACACGTCCCTCTCCGTAGAGAGCCCGCCGCAAAGCACGATGATATCCATATTGACCTCCCATGGAGCTTTCTGACCAAATTATACACCCGCCGGCGGCGGGATACAACCGAAAAAACCTTTTTCCCACTTGCTTTTTTTCCGCCGGTTTGGTATAGTGGTCTCGCTGTGCAGAGTAGGCCGGCGCGCGTTAAGTGCTTCGGGGACGGAGAGTTGCCCCGGAGACGAAGAGGAACCCCCTCGCGGTGCGCCCGCCGCATCCCGCTGCGACAGAGGAGCTGTCTCCTGCCGTGTGGATTTCTGCATGGAAGGAGGCTTTTTTGTGAAAAAATTCAAGGACGATCTTCTAAGCTCCGCGCGGGAGTTTACAAACCTCCGGGTGCTGTGCGCCCTGGCGGTGATGGGGGCGCTGGCCATCGCCCTCAAGTCCGTCTCCATCGACATCGGCGGCGTTGCCTCCATCGGCTTTTCCGGGCTTCCCAACCAGGTGGTGGATATGCTCTTCGGGCCGGTGACGGGGACCCTCTTCGGCGGGGCCATGGACGTGCTCAAGTTCTTCCTCAAGCCCACCGGGGCCTTCCACTTCGGCTACACCTTCAACGCCATGCTGGCGGCCTTCATCTACGGGTGCTTCTATTACAAGCGCCCCGTGCGCTTCTGGCGCATCCTCACGGCCAAGGGGCTCATCGAGGTGGTGGTCAACCTGGGCTTCGGCACGCTGTGGTCCGCCCAGCTCTACGGGCGGGCGTTCCTGGCGGCGCTGAAGCTGCGCGTCGGCTGGAGCTTACTGGTGAACTGGCCCCTGAACACGGCGGTCTTCTACGTCATCGCCCTTGCCCTGGAGCGGGCCGGGGTGCTGCGGTACTTCAAAGATCATCAAAGACCGTAAAGCCGCTTTCCGTTCTCCAGCGTGGCCCGCGCCACGTCCTCCACGCTCATCCCCCGGATCTCGGCGATTTTTTCCGCCACCAGGTGGACGAGAAGCGACGAGTTGCGCTCCCCCCGGTGGGGGACCGGGGCCATGTAGGGGCTGTCCGTCTCGATGACCATCCGCTCTAAAGGCATCTTCTCCGCCACCTCCACGCACCGCCGGGCGTTTTTGAAGGTGACGACGCCGGTGAAGCCCAGGTAAAACCCCCAGTCCAGCAGGATCTTCGCCGTCTCCCAGCTCCCGGAGTAGCAGTGGACCACGCCCCGGACGCCGGGGTGGGCCTTGAGAATGTCCAGGTTGTCCGCTACCGCCTCCCGCTCGTGGATGATGACGGGCATGTCCAGCTCCCGGGAGAGCTCTAATTGCTCGCCGAACACCCGCCTTTGCGTGTCCCGGGGCGAGAAGTCGTAGTGGTAGTCAAGCCCGATCTCCCCCACCGCCACGCACTTGGGGTCGGCGCACAGCTCCCTCAGCGCGTTCAGGTATCCCGGCGCGGCGCCTGACGCCTCGTGGGGGTGAACGCCGGCGGCGAACCAGACGAAGGCGTGAGCGCGGGCGATCTCCCGCGCCTTTTCGGCGGAGGCCAGGTCCGAGGCCGGGTCCACGATGAGCTCCACGCCGGCTTCCGCCATTTTGGACAGCACCTCCTCCCGGTCGCCGTCGAATTTTTCGTCGTCGTAGTGGGCGTGGGTATCGAAGAACATGACTTTTCCCTCCGAATTTCCATCATTTTTTGAAAAAACTCTTGCAATCTTGTGAAACTTATGATATCATAAAAGTCCCGCGAATAAAAGACTAAAAAATTCTAAAGTAAGGATTGATCATTTTGGGTGCTCTCGAGATCACAATCACCGTCATTCAGCTTCTGGCGTGCCTCGCCATCATCGTCATCGTCCTGATGCAGAGCGGCAAAAGCGCCGGCCTCTCCGGGGCCATCGGCGGCGGCAGCGGCGAAACGTTCCTGTCCAAGAACAAGGCCAAGACCCTGGACGCGCGTCTGGCCCGCATGACCAAGTGGGTCGCCGTCGTCTTCATCGTCCTGACCCTGGTCCTGGACTTCGTGGTCAAATAAAACCGCCTGAGAAACAAAAAACTCCTCCTGCGTAAGGCAGGAGGAGTTTTTCTGATTCATATAAACCCATTATAAATCGTTGGATGGGCTAAATGAAGAGAGACGGGTCAGTCAGAGGGGGGCTGGGAGAGCTTTTTAACAAGGGCGGCGAGGAGAGCGACGGTTTCGTCGTCGAGGTGGGAGACGTCCAGGAACTTTGGCGCGTCGATACAGACGAGGTAGTCCACGCTGACGCCAAAGAGACGGGACAGGCGGATGAGCATTTCAACGGAAGGCGCTTTGCCGGAGGTCTCGTAGGCGCTTATCATGGTTTTGGACACGCCGATCCTGTTGGCGACCTGGAGCTGCGTCATTCCGCATTTTTCCCGCAGGGCACGGAGCTTTTCGGAGCAGTCAAACATAGGTATCACCCTTTTCTGCTATAAGTGTACAGAAAATAAGTCAACTTATAAGAAATTTTTATACAACCAACAGTTGACTTTGGTGAAAAAGTGTGGTAATATACAAAAAAATTTAGGAGGAAAGACCTGTGAAAAAGATACTTATTTTGATATTATCTGTTTTGGCGTTTATTGCGGCGCTGGCGGGGTGCGGGCATAAGCATATTTGGATGGAGGCAACGTGTACCGAACCCAAGACGTGCTCGGAGTGCGGTGAGACTGAGGGCGAGGCGCTGGGGCACACGTGGGTGGAGGCCACGTGCGCGGCGCCGAAGACGTGCTCTGTGTGCGGTGAGACTGAGGGCGAGGCGCTGGGGCACACGTGGGTGGAGGCCACGTACGAGGTGCCGAAGACGTGCTCCGTGTGTGGGGAGACGGAGGGCGAGCGTAAACCCACCTGGCTTGAAAGCAAGGGGATCGAAAAGGAAACCTCAAGTACGGTGAAGCTTACAGCATACAGTATAGATTATGATTTATATGCCAGTGAATATTATAAGTACGGCGGCAACGATTTTGATTACCATTACGTGATGGAAAACAGTCCCGTGGTGTATTATACCGAAACCTACAAATTTTCCGAGACCACCGATGGGGTTGAGGAGGGGTACAAGCTCATCACTGTGGAGGAGACGCAGGATTACACAGGCGTTCCAACGAATAATAATACCAAGTGGTCGTGGGTCAGTACATGGTTTGATAAGTACACCGGGTACAACGCCTACCCTGAAAAGGATACGTTGGGGACAATTTCAAAAGATGACGGTGTGGAAACCCATGATAAAGAGATTGATCTTGGGGACCGCATTGTAACTATACACACTGAATTGGAAAAGGTGGAGGATAACAGGAGCATATGGAAGTTCACTGTTCCCGTTGA
>CANPYK010000026.1 GCA_947588605.1 uncultured Oscillospiraceae bacterium
TACCAAAAAAGAAGAGAGTTGCCAAGGAATCCTTGGTAACTCTCTTCCTTTTTTACGAGACTTTTTTCACAGCCCCGTTTTTTATTTCCCACCCACCCGCCCCCGCCGCCGCACACACCACCCCTGCCGCTTCGCGGCTGTCCCCTCCGTAGGAGGGGCTGAAGGAAACGCGCAGGTAATCTTGCCCCTCCCACGGAGGGGTGGCGCGAAGCGCCGGGGTGGTGCTGCAATCCGTTCACCGGAACCCCCAGTTACGCTCCACGGGCTCGAATACCCCGCCGCTGCGGCGGCACCCCTTTTTCCGAAAAAGGGGTCGGGGGAATAAGGTTGCGGCGCTTCGCGCCGCGTTTATAAAAAATTGCGCCGCATAGCGGCGCAACCTTTTTAAAGCCCCCTCCTCGTAGGAGGGGGGCAGGGGGGTAGCGAGCGTAGGATGACAGATCGGTCCCGATAATGCGCCGTAGGGGTCGCCCTCCCGGGCGACCCGCCCCACGTCTACTGACACGTCCCGAACACCGCCGTACGGGCCGCCGCCCACGGCGGCCCATCCCCCCCGATGACCGACATGTACCGTTTTATCGGACCCGTTCCCGTCCCGCAACGTGGCACGGGCGGACACACGGGTCCGCCCCTACGGAGGGGATGGAAGGTTATCCCATTCAGCCAACATCGGAGGTCATCGCAACGCGGGCCGCCAAGAGAGGCGGCCCCTACGGCGTTGATTGGAAACGTTCCAAAAACTGTAGGGGCGGGTTCCAAACCCGCCCGTCCCCCGTCCTTCGTCCCCGCCGCGCGGGCAAATCCAAATCCGCGGCGAAGCCGCAACCTTTTTCGCCCCCTCCTCGCAGGGTGGGGCAGGGGGGCAGCGAGCGTTGGATGACAGAGCGGTCGCGATAAAGCGCCATGCCCTGCCGCTTTGAACCGAAGCGGCAGGGCATGGGGGTCAGCGGCAATTTCCTGGCTGTGAATCCATCAGAAGGTTATTGTGATCGTATCGGAATCCGCAATGCCATCCCATGAATCCGCGTCAAATATGTGGAATGACAATTCAATATTTTCGATTGCCGTTATTTCATTTTCCTCAAGTTCACTGCTTAAGAACGTGATCGTGTCTACAGCTCGCTTGCCGGTCAATACATCGCAAGAGAAAATATCGGTGACCATAAAGCCGTTAATGGAGACATTGCGCGTTTGAACGGTTATATTTTCATCGGTATCGTTTTCAATGTAGACCACAACGCTTGGCCCAAGCATAGAAGAATCATCGCTGAGCCCCTTTATGACAATTCTGATATCGTCCTTGTCATAAGCCACTTCGCCGCTGTCGTCAAATTTATATTCGTAGCTGTCGGCGATAGATGTTGTTATTTTTACGAGATCCGTATCCAAATACGTGTCCCGATCATCCGCGGTAACGATATGAAACGCCACTTCCATGTCGGCGATCTCGCTTATCCCGCAAGTGCCCAAATCGGATTTATAAAGGATGACGCTGTCGTTTGCCTTTTTGCCATCGGCAACATCCACAGACATCGAGTGTCCGATCATGTATCCGTTTACGCAGGAGTCGCTGCACTGGAACGTCAAATCAGTGCCGGAATTGTTTTCGATCAGGACCTTTAGCTCCGGCCCTGCAAATCCATCCATGCTGAGGCTCTTTGCCGTGATTTTAACGCCGGCCTCATCCACAAGCACGGTTTCGTCTATGGAGATCCCTTCGCTGGCGCTTCCCTCGGAGGAACCGTTATTGGACGAATGCGTCCCATCCCCCGCTTCGCCGCCGTTGTCGTTTCCGGAATCGTTGTCATCCTTGGACGTATCCCCGGAAACATCAGCCGGCTTTTTGATCTCCCCGTTTGATGTGCCTGCGCATGACGCAAGGGATACTACCAATATCATGGCAAGCATAAAACATAAAAGCTTTTTCATTTTTGTTCTCCCCTTTGCTTTCCTTTGATGGATATCACCGGTATCATACCACATAAAACCTCCATATGCAACTGTCAAAATAAAAACCGATAAAATGCCGCGCCCCTCTTCCCCCATTTCCTCTTTACATTTTCCCTTTTATGTCATATAATTTATCCTGTAAAATTGTTTTTCCGGGGAGGGGCGCCTATGAAAGGGAAAAGAGGAAGTCGTATCCTGGCGCTTTGTCTCGCCCTGCTCCTTTTGGCCTGCGCTGTGGCCGGGCCGGCGCTGGCGGAGGGGGAGACGGGGGCCGCGCCGGCGCTGACGGAGGAGGAGCGCGCCTTCGCCGCCTCCCTGGGGACGCTGAAGGTGGGCTTTGTCCAGGACCGGCCGCCGGTGTCCTTCGCCGATGAAAACGGCGAGCTTCGCGGCATCTCCCGGCTCATCTTCGACCGGCTCGCCGAGCTCACCGGCCTCACCTTTGAATATGTCCCCCTGCCGCTGGAATCCGTGACCTACGACTATCTCCTCTCCCAGGGCTTCGACCTGGTGACCAGCGTGGAATATAACCCGGAGAACATGAACGCCCGGGGGATTTTGATGAGCAAGCCCTACTTCTCCGCCCGGAAGGTGGTGGTGGCGCCCCAGGACCTGGACTTCGACCCCACCGCGCCCCTCACCGTGGCGGTGTCCAGCGGCTCCCAGACCATCAAAAAGGTGCTGGCCCGGGTCTACCCCAGCTTCACCGTGACGGACTACCCTGACCTCACCTCCTGCTTTGACGCGGTGTCCGAGGGCGAGGCGGACCTCACCATCCTCAACCAGTACGTGGTGGAATACTGGTACGCCAAGCCCGCCTACGAGGACCTGAAGGTCATCCCCGTCCAGGGCATGGACGAGAGCCTGTGCTTCTCCGCCGTGGTGCCCATCGAGGGCGACGAGGCGCTGAACGCCCGGGGGAAGGCCATCATCGACCTCCTCGACCGGGGCATCGCCGCCATTTCCGAGGACGAGCTGGGCAGCTACACCGTCCAGGCGGTGATGGACTACCAGTACGAGCCCACCTTCTCCGACTTCCTCTACCGCTACCGGCACGCGGCGGCGATCCTGGCCGTGGCGGCGGTGGTGATCCTGGCGATGGCGTCGCTCCTCCTCTGGGCGCACGTGCGCTCCCTGGAGGCGCGGGCCGACGCCCGGGCCAAGAGCCAGTTTCTGTCCACCATGAGCCACGAGATCCGCACGCCCCTCAACGGCCTCATGGGCCTCAATTACCTCATGGCCCAGAAGCTGGACGACCCCCAGCGCCTCACCGAATACCTCAGCCAATCCACCGCCACCGCCGGGTACCTCCTGACGCTGGTGGACGACATCCTGGACATGTCCAGCCTCCGGGACCGGAGCCTGGAGCTGAAGCCGGAGCCGCTGGACCTGGAGCTTCTGACGGAGTCCTGCGCCCTCTCGACGCGACGTGCCATGGAGGACAAGGAGATCGACTTCCAGGTCCGCTTCGCCCTCCCCGACCCCTATGTGCTGGGGGACGGCGTGCGCCTGAGGCAGATCCTCCTGAATCTCCTGGACAACGCCCAGAAATTCACCCCCGCCGGCGGCCGGGTCACTCTGGACGCCTCCCAGAGACGGGAGGGCAGCCGGGTGGTCACCGTCTTCACCGTGTCGGACACCGGTCGGGGCATGAGCGAGGAGTTCCAAAAGGCCCTGTTTACCCCCTTCTCCCGGGAGCTGGACACCGTCTCCAAGGGCAACCAGGGCACGGGCCTGGGTCTGGCCATCAGCCAGGGGCTGGCCCAGGCCATGGGCGGGAGCCTCACGGTGAAAAGCGCGGTGGGAGAAGGCAGCGCCTTCACCTTCACCTTCCCGTCGGAGGTGGCGGAGACGGCCCCCGCCGACCAGCAGCCGACCGGCTCCGGCCAGTCGGGGAAGGCCAGGACCCGGGTGCTGGTGGCGGAGGACAACGAGCTCAACGGCGAGATCATGCTGGAGCTCCTGGCCGGGGAGGGCTTTGACGCGGACCTTGCCCACGACGGCAAGGAGGCGCTGGAGCTCTTCGCCGCCTCCGACACGGGCGCCTACGGCCTCATTCTCATGGACCTCCTCATGCCCCGGATGGACGGCTGCCAGGCCTCGAAGGCCATCCGGGAGCTGGACCGCCCCGACGCTAAGACCGTGCGCATCGTCGCCTGCACCGCCAACGACTTCCAGGAGGACCGCGCCCGCGCCCACGCCGCCGGCATGGACGACTTCATCCCCAAGCCCGTGGACGTCCCCACCCTCCTCACCATCCTGGACTCGTTACCGTGACCGCTGTGTTGACCTCCCCCCTCGGGGGGAGGTCAACTGTTCTCTGTAGGGGCCGCCACTCCTGGCGGCCCGCCGATGACCGGCCGGTCCTGTAAATCCGGCCTTCTCCTCAAATAACACTTGCATCCCCCTATACGGTTTGTTATAATAGTCCCGGAAAAGAAAAAAATACGCGGGAGGCGGCACAATATGACTTCTGATCGCACCGACAAGGTCAACTACTACCTGGACATCGCCGAGACGGTGGCGGAGCGCTCCACCTGTATGCGGCGGCACTACGGGGCCATCATCGTCCATGAGGACGAGATCATCTCCACCGGCTACAATGGCGCGCCCCGGGGACGCAAGAACTGCGCCGACCTGGGCCACTGTCTCCGGGACACGCTTCAGATCCCCTCCGGGGAGCGCTATGAGCTGTGCCGGGCCGTCCACGCCGAGCAGAACGCCATCATCTCCGCCTCCCGCCGGGACTGCCTGGGCTCCACCCTGTATCTGGCGGGGCGCAACGGCAAGACCGGGGAGCTTCTGACCGACACCACCCCCTGCTCCATGTGCCGCCGGTTCATCATCAACGCCGGCATCCGCCGGGTGGTCTGCCGGGTGAGCGAAACGGAGTACACCGTCACCGACGTGCGGGATTGGATCTTCAACGACGATTCCGTGGACATGAAGCTGAGCTGAGGTGACCGGATTGAGTCAGCAATTTCCGGAGATCCTCATGTCCCTGCGGACGGAGCGGGGCCTGTCCCAGTATAAGGCCGCGGAGGACCTGGGCGTCTCTCAGGCGCGCCTGAGCCACTACGAGAACGGCCTTCGGGAGCCGAAGCTGGACTTCGTGGTGCGGGCCTGCGACTATTACGGCGTCTCCGCCGACTATATGCTGGGCAGGAGCTATGACGGCCACCGCGCCTTCAAGGACCTGGTGGGCCGCCTCAGGGAGCTGTCGGCGGAGGCCGACAGGCTCATCAAAGAAGTAAGATAACAGGTGACTTATGACCGACCAAGCTTTGATTCGCAATTTTTCCATCATCGCCCATGTGGACCATGGCAAGTCCACCCTCTCCGACAGGCTCATCGAGCTCACCGGCGCGGTACCCAGCCGGGAGATGGAGGACCAGCTGCTGGACAACATGGACCTGGAGCGGGAGCGAGGCATCACCATCAAGGCCCGCGCCATTCGCTTAGACTACAACGCCGCCGACGGCAAAAGCTACGTCCTCAACCTCATCGACACGCCGGGCCATGTGGACTTCGGCTATGAGGTGAGCCGTTCTCTCGCCGCCTGCGAGGGAGCCGTCCTCGTGGTGGACGCGGCCCAGGGGGTGGAGGCCCAGACGCTGGCCAACACCTACATGGCCGCGGAGCACGACCTGGAGATCGTGCCCGTCATCAATAAGATCGACCTGCCCGCCGCCGACCCCAAGCGGGTGAAGGAGGAGATCGAGAACGTCATCGGCATCGAGGCCATGGACGCCCCGGAGATCTCCGCCAAGACGGGCCTCCATGTGGAGAGCGTCCTGGACGCCATCGTGGAGCGCATCCCCGCCCCCCGGGGCGACCGGTCCGCGCCCCTCCGGGCGCTCATCTTCGACTCCCAGTACGACGCCTACCGGGGCGTGGTGGTGTACGTGCGGCTCATGGACGGACAGCTCCACGTGGGGGATCGGATCCGCATGATGGCCTCCGGCGCGGAGTACGACATCATCGAGTGCGGCCACCTCCTGCCCAAGAGCTACCGGCCCGAGGAGGGCCTCTACGCCGGGGAGGTGGGGTACCTCACCGCCTCCATCAAGAACGTCCGGGACACCCAGGTGGGCGACACGGTGACATTGGCCGCCAATCCCGCCAACCAGCCCCTTCCCGGCTACCGCCCGGCGCGGCAGATGGTCTACTGCGGCATCTATACCGAGGACGGCAGCAAGTTCCCGGACCTCCGGGACGCCCTGGAGAAGCTCCAGCTCAACGACGCCAGCCTCTCCTTCGAGCCGGAGACGTCGGCGGCCCTGGGCTTCGGGTTCCGGTGCGGCTTTCTGGGGATGCTCCACATGGAGATCATCCAGGAGCGCCTGGAGCGGGAGTTCAACCTGGACCTCATCACGACGCTTCCTTCCGTCATCTACGAGGTGAAAAAGAGCGACGGCACGGTGGTCATGGTGGACAACCCCCACAACTACCCGGACCCCGCCGCCATTTTGGAGACGGCGGAGCCCTACGTGGCCGCCTCCATCATCACGCCCCCGGAATTCGTGGGCAACATCATGCCCATGTGCCAGGAGCGCCGGGGCGAGTACCGGGACATGACGTACCTGGACACGAACCTCGCCGAGCTGCGCTACTTCATGCCCCTGGGGGAGATCATCTATGACTTTTTCGACACCCTGAAGGCCAAGACCCGGGGCTACGCGTCCTTAGACTATGAGTTTGCCGAGTATCGCCCCTCCGACCTTGTGAAGGTGGACATGCTCTTGAACGGCGACCAGGTGGACGCCCTTTCCTTCATCGCCCACCGGGAGAAGGCGTACCCGAGAGCGCGGAAGCTGTGCGAAAAGCTGAAGGACAACATCCCCCGCCAGCTCTTCGAGGTCCCCATCCAGGCCGCCATCGGCGGCAAGATCATCGCCCGCGAGACGGTGAAGGCCCTCCGCAAGGACGTTCTCGCCAAATGCTACGGCGGCGATATCACCCGCAAAAAGAAGCTTTTGGAGAAGCAAAAGGAAGGCAAAAAGAAAATGCGCCAGCTGGGCACCGTGCAGATCCCCACCGAAGCCTTCATGGCCGTCCTCAAGCTGGATGAATAAAATCAGCCCCTCCCACATCGGGAGGGGCTTCATATATATCTATTGTAACCGGATGGGACGGTCACAGCTCCCGGGTCGTCCAATTCTTCGCCGACTCCACCCGTTTGGGGTCCGTGGCGGTGCCGATCATGGGGGCGGCGTTGTCCGCGCCCCGCAGGGCCTCCATCTCGGCCTCGGTGAGCCTGAAGTCCAGAATGTCGATATTCTCCCGTATACGCGCCGGGTGGACGGATTTGGGGATGACAGAGATGCCCCGCTGGACAAGGAACCGCAGCGCCACCTGGGCCGGCGTCTTGCCGTGGGCCTGCGCGGCGGCTCGGACCGCCGGCAGGGCGAACATGTCGTTGATGCGGCTCTGGCCCAGCGGCGCGTAGGCCTGATGCGCCACGCCGTATTTTTCCATCCACTCATGGGCCGTCCTCTGCTGGCAGTAAAGGTGCGTCTCCACCTGGTCGACCGCCGGGGGCACCTCGTTATAGTTGATAAGGTCCACCAGCCTGTCCGGGGAAAAGTTGGAAACGCCTATGGCCCGCAGGAGCCCCTCCCTGTACAGCCCCTCCAGGTCCCGCCAGGCGGCGTACACGTCCCCGAAGGGCCAGTGGATGAGCATGAGGTCGATATAGTCAAGCCCCAGGCGCTCCAGCGACCGCAAAACGCTGGCCCTGCACTCCCCCTCCCGGTGGTTCCGGAACCAGACCTTGGAGGTGATGAACAGCTCCTCCCGCCGGATCCCGCTGCCGGCCGCCGCCGCGCCGACCTCCCGCTCGGTGCCGTAGTTCTGGGCCGTGTCGATCAGCCTGTACCCGGCCGCCAGGGCCTCCTCCACGCTTTTCCGGCACTGCCCCGGCTCGGTCATCTGATACGTCCCGAACCCCACCAGCGGCATCTCCGCCCCGTTATTCAGCCTCACCGTCTCCATGGTTCGTACCTCCTGTCCGTTTTGAAAAAATCTTGTGCTCAATAGTATATACCAATCCCCGTTTCCGCGTCAACCCCTTCCGACGGCGGCGTGTACGTCGAAAAAAATTTCCTCTTGACAGCTCGGACTACAGTCTGTAGTATATAGTCATACTACAAACGGTAGTACAGGAGGGCCTTGTATGTCTGATTTTAAGATAGGATCTGCGGAAGCCCGCTTCGCGGACCTCATATGGGAAAACGAGCCCGTGACCTCGGGGCAGATGGCCAAGCTGGGGGCGGCGGAATTCCAGTGGAAGAAGACCACGTCCTTCACGGTGCTCAAGCGCCTTTGCGACCGGGGCATCTTCAAAAACGAGAACGGCACGGTGACGTCCCTCATCTCCCGGGAGGAATTTTACGCCCGCCACAGCCGCCAGTATGTGGAGGAGACCTTCGGCGGTTCCCTCCCGGCGTTTCTGGCGGCATTCTGCTCCCGGCGGGAGTTGTCGGACAGCGAGATCGAGGAGCTGAAGAATGTCATCGACGGGATGCGGAGGTGACCATGCTGTCCGCGCTCTTCTTGAAGGTCCTCGACATGAGCGCCGCCGCGAGCGTGGCGATCCTGGCGGTGGCGCTGGCGAGGATCCCGCTGAAGCTCTTCCCAAAGGTCCTCTCCTACGCGCTGTGGCTGGTGGTGCTGATACGCCTGCTCTGTCCGTTCGCCATCCGGGCGCCCTTCAGTCTGGTGCCGAAGATGGAGCCCATGGCACAGGTGTTTGGCGTCGCGGGCGAGGCCGCCTCTGCCCCGGTGACGGAGCCTCGGAAGGTCGGCCGGGAGGACGCGGCGGAGAGGATGGAGGAGAGCGTCGGCGAAGTCCCGACGGCATCGGACGTGGAGGAGCGCTCCGGGAAAACCGACTGGAGGGGCATCCTTCTCTCCGTGGGGAAATATGTGTGGCTGACCGGCACGGTAGGCCTTCCGATGTACGATTTCATGGGGTATCTGCGGCTCAAAAGGGGCGTGCGGGACGCGCGGCGACTGCGGGAGAACATCTTTGTGGCGAAGAGCGTCCGCTCGCCCTTCGCGCTGGGGCTGGTCAGGCCGAAGATATACCTGCCGGAGGGACTGGATGACAGGACCCGGGAGTTCGTGATCCTCCACGAGTGGCACCACATCCGGCGGCTGGACCACGTCTTCAAGGCCCTGGGCTTCCTGGCGCTGAGCATCCACTGGTTCAATCCGCTGGCGTGGCTGGCCTTCGCGCTGGCGTCGGCGGACATGGAGATGAGCTGTGACGAGGCCGTGGTCCGCGCTCTGGGGGACGACGCCCGGGCGGACTACTGCGCCTCCCTGCTGACCATGGCCTCGAACAGCAAAATATTAGTGCACCTGCCCAAGGAGAAATGAAAGGAGCTGAGAATATGCGATCCATCTTTACGGCCCTGCCCTTTGGCGGCGGGAATGTGGGGGAGAGGATACGGAATTTGCGCCGGCGCAAGGCCCCGTTGTGGCTGACGTTCCTGGCGGCGGCGCTGTGCCTCATGCTGGCCGGGTGCCTGCTGACGGACAGAGAGAAGGGCAAGGAACAGGACCTGGATATAGACCGGAATATGCTTGCTGCCAGTCTATACAACCTGCCCTCGCGTGTTCTGGTGGGGGAGGACGGGAACGCGGTCTACTTCTTGGTGAATGACAGCCATTCGTCGGACAGTTTCCTGTACGTCCTGGACGTGCCCTCGGGCATCGCCACGCCCCTGTGCGCCAAGCCGGAGTGCCGTCACAATTCCGGCTCCTGCAACGCCCGGCTCGGGTTTAACCTTTCGCTCCAGCTCTACGACGGAAAGATCTGGTTCAACGACGGCTATAACGTCTACCGGATGGACCCGGATGGAAGGAATCGGGAACTGGTGACCGCCATTGACAGGGAGCTCTTCTACGGCGACACCGGGGCGTCAGGGGGCATATTCTTCCACAGAGGGTATATTTTCCACGCGATGACGGGGGAGACCGTCGAGGGAGGCGAATGGGTCGAAGAGGTCAGGGTCTATGCCCTGCCCACGGACGGTCAGCAGGAGCCGGAGGTGATCATGCAAAAGAGATACCCCGGGAAGCTCATCTCCATGGAGGCCCAGCCCGCGGGGAACTGGTTCTACTTTTACCTGAATTACCGGGACCTGCACCCGGAGACCGACGATCCGGAATACGATCTGGAGATCTACCGCTGGAGCCTCACGGAGCACGTCTTAGAGACCGTCTATACGGCGCCTCAGGGCGACGCCATCCTCAGCAATATGTGGGCGGAGGACAGCACCGTTGCGTTTTTCGGCCGTGAGAAGGATAACACAGTGGCGATCTATGTGCTGGACATCGCCTCCGGGGAGCTTACGCAGAAGAGGGTGCTGGGCGACGACTATGACCTTTACAGGGAATATCTCTTCGGTGACCGGGTCGTCGTATGCAGAAGGCAGGAGAACAGTGACCGCCAGGATGAGAACGGCCGCTGGTATCACGACCCGGAGCACTGGGATATGCTGGTGACCGTGACGGACCTGGAGGGAAACATCCTCTTTGAGAAGTGGATCACGGCCCCGGAGTTTCCGGAGCTTCCGGCGTCTGAGGACGGGACGGCCCCGTGGCGGGCCTTCGACATCAAGGGCCTGTCCGGGGATCAGCTTTACGCGAAATATTCTGTGTATGACCAGAAAACGGCCATCTCAAAACTCTTCCAGATCGTCCGCGTGGACCTGACCACCGGGGAGACGGAGCTGCTGGGAGGTTGGACGGAGGACACCCAATGAAGCTTGAACTGGAACACGTCACAAAAAAATACGGCGACACCGCAGCCCTCCGGGACTTCACCCTCACCTTCGAGCCCGGCATCTACGGCATCCTGGGGGCCAACGGGGCGGGCAAGTCCACCCTCATGAGCCTCATCACCGACAATGTGAAGCGTGACGGCGGCTCCATCCTCTACGACGGGGAGGACATCCTGGACTTAGGGGACCGTTTCCGCTCCGTGCTGGGCTATATGCCCCAGCAACAGGGTGTCTACGAGCAGATGACGGCGGAGAGCTTCCTCAGCTACATGGGCCGCCTCAAGGGCCTCCGGGGCCGGGAGCTCCGCCAGCAGGTGGGGGAGGTGCTGGAGCTGACGAACCTCCTGGACGCCCGCCACAAGAAGGTGGGCAGCTTCTCCGGGGGCATGCGCCAGCGTGTCCTGCTGGCCCAGGCGCTGATGGGGGAGCCGGAGGTCCTGCTGCTGGACGAGCCCACGGCGGGGCTGGACCCCCGGGAACGGGTGCGCATCCGCACCTTCATCAAGGAGCTGTCCGAGGACATGATCGTCCTTCTGACCACGCACATTGTCACGGACATCGAGTCCATCGCCGACAAGGTCCTCCTCATGAAAAAGGGCGAGCTCGTCCGGGTCGACACGCCCCAGGCGCTCATCGCCTCCCTTCCCGCCGATTGGAGGCCGGTCATGGGGACGCCGAGCCTTGAGGACGTGTACCTGTGCTTCCTTGGTGACTGACATGAGGGAGTTGAAGCGTGTATTTCTTGACCGCCGGCGGCTGGGGACGCTGTGCGTGTGCTTTATCCTGTGTATCGGCCTCTTTGCCCTCTCCATATCCGACAGCGTGGGCCCCGGGGAGCTCAAAAGGGCCCGGGAGGCCAACAGGTACATCTCGTACCTCGTGGATCTCTGGCGGGACGAGCCCCTTGACCGTGCGGCGGAGCTTGCCCAGGCAGAGGAGGAGACTCTTTACAGCTTTTACCGCTGGTACGCGGGCTATGACGAAACGGCGTTTGCAAGCGAGGAGGAGGCCTACGCCTCCATTGCCCACATCCCGGAGCTTGTCAAGGCGGCGAGGAGCGGCCGGGAGGGGTTTTACGCCCTGGACAGCGCCCTTTCCCTGGCCCTGGGGGACCTGCGGAGCGAGATAGAGTACCTGGCGGGCTACAGGGAATACCTGAAGGGCATACAGTCCCGGGCCCAGATCCAGTCCCAGACGAGCCTTTTCGGCAAGGCCGGGTCCTTCTCCCGCCGGAACCTCCAAAAGACTGCCGAGGACTTCGCCGGGATCCTCGGCGTACAGGTGGAGCTGGGAAGCTCCGCCGCCATAACAAAGTGGCTGAACTTTGAAAGCGAAACAGGCGACTACCTGCACCTTCTGGCCATCATCATTATCGTGATGGCCTTTTTGGAGGAGCGCCGCCGGGGGCTATGGTCACTGGTCCGCTCCCTTCGGGGCGGCCGGGCCTGGCTGGGGCTTACGCGGCTCGGCGTACTGTTTTTCGGCTCGGTTTTGGCTATGGCGCTCTTTACCCTGTCGCCGCTCCTCCTGTCCCTGGCCATCCACGGCGGCTGGGGCGACCTCTCAAGGCCCCTCCAGTCCATACCGGCCTTTGGCACCTGCCCCGTGCCCATAAGCTTCGATGAGTGGCTCGTCCGGTTTTTACTGCTGAAGGTCCTGGCCGGGGTGCTCATGGGGCTTCTGCTCTGGTGCCTTCTGGGGTCGCTTGGCAACGCACAGTTCTCCGTCTCCGTGCTGGGGGCGGCGCTGGCTGTGGAGTTCGTGCTCTATGAGTTTTTGCCTGTGCAGAGCATCTTCAATGTGCTCAAATATTTCAACATCTTTTCCTACGTCCACACCTCCGCCCTCTACACGGAATACCTCAACGTAGACCTTTTCGGCTTCCCGGCGGGCATACGGGGCATCGCGGTGACCGGCATCGCCGTCCTCGGAACGGCGCTGGCCGTCGCGGCCGTGCTGACCCAGGCCCGGAAAAAGCCCGAGGGCTCCCGGGATCTTCTTGGCCGGGCCGCCGCCCCGGCGGAGAAGGCCCTGGACGGACTTCGCTCCCGGCTCACGCTCTTTGGCTGGGAGGGCTGGAAGCACCTTGTCTTCCAGTACGGCATACTCCTTCTGGCCCTGGCGGTCTTCGCCGCCGGGAAGCTCTCCTTCATCCAGGCAAAGGGCCGGGGCCCGGATCCTATGTACCTGGCGTACATGGAGGAGCTCCGGGGGCCGGTGGACGCGCACACCGACGGCTATATCGCCCGCGCCCGTGAAAGCGCCGAAAGGAACGGCTCGGCCGACCTCCTCTTCACCCTCGATAAGGTGGAAGCCCGGATAAACGAGCTTCGCGACCGGGCCCGGAAGGGCGGCTACGAGCCCTGGGTGGTGGACAGCGAGCCCTACGACTGGGTCTACGGACAGGACAGCGTGGAACGCCAGAGATTAAATTACGCCGTGGCGGTCCTCCTCGTCTCCGTTCTGGCCGCCCCCCTCTGGGCCTACGAGCGCCAGTCCGGCGTACCGGCGCTGCTCCGCTCCACGCCGAAGGGACGCGGGGCTCTCCTGCGCCGGAAGGCGCTGACGGCGGCGTCGCTGGCGCTTGTCATTTGGGGCGCCATGACCTTTTTTGAGCTCAAAAAGGGCTTCCTGCTCATGGAGCCCCAGGGCCTCTCGGCGCCGGTTCGCAATCTGGACGCGCTGGCAAGCTTTCCCCTTAACGTGACATGCGGGCAGTACCTCGCGATTTTATACGGCTTGAGGCTCATAATGCTCATATGCGTGGCCGAGGCCGCCATGTGCGTGGGCTACCTGTGCCCTACCGCGCGTACCTCCTACGTGGCCGCCGCCGCGGTCCTGGGGCTTCCCGCGCTGCTCACCGCCCTGGGGGCGGAGCTTTTCAAGTGGGTGTCTCCGGTGATCCCCGTGGCCTCCGCGGAGCTCCTGTGGGGCCTTGGGAGCGGAAGGCTCCTCTACGCCCTCCCCTGGCTCGTATACCTCGCCGCCGCCTCCGCCGCCCTGTTCCTCCTCCGCCGCCGCTGGACCCACCCCTATGCCCCGCATCGGTCCCACGCCGTCTGACTCAACGAACGGCCGTCAGCCGTCCGGGACCGTCCGCCTATACGGCCGAACCAAAACCGTCAACGTCTTTATGGCGTGTCATCCCCGACCCACACGTCGATCTCCTCTCTCGCGGGGGGCTCAAAGCTCGCCGCGCATTTCCCGGCGAGGCCGTCGTCAACAAGGTACGCCGTCGTCTCCCCCGCCGCCACCGCGCGGTTCCTCCTGTCTATCCGCACCCTCCAAACGTCGTCGCGGATATCCAGATAATGTATCTCGCACGCTATATTCCGGCTCCTGTAAAAATCCTTTGCCTCGTCTCTCCCGGCCCTTGTCCAGAAGCCCCAGTCCAGAATGACGCTGACGCCCGCCCCGACGAGCTCCAGCGACTTCTCCAGGAGATACCCGCGCAGATTGGCGGCGTATTCGTCGTGCCGCTCCCCCGCGTAAAGCCCGAAGACCGCCAGCATGATCTCGTCCACCGACAGGATAACGCCTCCCCGCTCCTCCCGCAGCCGCTTAGCGTACGTGCTTTTCCCGCAGCCTATTTTTCCGCATATCAAATAAACCCTCGCCATCGCTCTTCGCCCTCCCGTTCTTCCGCCGCCGGAGCTTCACCGTGCCCGGGGCTTCTTTCCGGTACATAATGCGGGGGACCAGGTGCTGTCGGTTTGACGGCTTCCAAGATAAAGAGGGCAAGTTACGGAAGAAGTAACTTGCCCGCCTTGTTTTATTTGGCCCTTGACACATGTGGGACCGTCAACCGTTCGGTGTGACCACGTTCTCTATCTCCAGCTCCCGGAAAACGCCTGTCACCCACTCATATGTCGCTTGGATAGCGTGGTCCTCAATAATTTTGAAAACCATTCCGTCGCTGTTGACCGATTCAATATAGTTCTTCAGCTCTCCGGCTTCTTTAAACTCTGTATCGTTGATAAAAACCTGATTCTCTCTGATGGTGACCGTAACCTCTTTCGCGATTTCTTGATTGGGCTCTCCGGTGCTTTTCGGTTCCCCGCCAGGCGCATCCGGTCCGCCCGCCGAAGAGTCAGTTGCTCCCAGAAAAGTCGGAGCTGACAGGTCCTCGGAATTCGGCTGGCCATCGGACGATGAGCCCTTATCCCCGCAGCCACATACAGAAATTGTGACGGTTAACGCGAGACTAAGCGCCAGTATAAATTTGATTTTCTTTTTCATAAGGCTCCTCCGTAAACAAGCGTATTCAGGAAATCAGGCTCTAAGCCGCAGCCTGTGTGTAGCTGATACTCAAACCGTTAAGCACCTCAACGACCCAGTCGCGAGTGGCTAAAATGGATTGTGCGTCATCAAGCCGTACTATTTTCCCGTCATCATAGATATCCTCGAGAAACTGCTTTAATTCTTCCGCATCCTTAAATTCCTTGTCATTTACAAAGACCTTGTCATCCTCAATCAGAATCGTGAGGATGCGGATCTCAGACCAGTCCGTTTCGGGTTCTGTCTCTCTTGCTGTATCATCTGGAGATGTATCCGCATCCACAGGCGGACCTCCCGCAGGGGATGGGAGGCCAAATCCGGCCCCCTTACCAAAATATAAGTATAGGCCACTACCAATCACCAGGGCAGCTACAACCACAGCGACAGTAATAATAGGATGAGCTGCTATAAGCTTTGGGATAAACAACGCGGCGCGTTTCGCCAGACTTGCCGCGGAATGGAAAAACTTTGAAAACGCTATTTTCATCGCTCGGCCTCCATCGTCTTATAGAAAACTTCCTTGTACTCATTCTGGAGCTCAGATAACGTACTTGTGATGGCGCTGAATTCCTGGGTGTAGATCTTTTCCCGGTCGCAGATGAAGACAATATAAACCGGCCGGTTCGCGCCTGCTTCGATTTGTTCCGTGATCGATGTGCGAAGGACCTGCTTTATATATTCGATCCTGTTCGTCCCCATCAAAAACGAGGTCTTTTCTTCGCTCTCCAGGTCCCGGGAAACGATGAGTTTGTGGTCGCGGCCCTCCAGCACATTGCTGAGCGTGATGATCACAGCCTCAGCGTGGTATATATCATAGCTTTCCATTTGATTTTGATAGGTCGTGACCTGCGCCGTCAATTTGCCGACCTCTGACTGGAGCTGCCCAATTTGTTCCTGCGATTCAGCCTCAAGGGCCTCCAGCTGCTGCTGTGCGTCGGATTTGATGTCCTGCTCGTTTTGGTTCCCTGCCAACATGACAATAAAGAGAATACAAAACAGCACGTCCAAGAGAGAGGTCAGGTTGATTTCCTGCAACCCGACCCGCTGCCGTCTACGCATTGTTATTGCTCCCTTCGTGTGGTGGTATTATCTGCTGTGGTCAGGGGCGTTGCGGCATCGAGGGCGCTCCCTTGCGCCTCCCGAGTCTCGACTGTGTAGTTCTTTTCATAGCGGTCAATATTGTCATCGATTACATTTACTGTGTTAGAGAGGATTACATCCCATATTTTGAAAATAATGGCAAAAACAATTCCCAAGATTGTAGACGAAAGAGCAAATCCAACACCCGAATATAAGCTTGCAGCACCGTCACGTGCGTTCATAGCTATATAAAGTCCGGCGACAGTTCCCAATATTCCCAGCAAAGGGAACAACTGTATGTAAAGAGTAAACTTGTTATATTTTGAAAGACTTTTTTGGTATTTCTTGCGGAACCCGTCATACTCCCCCCAATCCCGTTCATAGGTTATCACGCGTGTAGTGGTCACCTTTCTTTTTCCAGATTTCCAGGCAGTCTGATGGCGTTCACTGCTCTCGCCAGTCAGGTTTTTAATCTCCTTTTGATTAGTATGCAAATGAGTCGAACAACGAATTGCAAGAACAAATTCAAATACTGCAAGAACCAGAATACCATAATTTAATACAGCATTGAACAAGTTACAAATCCAAAGAAGCACGCTGTTCATATTAAGATTCCTCCATATCTGACAAAATTCGTAACTGCAAGTTTAACATAATTGATACATACTGTCAAGAATTTAGCGCGGGAGAAAATCCTTATTGATGCGCGGTGCCGTCGGTCATCTGCACTTCACGCAAGCTTCGGAAACAATGACTTCATGGCTGGATAAATTTCCTTGAATTGGCTGTAACGCTCGTCATAGAGCGCCGTCAGCTCCGGGTCGGGGTCTGTGGTAGAGGCGACGGTCACCAAGGCGTCGCAGGCTTCCTGGACCGAGGCAAATTTCCCGTCCGCCACCATGGCCAAAAGCGCGCCGCCGTAGCCGGGGCCTTGCTCGGTGGCGACCATGTCGAGGGGGATGCCCAGGACGTTGGCTAAGATCTTGCGCCACAGCGGCGACTTGGCCCCGCCGCCGCAGATGTGGGAGCGGGGGATGGAGATACCCAGGCTTTTCGCCACCTCGAAGCTGTCGCGAATGGCGAACGCCACGCCCTCCAGCACCGCCTGGGTCATGTCCGCGTGGGTGGTGTCCATGGTCAAACCCGTGAAGGTCCCGCGGGCGTTTACGTCGTTGATGGGGCTGCGCTCGCCCATGAGATACGGGAGGAAGTAGACGTGGTTGCGGCCCAATTTGTTGGGGCTTATCTTCGCCTGCTCACGGGCATAGTCCGTATCATTTGAAACCTCGTCCATCCACCACTTGTGGCAGCTGGCGGCGGAGAGCATACAGCCCATCAGGTGCCAGCCGCCGTCGGCGTGGGCGAAGGCGTGCAGGGCGTTGTGAGGGTCCACGCCGAACTTGCCTGAGGAAATAAACACCGTCCCGGAGGTGCCGAGAGAGATGTTGCACCCGCCCGCGCCCACAGTGCCGGTGCCCACCGCCGCGGCGGCGTTGTCCCCCGCCCCGGCGCAGACCTTGACAGTCTCGGAAAGGCCCAGTTCCCTAGCGATTTCGGGCTTCAGGGTTCCCACACATTCCCAGCTTTCGTGGAGCTTGGGGAGCTGGGACTCGGTGACGCCGCAAATATCCAGCATTTCCCAGGACCAGCGCTTGTGCGCCACGTCTAAAAGCAGCGTACCGGAGGCGTCGGAGTAGTCGGTGGCGTGGACGCCGGTCATTTTGTAGACCAGATAGTCCTTTGGAAGCATGATTTTCGCGATTTTTCGGAACTTTTCCAGCTCGTTGGCGCGCATCCACAAAAGCTTCGGCGCGGTGAACCCGGCGAAGGCGATGTTGGCGGTGTATTGGCTCAGCTTGTCCCGGCCAACCGTCTCGTTGAGGTACTCCGTCTCCCTCGCCGTCCGTCCGTCGTTCCAGAGGATGGCGGGGCGGATGACCGAATCGTCCATATCCAGGGCCACCAGACCGTGCATCTGACCCCCCACTCCGAGGGCCCTGACAGCCCCCTGGGGCACCCCTCGGAGCACCTCCCGAACCCCCTCGGACACCCCTCGGACCCACTCCGCAGGGTCCTGTTCGGACCACCCCGGACGGGGAAATCGGAGGGGGTACCCCCTTGTGGCCTCGTTGACCACCGATCCACCCTCGTCCGCCAGGAGGACCTTCACCGCCGAGGTGCCAAGGTCGATGCCGATGTAGTACATACTGCCGCCTCCTTATTGTTTGTTGATGTAATACTGGGCCTGGGCGGTCCAGAGCTCGTGGTATTTGCCGGACTCGTCGGCAAGAAGCGCGTCGTGGGAGCCCCGCTGGACGATGCGCCCTTGGTGGAAGACGGCGATCTCGTCGCAGAACTTGCAGGAGCTGAGGCGGTGGGAGATGTAGATAGCCGTCTTGTCGCCGGCGATCTCGTCGAATTTGCCGTAGATCTCCGCCTCCGCGATGGGGTCCAGCGCCGCCGTGGGCTCGTCCAGGATGATGAAGGGCGCGTCCTTGTAAAGCGCCCGGGCGATGGCAATCTTCTGCGCCTCGCCGCCGGAGACGTCCACGCCGTCCTCGGAAAGGTCCTTGTAGAGCATGGTGTCCAATCCCCGGTCCAGCGTCCCCAGGCGTTCGCCGAAGCCCGCGTCCTCCAGCGCCTTACGGGCCCGCTCCCGGTCATAGTTCACGCTGCCCGCCACGTTGGCGCCCAGGGGCTGGGAAATCAGCTGGAAGTCCTGGAACACCACGGAGAAGAGGGCCATGTAGTCGTCGTACCGGTACTTGCGGATGTCGATGCCGTTTAAGAGGATCTGACCCTCCTGGGGGTCGTAGAGGCGGCACAGGAGCTTGATGAAGGTGGTCTTGCCGCTGCCGTTCTCCCCCACGATGGCGAGCCTCCTGCCCACCTTGAATTTCAGATCCACATGGCGCAGCGCCCAGACGTCGGAGCCGGGATACCTGAAGGACACGTCCCGGAATTCCATGTCGTACTGCCGGTCGGAGCGCTTTTCGGTGGTGAGGCTCCCCTCGTACATGGCGTTGGGGATATCCAGGAACGCGAAGGTCTGATCGAGAAAGCCGGCGTTCGTCTCCAGCGTCCCCACAAGCCCGGTGAGGGAAAAGATGTTGGCGATCATGGCCGAGGCCGCGCCCACATATTGGGTGATACTGCCCACGTCAAAAGCGCCGCCCCATGCCTTGAGGCAGGTGAACACATAGACGAAGCCCGTGATCAGGGTAGTGACGCACACGCCCAGGCCCGCGTAGACGCCCATTTTCCCACGGGCCAGCCTCCCGATAGGGCCGTCGGCGCCGAAGATGGAGTTTGTGTCCCAATAGGCGCTGACAAGGTTTTGCTGCTCGTACATACGGATGTCCACGGCGCGCGCCTTATCAAGGCCGATAAACCCGAAATGACTGAAGAGCCGGTTGCCCAGGGTCGCCTCCTGCGCCGTGTCGCCCCAGCACTTCTCCGACGCGGCGAGGAGCTTCCCCGCCAGGGCGCTGACGGCGGCCATCAGCGCCGCCAGGAGCAAAATGAAGACCGGGTTATTAAGGACGGTGAGCCGCCCCGCCGTCTCCGGGACGGGGGAGGTAAAGAGGCTCACGGTCAGGGCAACGCCGCTGAGAAGGCCGATGACGCCGCCCACAAAATCTCCGTATACGGTCGCCGCCTTCATGAGTCCCCAGCCGGACCAGTTCTCGTTTTCCCGGATCTGCTCCCGGAGGTCATGGTTTTCCTGCCTGTCCAGCTCGGCAAAGTCGAGGGCGAACATCTTGCGGATGAAGAGTATCTCTTTCCTGCCCCACAGGTCGCTGAGAAGCGTCTCATACCGGCGCTTGAGGACGGCTCCCAGGAGGGAGACGAGGCCCACGCACGCTACGCCCGCGATCACCCATTTCCAAAGGACGTCCTCCCGGCGCAGCGTGGCCAGCTCCCGCAGGATCCGCGCGGAGAAGAAGACCGTGACATACGGGGCTATGGCGTTAAAGAGGCCGGAGGCCGTTTGGAGCGGAAAAAACCTGGGCGATACCTGATGGAGCGTTCGGATGGCCCGGAGATGGACGGCCACGGCGCGGCGGAGCTTTCCTTGTTCTCTTTTTTCTTTCATCTTCAAAACTCCTTTCCCTCCTGATAATACCGGCTTTGGACCTCGAAGAGCCTGGCGTACTCCCCGCCCGACGCCAGGAGGCTTTCGTGGGTCCCCTCCTCCCGGACGGCGCCGTCCGCCAAAAGGACGATCCGGTCGCAAAACCGGGTGGAGGCGAGCCTATGGGAGATAAAGAGGGACGTGCGCCCACGTGTCATGTCGTTATACTTCCTGTAGATATCGTTTTCCGCGATGGGGTCCAGGGCCGCCGTGGGCTCGTCTAAGAGGAGGATGGGACCGTCCTTATAGAGAGCCCGCGCCAGCATGAGCCGCTGGGTCTCGCCCCCGGAAAAGAGGGTGCCGTCCAGATAGACCTCCCGGCCCACGTGGGTGTCCAGGCCCTTCGGCAACTTCTCGATGGCGGAGGTCAGCCCCGCCTTCTCCACGCAGTCCGCGATCCGGTCGTAGTCGATGCCCTCCGCCCGCTGGGCGATCTCCTCCGCCACGGTCACGTCCAGAAGGGAAAACTCCTGGAAGACAGCGCTGAAGAGGGCGTAATAGCGCCTCCGGTCAAAGGCCCGGATGTCCCTCCCGTTCAGCAAAACGGCGCCCTCCGTGGGGTCCAGAAGGCCGCAGAGGAGCTTCACAAGCGTGGTCTTCCCCGCCCCGTTGAGGCCCACGACGGCCAGCTTCTCCCCAGGATGAACGGTCAGGCTCAAATGGTGGAGCGTGTCCGACTTGGCCCCGGGGTAGCGGTAGGAGACGTTCTCCAATTTAAGCTCATAGCGCTCCGCCTCGGGAATGTCCTCGCCGTCCTCAAAGCGGAAGGGCTCCGGGTAGTCCAAAAACTCCCGGACCAGGGAGATATCCAGGCTCTCCTTGTGGAGGGTGCTCAGCTCCCGCAAAATGCCCATGACCCAGGTGGTGAAGGTCGTCACCGCCGTGAAATAGAGGAGGAATTCGGAGACGCTCAGCCCCTCCCGGAGGGTCATACGGATGAGGACCACATAGGCGACGCCGTTGCGGGCCGCGGTCAGCACCGTTGAGGCCAGGTCCGAAAGCACCTCCACCCGCTCACAGCGCAGGCTGAAATCCAGATAAAGATCGTGGATATTATCTAAAAGCTCGTTCAGCCAATTTTGCAGGCCGAAAATGCGAATGTCCTTCGCCAGCTCCACCGATTCCGATTTCCGGCGCAGATACGTCTTTTTCTGGTAGTATTTCTCTTCCTCCTCCCGGCGCTCGTACCGCCAGTTGACGGCGTACCGGGAGACGAAAAACCCGGCGACGCAGGTGGCGACGGTCACAAGGAGGAGCCAGCCGTTCACGCGGGACAAGATCCCCAGATAGACGATAAGGCCGCCCACGTTGGCCAGGAGCTTCGTCAGCGTCTCCCAGATATGCTCCGTGGCCTCGGAATTGCCCTCGCAGGCATTGTGCGCCTTGTCCCGCAGCTTGATAAAATCCTCGTTCAGGGTATTGGAATAGGACGTGGTGTTGCACTTTTCGGAGAGCTTCCCGATGATGGCGCTGCGCACGTCCACCCGGGAGAACATGGTGTTTTCGTCGATGTATTCGGAAAGCCCCTGCGCCAGGAAAAGCGCGGCGGTGAAGACGCCGATGGTCCCCAGAAGCGCCCCGATGGGGGCCCTCTCCTGCACGCGGGCAAGCACCTCCGGCGCGATGTAGAGCTCCATGAGGTTCAAAAGGACCTGCAAAGACGCGGCCAGGACGCAAAAGAGCAGCACGCGTTTTCGGTTTTTCCACGCGATGGCGCACATCCACCGGACGTTTTGGAGGACATTGTATTTTGGTTTATCCTTTTTCTTCATTTTCCTCACCTCGCGCCTATCCTATCATAAAAATTCGCCCCCGCATCATTCCGGGGACGAATCGTCATTTGTGGGTGATGAATCGCAGGTATCATACCTGCGGGAGCAATATTTCCGTCGTAAACGCCCCGTCCTCGCTGTTGCGGCTCAGGTATCCGCCCAGGCGCTCCACAATGGCGTCGATCCGCACGAGCCCCAGGCCGTGGCCCTCGCCCTTGGTGGTGCGGAAGAGCTTCCCCTCCTTCCTGAGCTTCTTCCCGGCGGTGAAGTTGGTGAAGGAGATGTAAAGCTGGGTGTTCTTCATGTCCATATAGACCCGGATGAGCCGCTGATCCTCCGGGAGCTTGGCGCTGGCCTCGATGGCGTTGTCGAAGAGGTTGCCGATGATACAGCATAGGTCGATCTCCGAGGACTTGAGCCGGACGGGGATCTGCGCGTCCGCCACCACTGTGATCCCCTTGGATCTGGCCAGGGAGATCTTGGAGTTGAGGATGGCGTCGGCCATGGGGTTGCCGGTCTTGATGACCGTGTCCACCCGTGTCAGGTCCTCGTCTAAAAGGTCCAGATACCGCCGGATGGCGTCCCAGTCCTCCGCCGCGGCGTAGGCCTTCATGGTCTGGATGTGGTTGCGGTAATCGTGCCGCCAGCCCCGGATTTGGCGGTACATATTGTCCACCTCCCGGTAATGCGTCTCGATGAGCTCCCGCTGATAGCCGGCGATGCGGGCGTCGATCCTTTTTGACAGAAATCCCATTTTCTACCTCATGCCGATAATGGCCCGGTTGACGCCGTCATACGCCCCGCGCGGCAGGGGGACGGTCTCGCCGCCGTCAAGGAGGATCTCGGTCCTCGTGACGCGGCTTATGCGCGTGAGATTGACAAGCGCCGACCGCCCCACCCGGTAAAAGCGCTCGTCCAGCTGTTCCTCCAGCCGGCCCAGCGTCATTTTTACGGTGTAGTCCTGAAGGGCGTGGACGGTCACGTAGTTGCCGAACACCTCGGCGTACCGGATCTGATAGACCGGCACCCGGACCGTCTCGCCGCCCGGCTCCAGCGTGAGGACCCTTTCGTTTTTCGCGAGCCTCTCCGCCGCCCGGTCCAGCACGGCGTGGAGCTTTTCCTCCCGCACCGGCTTCATGAGATAGTGGAGCGCGGCCACGTCGTAGCCCTCAGAGATATAGTCGGCATAGCCGGTGACAAACACGATCTGGACGGTGTCGTTTTCCCGGCGCAGGCGCTTTGCCATGGTCACACCGTCCATGCCGCCCATCTCAATGTCCAGGAGCACGATGTCGTAGTCCTGCCTTTCGGCATAGGCGAAAAGAAAGCTCTCGGCGGAGGGGAACCCGTCAACGCGCACGCCGCGTCCCGCCGCCTGCGCCCACCGGCGGACCATCCCCTCCAGGTTCTCCCGGTCCGCCGCCGCGTCGTCGCAGATCGCTATCCTGTACTCCATCCCGCGCCTCCTATTCCGCCCCCGGCAGGGGGCGGGTGTAGGGCAGGAGGACCCGGCCCACCAGGGCCGCGTCGCGGCCGGCGGGGACGGTGATATCGGCGTCCCGGCGGGCGCGGTTGAGGGCGAAGAGGTAGATGTTCCCCTCGCTGTCCTCGGCGTACTGGCGGCAGACGAGCTTCCCGTCCAGTTGAAAAACGCCCACCTCGCCCGGCTCCAGCGCCTCGGCGCGGCTTATATACATGGTGTCGCCGGGGGCGAGCCAGGGGGCGTTGATGTTGTCCGTGACCCCCACGGCGATGTCCGCGCCGGCGGGGGGATCCAAGCGGGGGCCGGGGCTCACTTTTTAAACCCGTCCTTCAGCGCCACGGACCGGTTGAAGACCAGCCTTCCCGGCGCGGAATCCTTGTCCACGGTGAAATACCCCAGGCGCAGGAACTGGAAGTCGTCCTGGGGCTTTGCCTCCGCCAGGGCCGCCTCGGCCTTGCAGCCGGTGACGGTTTGGAGACTTTCGGGGTTGATGTGCTCCACGTAGGCGTCGCCGAAGGCGTCCGGGTCGGGGTCCAGGAAGAGGTTCGAGTAAAGCCGTGCCTCCATATCCACGGCGGTGGCGGCGTCCACCCAGTGGAGGGTGGCGCCACGGACCTTCCGCCCGTCGGCGGGGTCGCCGCCGCAGGAGGCCGGGTCGTAGGTGCAGTGGATGGCGGTGACGTTCCCGTGCTCGTCCTTGTCGCACCCGGTGCAGGTAACGAGATACGCGCCCTTCAGGCGGCACTCGGGGCCTCCCGGCGTCAGACGCTTATATTTGGGCGCCGGGACCTCCATGAAGTCCTCCGCCTCCACCCAGAGCTCCCGGGAGAAGCGCACGGGGCGCGTCCCGGCCGCCGGGTCGGAGGGGTTATTTTCCACCTCCACGGTTTCGCTCTTTTCGGCGGGGTAGTTGTCGATGATGAGCTTCACCGGGCGCAGCACCGCCATGCGCCGGGGGGCGTGGGCGTTGAGGTCGTCCCGGAGGCATGCCTCCAAGAGGCTGTAGTCCACGGTGGAGGGGACCTTCGCCACGCCGATCTTGTCGGTGAAGGCCCGGATGGACGCCGGGGTGTACCCCCGCCTGCGAAGGCCGCACAACGTGGGCATCCGGGGGTCGTCCCAGCCGGAGACGTACCCCTCCTCCACGAGCCTGCGGAGCTTGCGCTTGGAAAGGACGGTGTTGGTAATGCCGAGGCGCGCAAACTCGATCTGCCGGGGCTTCGAGGGCACGTCCACGTGGTTGATGACCCAGTCGTAAAGGGGCCGGTGGTCCTCATATTCCAGGGAGCAGAGGCTGTGGGTGATGCCCTCCAGCGCGTCCTGGATGGGGTGGGCGAAGTCGTACATGGGGAAGATGCACCACTTTGTCCCCTGCCGGTGGTGCTCGATGTAGCGGATGCGGTAGAGCACCGGGTCGCGCATGTTGAAGTTGCCGGAGGTGAGGTCGATCTTCGCCCGGAGGGTGTACTTCCCCTCGGGGAACTCGCCGTTTTTCATGCGCTCAAAGAGGTCCAGAGACTCCTCCACGGGCCTGTCCCGCCAGGGAGACCGGGCGGGGGTGGCGGTGTCGCCCCGGTATTCCTTAAACTGCTCCGGCGTCAGCTCGCACACATACGCCAGGCCCTTTTTGATAAGGCCGACGGCCAGCTCGTAGGTCTTTTCAAAGTAGTCCGAGCCGTAGAAGAACCGGTCGTCCCAGTCAAAGCCCAGCCAGTGGATGTCGTCCTTAATGGCGTCCACGTACTCCGTGTCCTCTTTCGCGGGGTTGGTGTCGTCCATCCGCAGGTTGCAGATGCCGCCGAAGCGCGCGGCGGTGCCGAAGTCGATGCACAGCGCCTTGCAGTGGCCGATGTGCAGATACCCGTTGGGCTCCGGCGGGAACCGGGTGTGCACCTGCATCCCCTCAAACCGCCCGCCGGGGGCGATGTCCTCCTCCACAAAGGCTTCGATAAAATTCCTGCTGTCGTTGTCAGCCATGTCTGTCGTCCTTTCGTTCGCGATAGCCCTATATTATACCAACCCCGCCGGTAAAGTCAAGCCGGACGGCGGGGAGTTACTTTAAATAAGAAATAAAGCGCTCCTTTGTCAGCTCATAATCGACGGAGGACTGTAAACGGCCGAGCTGGTCTTTCCAGGAGTCGATGTTTGTTCTCACCTTTCGGAAGCCAAGCTGTTCGTATACGTGCCGGGCCCGCGTGTTGGTCAGGTTTGTGTCCAAGACGATCTTCTCATATCCCAGCTCATGGAACAGGCCGTCTATGAAAAGGCTTAAAATGATTTTTCCTAAGCCCTTGTTCTGATACGCGCTGTCGCAAATTTTGATACCGATCGCGCAGACTTTATTTTCCATGTCGCGATAGTTCATTTCGCCTATCGGGATACCGTTATAAAGGATCATGTGTACGCGATTGCGGTCGTTTCCTTTGATCTGTGCCTCGACCTTCGCGACCGTGGTGCCCAACCCGTTGGGGAACCCGGCGTGGGCCATCACGGCTCCGTCGTTCCACCACCGGCAAAGCCGCGCGGCGTCCTCGATTTTCGCGTCACGGATCAAGATCCCGTTCGTTTCCCGAAGCATTGTCGGACTCCTTTGGAAATTATTATATCTCCCTGAACCCCTTGCCGATGATCTGGGAGGAGTTGACCATGGTGATGAAGGCGTGGGCGTCGATGGAGCGGATGAAGTTCCTGAGGTACACCGCCTGGCGGCGGGTGAGGACGGTGGTGATCATGAGCTCGGCCTTGCCGGTGAAGGCGCCCTCGGCCTTGGTGATGGTGGCGCCGCGCTTGAGCTTGGTGAGGATATATTCCTTCACCTCCTCGGGGTGGGAGGAGATGATGGTGCAGTATTTCCGGGAGTTGATGCCGTCGATGACGATGTCCACGAGGAAGGTCTTCATGAGAAGGCCCGTGAGGCTGTAGAGGGCGGTCTTCACGTCGAAGATGAAGAAGGTGCAGGCGGTGATGGCGAAATCCGGCACCAGCAGGGCCTTGCCCACCTCCAGGGAGGTGTGCTTGGAGAGGATCATGGCGATGATGTCCGTGCCGCCGGTGGAGGCGCCGATGTTGAAGACCATGCCGGTGCCCACGGCGGGGAGGATCACGGCCCAGAGGACCTCCAGAAGCGGGTCGTCGGTGAGGGGCGCGGAGAGGGGGATCAGCCACTCAAAGGCCGCCACGTAGACGGACAGCGCCACGGAGGCGTAGATGGTCCCCCAGCCGAAGCTCCGGCCCAGAAAGAGAAAGCCCACGAGAATCAGGGCCGCGTTGATGATGAACATGGCCCCGGAGACGTTGAGCCCCGGCCACAGCGCCGCCATGACCACCGCCATGCCGGAGGTGCCGCCCATGGCGAAGTGGTTGGGGGATTTGAAGAGCGAGATGCCGGCGGCGGTGGCGATGAGGCCCACATTCAAAACGAGAAACCACACGGCCCACTGCTTCGGTGTCTTTTTGACCATAAAAAGTGCCCTCCTTCCTTGCAAGGCAGGCTTATTATATGCGATTCGGGCAGGTTTTTCAAGAGGGAAACGCCCTTCCCCGGTGGCGCGGGCCTTCCGGACTGCATAGGATAGGCCAGCATCATGAAAGGAAACGGTTTTTTATGGAACTTGCGCTGAGCGCCCTGCCGGAGGGGACGGCAGGGGTCGTGGAGGGGATCGGGCGGGGCGGCGAGCTGCGCGCCCGGCTGTTGGACCTGGGCTTCACCCCGGGGGCACGGGTGGAGTGCCTCTTCGCGGCCCCGTCGGGGGACCCCCGGGCGTACCTGGTGCGGGGGTCGGTCATCGCCCTCCGGGGAGGCGACGCCGCGTCGATCACGGTGCGAAGGGAGGCCGAGGCATGGGACTGACCCGCCTTTCCGTGGGGAAAAACGCCGCCGGCGGGGATGTCTCGGTCGGTACCGCCGACGTGACGGCGGCCCTGGCCGGCAACCCCAACGTGGGCAAATCCACGGTCTTCAACGGCCTCACCGGCCTTCACCAGCACACCGGCAACTGGTCCGGCAAGACGGTGGTCACCGCCGCCGGGACCTATAAGTATAAGGGAAAGACCTACCGTCTGGTGGATATCCCCGGCGCCTATTCCCTCCGGGCAGGCTCCGCCGAGGAGGAGGCGGCACGGGACTTCATCGCCCTGGGCGGGGCGGACCTGGTCATCGCCGTGGCCGACGCCGGGGCGCTGGAGCGGAACCTGAACCTGACGCTGCAGATCCTGGAGGTGACGCCCAACGTCATCCTGGCGGTGAACCTCCTGGACGAGGCCGAGCGCCGGGGCGTCCGGGTGGACACCAAGGCCCTGTCGGAGGCCCTGGGGATCCCCGTGGTGGGCATGGCCGCCCGGCGGGGCCGGGGGCTGGAGGACCTGCGCCGGGAGACGGCGGCCTTTCAAAAGCGGCCCTACGCCTACACCGTCCGGTACGACCCCGCCATCGAGCGGGAGGTCAACGAACTGGAGCTGCGGCTGGAGAATATCCTGGACGGGCGCCTGAATCCCCGGTTCGCGGCGCTGAAGCTTCTGGAGGACGACAAGGGGCTCCTGGACGCGGCGGCGGAGAAGCTGGGCTTCGACATGCGGGAGCACCCGGATATCGAGCCGCTCCTTTCGGAGAGCCGGCGGCGGCTTGCGGAGGCCGGCGTCGACCGGCTGACGGACCGGCTCATCGAGCGGGTCTACCGGTGCGCCGGGGAGATCTGTGCCCAATGCGTCTCCGGCCCTGCGGGGTACGACCGGCGGCAGCTGAGGCTGGACCGGCTCCTGACCCGGCGGCTCACGGGCATCCCGGTGATGCTCCTGCTCATGGCGCTCATCTTCTTTTTGACCCTCAAGGGGGCCAACGGGCCCTCCGATTGGCTCTACGCCCTCTTTGAGCGGCTGGGGGACGCCATGAGCCGGGGGCTCCGGGCACTGGGCGCGCCGGCGGCCCTCCACGACGCCCTGGTGCTGGGGGTGTGGCGGGTGCTGAGCTACGTGGTCAGCGTGATGCTCCCGCCCATGGCCATTTTCTTCCCCCTCTTCACCCTTTTGGAGGACCTGGGGTATCTGCCCCGGGTGGCCTTCGACCTGGACCACAGCTTCAAAAAGGCCGGGGCCTGCGGCAAGCAGTGCCTGACCATGGCCATGGGCCTGGGGTGCAACGCCGCCGGGGTAGTGGGGTGCCGGATCATCGACTCCAAGCGCGAGCGCCTCATCGCCACGGTGACCAACGCCCTGATGCCCTGCAACGGCCGGTTCCCTATCCTTCTGTCCCTCATCACCGTCTTCATGGTGGGCGCGGGGGGCTGGGGGCGGTCCCTTCTGGCCGCCGGGGTGCTGACGCTCTTCATCGTGGCCGGCGTCGCCGCCACGCTCCTCCTGTCGCGGCTTCTCAGCCGGACGCTTTTGAAGGGGGAGAGCTCGTCGCCCACCCTGGAGCTGCCGCCCTTCCGCGCCCCCAAGGTGGGGGAGGTGCTGGTGCGGTCGCTGTTGGACCGGACCCTCTTCGTCCTGGGCCGTGCCGCCGCCGTGGCCGCCCCGGCGGGCCTGCTCATCTGGCTGTGCGCCAACGTGACCGTGGGCGGGCAGTCGGTCCTCCATCTCGTCACCGGCTTTCTCGACCCGGTGGGGCGGTTTCTCGGCATGGACGGCGTCATCCTGACGGCCTTCCTCCTGGGCCTGCCCGCCAACGAGACGGTGATCCCCATCCTCATCATGGCCTACACCGCCTCCGGCACCTTCACCGGCGGGGCGGGGCTGGAGGACCTGCGGGTCATGCTCGCCCAAAACGGCTGGACCCTCACCACGGCGGTGTGCACCTGCCTCTTCACCGTCATGCACTGGCCCTGCACCACCACCCTGCTCACCGTCAAAAAGGAGACGGGCAGCGTCAAGTGGACGGTTTTGGCCGCCCTCCTCCCCACGGCCCTGGGCGCGGTCCTCTGCGCGATCGTCGCCGCCCTCGGGCGGGTGGTCGGATAATCTGCGAAGCGGGGGCGGGCGGTCACATGGGTCCGCCCCTACAACGTTGGTCGGGGCGTGTCAATAGACGAAGGGCGGGCCGCCGGGGACGGCGGCCCCTACATGGGCGCATGATCGGAACCGGTCTGGCATCCCACGTTCGCTTCCCCCCTGCCCCCCTCCTACGAGGAGGGGGCTTAAAAAGGATGGGGCTGTGAAAAAAGAGCAGATATAAGCTCGGCTTTTCACAGCCCCTGTTTTTGTGTGGAAAGATACCGGTATTTGGTCAAAAAAGGTCACACCTCCCCCTTACCCCCCATGAAACTTGACCTGCGTTATCTCACGCGGCTTCCTGGAGGCGCTTGCGTTTGTTGTGAAATTTATAGAGGTTGAAGCCAATAGAGGCCAGTATGATCTCGAGCTCGACCCTTTTCAGCCCTCTGCGCCGGATCCGGCGGTATCCTCGGTCCTGCTTCATGACCCCGAAAGCCCCCTCCGCCTGGATGGAGCGGTTTATCCGCAGTTGTATCCCGAGATCGCTGTTCAGATTGTGGAGAACTTCCTCATGCATCGCGGTCAGCTC
>CANPYK010000027.1 GCA_947588605.1 uncultured Oscillospiraceae bacterium
GTTTTCTTCTTGCGGAAGCTGTATTCGATATCGGTAAATGTTTCCTGTTTCATTTTCTGCACCACCATTTCTTTGATGATCTTATTTTACCATATTTGATCCCGTTATGGTAGTGTTGATTTATTCAGAGGTTACTTAGTATGTGATATTCGCCACGCTGGAAAAAGTTATTGACCGTCTCTGCGATGTCATCAATGGCCTATCCGCTGAAGTGATCCGCAGTATCACCAGCCGTAATTGGATATTGTCTTGTTTTAATTAGAGATTAGTATTATATGGTCTGGTTGGACGGGGGTTGGGGGGCGGAGAGGAGGAAGGACTCGGCGTTGAGGTCCATGACGTTGACGGTGACCTCCAAAAGGGCCAGGGCGAAGAAGAGGCCGGCCAGGGGATCAAGGGCCAGGGCGGCCAGGGAGAGGGCGAGGAAGAGGAGAAAGATGAGGAGGTTCGTGAGGGCGAAGAGCCACACGGTCCTCCAGTTCACCACCCGCCGGAGCTCCACCGCGCCCCGGCCGTGGAGGAGGTACGCCTCCAGAAGGGACAGGGCGCTCAGAAGGAGGAACAAAAGGACGGTGGAGAGCAGGACGCTCCAGCCCAAAAGGATGTGGACGGCTCCAAGGGCGGCGAGGAAGAGGAGGAGAAACACTGCGTTCACCAGCGCCGCGGCCAGCGTCTTCAAGACGCCGGACCGGGCCAGATCCCGGCGGAGTTGGAAGCGCAGGACGAAGAAGCCCGCCACGAAGCCCAGGACCCAGCAGACGAGGAACACCACGGCCTTGCGCACCGCCTCGGCGGCGAAGGCGTCGATGAGCGCCGCGGCCTCGTGCTGGAAGGCGGCGAAGTCCATGCCCAGGATGTCCCGCAGGGTTTGGTTGATGAGGCTATCCAGCCACTCCTGAGAAAGGACGGTCCGCAGGGCACCGCCGCCGCGGGTCCAGTCAAGGCTTCCCAGGGACGAGCGCAGCGCCCCGGCCAGGACGTCCACGTTGAGGTCCGCGTTGGCCGACAGCGCCCGCAGGCCCTCTATCAGCGTCCCCAGCGCCGCCAGGAGACCGGGGACCAGCACGGAAAGGCCCACCGCCAGCCCCAGGAGCATGGTCCCCAGGGGCGTGAAGACGTACCGGAGGCTGTGGAAGAAATTTTGAAGGCCCTTTTTGATCATGCCGCCGCGTCCTTTCCGTCAGTCCTGAAAGAGGATCATGATATAGCAGAGGTTGATGCACTTATCCGCGCTGGTGATGTCCAGCTGAAGCTCCCCGCCGGTGACGGTCACCGTAAACTGGACGGGCTGGGCGATGGGGGCGTTTTCCACGGCGACGGCGCCGTTGGCGGCGATCGTGGGGTTCTTGGAGCAGCTCCAGGGATCGGCGAAGTACAGCGCCACGGTGTAGGTCCCGTCCTCCAGCTCGAACTTGTAGTGGAGGTTTCGGGCCACGCCGTTTTCAAACTGGTTCTTGGTGTAGCGGTTGGAGGCGGTCTTGTCCAGGCCGTCGCCGCCCACCTGCTCGTTGGCCCAGGTGCTGGGGGTGGACAGGCCGTGGGGGGCCTTGCCGCCGGCGGTGCCGGGGTTCGAGTCGTCCCAGATGCCCCACATTTTGCCGGTCACCGGGTCGGGACCGTAGACCTGCTCGGTCACGGAGTTGTAGACGCCCAGGGTGTCGCCCTCGGAGACGGTGCTGGGGTCCCAGTCGCCGCAGTCCACGAAGTACGCCAGGTGATTGACAAAGGTTTTGGTGTAGACGAAGGACCCCAGCCGCGCGGATTCCGCGCCGTCGATACCGCTGACGGTGAGGGGGATGACGTCCGTGAGCTCCTCGCCCAGGAAGGTCTTCGTCTCGGCGGCGTTGACCACCGCCTCCGGGATGTCCACGGTGACCTCGTAAAGGTCGGACTGGCCGGCATAGTTGAGCGTGTAAGCGTAGAGGACCGTGTCGCCGGATTTGATTTGAAGCGTCTTGCCGTTGTCCTCCCGGGTGAGGGAGAAGACGAGCTTGTTGGCAGCGCCCTTTTCCACCTTCATCCAGTAAGTGAAGCTGCCGCCGGCCGTGGCATAGCGGGAGGTGCCGCCGGCGGCGGTGTCTGCGGTGGAGCCAACGGAGCCGTTGTCCTCTAAGGTCTTCTCATACTGGCCGTAGCCCGGCTGGACGGTGTCCAGGGTGGTGTACTCAAAGGGCGTCACAGGCTTCTGGACCTCCACGTCGGAATCGGCGAAGGTGAAGTAGAGCCCGTAGCGCTGGGTGTGCTGGCGGTAGTGGACGGAGTAGGTGAGGGGAGAGACCTTGGTCCCATCCAGGACGAAGGTCCTGTCCCCGACGGACTTCATGAAGTCATTGATGTGGGCGATGAAGTCCTCGACCGTGCCCTCGCTCACGGGGATGGTCTCGGAGGCCAGGGGGCCCAGGTCCTTGGCGGCGGGGACGGTGACATTGACGCCGGTGGTGGTTGTGGTCATGTTCTTATCCCCCAGCTCGGCGGAGAGGACAAAGGGGCCGTACTTGAAGGCGTAGGCGTGGGGGTTGTCCGGAAGGGCGTGGGCGGTAACAGTTTTCTCCACCGTGACGGTGAGGGTGTCGCCGGCCTTGACGCTGACGGCCACGAAGCCGTTTTCCTCCTGGCCCGCCGCCGCGCCGTTGAGGGTGACGTCGAATTTCGCCGTCCAGTCGGGGACGCGCAGCTTCAGCGTGGCCGCGCCCTCGGTGACGGTGAAGGTGATCTCGTCGGAGTTCTCCAGATCGGCGGCCTGGGTGAGCTTCACCTTCTCGTCGTTATACGTGGAGGACAGATACAGCGCCACGTAGACCGCGTCCCCATCGGTATAGTAGACGCTGTCGTTAAGCTTGGACCAGCTTTCCATGCCGCTGCCGGTGCAGCACCAGAAGTTCCCCTCCGGGGTGGAGTAGACCTTGAAGTAGCCGGTGGCCATGGGCTGGAAGTAGGTGGTCATGCCCGTCTCCGGGTCCTGGGAGGAGAGGATCGCGTTTATGTAGGCGTTCTCGTAGTAATCCAGGTACTTCTTGTCCCCAGTGACGGCAAAGAGCGTCCGGGAGAGCTTCAGCATGTTATAGACGTTGCACGTCTCGCAGTTGGCGTTGGTGCGCTCGCCGTCGAGAATGTCGTCCTCGCCGAAGTGCTCCCACTCGGAGTTGCCGCCGGTGACGTAGGTGTGGTGCTCGGTGACGCGGGTCCAGAATTTCTCGGCCACCTCCAGCATCTGCGCGGCGTCCACTGTCTCGCCGTTCACCGTCTTGCCGTTCAGGACGACGTAGCGGTTGAGGGCCCCGATGATCTTGGGGATGGTGGTGTTGGCGTGGAGGTTGTTGAGGTAGTTGGGCGTCTCCGAGAGGATCTTGTCAAAAAGCGCCTGCTCGTCGAACATGTGGGCGGCGACGGCGTATTTGTCCTCCCCGGTGGCGGCGTAGAGGTTATAAAGCGCGTCGTTCATGCCGCCGTACTCGATGGCCAGGACCTTGTTCTGCATGGCGGCGTCCCAGCGGGAGACGCGCTCGTAGGTCCAGTCGCCGATGCCTTTGGCGACCTCCAGGGCCGTGGCGGAGCCGGTGAGGGTGTAGACGTCCAGGAGACCTGCCAGGATCTTGTGCATGGTGTACCAGGGTACCCACGCCTGGGTGCCAATGTTGGTCAGGCCCTTCTCCACGTTGTCAAACTGGACCTCCGGCGCGGAGCCGATGGTCCGCGCTCCCCAGAGGAAGCCTTTCTTCGCCCCGGCGGCCTCGGCGTTGTCCTGACACTCCTTGAGGGCGGCGACGATGCCGTCCAGCTTCGTCTTCAGCGCCGCCCGGTCGGCCTCGGGCGTCCCGGCGTTGACGGACGCTTGGGCGAGGGCCGAGAGATAGTGACCCATGGTGTGCCCGCCGATCAAAGCGCCCTCCCAGCCGCCGCCGTAAGACCCGGACGCCTTGGGCGTGAGGCCGGCGTTTTTGTAGAAGTAGAAGAGGAGCTTGTCCGCGTCCAGGCTCAGAAGGTAGTCCACCTCCTTGTCAAGCCCGTTGACGATATACGGGTCCGTGACCGTCACGGCGGCAAGCCCGGTAAACCCGATCCCGCCCTTCGAGGAGCCGCCGGAGGACTCTTCTTCCTTCTTCTTACAGGCGGCCAAAAGCCCCATGAGAACGGTCACACAAAGTAAGACCGCGATGAGGGTTGCCGTGGGGCCTTTTTGATTTTCCTTTGACATTTTTTTCTCCTCCTTGTCTATTTTGCCCGGACAGGGCTTGCGCGGGACGGGGAAGTATGGTAAACTTACCTCACAGTATAGGCCCGGAGGGGCAAAATGTAAAGCTCATTTCACCATGAGAGGGTATCATAAGGTAATATGCTGCACTTCAATCTGTCCCATCCGGTGGAGATGCTCTGGTTCGGCGAATTCATCGCGCCGGAGGAGGGCTTCGTCCACCTGTCCCGGGCCCTTTTTGAATACGAGCTCATGGCCGTCACCGAAGGGGAGCTCTATATCGCCGACGAGCGCTCGGAATACCGGGTGGGGGCGGGGGAGTATTTCATCATGTCGCCCACCCGCCACCAGCACGGCACCCGCAACTGCCGCTGCCGCTTCTATTGGCTCCACTTCAGGGCCGACACCTGCCCGCCAGTGACGCTCTCCCTGCCGGAGCAGGGGCGCTTCACGGACCCGGCGGCGCTGGAGGGGTTGGCGGCGCGGCTCATGGCCGCGGAGGAGACGGAGCACCGGGGGGCGCTGTCCCACTACGTGGCCACGGAGCTTTTGCTGGAGCTGGCCCGCCAGCAGAAGGCCCTGCCCCCCACCGGGGAGGTCCGGAGCCATGGGGAGGAGCTGTGCGAGCGCATCCGCTCCTTTGTGGCGTGGCACCGGTTTTCGGAGTTTCACGTCTCCGACATCGCCCGGGCCCTGGGCTACCATGAAAAATACCTCTCGGCGGTCTTTCACCGCACGGAGGGCGTCACCCTCAAGCGCTACCTGGTGGAGACGCGCCTTAACGAGGCCAAGCGCCTGCTCACCGACACCGACTACGGCGTGGCCGAGGTGGCCAGCTGCCTCAATTTTGCCTCCGCCCACAACTTCTCCCGCTTTTTCAAGGCGGAAACGGGCCTGACGCCCACGCAATTTCGGGAACGGGAACATTTATGAAAAGAATAAAGGAGGTCACAGCCATGACGGCAAAGGAAGCGTTGGGAAAGCTGAAGGAGGGGAACGAAAGGTTTCTCCGAGCCTCCCACCCCACGGGAGACGTCTCCCCGGCGCGGCGGGAGGAGACCGCGCAAAACGGCCAGCACCCTTACGCGGCGGTGTTGGCGTGCTCGGATTCCCGGGTCATCCCGGAGCATATCTTCTCCGCCGGAATCGGAGAACTTTTTACCGTCCGTTCTGCCGGTAACACCGTGGGGCCCACGGAGCTGGGGAGCGCCGAATACGCCGTGGACCACCTGGGCGTGCCCCTGGCGGTCGTCCTGGGCCATACCCACTGCGGCGCCGTGGCCGCCGCCCTTCAGGGCCATGCCGAGGGCCGCGTCAAGGCCATCACCGACGAGATCGCCCGCGCCCTCGGCCCCGAGCGCGACCCGGACGCCGCCAGTATCCTCAACGCCCGCCACTCCGCCGCCCTCCTCCGCCGGGAGCTGGGCGAGACCACCGTCGTGACAGCCCTGTACCACATCGACACGGGGAGAGTGGAGTTTTTCGAGTAGTCCCGATAAATCGCCCGCCCCGTCACGCCAATTATGCCCCTCCGTTGGAGGGGCAAATTTTTTAGATTTCCCTCTTGACAACCTCTCCCACCTGTGCTATAACTGTGCTATAACACCTAGTACACACAATACAGTCAGGGAGGTGACGGCTTGATCGAGGTGGATTTCAGGGACGCGCGGCCCATTTATGAGCAGGTGCGGGACGGGCTGAGGCGGCTCATCATCACCGGCGTTATCGAGGCCGGGGAGAAGCTGCCGTCGGTGCGGGTGCTGTCGGCGTCGCTGGCCATCAACCCCAACACCATCCAGAAGGCCATGGACGCCCTGGAGCAGGAGGGGTATGCCTACTCGGTCCCCGGCCGGGGGAGCTTCGCGGCTCTGCCAACGGACGTGGGGGAGGGGCGGCGGCGGGAGCTTTTGAAGAGGCTCTCGGCGGCGGCGCAGGAGCTGCGGTTTCTGGGCGTCCCGGAGGAGGAGCTCATAGAGGCCGTGAGGAAAAGAGAGGAGGACGACCGATGATCGAGGTCAGGAACGTTGTGAAGAGCTTTGAGGGCTTCCACGCCCTGGACGGCCTTAGTATGACGGTGCCCAAGGGGGCCATTTACGGCCTTGTGGGGCCCAACGGGGCAGGGAAGAGCACGCTTTTACGGCACCTGTGCGGGGCGTACAGGCCGGACGCCGGCACCATCACCGTGGAGGACGCCCCCGTCTACGAAAATCCGGCGGTGAAGCGCCGGGTGGCGGTGATCCCGGACGAGGTCTATTGGTTCGGCTCCGCCAGTACCCGGGACATGATGCGCTTTTACCGGGGCGTTTACCCCGCCTTTGACTTAAAGCGCTATGAAAAGCTCCGGGACGCCTTCCCGGAGGTGAACGAAAAGCGCCCCATCCGAAGGCTCAGCAAGGGGATGCAGAAGCAGTCAGCCTTCTGGCTGGCTCTCAGCTGTCGGCCGGACTACCTTTTGTTGGACGAGCCGGTGGACGGCTTAGACCCGGTGATGCGCCGGCAGGTCTGGAGCCTCCTCATGGGGGACGTGGCGGAACGGGGGACCACGGTGCTGGTGTCCTCCCACAACCTCCGGGAGCTGGAGGACGTCTGCGACCACGTGGGCATCATGTCCCACGGGAAGGTGGTGCTGGAGCGCTCCCTTACCGAGCTGCAGGGCGGCATCGTGAAGCTCCAGATCGCCTTCAAGACGGCGGGCGCGCCCGCCTTCCCGGAGGGGGTGGAGCCCCTGCACGTCTCCAATCTCGGGCGGGTCTACACCTGCATCCTCCGGGGGAACGTCCAGGAGCTGGAGGCGAAATTCGCCGCGCTGGACCCGATTTTCATGGAGGCGCTGCCGCTTTCCTTAGAGGAGATCTTTATTTACGAGATGGGAGGTGAGGACTATGCGGTCCGGGATATCGTTCTTTGACAAGACGCTCTTCAAAAAGACGGTGGCGCGCTGGTGGCCCATCTGGGCGGCGTACCTCGTTTTGTGGATATTCATCCTGCCGGTGAATCTCCTGATGACGAACTACATTTATCAAGACCCGATCTCCGGGACCTTCATGGCGCAGATGGTGATCACCATGATCTTCGCGCTCTTCGCCGCCATGGCGGTGCTGAGCCACCTTTACTGGCCCCGGTCGGCCAACTTCTTCGGCTCCCTGCCCGTCCGGCGGGAGGCGCAGTTTACGACGCTGTACCTGGCGGGCTTGAGCTTCCTGCTGGTGCCGGACCTGATCGTGGCGTGCCTCACGGCGCTGGCGGTGAGCGGCAGCAAGGTCCTCTCCGCCGGTCAGGCCTTCGCGTGGCTGCTCGCGGCGGCGGCGGACGGGTTCTTCTTCTACTCCTTCGCCATTGTGGTGGGGCTTTTGGTGGGGCACATCCTGGCGCTCCCGGCCCTCTATATCGCCTTCAACTTCCTGGTCGCGCTGGTGGTGATGCTCCTGGAGATGATCGTCGGGGTCTTCTACCCCAGCTTCACGGGCTTCTCCCCGGCGGTGGAAGAAGCCGCCCGGTGGCTGACGCCCTCGTTCCAGCTGGGCGAGGTCTGGCTGCGGACAGGCGACTACGTGTCAGCGGGGAACCTTCTCGTGGCCAGTCACTCCTGGCAGATCAAGAACGGATTCACCCTGGCCGTATACGCCGGTGTGGCGGCGGTGCTGACGGTGCTGGCCTTCTTCCTCTACCGCCGACGCCGCCTGGAGAGCGCCGGGGATGTGGTGGCCGTGCGGAGCATGAGGCCGGTCTTTAAGTACGTCGGGGCGCTGTGCGCCGGCCTTGCCCTGGGGACCGTCACCTCCTCTATTGTGGGAGAGGACTCCCTGCCCTATACCGTCACCATCTGGACGGTGCTCAGCGTCTTCGGGGCGCAGATGATCCTGGACAAGACCTTCAAGGTCTTCAAAAAGTGGAAGGGCGCGGCGGTGCTGGGCGCGCTGGTCGCCGCGGCCTTCATCGTGATGGTCTTCGACCTCACGGGCTATGAGACACGCGTGCCGGACCCGGCGGACGTGGAAAGCCTGGAGGTCCGCTACTTCAGGACCAGCTCCAATCTCGGCGATGTGGCGGATCATTTGAACTTCACGCTCACGGACCCCGGCGAGATCGGGGAGTTTACGGCCCTCCACAAGGCCGCCGTGGAGGAGGGGGACAGCGTTTGGGACGTCAGCGGCTATGTGTCCATGGAGCTCACCTACAACATGAAGCACACCACCGTACGCCGCCAGGTGTCGGTACGGTTCGACCCGAATGAGGCCCATACCCCCGGCACAGCCGCCGCGGCGGCGGAGGCCGTCTTCGCCGACCGGGACCTGTGGCGGCACGCCTACGGCTTTGACGCGCTGGAGGATGCCCTGGCCGCCGGCGGGCGGGTCTACGCGGCGGACTACGAATACAATATATACTCCTGGGATACCGTCCAGAACGACCCGGAAAAGCAGTATGAATACCTCCACGACGGCGGGACGCTGACTCTTCTGAACGCCGGGGACATCAGCGCCCTCACGGACGCGGCCCTGGCCGATTTTGCCGACGGCCTCATCGGCCGCCGCCGCGCCGACCGCCCCACCGAATACGACGGCAAGGCCCGGCGTACCGTCACCCTGGCCTGGACTCTCGGCGCCGACTCCGACTCCGATTTCGTTGAGTTCGCCCTAACCCCCGAAGCAAAACGCACCTACGACCTCATCCAGACCCTCATCCCCAAGATCATTCAGGAGCAGGGGTTGGAGGAATAGACACCCCCCCGGGCGGCCTTTAGGCCGCCCGGGTTTTTTGTCCCGGTGGCGGGGGGCAGCCGTGTCGGGGTTGGAGCGTTTATTTTGCCAGCTTGCATTATCGGCCGTACGGGCCGCCGCCCACGGCGGCCCTTTTTCGTCGACCACCATTTTCCGTTTTATTGGGACCGGTCCGTCCCGCAACCCTGCACGGGCGGGTTTGGAACCCGCCCCTACAGGCAAAATGGGGACGATCCGAAACCTGGGAAATAGGGCCGCCGTGGGCGGCGGCCCGTACGGCACAGATTGAAAGCAATCCAAAAATTGTAGGGGCGGGTTCTAAACCCGCCCTTTAAGCGCCCCCCCTGGGGTTGCGGCCGCAGGCCGTGACTGAGGGGTTCCAAAAAAAATCTCCTCCCCCCTTGACAACCGACTGTATTACGCTTATAATACGGTTATGAACTGTATTACACACATAATACGGTGAAAGAAGGTGAACGCGTGGGGCTGTTTGGGGATTTTCCGGCCAGGGGCGAGGGGCCGGTGTATTTGCGGCTGGTGCGGTATGTGCGGGGGAAGATCGCCGCGGGGAGCGTGGCGGACGGGGAGGAGCTGCCGTCCCGGCGGGTGGTGTCGGCCACGCTGGGGGTGAACCCCAACACGGTACAGAAGGCCTACCGCCTCCTGGAGGAGGAGGGGCTGGTCGTCTCCCGGGCCGGGGCCAGGAGCTTCGCCCGGGTGACGCCGGAGACGGTGGCGGCGGCGCGGCTCCGGCTCCAGGAGGAGGAGATCGGCCGGGCTGTCGCCAGTCTGCGGCGGTCCGGCATGGACAAAACGGAGGCCATGGCGCTGCTGTCGCGCCTCTGGGACGAGGATCGGGAAACCGAGGAAAGGGGAGAGGGAACATGAAAAAAGCGCTTTCCATCCCGGCGCTGTGGGTCCGGATGACCTTCTGTGGCGGCGCGGGGATCATTTTGGCGGCCTTCGGGCTGGAGCTGGGGCTGATCGCCCGGGACCTTGGCGGCGTGCGGGCCGGGTCTGTCCTGTCCTTTTCGGAGCTTCTGGACGGGGCGGGACTGGAGACGGTCTGCCGGCTGGCCTTCCCGCTCCTGGTCGTCTATCTCCTCCTTTGGGCGCGGGCCAAGCGGGAGACGCTGGGGCGGCTGCGCGTCTCCGAGACCGCCATTTCCCTCTGGTACGCCGCCGTGGCGCTGGGGTGGTTCATCACCCTCCACGCCGCCGAGCTTGCCGCCGTGCTCACCGGCTACGAGCTCTTTCTCCGGGACGTGGACCCCGCCATCGTCAGCGGCCAGACGCTGATGCTGGCCTCGTATATGAACCTCGCCCTCCACGGCCTTGTGCCGCTGTCGGACTGGCTGTCGGGCGTCTCGCTGGCGGTCCTCACGGTGTCCCTGGCCCTGACGCTGGCCGCGGATACCGCCATGATGCGCCGGGGGCGGCTCATCCCCTTCGGCTCGGCGGTGCTGGCGGCGCTGTGGGAGCTGGATTTCGGGCGCTTCGGGGGCGGGACGTCGGTCTTTTGCCTTATCGCGGCGCTTGTTGTGGGCGGGCTGGAGCTTTGGAGCCTCCTGAACGCCGGAAAGGGGGAGAGTCAATGAAATGGGATAAGCTTGCCCCCGTGGGCGTAAGCGCCCGGACGGAGATCTCCGGCATTCTGGCGGGGCTGGGCCTTGCGGCTTTCTGGAGCCTTACCGGGGTGGCGCGCATCGTCGAACACATGAACGGCCTTACCTACAACTCCTCTTACGGCATCACGGAGATCCCGTTCTCGCCCTACCGGGTGCTGCTGGGCACGGCGCTGGACGGCTTTTTCCTGGTGGCGCTGGTTCTCGTTTTCCTGGCCATAGGCCACTACCTCTACCACCGCCGGGGGGCGCGGACGGACTACCTGATGCGTAGACTGCCCCGGCCTTGGGAATACCACATGCGGTGCCTGGCCCTGCCGGCCCTGGGCATCGTCCTGGCCCTGGGGCTGGCGACGCTCGGATACTTCGGCTGCCGCGCCCTCTACCGGACGCTCCTGGAAAAGGTCGCCCAAACAGCGGCCAGCCGTGGACAGCAATTGGTTGAGGGGTGGTGACGGCATGAAGCTTGACTGGAAGGTGCTGGCCCCGGAGGGCGTCAGCGCCAAAAAGGAGGCGGCCTGGACGGGCGCGGCCGTGGCCGCGTCCACCCTCTGGAGCCTCACCTTTCTCCTGCGCCTGCGCACGGAGCGCGCCGCGGCGGAGCCGGAGAGCGCGGCGGGGCGGGTCGTGTCGCTGATGAGCTTCCACACCATGCTGGGCACGGCGCTTTTGGGCTTCTACCTCGTGGCGCTGGGCATGGCGGTGCTGGCCATGTGGCATTACGCCAAGCTCCGGCAAAACGCCAAAAAGGAGCGGGCCCTGGACCCCAGGGAGGCCCACTGGCGGGCGCTGACCATGCCCATTCTCGGCATCTGCGCCGCCGTGACGGCAACCACCGTCGTCTACTTTGTCTACCGGGGCCTCTTCGCAAGCTACCGGGAACATCTGAGCGAGCTTTTCAATGCCGCGCTTCATTTGGAGGGATGACTATGCTGGAGCTAATCGACATCACAAAACGCTACTATGGCACCGTGAAGGCCCTGCAGGGTGTGAGCCTCACCATCCGCCCGGGGGAGCTGGTGGGCCTTTTCGGGGAAAACGGCGCGGGGAAGACCACGCTTCTCAAGTCCGTCCTGGGCCTGCTCCCGCACGGCGGGGAGGTCCTGCTGGACGGGGAGCCGGTGACGCGGAAAAATATCGAGCGTCTGAGCTTTGCCACCTCGGAGCACTCCTTCTTCCCCGGCCTCACCGCCCAGGCCCACCGGGACTTCTACCGGGATCATTTTCCCACCTGGCGGGACGGGCGCTACAAGGCGCTGACGGAGTTTTTCGATCTGCCGGACTACAAGCCCCTCCGGGCCTACTCCACCGGGCAGAAAAACCAGTTCGAGGTGATTTTGGCGCTGTGCCAGGGGGCGGACTATATCCTCATGGACGAGCCCTTCGCCGGCAACGACGTCTTCAACCGGGAGGACTTCTACAAGGTCCTGCTGGGCATTCTGGAGCCCAACGAGACGGTGATCCTCTCCACCCACCTCATCGAGGAGGTGTCCGGCTTTGTGAGCCGCGCGGTGCTTCTCAAAAAGGGCCGCGTGGTGGGGGACAAGAGCCTGTCCGCCCTGGAGGACGAGGGCATGACCCTCATGGAGTACGTCAAGTCCGCCTACGGCTACCGCCCCGACCGGGTGAGCCGCGCCCTCGATAAGCTCACCGGAGAGGAGGAGCCATGAGAAAGCTTGCCGTCTTCTTCACCGCCCTCGTCCTGTCCCTGGCGCTCCTTGTCACCGCCGGCGTCCGGCTTCTGCGGTCCCAGACCGAGGTGGAGGTGCGGGAGGTGGTCTTTTCGGGGTCCCGGGACGCCGCCCACGGCCTCACCGTGGACCTCACCGCCACGGTGCAGCCCTGGAGGCTCCTGGCCTTCGACATCCGTCTGCCCCTCGCCGAGGGGGCGCTTGCGCCGGAGACGGACTTTGTCTACGACCCGGAGTTCGTCTGGAACTATGACTGGGACCGCAACCTGGCCCTCACCCTGCGTTCCTTCGGCATGAGCGTGAGCAGTATGGACGACGTCGATCTGCTGGACGGGTCGGGCGTGACCGTCAACACCTATGGGGACGACATCGACATGACCGTTGCCGGGGACGTGGCCGCCCGCACCGATCCCGGCACCGTCCGCACCGAGTGGGTGCCTCTGCGCAACTACATGGACGCCTTCACCTGGACGTACGCCGGCAGCCGTTTGGGTGTCATGGAGACCATCCTGGCCAACGACGCCAAGCTCTCCAGGCTCTTTTATCTGGAGGTACCTGAGAACTGCTGTCTCCAGGTGCGTATCGCCAAGACCGCCCGGGGGGCCGTGGTGAACATCCAGACGGGCATTGTTTTTGACCGGGAGGAGACGAAGGTGGAGCCCTTTGAGTCAGAGAAGCAGTCCTTCATCTCCACCGCGGAGGGCCTTTCCGTGGACGGCTTGGCCCTCACCGCCCAAGGAGACGGCGGCGTGTGGGCCTATCCCTCCGTGCGGGACAGCGAGGGCCGGGAGCAAATCGACTACGCCCTGGGCCCCGGCCTTACCTTCATCCCCTTTAGAAGCGAGAACTACAACATCGACATGGAGCATGTCCGGGTGGTCTACCCCACCGACGAGGAGCCCCTGCGCGTCACCCTGGACGGCGGCGTGGTGGAGTTGGTGACGAGAGCGGGGGAGGACTACGCCCTCACCGCCGTGGACGAAGAGTCCAAGGAGGTCCTCTCCCGCGTGACCCTCTTTGAGAACGTCCCGGCGGGGACGCGGCTCGAGGTGGTGGAGCAGGACGACCTGCGCCTCTACGTGGTGGACGACGGCCGCTTCGTCCTCACCAAGGCCCGCCGGGGCGTGGTCCTCACGGGGCGGCTGGACACGGAGCGTGAGTACGCCGCCTGCGGCTATACCCACACCATGCTGGCCCTCATCAGCGAGGACATGACCGACCTTGCCTGGGACGGGACGCGCCTTGCCATCGCCCACGGCAACTACCAGGAGGTCGCGGTTTACGACGCCGCCGGCCTTCTCTACCACGCCTTCCTGGACTACAGCCCCATCTGGAACGCCCGCCACCCCCTGTCCACCCACGGCGACGCCTACCCGGACCGCTACAAGGCCCATCCCATGAGAGTGAGCTTCGAAAACTGAAGTTATATGGAGGTACAGAGAATGAAAGATACGATCCATAATGAAACCGTCGTAAGAGTGATCGTTTCTCTTGCACTGTTTATCGGGATCTACTACCTATCCGGGCCGATCATCGGCTGGACACAATTTGATATGGTTTTGAAGGGGATCGAGTTCCTGGCAGCCGTGATCGGCGCGGGATGCTATTGGATAGGAAGCAATAAGCGTTGACCTTTTGATTAGACGGAAAAATGAAAGCTTTTTCCATTTTCTGTTGACTTTTTTCGCCGCCGGGTTTACACTGAGGGGTAGACGGGAGGCGGCATGGGATGAGGAGAAGCGGGACGAGAAGAAGCTTGAGCGGCGCGGGCCGCGTGTGCGCGCTGATGCTGGCGCTGGCCCTGACGCTGGGCTCCTGCGGCGTCCTCTCCGAGCTTTTCGGCGAGAAGGAGCCGCCCCGCGACCGGGCCGCGTCCCTCATGGAACACTTTGAGGACCGCTATTTCCTCAGCGCCCTGGACGACACGCGCCTCGCCGCCGTCTGCGATATCTACGAGGCCGCCATGGCCTTTGAGCCCTCCTGCGCCCTGGAGCGCCTGAGCTCGGAGGAGCTCTCCCAGGTCCTGACCCTCATCGCCGCCGAGTGCCCGGAGCTTTTCCAGCTGGATTACACCGGCTCCTTCACCGGCCTCACGGACCGGTCCGGCAAGTTCGTCTCCCTGGACCTTGTGTACCTCATGGACGAGGGCAAGTACAGAGAACGCCGCCGGGCGTGCGAGGAGGTCCTTGACGGCTTCGTTCGGGACACGGCTGGGCTCGACGCCGAGGGGCGGGAGCGCTTCGTCTTCGACGCCGTGGCCGCCTCCTGCCGCTATGATCTCTCCAGCTCCTGCGCCGGCACCGCCTGGGGCGCCCTTGTGGACCGCCGCGCCAAGTGCGACGGCGTCAGCGCCGCCTTCAAGTGGGCCATGGAGGCCCTGGACATCCCCTGCGTCACCCTCACCGCCGACGTGGTGGGCGGCGTGGTGGGCCACGCCTGGAACGCGGTGGAGCTGGACGGCGAGTGGTATCGGGTGGACCTGACGCAGAGCACCAGGATCCAGGAATTTGAGGACGCCGGCCTTCACGGCATCATCTACTTTGCCTTCAACATCTCCGACGACTTCGTCACCGAGCGCTACGAGGTCCTGGACGCCTTCGCCTCCGTCCGGCCTTTGCCGGTGTGCGCGCGCATGGACCGCAGCTACTACGCCCTCCACGGGCTTTATATCGAGAACGACGCCCGGCGCGACGAGATCGCGGCGCGGGAGCTTGCCGCCCTTCCCGAGGAGGGCGGGACCTTCACCCTCCAGTTTGCCACCCCCGAGGCCGTCCAGGCCCTCCCCGCCGCCCTCACCCCCCTCGTCTCCGCCTCCCACCCCCACGCCTCCTGGACCTGCCAGACCTTGCCATATAATGTGTGCGTCGTGACGGTGAAGCCATGACGTACCGCCGTCTATTGATTTGCCCCAATCACCGCCGTACGGGCCGCCGTCCAGGTTGGCCCTTTTTTGTTGACCACCAATTCCCGTTTAATCGGAACCGTTTCCGTCACACAACGTGGCACGGGCGGGTTTAGAACCCGCCCCTACAGGAAATATGGAAGGTTATCCCATTCAACCGACATCGGAGGATTTCAAAACGCGGGTCGCCGGGGACGGCGCCCCCTACGGCGTGGATTGGGGGTGGTCAGAAACCTGGGAAAAGGGCCGCCGAGGGCGGCGGCCCGTACGGCATAGATTGAAAACGATTCAAAAACTGTAGGGGCGGGTTCTAAACCCGCCCGTCCTTCGTCCCTCGTCCCCGCCGCAGCGGATAATCAAAACTGCGGCTAAGCCGCAACCTTTTTAGCCCCCTCCTCGTAGGAGGGGGGCAGGGGGGAAGCGAGCGTGGGATGACAGAGCTGTTCCAATGACCGCACGGTCACCCCTCCCGCCCCGGGGCGAAATTCCACAAATTCGTCTTGCCCTGGGCGGGAAAATGTGGTATACTTGACAAAACGCGCAAATACTAAGGCCCGGAGGGGTTTGTATGGTGGAGTATCAACGGCGGGTCAATTACTACGAGACGGACAAGATGGGGGTGGTGCACCACTCCAACTACATCCGGTATTTTGAGGAGGCGCGCACGCGCTTCATGGAGGTTGCGGGGTATCCTTACCCGCGTCTGGAGGCGGAGGGGGTCATGAGCCCGGTGATCGCCGTGGCCTGTGAGTATAAAAAGCCCGTCCGCTACCCGGAGGACATCACGGTGGAGGTGACGCTTACCTCCATGGGCAAGTTCCGGTGCGCCTTTCGCTACCAGGTGAAGGGCCCGGACGGGACCTTGCGCGCCACGGGGACCAGCCAGCACTGTTATCTTGCGGAGGACGGGTCCATCGTGAACATCCAGAAGACGAACCCTGCATTTTTCCAAACCTTCCTCGCCATGGTAGAGGAATGAGAGACGATTTTTGACACAAAGGAGGCAAGGCCATTGATCGACGTATTGATCATCGGATGCGGCGTCACCGGCGCGGCCACGGCCATGGAGCTGTCCCGATACCGGCTGGACGTGGCGGTGCTGGAGCGGGAAAACGACGTGGCGCTGGGGGCGACCCGCGCCAATTCCGCCATTGTCCACGCCGGGTACGACCCCAAGCCCGGGACGCTGATGGCAAAGCTCAACGTCCGGGGCTGTGCCCGCACGGCGGAGCTGTGCGGAAAGCTGGATGTGCCCTATCAAAACTGCGGGTCCCTGGTGCTGGCCTTCTCGGAGGAGGAGGTGGGGACGCTGCGCACGCTTCTCGATCGGGGTATCCAAAACGGCGTGCCGGGGCTGGAGATCCTCTCCGGCGACGAGGCGCGGCGGCGGGAGCCCCACCTGTCCGATAAGGTCCTGGCCGCCCTCTGGGCCCCAACGGCGGGCATCGTCTCCCCCTGGGAGCTGTGCCTTGCCATGGCGGAGACGGCGGTCAAAAACGGCGCGGCGCTCCATCTGGAGACAGCCGTCACCGGCCTTGAGCGGGCGGGGGAGGGGTGGCTGGTCCACACCACCCGCGGCGACTTCGCGGCCCGGTATGTGGTGAACGCCGCCGGGGTGGATTCGGCTCTTATCCACGACATGGCCGCGCCCCATGAATTTGATATCAAGCCCAGCCGGGGGGAATATTACATCCTGGACAAGTCCGAGGGCAAACGGGTGAGCGCCGTCATTTTCCAGTGCCCGTCGGAGCGGGGGAAGGGCGTTCTGGTGGGCCCCACGGTCCACGGGAACCTGATTGTCGGCCCCAACGCCGAGGCCTCCGCGCCCCACGACACCGCCACCACGGCGGAGGGGCTGGATTTTGTGAAAAGGACCGCTATGCTCTCCGTGCCGGGCCTGAATTTCGGCCAGTCCATCCGCAATTTCTCCGGCGTCCGGGCTAATTCCGGCCGGGAGGACTTCGTCATCGGCTTCAAAGCGCCGGGTTTTTTGGACCTGGCGGCTATTTGCTCGCCGGGGCTCACCTCCGCGTCGGCCATCGGCGAGTACGCGGCGGAGCTTTTGAAAGAGGACGGGCTTCCTATGGAGGCAAAGCCCGATTTTACCCTGGAGCGCCGCAGGACGCGCTTTAAGGAGCTCTCGTCCGAGGACCGCGCGGCCTTAGTTTCGCGCGATCCCGCCTACGGCCGGGTCATCTGCCGGTGCGAGACGGTGACGGAGGGGGAGATTTTGGAAAGCCTCCGTTCGCCCATCCCGCCCCGCACGGTGGACGGCGTGAAGCGCCGGGTCAACGCCGGCATGGGCCGGTGCCAGGGGGGCTTTTGCGGACCCCGCGTGGTGGACATTTTAGCGCGGGAGCTTGGCGTAACGCCGGACGAAATTTTGCAGGACAGGACTGGGAGCCGGATCCTGGTGGGGAAGACGAAGGAGGCGGGAGCGGATGTATGACCTGATCGTCGTGGGCGGAGGCCCCGCCGGCCTTGCCGCCGCCGTGTACGCCTGGGACAGCGGCCTGCGCTCCATCCTCATCGTGGAGCGGGACCGGGAGCTGGGCGGCATCCTCAACCAGTGCATCCACAACGGCTTCGGCCTGACGTACTTCAAAGAGGAGCTCACCGGCCCCGAGTACGCCCACCGGTTTGTGGAGCTTCTCCAAAAGACCGGCGTGGAGGTCCGCACGGACACCATGGTCCTGGACGTGACGCCGGACAGGAAGGTCCACATGACCGGCCCCGCCACGGGCTACCGCGTCGAGGAGGCAAAGTCCGTTATCCTGGCCATGGGCTGCCGGGAGCGCACGCGGGGGGCCATCGGCACGCCGGGAACGCGCCCCGCCGGCGTCCTCACCGCCGGGGCTGCCCAGCGGTACGTGAACGTGGAGGGGTTCATGCCCGGTAAGCGCGTGGTCATTTTGGGCTCCGGCGATATCGGCCTCATCATGGCCCGCCGCATGACCCTGGAGGGGGCCAAGGTCCTGGCCTGCGTGGAGGTCATGCCCTACTCGGGGGGCCTGACGCGCAACATCGTCCAGTGTTTGGAAGATTTCGGAATCCCTCTCTACCTCTCCCACACGGTCACGGAGATCCGCGGCGACCGGCGGGTGGAGCAGGTGGTGGTGAGCCGGGTGGACCAGCGCCGCCAGCCCATCCCCGGCACGGAGATGGTCTTCGACTGCGACACGCTCCTTTTGTCCGTGGGCCTCATCCCGGAGACGGAGCTGAACACCCGCGCGGGCATCGAGCTCGACCCGCGCACCAAGGGCGCGGTGGTCTACGAGAACATGGAGACGAGCCTTCCCGGTGTCTTCACCTGCGGGAACGTGACGCACGTCCACGACCTGGTGGACTTCGTGACCCAGGAGAGCCAGCGCGCCGGCGCGGCGGCGGCCAAATATGTGCTGGGCGGCGAGCCGGCGGGGGAGGCCATTCCCCTCCAAAACGGTGACGCCGTGAGCTACACCGTTCCCCAGCGCGTCCGTCCGGCCAATGTGGACAAGGCCGTGGAGGTCTTCTTCCGGGTCAACCGGATATGCGGAAAATCGGAAATTCTTGTGACAGCGGGGGAGCGCAGGCTCGCCGCCTTCAAGCGCGACCGCCTCGCCCCCGGCGAGATGGAGCACATCACCCTGCCGAAGGCGCTTTTGGAGGGCGTCACGGGCGCGGTCACCGTATCGGTAAAGGAGGCGGGATAAATGAGAGAGCTTGTCTGCATCGTCTGCCCCCGGGGCTGTCACATGAAGGTGGACGACGACCTCAACGTCACCGGCAACTTCTGCCCCCGCGGCGCGGCCTACGCCAAAGCGGAGCTGACCCACCCCACGAGGGTGGTGACCTCCACCGTCCGCCTTACCGGCGGGACCTACCCCCGCTGTCCCGTGAAGACCTCTGCCCCCATCCCGAAGGACCAGGTGGCCGCCCTCATGGCCGCCCTGAACGATCTGGAGCCCGCCGCCCCCGTCCATGTGGGCGACGTGCTGGTGAAGGATGTCCTCGCCACCGGCGCGGACCTGGTCGTCACCCGCGACATCCCGAAAAAATGACCCCGGCCCTCCGCAAAAAACACGGAGGGCCAAAAAAATCCTTGACATTCCCCCCAAACCTCACTATAATAGTGTAGCGCTTCGGGGTGTGGCGAAGTTTGGTATCGCGCATGGTTCGGGACCATGAGGCCGCGGGTTCAAGTCCCGCCACTCCGACCAAAAGAAAACGTCCGGGAAACCGGGCGTTTTCTTATTTTGTGTTGGGGGAGTAAGGATGCGGGAGTTTTAGGGGTTTCAGAAATGAGGGGCGGGAAGCTGTGAATGGAGGGGCGATTAGCATATTTTGAAGAGAAAATGCTAACTGGAATGCTAACTTAATTCCCCGGTTTGTTCCGGGGAGTTTTCCTTTTCGGGGGAATCAGGGGAAGGGGGAGCGGGGGGAGAGAAAAATTTTTGTAATTCACCGGTATATTTGGTGATGTCGCTTTTGGCAATGTGGGTGTAGATCTTACGCATGGTCTGGTAATCGGACCAGCCGCCGAGCTCCATGACGATTTTCTCCGGGACGCCCAGGTGGTAGGCCAGGGAGACGAAGCTGTGGCGGAGGCCGTGGGTGCCGATCTGGGGGAGGCTGTTCTTTTCACAGACGCGGTTGATCTGCGCCCAGATGGTATTGGGGTTGCACGTCATCACAAGCCCGGAATCTTTTTTCGCGGCGGAGAGGGCGGCGTGGAGCTCGTCTATCAGGATGGGGATCGTGCGGGCGGAGCTTTTGTTCTTGTTCTCCTTCTTCTGCTTCAGGACGTTGTCCTCGTTGTAGACGGCGGCGCCGCTGACGCGGATGGTGCGCTTTTCAAGGTCGATGTTCTCCCACTTGAGGGCCATGATCTCGGAGCGGCGGAGGCTGTGGAGGGCCAGGAGGGCGGGGATCTCGACGGGTGTGCCGTGGACGGCGGTGATGAAGGGGCGGATCTCCTCGGGCTCCAGGAAGGGGCGCTCGTTGGGCACGACCTGGGGGAGCTTGACCTTCGGCACGGGGGCGCCGGCATCGGAGAGGACGGAAGCGAGAAAGCCCCAGGCGTTTTTCAGGGTCTTGGCGGAGCACTTCTGCGCCTCAAGGCTGACGGTCCGCTGCCATTTGTCCGGGGAGAGTTCGGAAAGGGAGGTGTCCATCAGGGACTGAAACCGGGAGCGGCGGATCGTCTTGTAGCCCCGGACGGTGGAGGGGGAGAGGACGGAGGAGCGGTCGGCGATGTACTTGTCCACGGCCTGCCCCAGGGTGGGGAGCTTCGGGACTTCCTCGGGCGGGGCGGCGCGCCGGCCGGTGAGGTACTCGGACTTGACGTACTCGGCCTGGCGGACGCACTCGCGTTCCGAGGGGGCCGTGACGGTGATGCTCTTACCGCCCAGGCGGAGCTGGATGAAGTAATTGCCGGAGGTCATCCTCCGGGGCTTGGGGACTTTCATGGGGACCTCCTTTCGGGGTGGCTTAAAACGTTAAAAACCGTCTTAAACCGTCTTAAAAAATAAAAAAGTTTAACAACAGGGAGTTTACAAATTGAAATGGGCATAGTATAATATAGTCGCGGTGGGGCCCACCACCGTCAAGAAAAGGAGTGAACGGGCATGGCCACTAAGAGCATTTATAAGACTGTCCGTATCAAGGACAGCAAATCGGCCAAGAAGCTCGTCCGCGCTCTCGACGACGCGGCAGCCAAGCCGGGGTGCAGGGTGAGCTATAGTAGAAGCGTATCAGACGCGAACGCCGATGAAGTGAGGAAGATGTTCGGAAAAGGCTGATGGAAGGTTTCAAAGTTGTTAATGTGAGAACGCTGATAGACGGTCTGGGAGAGGATGCGGCAAAGAACATACTCTCCGCTTTTTTGTGCCCGCTGAACCTCGATGTTCAGGACTTTCTGAGATTAAAAGCAATCGATTTTATGAAGCAGGGATGGGCCCAAACACATCTTGTCTTTGCGTCATACAAGAAAGAGCCTGTCCTTGTGGGGTACTTCTCTCTTGCCAACAAATTTATCACAGTCTCAGCGAAAGCAGTTAAAGGAGAGACGAGAAAGAAACTGGCAAAACACGCCACTTATGACGACTGTTTGAAATCCTATCAGTTGGCGATCCCGCTGATCGCGCAGCTCGGAAAGAACTTTATCATGGGGTACAACAAGCTCATCACGGGCGATGAGCTGATGGGGATAGCCTGCAATAAGATCAAAGCCATACAGTACGACCTTGGCGGGCGGTTTGCCTATCTTGAATGTGAGGACAAGCCAAAGCTCATCGAATTTTACGAGAGACATGGGTTCCGCGAGTTTGACAGACGGCCAATTGATTCGGACGAGACCGGAATACACGGAGACTGCCTTGTGCAGATGATCAGAATGTTCAAGGGAAACGAATATACATAATGACAGGGAACCGGAAAAGGAAGCGGATGGCGGAAGCCGTCCGCTTTTTTGTGTGGAGGGGTGGTCAGTGTTTACGCCGTACAAGCAGGAGCCAGACGGCGAGGAAGGTGGGGAAGGCGGCGATGTAGATGAGGGCGTGGAGCGGGACGGTGTCGGTGAACAGGAGGACCAGGAGCATCACCCACATGACCGCGCAGAAGGACAGGACGGCCTCCACGCCCTTGACGCCGGAATCCGGGTCGGCCCACCAGCGCCGTTCATACGCGGGACCGTAGATGAGCTTGAGAAGGGCGGCGCCGATGAGGCCGATGATGCCGGGAAAGGAGTTTTTCATGGGGAAGCCTCCGGGGAGTTTACCTGTTTGGGTCATACTGGGAGCAGGCTCTTTCCAGCTTTTTAAAATCACAGCATATCCTGTTTAGAAAATCATTGTTCTTTTTCACGGCGGCAAAATAGGTCTGTGACGCGTGGGAAAGAACATCTGCCTTATTCCGGTTTATGTAGACGGCCTGACGGCGCAGAAGTTCGGCATACTGTTTATCCGGCTCATTGTTGAAGTCAAAGGTAATCAGTGCGGATTCCGGCACCGGGAGCATATTGTTAAAGCCGAGAAGACCGAGTTTTCCATTGTCGAGCTTCAGGATGTGACGCCCGGAGTGAATGTTGACATGATTGGGCTTTGGGGATTCCATCGGCACAAAGTAACGGAACTCGCCAATATAAAGGACAATGCCCACATAAGGACGGCGGCGGCCCTTGTTGTCCTGGACGCGGTTGTCGCGGCTTTTCAGAAAACGAACGTATTTGTCCTCGATGCGATAGATCCTTAAAGGTTCCATATATTTCTCCTTTCCAAAAAAGACAGGGCAGGCCGAAAAGCCTACCCTGCTTTTTAAGTCCCTACTTACGGCAAGGGATCTCCGCTTTTTCCGGTTCCGCCTTACGGCGCGGACTCTCCGCTTTTTCCGGTCCCGATTTTCGGCTCGGGCTTTCCGCTTGGGAGCGGCAGGCAACAGCGGGGACGCTGTTTTCCTGTCGGCGGGATCCCTCCCGCAATACCATTATACCGCGGATCGGAGAGAAAATGCAAGTACAAGATGTAGGCCAAATATTAAATTATTGCAACAAGCGGTTGACTTAAGGGGTGCCTCCCTATTCGTGCCGGACTAAGATGGTGAAGGCGATGGCTTCGCCGATGAGGCCGATGATGCCGGGAAAGGAGTTTTTCATGGGGAAGCCTCCTTCGTGCTCGGCATTTGTTAACTATCTTGGTGGGTTGCAGCGGGAGCAGGGAGTGTAGCCCTGTGCTTTGGCTGATGAAAGAGAGATGGAAATCTTGCTATTGCTTAGATAGCTGCAACTGCCTCTGTGATATTTTGAACCGGACTCTGTTATATACACGGTGGAGGTTTGACTTGTAGACGATGTGGTCCCGCCGGAAGAACCGTTGGGAGAATTGCCGGAGGTGCTCCCGCTTGATGAGCTTGGCTTGGACTGGCCCTCCTTGAGACCGGCGGCATATCCGCTATCATATCCGGTGCTTTTTCCGTCGGAGTATCCTCTGTTGAACCCGTCGTCATAGGCGTCGGAAATGTCTCCGTTGAATTCTGACTTTGCCGCGTTATAGCCTTCATTGAAGGCGGAAGAAGCGGCACTTTCAGAATCACTTTTGGCAATATCGTAGCCACTGTCATATCCTGACTTGTATGCTTCCTCTTGGGATGGAGTGACGCCAATATATATAAACGAGGAAATCAAAGCGACACAGGCAATAAGAAGAAGGCTCCTGTACCGATGCCGAAGTTTTGCGTTTTCTTCTTTGTGACGTACCTCAACGCGTTTCAATTCGGCGGAAACTTTTGCGTTGTATGCCGAGACTGTTCCTTCCTCACAAAGGCGGTGAAATGTGTACTCACGTATATACTCCTCATAATCTGCCTGTGAGCGCACTATCTTCCCAGTGTAAGGGTTGTGGAGACCGTCATATTTGGAGGGCACATACGGAGAGTCGGCCAGCTCCTGATTCACAGCTACAAGGAACTGTTCTTTGGTGATGTTCAATTCAATGTCGGGCTCGTCTATGGAATACTTGATATTACTTATTATATGAACGGCTGAGTCCGGCTTGACAAGTGATATGTTTTTGCAGGACATGGGGATCCTCCTTAAAATCAATTAGCGTAACGACTGATCCCACTCATTGGGAGTATTAGTGAGGCGTTTGGCTTCGCGCGTATGGCTATGGCAATATTCCAAAATTTGTTTGGTATCGCCGTATTTGCTTCCGGGACCTTCTGCATATTTGATGGCGCAGAGAAGCGCAAACTCTCCAAAATAGCCCATGGCGTAATATATTGGGTCTTCCTGCAGAGCGGGCCTTTCGTTTTTAATTGACCGACAGCGGGCCATCTCGTCTAATGAGAAACGATACAATTCTTTGGCAGTGAAATCATCTATGATGTCGGATACGGCGAGTGAGGCATAGAAGCCGGCGACCTGCCCCTCGAATAGGCGCTGGTGTTCATGCTTCTTTAATGTAGAACGGGAAAACTCATAACAGGCGGCGACAAAAACGTATATGAGAACTGCCGCACCTGGAGGATAGTGCAATAGTGCTGTCAATATCACCGGGGTAAGAAGCAGAACGCATAAACCTGCATACGCAAACTTCTCTTTCATCTTTTACAGCCCTCAAGCTTCTTTCTTGCCCACGCTATCCGGGTTATATTTTTTATACTTGCCAGAGCGGACCATATCATCGGCGGTGTCAATTAGCTTTTCCAGTCCTTCGGGGTTGAGCTCTTCGCTAAGGCGAATGAGCTTTCGAATACCGCTCTCAGGTAATGAAGAAACCGGGATGTATTTTCCAATTATGGAGACGAATGCCTTGCGGTCATCTGACTCGGCGTGGTGATACGCATATAATACCGCTTCGTCTTCGGCAGAGAGGGGAGCGGGATCTGGTTCGCGCCTGTTGTTTTCAGCTTCCATCAGCTCGGCAGGAGTTCCCCAAAGTTCAATGAAGCGCTTCTTTTCCTCATCCGTCTTGGCGCTTTTATACATATTCAACATTTCGTTGTCCCAAACCGGGGATGTAAGAATTTGCGAAACTTTGATGCCGTAAACTTCGCAAAGTCTTATCAGCGTATCTGTGTCTACTTTATTTATTCCGCGCTCGTAGTTGCTTATTGCCTGATAGGTTATCTTAAGCTTTTCGGCTACTTCTGCCTGCGTAAAGCCCGCATTTAAGCGGGCGTTTTTTAATCTGCGGCCTATCTCTGTAACGCTCATTTCTATCACCTCAATAATAAGAATAGAGTGCTGTTGCTGATTTGTCAACAATTTATTTAGAAAATTTCAAAAAAGGTCTTGACACTCAACGACTTATTGAGTTTTGTGAGATTCAAAACTAGAAAGGGGGTTCGAAGGGTGAGAAGTATGGAGGTTAATTTGAAAATCCGGGAAATTATCGACAGAGAAGACAAGCGGCCCAGCGCGATTGCTGACAAAGCGGGTATCAGGAGAGACGTCTTTTCAAGGATTCTGAACCTGAAGCGCGTTGTCTACGCTGACGAGGTGCTGCCGATCTGTCGGGCGCTGGGATGTACGGTGGACGAGCTGTTTGAGAAAGGGGCGTGAGCGGGGATGAAGCTTGGGGAGCTGCTGGAGAGATTGAAAATCGACGATTAGTCTTTGCCAGTGACGTATTCGGATGGTTCGAGGCGTGGAGATACTTACAAAGTGGGTCTTCGCCTTAACGGTCATGGTCCTTTGAAAAGCTATCATGTGGAAAGCATCGAGGTTTCCCCGTATGGCGTACACATTGTGGCAAGGTCCAAGGGGCGGAGCGCGTGAAAGGGGGTGAGCGGGATGGAGCGGGTTTACACGGTGAAACAGGCGAGGCTGCTGGCGGGGCTGACGCAGGAAAAGACGGCGGCTGAAATGGGAATTTCCAGGGACCGCTACATGAAGCTGGAGAAAAACCCGGAGCTTGTGACCGTTGGTCAGGCGCGGGCGTTCTGCGGGATCACGGGCATACCGTTTGAGCAGATCGCGTTTGAGCGGGAGAGGGGGTGAGAAATGTGTCATCGGAACAAAAAAAGAGGGTTGTCGAAATACTTATCGAGGCCATGGAGCGGGTCGTGAGAGAAAAGACCGCGATCACGGCAGAGGCGGAAGCTCTGGCCAAGATCGCGGCGGTGCTGATCGAATACGACAAGACGAATTAACCCTCGGTCTTATGCACGTCCTCGGCAATTTCGAGGACCTTTTTGTAGACAGTCTCAAAGAATTCTGCCACGGTTTCATCGCTCATCCAAGGCGCGGAACTTTCGGTGCTGGACATAGCGGCTATGGTGATCTCCTTTGCGGCGTCTATCGCGTATTGCTTGGGCCTGTTCATTATCTCACCTCCTTTGGGTGGAGGACGAGCGAACACTGCGCCCGAAGGCGACACTGGGGACCCCACGCGGCCTGACGCGTGGGGAGAGGAGGAGCCGAGCCAGCGCCTGAGGCCGACCAACGGGAGGCCGAGGTAAAGCGGCTCGTGCGACGACGAGGGAGGGGCTAAAAAGAAAGGAGACTTTATGAAAAAGAAACGGCATTACACAAAGCCCATGTTCAGGGCGCGGAAGGAAGTTGTGGAAGTGGAAGAGGCCGCGAGTGGGGAGGCGGCGGAGCTGGGGGAGACGGTGAGCAGGAGGCCGGCGACCTTTGGAAGAGGACGGATGAGAGGTAAGGTGGTGTACGTCCACCCGGCGGGGAGGTTCCATGTGGTGGAGTTTGAGACGCGGGGCGGCGTGATTCGGGAGTGCTTCCGGGGAGCGGGGGCATGAACTGTCGCGTTTTTTCGCGACAGTTCATGCCGGCAAATGACCGGTAAATAAAGGAGCTGAGTTACAGTGGTCAGGGTCAAGAGGCGGGAGTTTGCGGGGGATGTGTGTGAGCAGATCGTCTATAACGTGGCCGATGGGGAGGGGAGCCTGTGGCGGGCGGAGCCGAGGCCCAGGTTTGAGAGCCGGGAGGAGCGGGACCGGTTCAACGCCGCCGTCTCCCTGCGGCGGTTCACGAAGCTCCTGAACTGCTTCCCGCCCACGTCCCTCTATTCCACCCTGACCCTGGGGCCGGAGGATGAATGCCACGACTTTGACGAGGCCAGGGCCATTCTGAACGCTTACATAAGGGTATTGAAGTACCACCACCCGGACGTGAAGCTGGTGGTGGTGATGGGGCGGGGAAAGCACACGCACCGGATCCACTACCACATGGTGTCGGACGGCGTGCCGGCGGAGGAGCTGCGGAAGTACTGGAAGTACGGGAAGGTGGAGCGGGCCGAGCCGCTGAGGGCGCACAACTACTATAATGGCGTGGACCACGGGCGGGACTACGCGAGCTTAGCCAAGTACCTCCACGACCACTGGACGCCGGAGCAGGGCGGCCGGCGGCGCTGGAAGCAGACCAACAACCTGAACCGGCCGGAGACGGAGAAACCAAAAACTGTAAAGCGGAAATACACCGTGGAAAAGCCGCCCAGGCCTCCGAAGGGGTACAAGCTGGTGGAGGCCAGGGCGGGGAAGTACGGGTTTATATATTATAGGTATGTGCGCATCCCGCCGAGGGACGAGAAGAGGAGAAGGTAGGGCGGGAGAAAAATATGGCCGCTGTCGCGGCCTATGATTAGCCTTGTAAATGGGTCGCGTAGTTTGACGAAGATGGGGCTTCCAAGGGGGGCCCCGAAAAATCGGAGGTTTTTTGGGGAGAGGAGGAGCGAAGCCGGCGACTGAACCATGCCGCTGGCGGCATGGTGAGGTATCGCGGCTTCCGCGACGACGATGTTTCGATATAAGCCGGGAATTGATGTTGGGTATGACAGGCAAGGGTATATTTACTTTCTCAGCAGGAAGTACCGGGAGCTGGAACCGGAGAGGCGGCGGACGATCGACGAGCTCTGCCGGCGGTACGGCGGGGAGTACTGGAAGGCGCTTCGGGAGTTTCTGACTACGGACAGGACGGCAACGGAGATATGCGGGAAGCATTACCTTTCCCGTGCCACGCTGTACCGGTGCGTGAAGCGGTACTATGAGGGGTTCCCGGAGGAGCTGTGACACTGGGGCACTGATGGCCTTTTTTACACCCGAAACGGGGGCGCGCGCGGGCGCGTCTTCTTAACGCGCGCCTTTTTGGGGGCGCTTTTTTGCGGATAAAGAGCGGCCCCGGAGACTTGGACTCCGGGGCCGCCTTTTCGTTAGCCCTCTCCGCCTGGGGGGGGAGAGGGGCAGGGGTGAGGTGGGATGATCGGCGCAGCCGAAACCTCTTACTGTTTCGCGCCGTCGATGTAGGCGTCAATGAGCTTTTCTATCTCCTCGGGGGTGTAGGTCTTTTCCGGGTCGGACCGGAAGATCTTCAGGAGATCGTAGGCCATTGACTTCTGGATATCCTTGCGCTCGTTCTCAGTCGGCATGGTCATGCCCTCCCTTCATGTTTATTTTACAACAGCCTCAAGGGGGTGTCAATGATTTTTTGGGGACCTCGCACGGCAAACCGAGACGGCAAAAGTTGAGACTTAGAAGCATTACTTTTGTGGTAGGATATTGGAAAAGGGGTGAGAGGCGTGGGGAAGATCGAGAAGGAAGGCGGGATCGGGAGGCCCAGGAAGTATGGGACGGCGGCGGCCTTCAGGAGGGCCGTGGAGGGGTACTTCCGGTCCATCACCAGGACCGTGAACGTGAAGGACACGGACACGGGGTTGGCGCTTCTCAATGACGACTTGGAGCCGGTGAGGGTGCCGGAATACATCGTGCCGCCCAGCTTCACGGATATGCTCCTCTGGCTCGGGATCTCCAAGAAGACCTGGTGCAACTACGCAAACGGGGACAACGCCGATATTGCGTGGGTGTGCGACCGGGCGAAGGCGCGGATCGAGGCGTATCTGGAGCGGGAGCTGATGACCCGGCAGAAAGGGGTACAGGGGATCATCTTCAACCTTTCCTCCAACTACGCCTGGAAGGAGAAGCGGGAGATCGAGGTCGGGACGGAGACGCGCAAGGCGTTGGCGGCCGGCGGGATGACCATGGAGGAGAAGATGGAGCTGATCCGGGCGGCGGCTGCCGAGGCCGGAGAAGATGGACAAGACGAGGATTGACGCCGCCGTCGACGCAGCGATTTGGTATAAGGGGCTTCGGGAGACGTCCAACGAGGCGTTTATGCCGCTTTATTTTGATAAGCACCGGTATCTGGTGCTCAAGGGCGGGGGCGGGTCCGGGAAGTCCATTTTCGCCGGGCGCAAGGTGCTGGAGCGGGTCACCAGCGAGCCGGGGCACCGGTGGCTGGTGGTGCGGAAGGTGGCGCGGACGCTGCG
>CANPYK010000028.1 GCA_947588605.1 uncultured Oscillospiraceae bacterium
CCAAAAAAGAAGAGAGTTGCCAAGGAATCCTTGGTAACTCTCTTCCTTTTTTACGAGACTTTTTTCACAGCCCCTTTAAAGCCAGTTATTCTTCATCCAGCTCGTGGCTGAGGAGGTGCTCGGTGTAGCACATGAGGAAGGGGGCGACGCCCTTGGCGTCGTTTTCGACGATGGGCTCGGAGATGTAATACTCGTAGGAGCCGTCGCGGCGGCGGTTGTTCTCCGGGCCGAGGCCGGCGACGAGGCAGATGCCGCCGAGGTTAAGCTTGCCGTCCCGTTCGGTGAGGTAGCGGTCGCAGATGGACTGGAAGATGGCCTCGCCGCGGGGGCAGCAACTGTACTCCAGGATGCCCAGGCGCGCGCCCTTGAGGAAGAAGTAGGCAACCATGGCGCTGCCGGAGGTCTCGGGGTAGTTGCCCTCCCGGCCCACCTGGTTGGGGACCTGGTAGAGCATACCGGAGTCCAGATCCACATAGGGGATGAGGTTGTGGGCAAGCTCACGGGCGATGGCGATCATCTCGTTTTTAAAGTCGTCGTGGCCGGGGGCGATGTAGCCGATGACGTCCACCAAGGCGGCGGCGAACCAGCCCAGGGAGCGCAGCCAGGGATTTTTGGACTTGCCGTCCTCGCCGGCCCAGAAGGCCTTGCGGCTGGCGTCGTAGCCGTGGCGGTACAGGCCCGTCTCGGGGTCCAGCATCTTCTCGTGGACGGTGTGGAACTGGCGGCGGATGTCGTCGTAGCCGGCGCAGTTTTCAAACTCCGTGGTGTAGCGGGTGTTGAAGACCTGGGCCATATAAAGCCCGTCCAGCCAGACCTGGTTGGGGTAGATGGCCTTGTGCCAGAAGTTCCCCTCCACGGTGCGGGGCTGGTGGAGGAGCTGGTCGTGGAGGACCTCGATGCCCTTGCGGTACTTCTCCTTGCCGGTGGCGGCGTAGAGGTCGAAGAGGACCCGGCCCTCGCAGATGTTGTCCAGGTTGTAGTCCTCCTCGTGGTAGCCCAGGAGGGTGCCGTCCTCGTGGACGTAGAAGTCGATGAAATTGTCCACGAAGTCGAGGTAGCGCTTCTCGCCGGTGATGTTGTAGAGGTTGAGAAGGGAGATCATCATACAGCCGTCGATGTAGTTCCAGCCGTTGATCTTGCCCTCCTTGATCTTCTCGATGTTCCAGAGAGGCGTGCTGGGGGTGGAGTCGGCCATGACCCGCTCCACATAGCGTTCGATGGTGTTCATTCCGTGGCCTCCTTTATTTCAGGTCCTGGGTGGGGATGCCGTCCATGTCGTCGAAGTCCTGGTTCTCGCCGCACATGCCCCAGATGAAGGTGTAGTTGGCGGTGCCCACGCCGGAGTGGATGGACCAGCTGGGGGAGATGACGGCCTCCTCGTTGTGCATCACCAGATGACGGGTCTCCTGGGGCTGGCCCATCATGTGGAACACGCACTGGTCGGGGGCGACCTCGAAGTACATATAGACCTCCATCCGGCGCTCATGGGTGTGGCTGGGCATGGTGTTCCAGACGTTGCCCGGCAGCAGGGCGGTCATGCCCATGGAGAGCTGGCAGCTCTCGCACACGGCGGGGTGGATATACTGGCGCAGGATGCGCTCGTTGACCGTCTCCTGGCTGCCCAGATGGTTGTAACGGGCCTTCTCCATGGGGATCAGCACCGTGGGGCAGGTGCGGTGGGCGGGGCTGGAATTGACGTAGAATTTGGCGGGGTTGGCCTTGTCGGCGGATTTGAACACCAGCTCCTTGGTGCCCATGCCCACATAGATGCCGTCCTTGGTGCCTACCTTGTACTCCACGCCGTCCAGCACCATGACGCCGGGGCCGCCGATGTTGATGGCGCCCAGCTCCCGGCGCTCCAGGAAGTAGGGGGCCGCCAGCTCCTTGAAGGAGCCGAGGACCAGGTCCTCCTCCACCGGCATGATGCCGCCGGCGATGATGCGGTCCTGGTGGGAGTAGGTGAGGTTGATGGAGTCCGGCTCGAAGATGTGGGAGATGTGGTAGTGCCGGCGCAGGTCGGCGGTGGTGTAGTGCTTGGAGTCGTCGGGGTGGTTGGCGTAACGGACGTCGAAATTGATATGCATAGAGATCCCTCCTAATCAGATTCATTTTTTCGCCGGATTTGTGCAAACGCACAAAACGCGGCGTCATTTTTATCCATTATACCAGCGGTATATCACTTAATCAAGAGGTTTTTCGTTCAAATTTGCGTCCGGCCTGGCGGCACAGCGCTTGGCGAAGGCGGAGGGGGAACAGCCGTAGTGCTTGTTGAAGACACGGGAGAAGTAGAGAGGGTCGGAGTAGCCGCACATCTCCGCCACCTCGGCCACGGAGTAGTCCCGGCTCCAGGCGGAGGAGAGCATGGTTTCCGCCTTCTTCATGCGAAGGCCGGTCATATACTCTAAGGGCGTGACGCCTACCTCTTTTTTGAAGAGCTTGCGCACATAGTCGTAGTGGAAGGGCAGCTCCCGGATCGTCTCGTCCAGGGCGAAGTCCGGCTGTGTGTAGGAGTGCATGATGGCGACGCGGATCTGCTCCACGGGCTCGGAGAAGCCGGAGTTGGAGAGACGCACCATGAAGTAGCTGGCGATGAGGTCCCCCAGGGCCTCCAGCACCAGCTCCTTTTTCGTCACGTCCGCGCCGTAATAGTATTTGGCTTCCCGGAAGGCAAAGCCGAAGCGGCCCTCGGCGTCGGACATACGGAAGGCGCTCTTGGCGTGAAAAGCCGGTGTGTCCATACGCATGTGAATATTTGTGAAGCCGTCGGAGCTTATGTTGGTGTGGGGCGTCCTGGGCGGGATGACCACCACGTCCCCCTCCCGGTAGGCGACGGCGGCGCCGCCCTCAAACTGGAAGACGCCCTCCCCGCCGGTGCAGTAGACAAGCTCCCACTCCTGGTGGGTGTGCCACAGCACCTCGAAGGTCTTGGCGTGCTCCCCCACGTAGAGGATGGAGTTCATCGCGCCACCTCCTCGTCGCGGATGCGAAGGCCCGTCTCCTCAAAGAAGCGGATCAGCGCCTCCGGCCAGCCGGCGACATCCCAGCTCAGGTCCGGCACGTCGAAGTCCGGGTTCGTGACCACGTCCCCGGTGGAGACGCCGTGGCGGCCGTGGTCGTAGATGTGCAGGGCATAGCGCACGCCCTGCTCGCTCAGGGCGGCGGCTGTCAGGAGGCTGTTGCGGCTGGGTACCGCGTTGTCGTCCCTGGTGTGCCAGAGGAAGGTGGGGGGCATGTCCGGCCGGACCAGCTTTTCTAAGCTCAAGCGCGCCCGGAGCGCCCGGTCCCCGCCGGAGATGTTCTCGAAGCTGTCCTCGTGGGTGGGGCCCCAGCTCACCGCCACGGGGTAGCAAAGCCCCAGGGCGTCGGGGCGGATCACCTCCGCCGGGGCGATGTCCCGGACCTCGGGGCAGTCGTACATCGTCCCCAAAGTGCCGCACAGGTGCCCGCCGGCGGAAAAGCCAATGGCGGCCACCATGTGGGGGTCGATGCCGTTTGACGGGGCGGTTTCCCGGATATACCGCATGGCCGCCGCGGCCTCCCGGAGGGAGGTGGGGAAGCTGTGGGGCGCGCAGGAATACTCCAGCACGAAGGCCGCCCAGCCGTGGGCGCAAAAACGCGTGGCCACGGGCTCGGCCTCCCGGGGCGAGCACCAGGCGTAGGCCCCGCCGGGGAGGATCAGCACCGCCGGCCGGGTCCTTTTGGCCACCAGGGGCATGGCCGGCCCCTCCGGCACGTAGGCCGTCAGCGTTCCGGCGGCGCCGTCCGGTCTGGAAAGGCCGGTGAGCGCATAGATATTTTCCTTGAAGACCTTCATCTTTCCCGTTCCCTCCATGGGCCGTGAGCCCAAATCATCCATACCGGTTTGCCGGAATGTCCATTCTTAAATCCCATCATACCGCAAACGCGCCGCCGCGTCAACTCTTTTTTCCAGTCCCTCCGCCCGAAAAGGGAAAAGGGGGAGCGGGTGGGAAAAAAGTGTCGAAAAATGGCGCGAAAGCGTTGACGAATCGGAAAATTTTTAATAAAATACATGGTTAGACCCATTTTGTGATTTGAGGTGATACCCATGCACGGTTTGAAAAAGAGCGCGCGGTTCCTGGCGCTCCTTATTGCCTGCGCGCTGGCCCTCTCCCTGAGCGCCGGGGCGTTGGAGCTGGAGGCGTTCCCGGACGGCGTGGGCCACTGGGCGGAGCCCTATCTGCGCAGGGCCGTGGCCGAGGGACTGCTGTCCGGCAACCAGCTGGGGCTCCTGGCCCCGGACGAACCGGCCACCATGGCCCAGACCCTGACCATCCTGTGCCGCCTTTTGTGGCCGGACGCCCAGGTGAGGCCGGAGGACCAGGACGTGCCCGCCGGGACGTGGTACGCCGGCTGCGCCGCCGCGGCCCGGGCCATGGAGATCGATTTCGGCAACGACGAGCTGGAGAGCCTCAGCTTCCCCAGGGCCAGGGCCTTTGATATCCTGGCCCAGGCCTTCCGGCTCATCCCCGCCGAGCCGGACTACGCGGCGCTGGAGGCTTTTTCGGACGCCGGGACGCTGGCGGACGCGGACAGGCCCGCCGCGGCGGCGCTGGTTGCCGCGGGCTATGTCAACGGCTCGGGGGGACGGCTGAATCCGTATTCCTCCGTCTCCCGGGCGGAGCTTGTGACCATGATCCTGCGGATCGCGGAGGCCACCCTTGACGCCCCGGCGGAGGAGCTTCCCGGCGCCGCCGTCCTGCTCAGCGCCAAGGGGCTTTCGGGGAAGACGCTCGGGAAGACCGTGTGGCTGGCCCGCGGGGCCGGGGAGACGGATCTGCGGGGCGTCAAGGCCGGGACAGTGGTGGTGCTCTCCAAGGACGCCGCCGTCCTCACCGACGCCCGCACCGACATCGAACGCCTCATCCTGGCCGGCGGCGCCGGCGACAGCCTGTCGCTGGACAGCGGCCATGTGGGGACCCTGGTCATCGCCCCCGGCGCGCCTGAGTCTGTCACCGTCCGCAACGCCGACCGGGTGGAGCTCACCGCCGACGGCCGCACCGTGACGGTGTCCTCCGCCGATGCCCTGGCCGTCTCCGGCCGGGGGAACACCGTGACCGTCGCCAGAGGGGCCAACGCGGCCCTGACCCTCACCGACCGGGCGGAGGACAACACGGTCACCGCCCAGGCGTACCTCTCCCGGCTGGAGCTGGACGGCGAGGGCAATACCGTCACCGCCGCCGGGGGCTGTGCCGCCGCCGTTGTGGGCGGGCACGCCTGCGCGCTGAAGAGCGGGACGACCATATGGGACCTGACCGTCGCCTCCCGTTCCGCGAAGGTCGACGTCCCCGGCACCCCTCAGGAGGCGATCCCCGCCGGCGCCGGGGGGCTGTGGGTGGACCTGGAGGTCCCCGAGACCTTTGACGCCGCCGCCATGCTGCCGGTGACGCTGAACGTCGCGGGCTTTGAGAAGGCGTCCTGCACCCTTGCCTGGACCGTGGACGGCGTCTCCACCGGCAGTGAAAGGACCGTCCGGGTGAAGGACGGCGAGAACGACTTTACCTTCTACCTCCCCCTGGAGCTCTTCCCCGGTATGCCCGATTACCGGCGGGTGGGGGTCGTCCTCACCTATCCCGACGGGACGAGCGCCGCCAGGAACGGCGTCGTGCGGCTCACGAACACCGGCGCGCTCCTCTCCGGCGCTTCCATCGACCTTCAGGCCGCCGGCCACAACAAGCTGGCCCACGTCACCGCCTCCGCCACGGTCTCGAACCCGGTGAGCCTGACGTGCCTGGCCTCCTGGTACGCCGACGGACAGCTTGTGGAGAGCCGTACCGTGACCGTCGGGCCCATACCCGTCACCGTTGACCTCGACCGGGACCTGGGCTTCCGGCCCGCCGACTCCACGGGGAGCCTGGAGCTCCGGCTGACCCTGAACGACGCCGCGGCCTCGGCCCGGACCACCGCCAAGCTCAAAGGTATCTCCCCGGAGTACGCCCTCAGCGTCGTCACCCACGACTACGCCGGAGACTACACCCTGGAGTGGGCTCTGGCCCACGACTATGACGCGGACGTGAAGACCGTCTGGATCAACGCCATGGGCTACGCCAGCGACACGCCGTACATCATCTGGGTCAACAGGACCTATCAGCGGGTCAACATCTTCGAGGGCAGTCAGGGCAGCTGGCGGCTCGTCAAGACCTTCCTGTGCGGCACGGGCCGCGCCGGCCACGCAACGCCGGTGAGCGTCTCCAAGGTCCGCCAGCGCCTGGTAAACGGCTGGACCCACAGCACCTACATCGTCCGTCCGGTGGTGTACTTCCTCACCGGCGGCTACGCCTTCCACTCCCGCCTTTGGAACCGCAGCCACACCGCCCTGACGGACCCCTCCATCGGCTACCCCATCAGCAAGGGATGCGTGCGTATGTACGACGAGGACGTCCAGTGGATCTTCGACAACATCCCGGAGGGGACGACGGTGGTCGTACATTGAGTTGGCTTGGAAGGCCGCTTTGCGGCCTTCCAATGCCAAAGGGGAACGTGCGAAAGCCCCCGCTCGAATTCCGCAGAATTCGAGCGGGGGCTTTCTGCTGTCAAATCTCGCGCACTCGCTTCGCTCGCACACTCGATTTGACAAAAGGTATTTTTTCCGACGTACATGCCGCCGGAAAAAATGATCGATGGGGGGATCAACGTGTCGTGGGTGGGTGTGTTACCGGAACGGTTGCGATAAACGGCACCCGCCCCGTCCCAGAGCCCTCCCCGCGGGGCGGCTGCGCCCGCAGGCGCGTTTCGGAGCGCAACCGCCCCGAAGGGGCGGCTCTTAGCGCGGAGATGGAGGGGCAGGGGTGAGGTGGGAGGGCGGAGGTTTTTGAGCGGTTCCGATGAACGAACCCTTCCACCTCATCCGGCGCCTGCGGGCGCCACCTTCCCCGCCTAAGCGGGGAAGGCTAAGACGGGGGACGAAGGCTCGAATACCTCGCCGCGTATGTTTGGGTTTATTCTCCCTCCTCCGGGAAGCGCAGGGCGGTGGCGGGGAGGTTGTGGTGAAGGAGACGGAGGGAGGCGTTCTCGGCCTCCAGGACGCAGACGCCGGCGTTGATGAGGCGGGTCTTGCCGCTGCCGAGGGCGCCGGAGGTGAGGGCGCGCAGGCAGGCGTTGATGGCGCCGCCGTGGCTGACGGCGGCGAAGTCGCCGGAAAGCTCATTGGCGTATCGGCGGAGGACCGCCAGGACGCGGGCGGCCACGTCGTCCAGGGGCTCCAAGTCCGTGGCGTACTTTTCCGGGTTGAAGATGTCCACCACATGGCCGCTGACGCTGCCGAAGTCCCGCTCGGTGAGGTCCGGCTCCACAAAAACCTCCGTGCCGGCGGCGGAGGCGATGAGCTCCGCCGTTTTCCGGGCCCGCAGGAGGGGACTGGTGAGGACGGCGGTCAGGGGCGCGTGCCGGAACGCCTCCGCCAGCGCCCGGGCCTGGGCGAGGCCCTCGCCGTCCAGGGGCACGTCCTCCCGGCCCTGGATGCGGCTCTCCCGGTTCCAGGCCGTCTCCCCGTGGCGGATGAGGTAGATCTTCACAGCGTTTCCCCCTCCCGCCGTTTGTAGCGGTGCTCCACCGGCGGCTGGATGCGCGAAAGGTCCACAAAGCCGCTGACGCCGTAGTTGCACAAGTCCGTCAAGATCGCCGCCAGCTCCTCCGGAGAGGACTCCGCCCCCTGGGCCAGCCACTCCTGGAGAAGCTTCACCACGCCGTAGGCGATGAAGGAGTAGAGCTTCTCCAGCACCTCCCGGGACGCCTCGGGGCTGACGCCGCTCCACTGGACGATGCACATGTCGTGGGCCACCCGGACCACGCGGGTGAGAAAGTCCCGGTCCCCGTTGGGGCCGAAGAGGACGCTGGCAAGCTCCCGGCGGTCCTTCAGGGCGTAGAGAGCCTTGGTGAAGATGCGCTCCACGTCGTCGGCCTGCTGGAAGGACGCCACCTCGGTCAAAAGGTCCAGGTAAAACTCGTTTTCCACCTGCGCCAGAAGCTGTTCCGGGCTTGCGTAGTGGGCGTAAAACGTCCCCCGGTTGATGTCCGCCGCCGCGCACAGCTCCTTCACCGTGATGCGGTTGACGGGCTTTTCCAGCATCAGGTCCAAAAGTGCCCGCCGCAGGGCCTCCCGGGTGAAGAGGGACCGGCGGTTGTCCTTGATATTGGCCATTTTCCTCCTCCTCTGTCCTGTTATTGCCGTCATGATAGCACAAATCTGTTAAAAAATCAACAGTATGTCTTAATTATAGCAAATTGAGAAAAAATGATTGCATCTTATTTGAAAATCATATATACTTTTACCATCTATGCGATGAATAGGGGGAAACACCATGTCCAAGAAAGAAAAGGTGCCTGTTTTTCCGAAGAACAAGGCCGGCCGGCGCATCCGGGGGATGTCCCCGTATATGCGCATCACCGCCTTCGTCATGCGCGACCGGGGCGACGCCTCCAACTACTTCCGGGACAGCGTGGAGGTGACGGAGCTGGAGAAGTTCATGCGGGAGAAGCGCCGCAACGGCTACCCCGGCCTTGGGATGCTCCACATGTTCATCGCCGCCTACGTGCGCACCATCAGCCAGAAGCCCCAGCTCAACCGGTACATCAACGGCCAGCGGGCCTACGCGCGGAAAAATATCGAGGTGGTCATGACCGTCAAGAAGACCATGGAGGAGAACGGCGGCGAGACGTCCATCAAGGTCGTCTTCGACCCCACCGACACGGTCTACGACGTGTATAATAAGCTGAACGCCGCCATCGACCAGGTGAAAAACGGGTCCGAGACGGCCACCGGGGACCTGGCGGGACTGCTGGTGAAGATCCCGCGGCTTCTCTTGAAGTTCATCGTCTGGGTGCTGTGCATCCTGGACTACTTCCACATCATGCCCAAGCTCGTGCTGGAGGCCAGCCCCTTCCACGGGTCCATGATCATCACGGACATCGGCTCTCTCGGCATCCCGCCCATTTACCATCATCTTTATAACTTCGGGAACCTGCCCATCTTCATCGCCTTCGGCGCCAAGCGGCGGGTCTATGAACTGGGTAAGGACGGCACGGTGGAGGAGAAGCGGTACGTGGATTACACCATCGTCACCGACGAGCGTATCTGCGACGGCTACAACTACGCCCAGGGTCTCAAGATGCTCAAGCATAACCTGATGCACCCGGAGCGCCTGGAGGTCCCGCCGGAGAAGGTCGTCCAGGACATCTACTGATATGGCCGCCAAACCGGAAAAAACCAACGTCATGCGGGTTTTGGACCAGCACGGCGTTCCTTACACCGCCAGGGACTATACGAAGACCGGCGCCGTCAGCGGCGCGGAGGTGGCGCGGGCGCTGGGGCTGGACCCGGACGCCGTCTTCAAGACGCTGGTCACCGCGGCCGCCTCCGGCGAGCACTACGTCTTTATGGTCCCCGTGGAGCGGGAGTTGGACCTCAAAAAGGCCGCCAGGGCGGTGGGGGAGAAGAGCATTCGGATGATCCCCCAGAAGGAGCTTTTGCCCCTCACCGGCTATATCCACGGCGGCTGTTCCCCCATCGGCATGAAAAAGCAGTTCGTGACCGTCATCGACGAGACGGCCCAGCTTTACGACACCGTCACCTTCTCCGCCGGCAAGGTGGGGTATCAGGTGGAGCTGAGCCCCCCGGATCTTCAAAAAATCGTCCCCGTGACGTTCGCGGATATCTGCGAGGGGTGACACCCCGGACGGCAGCAGGCCCGGAGACTCGCGGCGGTGTCACGCCGCCGCGAGTCTCCGGGCTTTCGATGTCCCTGGCGAAAAACGCCCTCCGCCGGCGGCGGGGGAGCGGGGAAGATTGACAAAAAAGGCGGCGGAGTGGTATAATAACAAAAGCTGCGGCCGGCGGGGCGGAGGCCCCGGAGGCCGGTTCGGCGGGAGGTGCGCGTCTTGGAAAACGCCGTCAAATATGTCGCGGTGCTGATACCGGCCTATCAGCCGGATGAGCTGCTGGTCAGGACCGTCTCCGGGCTTCTGGAGAACGGCGCGGGACGCGTCGTGGTGGTGGACGACGGGAGCGACGGCGCCTGCCGGAAATTTTTTGACAGCGTGGAGGCCATGGGCGTCCACGTCTGCCGCCATCCCCAAAACCGGGGCAAGGGCGCGGCCCTGAAAACGGGCATCGCCTGGATCCGGGAGAACGTCCCCAACTGCCTGGGGGTGGTCACCGCCGACGCCGACGGACAGCACGCCCCGGCGGACGTCCTGCGGGTGGCGGAGCTGACATACGAAAACCCCGGAAGCCTCATTCTGGGCGTCCGGGATTTCAGCGGGGAGACGGTGCCCTGGAAGTCCAGGGCCGGGAACAGGATCACCTCCCTCGTTTTCCGATGGATGACGGGCATCCGGTGCGGCGACACCCAGACGGGCCTGCGCGGCATCCCGGCGGCCCTTTTTGACATGGCCGAGGCCGGCGAGGGGGAGCGGTACGAGTACGAGATCAACTTCCTCCTGGACGCGGCGGAGGCGAAGGTGCCTTTCGTTATGGAGCCCATCGAGACGATCTATCTGAACGACAACAAGGCGTCCCATTTCCGGGTGGTGCGGGACTCGTACCTGGTCTACCGCAGGCCCCTGACCTTCGCGCTGGTGGCGGCGGCCTCGGCCCTTGCGGACCTCGGACTCTTCTGGCTTTTGAGCGCGCTCTTCCCGGAGGGGAGGCGGTGGGTGTTCGCCGCCACGGTGGCCGCGAGGCTCCTGTCCGGGGCGCTGAATTTCTTCCTCAACAAGCGCGTCACCTTCAGAAGCCGGGGGGACACCGGGGGCCAGTCCCTTCGGTATCTGTGCCTCTTCCTGGCCGTGATGCTGGTGAGCGGCGGGACCGTGGCGGCGCTGAGCCGCCTGCCGGTGCCGACGGTGCTCATCAAAATCGTTGTGGACGGCGTGCTTTTCGTTGTCAACTACATCGTGGAGCGCAAGTGGGTCTTCAAAAAGCCCGCGGCCCGGTGATGCCGGAGGAGGTACAGCCATGGTCACCGTGATAAGCGCCGTTTCCATCGTCGCCATAGCCCTCGCCCTGTCCCTGCGGCACGGGGAGAGCCTTGTCAGGACGGTCCCCGTGGCCGTGTGCGGCGCGGGCATCGTCCTCTACGGCCTTGCCTTTCTGGGGCGGCTTTCTCTGATCGCCTGGATCGCCGCGGCGTGCCTCGCCGCGCTGGCCGGGGCGCTTTTCCTCAAAATGCGCCGGGAGGGGGCGGGGAAGACCCTGCGCTGGGCCGCCGCGCCCCTGCGGGAGCCTCAGGTGTGGATCAACGCCGCGGCGCTGGCGGCGATCGCGGCGCTTGCGCACCGGCGGCTCATTTTGGAGTGGGACGCCTACAACTTCTGGGGGGCGGACATCAAGAGCCTCTATTTCCGGGACGGCTTTGCCGGCTATGCCAGCAACGTGGCCTCCGCCTATGGCGACTACCCGCCCTTCACGCAGCTGGAGATCTGGCTCCTGCTGCGTCTGCGCGGGACCTTCGACGAGGGACTTATTTTCAGCGGATATTTTCTTTATAGCGGCCTGCTGCTCTTCTCTGCCCTCGACGGGCTCCGGGCGAAGGCCCTTTGGAAAAAGCTTCTCCTGGGCGGCGCGGGGGCGATTTTGCTCTTCCTTCTGCCCAGTGTGGCGGACAGCTCCTGGTATCGTTCCGTCTATGTGGACCCCATCATGGGGATGCTCTTCGGGTGCCTGCTCATCGAGATCGCCGGGGAAGGGCCGTGGAACGGCTGGCGGACGGGCAAATGCGCTGTCTTCCTCTTCGCCCTGGCCCTCACGAAATCCGTGGGGCTTTTGTGGTGCGTCTACGCCGTGGCGTTTTTCCTCATCTACCGGGGCTTCCGGGGCAATCTGGGCGGCGCGGTGAAGCTCCTGCTCCCGCCGGCGGCCGCCGCGGGCAGCTGGTGGATGTACTGCCGGGTGATGGACCGGACGACGTATCTGACCCAGGCCATCGTACCCACGGCGGGCACACAGCTCAGAGCCCTCCTCTCCGGGACGTTCTTCAAGGATGAGCGCACCATGGGCCTTATACGCGCCTGGGGCCGGGCGTTTTTGCTGGAGCCGGTCCACCGGGAGCGGACGCCGGGGCTGGACCTGACGCCGGCGCTGGCGATGCTCATGATCTTTGCCCTGCTGCTGGCGTTCCGCCGCGTCGGGTGGCTGGAAAAGGGGAAGGCGGGAAGATCCGTCCTCTTCACCGCCGGAATGTTCGCGGTCACCCTGGGCGTGCTGCTGGTGAGCCACCTCACCATCTTCTACGGCGAGAGCCAGTATCTGGAGAGCGCCAGTATGCTCACCCAGATGACCCGCTACGGCGGGCCCATGTACATCGGCCTTTTGATGTGGGCCTTCCATTTGTGCGTGGGGAGGCCGGAGCCGTCAGGGCCGGGGAAACTCCGGGCCGGGACGGTACTGCCGGGGGCGCTGGCCGTCCTCGTCCTTATGTGCGCCGGGTGGAAGCTGGCGGCCAACTGCCTCTTTCCCGAAACCGACAGCCTGAACCCCCAGCGCGTGGAGCGCCGGGAACAGTTCGCCGGGGCTTACGCCGATTTGCTCACGGCGCTGGAGGACCTCCCCCTGGACGGCGAGAACCGCCGGGTGCTGGTGCTCCTCCAAAGCGCGGAATATAACCCCATCGTCACGTTCCTGGCCTCCCCCATGTCCGTGGAGACGGCCTATTACAGCGAGGCCACGAGCCGGGAGGCTCTGGACCGGATCGCGTCGTCCGCCAGGGCCGGCTGGATCTACGTTCAGGACGGGTCCGGCGCGGCGCTGGAGAACCTGCGGACTATTCTCCCCGGCGCCGACGTGGGGGAGCTCATCCCGGTGAGGTAGTCAGCCCTCCCGGATCTCCGGCGGAAGGTCCTCCGTCGAGCACAGCGCGGCGCAGGCGCCGGGGATGGGCAGGGCGAGGGGGCGGACAACGAGCCCGTCCACCCACCGGACAAGCTCCATCGAGTCCGTCACCAGGCTCGGAAGCGCCAAAAGCCCGCCCAGGCCCTCCCCACGGGCCTTGACGACGCTTTCCTTCATGGTCCACAGGCGGAAAAACCGTCGCGCCTCCTGCCCTTCCCGCGCCAGCGTGTAGGCGCGCTCAGAGGGGGTGAGGGAATCGAGAAGCCCCTCCGGGATGTCCGTGACGGGCTCGATGTCGATCCCCACGGGGGCGCTGTCCACGGCGCACACCGCCGCGTTCCCGGCGTGGGAAACGGAGAACTCCGGCCCGCCGGGGATCATCGGCTTTCCGGAGGGGGCGAGGACGATACGCCCTTCCGCCCCGGCAAAGCCCGTGAGCGCGAGCCCCTGCCGCAAAAGGTCGCGGCCGGCCTCGTGGAGCGCCTGCCCGCCGGGACACGGACAGGAAAGCCTCCGCCACAAAACGAGCACGTGTCCCACCCCCTTTTTTTCTGAAAGTATATCACAGGAAGACGGGCATTGCAATGGCGCCCGCCGGGAGAGAACATGATCTTTTCATCCTATTCCTTCATATTTTTATTCCTCCCGGTGACGCTCCTGGGCTTTCACCTGCTGAGGAGGACGGGCCGGGAACGGCTGGTGAAGCTCTGGCTCACGGCGGCGTCCCTGGTCTTTTACGGGCTGGGCCAGCCGGATTTTCTGGCGGGCTTCGTCCTCACCATCCTCGTCAATTACCTGCTGCTCCTGCTCATGGACAAAAGCCGGGGGAAGAACGCCCGGCGGCTGTGGCTTGGTCTGGCGGTGGCGTGGAACCTGGGGCTCCTCTTCTGGTTCAAATACCTCAATTTCGCCATCTACAACATAAACCTCTTTTTCGGCACGAGCATCGACGCGCTGAAGCTCATCCTCCCCATCGGCATCTCCTTCTTTACCTTCCAGATCCTGGCCTTCACCGTGAGCTTCTACCGTGAGGAGACGGAGCGCCCGGACCTCCTGGATTACGCCGTGTTCGTCACCTTCTTCCCCCAGCTCATCGTGGGGCCCGTGGTGCGCCACGACGAGGTGATGCCCTATATCCGGGGGCGGACGCTCCTCAGCTATGACGCCGGGCGCATCCCCAGGGGCGTTATGCTCTTCTCCATGGGGTGCGCCAAGAAGATCCTGCTGGCCGACACGCTCATCGCCTTCGCCTCCGCCTACTATACCGGCGGCGGGGCGGCCTCGGCGGGACTGTTCCACTCCTGGATGGCGGTGCTGGCCTATACCTTCGCCTACTACTTCGACTTCTCCGGCTACATCGACATGGCCCGGGGCTTGGGGTGCTTTTTCGGCGTGGAGCTGCCCATCAACTTCGATTCCCCTTACAAGGCCCGGGATTTCGGGGATTTCTGGCGTAGATGGAACATCACCATCTCCCGGTTTTTCAACGAGACGGTGTTCCAGAACCTCTTCGGCTTCGGGGACGGGCTGGGGCGGCTGATCCTGGCCACCATGGCCACCTTCCTTGTGTCCGGCATCTGGCACGGCGCGGCGTGGCACTTCATCCTCTGGGGGCTTGTGAACGGCGTGCTGGTGACGCTGGCGAATATCCGCGCCCTGAAGGAACGCAAGCCCCTTCCGGCGTGGCTGGCGGTGGCGCTGACCTTCCTTGTGGGGGCGCTGGTGCGCGTGCTCTTCGACTGCACCGGCCTCACCCAGGCCGTCATGGTGTACCGCAAGCTCTTCGATGTGCGGGAGCTTGTCCACGTCCGCACGTTCCTCGCGGGGGCGCTCGCGTTCGTGAGGGAAAACCTTACGGTGACGCTGACCATGGCGGCGGGGGCCGTGGTGTGCTTTGCCTTCCCCAACTCCAACACCCTGTCGGAGCGGGAGCGGTACGGCTGGCGGGAGGCGGTTTTCAGCGCGGTACTGCTGACGCTGTCGCTTTTGTACATGAGAAGGGTCTCCACCTTCCTCTATTTCAATTTCTGAGGTGAGAAGCTTGTCTGTCAGGAAATGGCTGGCCGTCTTCGCGGTCGCGGTCCTCCTTTGCGCCTGCTGCGCGGCGGCCTTCAATGTGCTCACGGACCCCTTCGGCGTCTTCGGCGACAGGCTCATGGACTGGTACGCCTATGACATGACCATGAATCCCCGTGTGGCGAAGATCGGGTATCTGGACAAAAACTATGAAAAGTACGACTCCTACGTCATCGGGAGCTCCAAGTGCTCCTCCCTGTCGCCGGAGAAGCTGAACGAGTATATGGACGCCAGCTTCTACAACATGACCTGGTACGGCGGGGACCTCACGGACGAGCTGGCCCTGACCCGGTATATCGTGGACAACTACCGGGTCAAAAACATCGTCCTGGCGGTGGACCCCCAGGACACGGTCCTTTTTGACACCGAGAGCGACCCCATGAAGGGGAACATGCACGGCAAGGTGGACGGGTCCTTCGCCCCCGCCTTTTACGCCAAGTACCTCTTCGCCAACCCCGATTACGGCTTTGAAAAGCTGCGGGCGTACGCCGCGCGCGGGCTTCTCGTCACCCCCGACGCGGTGTACAAGCCGGAGAACGGGGCGTATAACAAATCGGTGCGGGACAGCACCCGCATCGGGGCGCTGGGGGAATACCTGGCCTTTGAGAACAACTACTATGAGCAGGCCCCCTCCTCCATGCCCTATCTGGACGGGGCGCTGGACGCCATCGCCCGGATCGTGGAGATCTGCCGGGACAACGGCGTTGAGCTCACGGTGGTGGGCGTGCCGCTCTACACCGGCGACCTTGCCCGGTATGACCGGGAGCGGATGGAGGCATTCTGGCGGGGCGTGGCGGAGATAACGCCCTTTTACGACTTCTGGGGCGCCAACAGCGTGACCGGGGATATCCGGTACTTCTACGACGTGGACCATTTCCGCAACTGCGTGGGGGACATGGCCCTGGGGTATATCTTCTCCGACCCCACGGTCTGGATGCCGGAGGACTTCGGGAGCCTTACGACGCCGGAGAACGTGGAGGCCCGGATGGCCCGGACCTACGCCGCCCTGGCCGGGCCCGCGGAGGCCGACGCGGCCGCCGTGCCCATTTTGATGTACCACTCCTTTACCGACACGCGGGACGACAGCAACCAGGTGACGGGGGAGGAGCTGGCGTCGCACCTCGCCGCGCTCAGGGACGCCGGGTTCACCGCCATCACCTACGACGACCTTTTCAACTACGTGTACAGCGGCGGGACCCTGCCGGAAAGGCCGGTGCTTATCACCTTTGACGACGGGTATAAGAACAACCTGGACATCGCCGCGCCGATTTTGGAGCGGTACGGTATGAGCGCCGCCGTCTCCGTTATCGGCGTGTCGGTGGGCAAGGACACCTATAAGGAGACGGGCGTGCCCATGACGCCCCACTTCACCCTGGAGGACGCCGCGCCCTGGGTGGAAAAGGGCGTGCTGGAGATCAAGAGCCACTCCTACGATATGCACCAGGTCCCGGAGCGGGACGGGGAGGACTGCCGGAAGGGCGTCCTGCGTATGGACGGCGAGAGCGAGAGCGACTATGTGGCCGCGGTGACCGCGGACTTTCAGCGCTCCTCGGAGCAGATCACGGCGGCCCTGCCGGTGGAGAGCGACGTTTTCACCTACCCCAACGGCCTGTACGACAGGCTTTCCGAGGTGACGCTGCAAAGCCTTGGCGTCAGGGCCACGGTCACCACGGATTACGGCGTCAACGTGGTGCTGAGAGGCATCCCCCAGACGCTTTTCGCCCTGAAGCGCGTCAATGTGGACCCCGGGCTTAGCGGGGCGGAGCTTGTGGAGCGGCTGGAGACGCTGTTGGCCGACCCGGCGCTGAAATAGGGATTCTTACGGAGGAATGAACATGGACACCAAAGAGCGGATCTATCAGTTTTTCGTGGACAAGAAAAAGGCGGAGGGGCTGACATACGACACGGAGCTTCTCAAGAGCCGGTACATCAACTCCCTCTTTGCCCTGCAGATCGTGATGTTCGTGGAGAAGGAGTTCGGCGTGAAGCTGGGGCGGCGGGAGATCTCCACCGAGAATTTCCACTCCATCAACGCCATCGCGGCCCTGGTGGAGTCGCACCTCGGGGGGAACGGCTGATATGGCGGACAGTGTGCGGATAAAGCTTGTCATCTGGGACCTGGACAACACCCTCTGGGAGGGCGTTCTGTCAGAGGGCGGCGGGCAGGCGCTGCGCCCGGGCGCGCGGGAGGCGGTCCTGGAGATGGACCGGCGGGGGATCGTCCAGTCCGTGGTCAGCAAAAACGACGAGCGCCCGGCCCTTGCGCGGCTGCGGGAGCTGGGGCTGGAGGACTACTTCCTCTGCCCCCGGATCTCCTGGGGCCCCAAGTCCGCCGGCGTGGCGGCCATCCTCGGCGATCTCAACATCAAGCCGGAGGCCGCGGCCTTCGTGGACGACTCGGCCTTTGAGCGGGACGAGGTGAGGCACGTTCTGCCGCGGGTCAACGCCTACGACGGGGCGGAGCTTTCGGAGCTTATCGCCCGGCCCGAGTTCCGGGTCCCGTTCATCACCGCCGACGCCGCCCGCCGGCGGGAGATGTACAGGGCGGACCTTGCCCGTCAACAGGCGGAGAGCGCCTTCGAGGGCAGCGCCGACGATTTCCTGGCCACCCTGGGCATGGAGCTGGACATCTCCCCGGTGACGGAGGAGGACATCAAGCGGGTGGAGGAGCTGACCGTCCGCACCCACCAGCTCAACTCCACGGGGTACACCTACGGCTACGACGAGCTGGTGTCCATGATCCGCGACCCCGGCTATATCTTCCTCATCTGCGGCCTCCGGGACAAGTACGGCGACAGCGGCAAGGTGGGCCTTCTGCTTTTGGAGCGGGGCGAGGCCCTGCGGATAAAGCTCCTCATCGTCTCCTGCCGCGTCATGTCCAGGGGCATCGGCTCGGTCCTCCTGGCCTGCGCCACCCACATCGCCCACAGGCTCCAAAAGCCGCTGTTGGCGGAGTTTCTGGAGACGGAGCACAACCGCATCATGTATATCACCTACAAGCTGGCGGGCTTTGAGGAAGAGGAGGAAAACGGGAACGCCCTCCTCCTCCGCTACACCCGGCCCGACCCTCTGCCCCTGCCGGACTACATCCGCGTCACCGCCCCGGAGAGGGAGGACGCCGGACCTGCCCAATGACGCCATGACAAATCAAAACCCCCGGTTTCCCGGGGGTTTGCCTGTATGTTTACCACTTGTTCTCCACCTTTTCCGCGAAGCCCAGGAGGTCCCGGATCCGGAGGCGCGTTCCGTCGTCCAGGACGGCTGTGCCGGTGAAGCGGCCGAAGACCTGGTGCTGGTCGCTTTTCAGGAGCTTGAAGTCGGTGTTGGAGGCCCGGTCGATGATGGGGGTGAAGTCCATCTCGAACCGGCCGTCGTCGCTGGTGAAGGTCCAGGGCTTCAGGTAGTCCTCCTTTTTGCCCTTCATGGGGATGTTGAAGCGGACCTCCGACAGTTTGTGCGCCTTGCCCTTGTAAAAGAGCATATTTTCCGTGGCCGCGCGGGTGTCGCCGAAGCCGTATCCGATATTGAAGCCGAAGGGCTCGCCGTCCGCAAGACCAGAGGCGGAGCCCCAGTACCAGGTGTTGTGGTACGTCCACACCCCACGGCCCCAGTCCAGCACGCCGAAGGAATCCGTAGGGTCGAAGGCGTATGTCTCCGCGCCCAGCTTCACGGTCCCGGCGGCGTGCATACAGTTGATCTTCTGGTTGTAGTAGAAATGCCCGGATTTCGGGAAGGGCGTGCAGATGACCATGGACTCCTCCGGCTCGTCGGTGAGCGTCACGTCCACGTCGATGGCGTCCCCGCCCCGGAAGCTGTCCATGTGGGCGGCGAGAGTACGTTTACCCTTCTCCACCGTAAACTTCAGTTCGTACCCCTTGCCCTTGATGGCGGTGACGCCGGCGGCGGAGGTGGCGGGAAGATTGGTTTTGCCCATGGGGAAAATGCGCATGGGGCTTTTGGTGATCTGCCAGGGCGTCCCCTCAAAGCGGAGGAAGGACACGGAATCCAGCCCCATGTAGCTGTTGTCGGCGACGGTGAGCGCCACGCCGAACCGGTCGTTGCCCACGTAGTAGTAGTCCCACTCCTTGAGCCGGGCAAAGCCGCCCCTGACCGCGCGCCTGTCGTAGACGGGAAGCAGCTTTTTGGCGTACCCCGGTTCCGTCAGATTCCCCCGGCTGTCCAGCAGGGGAACGGCTTTTGTGATCTCGTGCTGCATGGCGGATCCTCCTTATTTTGAAAAGTAAACGGAGCGTCTTTTAGAGTATACGGTTTAAAACCTGGCCTCCCCGCTTAATGATCACCTTTCCCTCTTGAAAATCCCTCAATGTGCAAATGAATTTGTGGTCACGAAGCGGCATATCCGCAAATATACATTTTGTCATCGGCGCGCCAAAGCCAAGTCCCTCGTCAACATAGATTTTTATATTCGCTGCGAATTCGATGGTTCGCGGCTCTTCCTTTTGCGGCGCTTTCACCTCGGCGGGTTTTCCTTTTTTCGCCTCCGGCCGCTTCTTGGCCGCGCCGCTCCCGGATTCGCTCAGCCCGCTGGCGACGGATTTGCCCACCAGGAACACGACCGCCGTCACAAGGGCAAGGACCAGGACCATGGCCGCGAGGGCCAGCAGATTTTCCACGATCAGCGTCAGCAGCGGCAGGAAGGCAAAGGCGAGGAGCCCCGCGGCGATCGCCCGGTCAAGCAGCCGCTTTCGCCGGATCTGCAGATAAAGCAAGATCGCCAGAACGACCAGGGAAACGAGGGGCGGGAGGATCAGCCCGGCCTCGCTCCTGATGCCGAACGTATCGACCGCCCATTTCAGCAAGGAAACGACGGGCGTGTCGACGCCGGTTTTTCCGGAGAGCGCGCGATCCGTCAGGACCAGCAAAACGGCGGCCGCCGCGGTCAGCGCCAGGGTAAGGGACGCGAACACTTTTCTCACAACGGAGGACGTTTTATAGAAATCGACGAGCGTCAGCGCCATGGAAAACGCCATAAGGCCCAGCACGGGGATGCTTACAAAGGGACCGTACAGGATCGAAACCGTTCCGGCGGAAAAGTTCTTATCGATCAGCTCGGCCCCGTTTGTTTTGATCGCCTCGATCTGCCCCCCGTACCCGCCGTTTACGGCGAAGAGAACGACGGCGGCGATAAACCCCACGACCGCGACGGCGCAGGCCGCGTAAGAACAGCACAGAGAGGCGTTTTCCACCGGGCTTTCCCGAAAACGCCTGATCCGGCGGAAGTCCCCGCCCACAATGTCCCGCGTTTTAGAAACGATGCTCATCGGTTTTTCTCCTTTGTAAGCCGTTCTTTGAAAAGCCTTTATGAGAACGATTATACCACGGCAAAAAATCAATTACAACAGCAACGTCCCGCGCCCGGAGCGTTTTTTACTCCATTTAAGCTTGGAGGATAAAATAGAAGGGTGGAGCACACCGCACTTGCAGGGAGGGTGATCGTAGAATGAGGATCCTGATAGCCGAGGACGAACGGCCTTTGGCGAAGGCGCTTGTGAAGCTGCTGGAGAAGAACAACTATTCCGCCGACGCGGTGTACAACGGCGAGGACGCGCTGGCGTACCTGGACGGCGGCAATTACGACGTGGCGATCTTCGATATCATGATGCCTGTCATGGATGGGATCACGGCGCTGAAAAAGCTGAGGGCCTCCGGCAGCCGGCTTCCGGTGCTGATGCTGACGGCCAGATCCGAGGTGGACGACATGGTGGAGGGCCTTGACAGCGGCGCCAACTACTACCTGACAAAGCCCTTCCACACCAAAAGCCTGCTGGCCGCCATTCGCGCCATCACGCGCACCCAGACGGAGGCGGACACGAAGCTGACGGTGGGGAACGTCACCCTTGACCGCGCCACCTTTGAGCTGTCCTCCCCGACGGGAAGCTTCCGGCTTGCCAATAAGGAATTTCAGATGATCGAGATCTTCATGGCGAATCCCCACCGCATTTTCCCGGCGGAGCGCCTGATGGAGAAGATCTGGGGCTTTGATGCGGACGCGGAGATCAATGTGGTGTGGGTGTACGTATCGTATCTCAGGAAAAAGCTGGCGGCGCTGAACGCCGATATCGTCATTAAGGTGTCCAGAAATATAGGGTACTCTTTGGAGGCGGCGGATGATCAGAAAGCTGAAAATTAGATTTATCTGTCTGGCCATGGCGGCGCTTTTTATCGTGCTCGCCGTTTCCGTCGCCGGCATGAACGCGCTCAACTATTCCACCATCGTAAAGGACGCGGACGCCATTTTGGCGTTCCTGTCCAGAAACAAGGGCGTCTTTCCCGAAACGGACAGGGGGCCCGTGAAGGACCGCAACACGCCGAGGCCCTTTTCCCCCGAGACACCGTATGAATCCAGATACTTTTCCGTCCTGCTGGACGGCTCGGGCGCGGTACTGCGCGTCGATACCAGCAGGATATTCTCCGTGGACGCCGAAAAGGCGGGGGAATACGCCGAAAAGGTGTTTTCCTCCGGCAAAAAATCGGGCTTCGCCGACGAATACCGGTATCTGCAAAGCGGCGAGGGCGGCGTCACACGCGTCATTTTTCTCGATTGCGGGAGAAAGCTGGACGGGTTTTATGCCTATCTCTGGATCAGCGTCGGGATGACCCTGGCGGGGCTCACGGTGATGTTCTTCGTGATCGTTTTCTTCGCCGGTAAGATCGTCCGGCCCATGGCGGAGAGCACTGAGAAGCAAAAGCGCTTCATCACGGATGCCGGGCATGAGATCAAGACGCCGCTAACGATCATCAACGCCAACGTGGACCTGCTGGAGGACGACCCGGAGGACGCCGACTGCCTCTACGAGATCCGCCAGCAGACCCAGCGCCTGACAACGCTGACGAACGATCTGGTCTATCTGGCCCGCATGGAGGAAGCGGACACGCCCCTGGAGATGACGGACCTGGCGGTCTCCGAGCTTGTCTCCGAGTCGGCGGCGGCCTTCCGCGCGCCGGCGGCCGCGCGGGGGAAGGAGCTCCTGTGCCAGATCGAGCCGGGGCTTACGCTGAAGGGAAACGACAAGGCCATCCGGCAGCTCATGAATATTCTGATGGACAACGCGTTGAAATACTCCCCGGAGGGGAGCGAGGTCGCCGTCGGCCTTGCGCAGGTCAAGCGGACGCTGAGGCTCACCGTCTCCAATACCACCGAGACGGCGGTCAACGGCGAGGAATTGGAGCGTGTTTTCGACCGGTTCTATCGAATGGAACGGTCCAGAAATTCAGACACCGGCGGCCACGGCATCGGCCTTTCCATCGCGAAGGCCATCGTCGAGGCGCACCGCGGGACCATCCGCGCCTGGTCCCGGGACGGACATTCGTTCAACATCACGTGTGTGTTTCCCGGTTGAGAGGGGGTGCGGCTTATACTATGAATATCAAATGGGACGCGAATAAGTATACAGAGGAGTTTTCTTTTGTTCACCAATACGGGAACAGCGTTATTGAGCTCATCGACGCCGGCGAGGGCAGCCGCGTATTGGACCTGGGCTGTGGTAACGGAGCGTTAACGAAAGCCTTGCGGGATAAAGGCTATCGCGCCATAGGATTGGACGCGTCCGAAGAGCTTTTAGGCATCGCGAGAGAAAAATACCCTACGATCGATTTTATGCAGGGAGACGCCGCCGACTTCACCCTTTCCGAACCGGTGGATGTTGTGTTTTCCAATGCTGTTTTTCATTGGATCAACAGGGACAGACAAATGGATATGCTTCAGTGTGTCCACAACGCGCTAAAAAAGAGAGGACAGTTTGTCTTTGAATTTGGCGGCCATGGGAATAATCAAAAAATACATGATGCTTTGACAAGAGCTTTTTCGGAATATGGGTATTGCTATGAGATGCCTTTTTACTTCCCGACCATTGGAGAGTACGCGGCCTTGCTGGAAGAAACAGGATTTGACGTCCGCTTTGCCGCCCTTTTTGACAGGCCTACCGGGCTTAAAGGAGAAAGCGGATTAAAGGACTGGATCAATATGTTTGTTAAAACGCCATTTTCAATTGTTAAAACGGAGCAGGAGAAGACGGAAATTGTAGATCAAGCCTTATCGGCTCTGCGAAATGATTTGTTTATAAATGGGAAATGGTATGCCGATTATGTCAGGATCAGAATGAAGGCCGTCCGTTTATAAAACAAAATTTCAGTCTGTCAGCGAGACTCAACGCATTATAAATATTCCGATATAGCTATCAGGCATTTCCCCATCGGCAATTTTGCTGATGGGGAAATAATTATGCTCGCCGTTGAATGAATACTCACATGAGTCCGGCCCTTAGCGGAAACACAAAAGAGAATCGGGAGTTTCCGAAAAAAGAATTAGCGGGCGCTTTAACTCCAATTAAGCTTCGCGGGATAAGATGCCCTCAACAGAAAGGAGGACAGAGGATGGACTTTCGGCATGAATGGAAGATCGAGATAAGCGCCGCCGACCTTTTGGCGGTGCGAAGCCGGCTTCGGGTCCTGATGGAGCCGGACGAACACGCCGTAAACGGCAGGTATCGCATCCGCAGTCTCTATTTCGACACGCCCACGGACAAGGCTTTGCGGGAGAAGCTGGACGGCGTGAACCGGCGGGAAAAGTTCCGCGTCCGGTATTATAACGGCGACACCGGCTTCATAAGCCTGGAGAAAAAGAGCAAGCTGAACGGGCTTTCAAGCAAGGAAGCTGTTCAGATCACGGCAGAGCAGGCGCGGGAGATCGCCGCCGGGAACATTCCGCAGCTTCAGGAGAACGCCCCGCCGCTTTTGCGGGAGCTGTGCGTCAAGATGCGGACCCAGGGCCTTCGGCCCAAGACCGTGGTGGACTATACGCGGGAGCCCTTTGTCTACCGCCCCGGCAACGTCCGGGTCACCTTCGATTATGGTATACGCACCGGCCTTGGGTGTACCGATTTTCTAAATCCCGGCCTTGTGACGGTCCCGGCGGGCGACGCGCCGATCTTAATGGAGGTCAAATGGGACGCCTTCCTGCCGGACCTTATCCGGGACGCGGTCCAGCTCACAGGCCGCCGGTCCGCCGCCTTCTCAAAATACGCACAATGCCGCATTTACGGCTAAAAGAAAGGAACTTCAACTATGAGCTTCAACGATATTTTCAAATCCAGCTTTTTGGACAACGTCTCCAGCGTCAGCATCCTGGACATGGCCCTGGCGCTCATACTCGCCTTTGGCCTCGGCGTCTTCATTTTCCTGATTTATAAGAAAACCTACAACGGCGTGATGTATTCGTCTTCCTTTGGCGTTACATTGATTGCCCTCACCATGATCACCACCGTCGTGATTTTGGCCGTCACCTCCAACGTGGTGCTGTCCCTGGGCATGGTGGGCGCTCTGTCCATCGTCCGGTTCCGCACCGCCATCAAGGAGCCGCTGGATATCGCTTTCCTCTTTTGGTCCATCGCCGTGGGCATCGTCCTGGCGGCGGGCATGATCCCACTGGCGGTGATCGGCAGTGTCATCATCGGCCTGATCCTGCTCTTTTTCGTCAACCGCAAGTCCCACACGAACCCCTATATCGTGGTGCTCCAGTGCGCCGGACACCAGAGCGAACAGGCTGCCAGGGAGTTTCTCGAAAAGCGGACGGAACGCTGCGTCGTCAAGAGCAAGACGGCGCAGAAGGGGAATGTGGAGCTCAACCTGGAGGTCCGTCTCAAGGACGACAACACGGATTTCATCAATGAGCTCTCCGGCATGAGCGGCGTATCCAGCGCGGTGCTGGTGAGCTTTAACGGGGAGTACATGGGGTAAGGAGGCGCTTTATGGCTGCGCATAAGCATATTGACGCCATTTGTATCGCGATCACCGTCCTCACCCTGCTCATCACGGTCCTCTTCATGAACGGGAAGGCCCTGGGCATCACGGTCATGGCGGGTGGGGACGAAAGCGCCGGGATGTTCACGGAAAACGATCTGGACGGCGCGTGGAACACGTCCAGCGCCACCAAAATACGCCTTTCGGACGAGGGCAGTACGGTGAGCGGAAACGGCGCTTACGTCTATGAGGGCGACGTCCACATCGTGTACGCGGGAAAATATGTCCTCACCGGGGAGCTGCCCGACGGGTCGGTCATCATCGACGCGGACGGCGACGACAAGATCTGGCTCATGCTGGACGGCGTCTCCCTCCGCTGTGAGGACGGCGCCGCAATCCGGGTGGAGCAGGCGGACAAGGTGTTCCTGACCCTGGCTGACGGCACCGAGAATACCCTGTCCTCCGGCTCGACTTACAGCGAGGACGCGGTCTCCGCCGGCGTGGACGGGACGGTCTACTCCAGAGACGACCTGACGATCAACGGGGCCGGCTCCCTGCGCGTCACGGCGGAATACCAACACGGCATCGTCTGCAACGACGACCTCGCGATCACCGGCGGCACACTGGACGTGACCGCCGCGCGGGATGCCATTCACGCCAACGACAGCGTGCGGGTCTGTAACGCCGAGCTCACCCTTTCCGCGGGCGACGACGGGATCACGGCCTCCAACGACGCGGCGACGTCCTTCATCTATGTGGAGTCGGGCGCCATCACGATCCCGAACTGCTATGAGGGGCTGGAGGCGGTCCAAATCACCATCGCCGGCGGGACCATCGACATCGACCCCACCGACGACGGGATCAACGCCAACGGGAACGGCGGCAATTCCCTCATCACCATCACCGGCGGGGACATCACCGTCACCGACGACAACGGCCGGGACGCGGACGGGATCGACTCCAACGGGGACATCCTAATCAGCGGCGGGAGGCTGTTCGTCAGTGTCAGCAGCAACGGCGGGAGCTGCGCCATCGACTACGGCAGCGAAAGCGGCGGCCAATGCGTCATCACCGGCGGGACGGTCCTCGCCTGCGGGAGCAGCGGCATGGCGGAGGGCTTCGATTCCTCCTCCACCCAGGGCTTTCTGATGCTGAATACCTCGGCGTCGGCCGGGACCACCGTCACGGTCAGGGACGCCGGCGGGAACGAGCTCATCTCGGAGACGGTCCCCTGCGGCTTTTCCTCCGTCCTCGTCAGCACGCCGGACATGAAGATTGGCGACACCTGTACGCTGACCGTCGGCGATACGCAGACGCAAATGACCATCGATAATTCTTCCGGCGGCTTCGGCGGCTTTGGAGGCTTTGGCGGCGGCCGGGTGCCCGGCGGAAACGGCTTCGGCGGCGGAAAGATGCCGGGCCGCGGCGGTTTCGGCAAGGGCGGCGGGACGCTTGACAGCGGCGCGGCCGGTGAAGCGCCGGACAGCGAAAGCCCGCAAAACGTCGCTTTGCTGTCGGCGGGCGACGCCGCGCCGCCCGACCTGCAAAACGGCGATGCCGGCGACAGATCCCAGTCAGGCATCCCCCAGGACGGCCGGTTTTTCGGCGGACGCCAGGACGGAGGCAATATGAGGGACCCCACCGGTAACATGCCGGGACAGGCGGCCGCTTCTCAACCAACGGACACGCCCGCCCCCATTTCCGCCGAAGCCCTCGTCCTTCTCGGCGTTTCCGTACTCGCCCTGCTCCTCGGCTGTGTCATCGCGTTTTTCTACAAGCGAAGAGGATGACACCGCCGCCAAATATAAAAAAGGGGCTGTGAAAAAAGTCTCGTAAAAAAGGAAGAGAGTTACCAAGGATTCCTTGGCAACTCTCTTCTTTTT
>CANPYK010000029.1 GCA_947588605.1 uncultured Oscillospiraceae bacterium
TGTTGTCCATAGGCGTATATTGACGCAACTCGTCCCAGTTGTCAAGGGCATAGCGGGCGATCTTCTTCGCGTCGGCCCTGTCGGTCTTGACCTTGCGGAGCGTATTGCCGTTATACCCCTTGATGAGCAGGGGGTTGACGGCGCTGACGTAGAACCCGGCGTTATGCAGGGCGGCGGCGATGGACTCGTAGTAGCGGCCCGTGTGCTCCATGACGATCCTGACCTCTCCGTCCAGGGCGCTCAGCTTCTCGACCAGAGCGGCCAACCCGTCGGTGGTGTGCGTCACGTCAAACGGAGGCATGATCACCTCGCGCTTCGACCTGAGCACAGTCACCGAGCTTTTCCCATTGGAAACATCGACACCCACAGCGTACATTTGGGATCCTCCTGATACATGAATTACAATGGCGAACCATCGATCCTCATTGCCGATTCCATCTGTTTGCTGACGCGAGTGAACCGTGAGGGCACTCAACCTGCACAAACCGAACGCCGCGAATGGGAGGGATGGCTGACAGACTTTTTGTCGAGCGCGTGGCTCTTAGGGGTCAACATCAGGCCATTGCCTCTCCATTCTAACAGCTTGGGCAACAAGATGCCCCTCGCCCGTGGCCGGCTGCCACGGAGGTGGGGTAAATTTATTGTAACAGGGGTCAAGGGGAATAAGGTTGCGGCGCTTCGCGCCGCCCTTATAAAAAATTGCGCCTCCGGCGCAATAAAATTGAGATTGCGGCGAAGCCGCTCCTTTTTAAGCCCCCTCCTCGTAGGAGGGGGGCGGGGGGGGAAGCGAGCGTGGGACATGAGAGCGGTATCGAAAAGCGCGGGCGGGTTTGGAACCCGCCCCTACGAGCGCAATACTTTACTATACTAAAATGTTCCACGTGGAACATTTTATTAAGCTAAAGTATCCATCACACACCCCACTGACTGGAGGACGTTATGAACGGCATCATCATCATCGACAAGCCCGCCGGATGGACGAGTCAGGACGTGTGCGCTAAGCTGCGGGGGGTGTTTCACGAGAAGCGGGTGGGGCATTCGGGGACGCTGGACCCCATGGCCACCGGGGTCCTGCCGGTGCTCGTGGGGCGGGCGACGCGGGCGGTGGAGTTTGCGGAGAACGACCGCAAGCGCTACCTGGCCGCCCTGCGGCTGGGGGTCGTGACGGACACCCAGGACGTCACCGGGACGGCGCTGGAGACGCGGCCTGTGACGGTTTCCGAGGCGCAGGTCCTGGCGGTCTTGCCGGAATTTACCGGTCCCCTGTGGCAGGTGCCGCCTATGTACTCCGCCGTGAAGGTCGGGGGCAGGAAGCTCTACGAGCTTGCGCGGCGGGGCCAGAGCGTGGAGCGGCCGGCGCGAAAAATCGAAATTTTCTCCCTCGCCCTCACCGGCCGGGACGGGGAGGACTATCTGCTGGACGTGGAGTGCTCTAAAGGCACGTATATTCGGACACTGTGTCACGATATCGGCCGGCGTCTGGGGTGCGGGGCGTGCATGGCCGCCCTGCGGCGGACGCGGGCCGGGGCCTTCGGCATCGAGGACGCCACCCCCCTGGAGGCGGTGATCGCCGCCGGGGAGGAGGGCCGCGCCGGGGAGCTTTTGCGCCCGGTGGACAGCCTCTTCGCCGCGCTCCCCGCCGTCACCCTGGACGGGGCGCGGGAGCGAAGGTGCCGGTGCGGGAATGAGTTTCCGCTGGACGCGGCCGACGGGGACTACCGCGTCTACGGCGCAGGGGGCGAATTTTTGATGGTGGGCCGGGTCCAAAAGGGCCGGATGACCACCGTCAAGAGCTTTTTTGAGGTGGTTTGAGTGGAAAAAGGACGGCGGGTCATCGCCCTGGGGTTTTTCGACGGGGTGCATCTGGGCCACGGGGCGCTTTTGAAGGCGGCCACGGAGCTGGCAGGGCGGTACGGCGTGGAGCCGGCGGTCATCTCCTTTGACACGCCCCCCGGCAAGGCCATCGGCGGCGTGCCGGTGCCCATGATCAACTCCCCCCTGGACCGGGCGGACCTGATGCGGTGGCTCTACGGCATCGACGACCTCATCTTCCTCCACTTCGACGCGGAGCTGCGGCACATGGCCTGGGACCGGTTCGTGGAGTGGCTGAAAACCGACTTCGGCGCGGTGTGCCTGGTGGCGGGGTACGACTTCCGCTTCGGCTACAGGGGCGCGGGGAACGCGGAGCTCCTCACGGAAAAATGCCGGGAGCTGGGGCTGGGGTGCCACATCGTCCCGCCGGTGCTGGCCGGAGGCGAGCCCGTCAGCTCCACCCGCATCCGGGCGCTTTTGACCGAGGGGCGCTGCCGGGAGGCCGGAGAGCTTCTGGGCCACCGGCACATCCTCACCGACACGGTCCAGAGCGGCTACCGCTTCGGCCGGACGCTGGGCACGCCTACCATCAACATGCGCTTTGCCGAGGGCGTCCTGGACCCGCGCCACGGCGTCTACATCGCCGAGGCCCACATTCTGGCCACCGGCGAGCGGTTCCCGGCGGTGACCAACATCGGCGTCCGCCCCACCGTGGGCGGCGAGAGCGCCGTCACCGTGGAGAGCCACCTTTTGGGCGTGGACCGGAACCTCTACGGCCAGCCCATCCGGGTGGAATTCTACCGGTTTTTGCGGGACGAGATCAAATTTGACCGCATCGAGGACCTGCGCGACCAGATAAGAAGCGACGCCGCCCGGACCCTCCGCTTCTTCGACCGCCACCCCATCGACCCCTTCGATTACCCGGAGTGGAAGAGGTGAAAGGGGACGGGCGGACACATGGGTCCGCCCCTACGGCAGATTGGAAGGTTCCACAATTCATTTTGCATATCTATCCATCAAGTCTGTAGGGGCGGGTTCCAAACCCGCCCGCTTTTTCGGAGCCACCCTGCCAACGGCGGGCGGGTATAGAACCCGCCCCTACCAAAAAGGTTTGCGCCGCTATGCGGCGCATTTTTTTATAAACGCGGCGCGAAGCGCCGCAACCTTATTCTCCTTGACCCCTTTTTCGGAAAAAGGGGTGCCGCCGCAGCGGCGGGGTATTCGAGCCCGTTGAGCGTAACGGACGCTTCCGGTAAACGCATTTCGGAACCACTCCGGCGCTTCGCGCCACCCCGACCCGGGAGGGGCAAAAAAAGGGACGGGCGGGGGGTGGCCTGCCTGTCCCTTTTGAAACGCTTATAATATGCTTAAAAATACTTGACAAACGCTTCGATTTGTGGTATAATACTGGTGTCAGCCGGCGTAGGCGTAGAGGAAGGATCGGAGGGCCTCGTTGTAGAGGGTCAGGACGGTGGAGCCGCCGTAGGAGGAGGAGACGGTCTGGGCGGCGGCGTCGGCGTCGCGGAAGCCGGCCTGGCCGGCGTAGCCGTTGACGATGATGTCCACGAAGGCGTTGAAGCCGCCCTTGGCGTTGTTGAATTGTTCGTCGAGGACCGTGTAACTGTCCGCCAGCATCTGCTCTGTGCTGTTCAACGGCGCGCGGACGGCCACGGAGGTGTACCCCAAGTCCGTAAAGGAAAGCTCGGGGTGGCGCAGGACGTCCAGGGCGATGGCGTTGGAGAAGATGCGCATCCCCTCCTGGCCCGCGGGGCTGGTATACTGGAATTCCATCGACTGGGATTTGATACCTACGAGGGCGGTGCCCAGGAACTTGCGGCAATAGTCGGTGTAATTCCCGTTGCAGAGGTCCCACATCTCCCGGTAGGCCGCGTCGGAGACTTGGGGCCGCTGGTCGCCGTTGAAATCGAAGGTCACGAAGTCTCCGTTGGCGTTCAGCTTGATAAATTCGTCGGGGCCGTAGCTCATGAGGATCTGGCCCTCCTCGCTGTAGAGGTAGTCGAAGAGCGCCAGGGCGGCGTAGAGCTTGTCCCGATCGCCGTTGATGCCGGCGATGGGGATCCCGAGGCCCTGGTCCTTCACGTCGCGCCAGGACTCGGCGAAGCGGAAGAATTTCTCGCCGCTGCCGTCGTCCCAGCGGGCCACGGGCGTCAGGACGGCCCGGAAGACCTCGCCCGCCTGGAGGACGCCGGTTCCGTTGTACACGGTCTGGGTCTGGCTGTAATCAAACTCCATGAAAGCGGAGTCCTTCTCCAGGAAATCCCTCGTCTGGACGCCGGGCTTCTCGTCCAGATACTCCTGGGCGATGAGGCCCTCCCGGGCCATGGCGTTCATCCGCTCCATGGCCTTATAAGCCTCAGGCTCCTGGCGGGCGTCGTGGAGCTCACCAAAATTGTCCTCATAGAAGTACTTGCAGTTGGAGTCCAGGCCCCGGACGCCGAAGAGCTGGCCGGCCAGCCCGACAAGGTTCACGCGGCGCTGGGTGTTGTTCGTTTCCCGGGAAAACAGGCCCTGGACGGTGTCGGTGCCGTTGAGGGTCTGGGGGTTGGCGACGACGCACCGCAGCAGCGCCACCAGCTCGTCGGCGTCCCAGGCGGCGTTCTGGCCGATGAAGAGGTCGGCGCGGTTGGCGCCGTAGTAGCCGCCGTAGGCCTTGTCGATGTAGTCGCGGAGCATGTTGACGGCGTCCACGCCGGACATGGCGCCCCGGGCGTTCATCAGGGCCACGATGTTGCCGCCGGCGGCGTCGTAGTCCTTGGTGACCGTCTCTACGCCGGCGCCGTCGGGGCGGACCACGTCGACGGTGACCTTGCCGGCGGTGGGCATGTAGGGCTGGTAGACGGGGGCGGAGGTCAAATTGCTGGAGCCGGCGTTGAACCGGCCCTCGCCGTTGAGGAGCTTCTCCACCCAGTCGGTGCGCATCAGGGGCACGTGCATCACGTCATTGACGCCGTCAGCGAAGGGGACGTAATACATAGCGAAGGTGTAGGGGTCCGCGATGAGGGACATCAGGGAAACGGGGTTGCTTTTCAGGAAGGCCGAGAAGTTGGGCATCATGTCGAGATAGTCGGCCAGGTTCACGAACTTCCCCGCCACGCCGCCTTCATTGAACTTGTCGGAAGTGGCCAGGAGTATGTCCACCTTATCCAGATCCTCCTGCCAATACCGGTACTCGTTGAGGGCGGAATTTCCCTGATAGATGTCAATGAAGTCCAGGGAGAGGCGGTCCTCCAGCTCCTGCCAGGCGGGCTTCAGGTCGCCGCTGTAGTAGGTTCTGCCGTTAGAGAGGGTGATGCCGCCTCCGGCGGTGTCCGCGTCAAAGGAGATGCCTGTTTTCGGGCTGTTGTAGCCCACGGCCACGCGCAGGGAGGTGCCGGCGGCGTAGTCGAGATAGGGGTTGTCATAGCCCGGGCCGGCGGGGGCGGAGGCGTTGAAGGTGGGATCGAGGAAGACGCAATACCGGTCCTGGTCAAGGCCCCGGAAGTACCAGATCATGGACAGATCATACGAGCAGATGTAGAAATCGCCGGGGACGCCGTCCAGAGCGAAGGTATAGCCGCCACCGCCGGGCGCGCCCGGAGCGTACTCCAGAGGGCCGCTGACCGTTCCGAAGGTCTTGGCCCGGCAGATGGCATCGGCATAAGAATCGTAACAGGACATGTCCGCGCTGACTTTCACCCCATTCCCGTCAGGGCTTTCGAGGGTGAGACTGCCAATGACATTGGCATCCCAGCGGTCTTCGTAGCAGACGGGGAAGATGTCGCTCTCCCACTCAAGGGTGGAGCCAAGCGCCTCCACGCCGCCGTCGGGAACGGTCCAGGAGGGACGGCCCATGACGGCATCCGCCAGGTAGACGGCGTCCACCCGGTAGGAGTTGGCGGCACTCAGATACTTGCCGTCGGCGGCGGCGGTGACCTCCGCCCAGGCGGTGCCGGCCTCCAGGTCCTCCCCGCGGTCGGTGACGGTCAGGGTGTCACAGGGAAGGTCGTTCCGGTTGCAGCAGCCGCGCACGACGTCGGTGTAGAAGTCGTCGGTCGGGCCCTCGCCGGCGGCGAAGCCGGTGTCCGTGGTCCGCCAGCGGTCCGGCTCCCAGCCGTCCTCGGTGAGGGTGAAGGTCGCCTTCACCGCGGCCCTGTAGGAGGCGTCCTCATAGGGGGCGGTGAGGGAGAGGGTGAGAGTTTTGGTGTATGTACCGTCCTCGGGGTCGAAGTCGTCGGCCTCGGAGGTGGTTTCCACCGTCACGTCGGTGATCTCATGCTCCTTCAGGAAGTCGTCCCGCTCCCGGGCGGCGGACTGAAGCTCCCGGCGGGAGGGGCCCTCCAGGGTCCAGGGGCCGTCCTCGGCCCGGTCCACGGAGGTGAGCTTCCAGTTGTCGTCCGTGAGGGTGTAAACAAGGACGTAGGTGAGCTCAGCTTCCACCGGCTCCTCCGTGCGGACGGTGACGGTGAGAGTGTCGGTGTCCTTTTTCTTGTCGGTGGAGCGCTCCAGGACCTCGTAGCTTTCGATCTTCGGGTTTCCCGGAAGGAAGGCGTCGCTGCGGCGCAGCTTGGAGACAAGGTCCTTTTCCTCCAGGGGCTTGGGGGAACAGGCCGCCAGCAGAAGGACGGCGGCGAGGGCGGCGAAGAGCGCCGTCAAAAGGTGGGACAAGCGGTGTTTCATGAACGGTTCCTCCTTACATGATCTGTCTGTACGCCTTCGGGGAGGCGGGAGTCACAGATGGCGCAGCTTGGAAAGGACGGTCTCAAAGTAGTCCGGCAGGGGGCAGGAGAGGGCCATGGGGCGGCCGTCGGGGTGGATGAAGCGAAGCTCCCTGGCGTGGAGGCACTGGCCCTCAAGGCCGGGGACGGGCTTTTTGGCGCCGTAGACGGTGTCGCCCAGGATGGGGTGGCCGAGGCTGGCCAGGTGGACGCGGATCTGGTGGGTGCGGCCTGTCTCCAGCCGGCAGCGCAGGTGCGTGAAGCCGGGAAAGCGCTCCAGGACCTCCCAGTGGGTGACGGCGGGCTTGCCGTTTTTCTCGGTGACGCACTGCTTTTTCCGGTCCGTGGGGTGGCGGCCGATGGGGGCGTCCACCGTGCCGGCGTCCTCCCGGAGGTTCCCCACGGCCACGCACTCGTAGGTGCGGGAAAGGGAGTGGTCGGCAAGCTGGGCGGCTAGGAATTTGTGGGCGGCGTCGTTTTTCGCGGCGATGAGAAGGCCCGAGGTGTCCTTGTCTATCCGGTGGACGATGCCGGGGCGCAGGACGCCGTTGATGCCGGAGAGCTCTTCGCCGCAATGGGCCATGAGGGCGTTGACCAGGGTGCCGCCGGTATGTCCCGGCGCGGGGTGGACCACCATGCCCTTGGGCTTGTTGACCACGATGACGTCCGCGTCCTCGTAGACCACGTCCAGGGGGATGGCCTCCGCCGTCACCGAAAGGGGCTCCGGGTCCGGGATGTCCAGGGTGAGCGTGTCGCCGGGGTCCGGGCGAAAGCTTTTCTTCACCGGCCGTCCCCGGCAGGTGACGCGGCCCTCCTCCAGGAGCTTCTGGACGAAGGCGCGGCTCAGGTCCGGCAGGGCGGCGGCCAGGAGGGCGTCCACGCGGCCGGAATCAGCGGCTGTCAGCGTCGTCTTCATGGCTCGCCTCCAGGTCGTGCTTTTTGGCCCGTTCCTCCCGAAGGGTGCGGACGATGTAGAGGACGCAGAAAACGGCGGCCCCCACGTCGATAAAGGTGTCGGCCAGGTTGAAGACGGCGAAGTTCACAAATTCCGTCTCGAACATATCCACCACGTACCCCAAAAACGCCCGGTCGATGAGATTGCCCAGGTCGCCTCCCAGGATGAGGGCCAGCATGGCCTTCTCCCAGGGTGTGAATTTCCCCTTGACGAGGCACCACACCAGCGCCGCCGCCACGAGGGCGGAGACGACGGCCAAGATCCAGGTGTGCTCGGACAGCAGGGAGAAGGCCATGCCCGTGTTGCGCACGTGGGTGAGCCGGAGGACGCCGGGGAGGAAGCGCCGCGCGCCCCCTAAGGCGATGTGGGCGGCGACCCATTTTTTCAGCAGCTGGTCCGCCGCGCAGCAGACGGCGGCGATGAGAAAATAGAGTATAAGCATAAAGAGACCTCTAAGACGCGAGGGCAGCGGACGCTGCCCTCGGGGATATACGGATAGGTGCGGGATCACAGGGACTTTACCACGTCGGCACAGCGGTGGCACAGCTCCGGGTGGTCGGGGTCGCGGCCCACGGTGGGGGAGCGCATCCAGCAGCGCTGGCACTTGGGGTCCTCGCAGGGCTCCACGGCGATGGAGGCGCTGCCCTCTTTGAGGTCCACCTTGGAGACGATGAAAATCTCCGCGAGGCTCACCGGGGGCAGGTCCGCGAGGAGCTTTTCGCCCTCGCCGGTGAGGATGACCTTGGCGTCCAGGGGCTTGCCGATGATCTTGTCGCGCCGGGCCGTCTCCAGCGCGCCCAGGACCTCCGAGCGCAGGGAGATGAGCTTTTCCCACTTCCGGGCGGTGTCGTTATCGAAGGCAAGCTCCGGGCGGGGCGTCGGCATGTCATTGAGCATGACGTGGCGGGGGTCGGCGGAGGTGTCATGGGGCATGGCCTGCCAGATCTCATCCGAGGTGAAGGCCAGGATGGGGGCCAGGAGGCGGACCATGGCGTCCAGAATGGCGTAGACAGCGCTCTGGGCGCTGCGGCGGGAGAGGCTGTCCGGCGCGTCGCAGTAAAGGCGGTCCTTGATGATGTCCAGGTAGAAGCTGGACATCTCCACCACGCAGAAGTTGTGGACGGCGTAGCTCACCTGATGGAACTCATAGCGCTCGTAAGCGGCGAGGCACTTTTCCACAAGCTCGTTGAGCTGGACCATGGCCCACCGGTCCAGGGGGAGCATATCCCTGAAGTCCACCGGGTGGTCCGGGTCGAAGCCGGCGAGGTTGCCCAGGATGTAGCGGGCGGTGTTGCGGATCTTCAGGTACTTATCCGAAAGCTGCTTGAAGATGTTCTCCGAGCAGCGCATATCGTTGCGGTAGTCGGCGCTGGCGGCCCAGAGACGGACCAGGTCCGCGCCGTACTTTTTGACGATGTCCTCGGGGGAGATGCCGTTGCCCAGGGACTTGTGCATGATCTTGCCCTCGCCGTCCACGGTCCAGCCGTGGGTGAGGACGGTCTTATAGGGCGCGGCGCCCTTCACCGCCACGGCGGTGAGGAGGCTCGATTGGAACCAGCCGCGGTACTGGTCGTTGCCCTCCATGTACATGTCGGAGGGCCAGCAGCCGGGGGCGTCCAGCTCCATGGAGGCGATATGGGTGGAGCCGGAGTCGAACCAGCCGTCCAGGGTGTCCGTCTCCTTCTCGAAGTGATGGCAGCCGCACTCCGGGCAAACAAAGCCCTCCGGGGCCAGCTCGTCGGCAGTGAGCTGGAACCAGGCGTTGGAGCCCTTTTCCCGGAAGAGGGCGCTGATCTTCTCGATGGTCTCCGGCGTGCAGATGGGCTTGCCGCAGTCCTTGCAATAGAGAACCGGGATGGGGAGGCCCCAGTGGCGCTGGCGGGAGATGCACCAGTCGGCGCGCTCGCGGATCATGGAGGCGATGCGGTCCCGGCCCCAGTCGGGAAGCCAGGTGACGTCCTCGGCGGCCTTGACCGCCTCCTCCTTGAAGGCGTCCACGGAGCAGAACCACTGGTCGGTGGCGCGGAAGATGATGGGGTTCTTGCACCGCCAGCAGTGGGGGTAGGAGTGGGTGATGCTCTCGCTGGCGAGGATGGCGCCGCAGGCGACGAGGTCGTTGAAGATGGGCTCATGGGCCTTCAAAACGCTGAGGCCCTCGTACTTCCCGGCGTCGGCGGTGAAGCGGCCGGAGTCGTCCACATTCACCACGAGATCGCGGCCGGAGGGGATCTGGGGGTATTTCTGGCAGACGAAGAAGTCGTCCGCGCCGTAGGCCGGGGCGGTGTGGACACAGCCGGTGCCGGCGTCCAGGGTGACGTGGTCGCCCAGGATCACAAGGCTCGTCTGGTCGAAGAGGGGGTGCCGGGCGGTCATGAGCTCCAGGTCCGCGCCCTTGAACTCAGCCAGGACCTCGACAGCTTCAAGGCCGGCCTTCTGGAGGACGGATTCGGCCAGCTCCTTGGCCATGATGTAGACCTCGCCGTTGGAGGCGCGGGTCAGGGTGTAGTCATAGGAGGGGTTGAGGCAGATGGCCAGGTTCCCGGGGATGGTCCAGGTGGTGGTGGTCCAGATGACGAAGTAGATGTTGTCAAGAGGGGCGATGTTGGAGAATTTCCCCAGGTCGTCCTTGACGCGGAATTTCACGAAGATGGTGGTGACGGGGTCCTCGGCGTACTCGATCTCCGCCTCCGCCAGGGCCGTCTCGTCATGGGAGCACCAGTAGACGGGCTTCTTGCCCTTGTAGATGTAGCCCTTGCGGTACATCTCGCCGAAGACCTTGACCTCCTCGGCCTCGAACTTCGGGTCCATGGTGAGGTAGGGGTGGTCCCAGTCGCCCAGATACCCCAGGCGCTTGAACTCCTCCCGCTGGATGTTCACGAAGTTTTGGGCGAACTCCTGGCAGGCGCTTCTGAACTCCGGAACGGACATGGCCTTGCGGTTGAGCTTCTGCTGCTTGATGATGGCCGATTCGATGGGCATCCCGTGGTTGTCCCAGCCGGGGGTGAAGGGGGTGCGGTACCCGGTCATGGACTTGTAGCGGACGATGAAGTCCTTGATGGCCTTGTTGAGGGCGTGGCCCATGTGAAGGTGCCCGTTGGAGAAGGGAGGGCCGTCGTGGAGGATGAAGGCGGGCTTGCCCTCGTTGCGCTTGAGCATCTCGTGGTAGAGATCCAGCTCGTTCCAGCGCTCCAGCATCGCCGGCTCACGGGCCGGGAGGGAGGCGCGCATGGGGAAGTCGGTTTTCGGGAGATTGACGGTGGCGTTGTAATCCTGTGCCATTTGGGTTTCCTCACTTACTTTTTAGATACTTATACTACCGAAAAAGGCCCTTACGGCCTTTTTCGAACGCTGTTTTGCGATTTATTTCTTTTTCTTCCCGGCCTCCTCGGGGTAGTTGGCGCCGAACTGGAGGTCGGAGAAGTCGAACTTGGGGCGGGGGGTGGCGCCGTCGTCCTCGTCCTCGTCCCAGACGCGCTTGGTGTCGCCGGCGTTGGAGTAGATGCGGCGGACGGCCTCCAGGTCGATGCGCTTCGTGCCGGCGTCCGGGTCCACGGGCCGCGGGGGAAGGTCAGGCTCCGGCGCGGGAGCGGGCTCCGGGGCAGGCGCGGGGGCGGGAGCGGGTTCGGGGACAGCCTCGGGCTCCGCCGCCTCGGGCGCGGGGGCCTCGGGGGCCTCCGGGACGGCGCGGGGACGCTCAGGCTCCGGGGAGAAGACGGGCTCGTGCTCCTCCTTGGGCTGGGGCTCCGGGGCCTCCTGGACGCCGCCGAACTCGGCGGTGACGGTGTCCAGCTTGTCCAGGAAGCTGCGGTACTGGTCGATGATCTGCCGGGACGCCTGGACGAAGGCGGAGGTCTTGACCTTGGCGGCCTCCAGCTTCATGTCCTCGTGGCTCAGGTCCTCCAGGACCCTGGCGCGGGACTCGTCGGAGTCCCTGGCGGCGGCGGAGAGCATCTCGTCGCACTTTGCCTTCGTCTCGGCCATCATGTCGTCGCTCATCTTCTGAGCGGTGAGGAGGGCCATACGCATGGCGTCCTCGGTGGAACGGTACTCCTCCACCTTCTCCACCAGCACCTTGAGCTTGCCCTTCAGGACCATGTTGTCCTTATAGAGGGCGGCGTAGTCCGCCGTGAGCTGCTCCAGAAAATCGTCCACAGCCGTCATATCGTAGCCGCCGAACACGGCCTTGGCAAACTCCTGATTCTGAATGTCCTGAGGTGTCAACATTACCCTATTCCTTCCTTTCACGCCTGCGCGTAATTTCTAGTCTGCCGGCCCCGGTTTTTAAAAGTAAAGGCCGTTATTTTCCAGCTCGTCGATGAGGTCGCCCATCAGGTCCACGTTGTAGGGGGTGATGAGGTAGGTGTTCACGGCGACCTTCTTGATCTTGCCGTCCTGGGCGTAGGCCACGCCGGAGAGGAAGTCCAGAAGCCGGCGGGAAATGTCCTTGTTGGTCTGCTCCAGATTGAGGACCACGGTGCGCTTTTCCCGGAGGTGGTCGGCGATCTCGGCGGCGGCCTCAAAGCGGTCGGGCTTCACCAGGACCACCTGGAGCTGGGTAGTGGCGTGGATGTTCACCACGCGGTTGGACTCCCGGCGCTCCTCCAGGCTCGAGCCTGTGGGGACGCGGGTGGGGGCGGCGGTGCGGGGCGTCACGGGGATCTTCTCCGGCGCCCGGGGGGTAAAGTCCTCAAATTCGTCGTCCTCGTCGTCATAGGGGCGGGCAAGTTTCTTAAGCTCGTTGATGAATCCCATGATAATTGCCTCCTGGCCTTTCTTAAGTTAGGTGTAGTGGCGCTGACCGAAGATGGCCGAGCCCACCCGGACCATATTTGCGCCGCAGGCGATGGCGTCCTCATAATCGGCGCTCATGCCCATGGACAAAATACTCATAGTAACATTATCGTATTTTTTTGCGCGTATGTCAACAAAAAGGTTGCGTGTTTGCACAAAATATTGGATGTTTTTTTCCCGGTCCCCCGTGTTTGGGGGGATGGTCATGAGGCCCAAGACCTCGATACCCGCAATGGACCCCGCCGCGGCGGCCATTGCGGGGACCGCCTCCGGCATCGCGCCGGTCTTGGACGGCTCCCGGCCGATGTTGACCTCCAAAAGGACCCGCTGGGTGATGCCGAGGGCCTGGGCCCGGCGGCCGATGAGCTCCAAAAGCTCCAAAGAGTCCACGGACTCGATGAGGTCGGCCTTGCCCACCACGTTTTTGACCTTGTTTTTCTGGAGATGCCCGATGAAGTGGAGGGCCGCGCCGGCGTAAGCGCCTTGGGCATATTTTTCCTCCAGCTCCTGGACCCGGTTCTCGCCGAAGGCGCGCACACCCGCGTCGAAGGCCAGGCGCACCCGGGCGGCGTCGTTCATCTTGGAGGCGGCCACCAGCGTCACGGGATGGCCGGCCCTCTGAGCGGCGGCCTCCACGCGGGCCAGGACCGCTTTGGCGTTTTCAAAGACCGCGTCTGTCATCGTTCCACCACCGCCCCGTCGTAGAGGGAGGCCGCCCGGACGATGACCTGGTCGTTCACACGAAGGCCGCCGCGCGTCTCCTTCACCATGTATAGGTCCGCCGTCTCCGTGAGGACGGTCACCGGGACCTCACGGGCGCGGACGCCCTCCAGAATGTAGACCACCGTCTGGCCCTCGTCGTTGAGGTGCAGGGCCTCCCGCGGGACGCTGACGCCGGAGAGGGTCCCGAAGACGATCTCCGCCGTGGCCTCCCGGAGGGCCGCCGTGTCCTGTAAGTACCGGTCCGAGGAGAGGACCACGCAGCACTCGCCCTCCTCCGGCTGGCTGACGGACTCCACCCGCATGGAGACCCGGGCGGCGTAGGTCCGGGAGAAGCTCAAGTCCACCTGCTTGCCGGGGGTGAGGCGCAGGGCGCTTTTCTCGTCGAGGACGGTGACATAGTACCACCGGATGCCCTTCGCCAGACGCCCCACGGCGTCGGCCTCCGGGTCGCGGGCCTCGGAAAAGAGGGCGCGGAAGCCGGAGGGGGTCAGGCCCGCAAGGTCCTCGGGGCCCAGGTCCTCAAAGCCGTCCACGCTGAAGGAGAAGGTTCCGGCGAAGGGGGCGGTGAGGCGCTGGGTGTCGGCCTCGGCGCTCTGGGCCAGGGCGTGGAGCTCGGCCTCCAGCTCGGCGATCTCGGAGGCCTCGTTGCCGGAGGAGAGGGCGGAGCCGGAGATGATGTAGGCGTCCACGTCCCGCTCCACGCTGTAGAGCTTGCCCAGGTCCTCCGAGAGGACCAGGCGCGACAGGTCCCGGATGGCGGAGCCGGAAAGCTCGTCGTCGGTCTTGCCGTTCATGACGGCGGTGAGCTGGCGGATGCGCAGCTGGATCTCGCTGATGCGCTGGGCGCGCTCCATGGCGGCGGCGCCGGAGTAGCGCACGGCCACCGTCTCGCCCTTGGAAAGGCGGGCCCCCTCGGTGGCGGTGACGGCCATGTCCTCGCCGGAGGCGGCGAGGACCTCCTCGTCCCGGACGATGAAGCCGGCGGTGTCCACGCCGTCGTGCGTCTCCATCCCCACGGCCTTCACGGTCCGCAGGGGATCGCGGACGCCCGACAGAAAGGAGACGCCCAGATACGCCATGACGGCCACGAATACAAGCACCGCCACGAGCCTGATGAGCGAATCGCTCCTCTCCACAAGGGCACCTCCTTCCGCACAAAACTAATCTATTATAGCACATCCTTTTTCCGTTGTCCAACACAATTGTAAAATACGCGAAAAAATTCGCCGGCGTCAGGGACCGGGAGGCGTTTGACAAGCATTTCCTTCCGTAGTACAATGGAGACTATCCTTTGGGAGGAGGGCTGTCATGAAAAAGAAATTCAGAAAGGGCCTTGTGCTTGCTTTAGCCGGGGCGTCCTTCGTCATCGCCCTGCTGGAGGGGCTCATTTACTACAAGGTCTACAAGGACACGCCGATCTTTGAGCTGATCCTGGTGGTGCAGAACGGCATCAAGGCCTTTCTCTTCACCCCGGACATCCCGGCGCAGGAGGTGCTGGCGTCCCTCCAGGAGGGCGCGGGGACGTGGCGGTACATCGTGGGGTGCGCCTACGTGGCGGCGGTCTTTATCGCGCCGCTGTGCACCACCGCCGCCGTGGCGCGGACCGTTGAGCTGCTGCTACGGCGCGGGGCCCATATCTCCGGAGGCAAAGCGCCGGTCACCCTGGTCTACGGCTGGAGCCCCGCCGCCCAAAGCATCTTGCGCAAGCACACCCGGGAGCGGGGGGACGTTTACCTCGTCGCCGGCAAGACGCTCACCGGCGAGGAGCAGCTGGAGCTGACCCGCCGCGGCGTGTTCCCGTGCTCGGTAAGGCAGGAGGCGAGGCTCTGGAAAAGGACGGAGCGGATCTTCCTTTTGGACGAGTCCCCGGCCAAAAATTTTTCCCGGTACGCCGCGCTCCAGCGCCGGTGGGAGGAGAGCCCCACGGCTCTCTCGCCCAAGGTCGTCTGCGCCTGTGAGGACGCGGGCGTGGGGGAGCTCATCGCCGCCTTCCACGACGGGCGCGTCCGCCAGTCCCCCGCCGCCGGGGTGCTGCCGGTGAGCCTCTTCGCCATGGAGGAGCTCCAGGCCAAGGCCGTGTGGGAGGCCTGCCCCATCAGCAGCTACAACTTCGGGCCGGACTTTCGGGGGCCGGAGGAGCGGCGGTATGACGTGAGCATGGTGCTGGTGGGCCTGGGCGGCTTCGGGCGGAGGCTCCTGGAGCAGGCGGTGAGCCTGGGCGTGCTCAGCTCCACGGGCAGCACGCGCTTCGACGTCATCGACCGGGACGCCGGGGAGCTGCTGGGCTTCTTCAAAAGCGCCTTTTCCCCGGCGTATGTCCGGGTGGACCGGGAAGCGGGGACCCTTACCGTCCCGGCGGGGAACGCCGACGGGTCCCTGACCGTCTGCTTCCACCCCTGCGACGTGGACGACGGCGAGCTTCTTCCGCTTTTGCGGCGGCTGAACGGCGAGCACCCCTTCACCTACGCCGCCGTGTGCCTGCGGGACACCGACACGGCCCTCCGGTGCCTCAACCGCCTGGACCGGGTCCTCCGGGAGAGCGGCAGGGCCATTCCCGTGGCCCTGCGCCTGGAGGCCGACCCGGAGCTTGCCGCCTACTTCAAGGGGGAGACGCCCTTTTTCGGAAAGGTGTTCCCCGTCTGCGGCGAGGCCGACCGGCTGACGCTGGAGCGCCTGGCGGCCGAGGACGCCTACGCCGGGGCGATCCGGTTCAACCACATCTACAACCGCTTTGCCGCCGCCCTGGACGGCGGCGGCGAGCCGGAGGGCACGGCGGAGAGCCAGTGGAGGGCGCTGGAGTCCTTCAAGCAGCGCTCCAGCCTCTTCCAGTACCTCCACCAGACGGTGAAGGCCCAACGCCTGGCCTTTGAGCGCAGCCGGGAGGAACCTTTCAAGTTGGAGAAGCCGGCGGCGGCGGGGGAGTACGAGGCCCTGGGCCGGCCGCCCCTGACGGACCCCCTGGCGCTGGAGTTTGCCAGGATGGAGCACCGGCGCTGGTGCTATTACATGGCCGTGAACGGCTGGGCCTACGGGGAGAAGAGGGACAACGCCCGGCGGCTGAACCCCTGCCTGGTGACCTGGGAGGCGCTTTTGCGCGGGGACCAGCGGTACACCTGCCAATACGATACAACGCCTTACCGCGTTCTGATACAGAAAAACGAGGAGGAATGAGCCGTGGATTACGAATTTTTCATCAGCTACCGCCGCGCCGACACCCAGGCGGCGCAAAAGATCTGGCAGGCCCTGCGGGACCGGGGACACCGCGTCTTTTTCGACACGGACTCCCTGGACGCCGGGGATTTCACGGAGAACATCCGCGCCGCCATCGAGAGCTGCGAGATAGTTATCGCCATCCTGACGGAGAGGAGTCTGGAGCGGATGTTCCGGGACCCGGAGACGGATATGGTGCGCAAGGAGCTGGAGTTTTGCCGCGAGGCCCGTCAACTGGTCCAGTTTTTCATGCTCCTGGACGACCCGGCGGCCCGGAAGGGGCGGCTCTACGACATCCTGAAGCGGTACGACAGCGACGAGCTCATGCGCTGGATCGCCCGCCAGAACATCACCGAGTTCCAGGGTGAGGACGAGCCCGCGGACGGGGTCCTGGGCATCGCCGGCGTCTGCGGGAAGATCCTCCAGGCCAAGGCGGACAAGGTCCGCGCCCTGCGCTTTGAGGAGCAGCTCGGCAAGGAGCGCAAAAAGCTCACCTACTACGGCAGGACCCGCCGTGAGGAGCGCGGCGGGAGCCGTTACCCCTTCGGGAAGGGGCGGCTGGTGGAGGACGGGAAGCCGGAGGGGTACCTGGTCTACGACGGCGAGTGGGAGGGCGGAAGCCGGGTCGACAATCGCCTTTCCGGCTTCGGCGACGTCTATATCCAGAACCGGGACGGACGGCGCATGATCTACCACGGCCACTGGAGCGAGCTCCTCTATGACGATCTTGACGGGGTCCTCTATGACGACGACGGCGTATCCGTCAGGTACCGCGGGCCGTTCCTGAAGGGGGAAATGCTCGGCGCGCGCAGGGCGCGGTATACCGGCGGCGGGCGCGTCTATCAGTTCGAGGGACGCTATGACAGCCTCCATCACGTAAACCCCGTTTACGGCGAGCTTCGCATAGCCCACGGCGGCATGGAGGACGTCTTTTTCGGGAACGTCCAGGAGGCCGCGTATCCCTTCCACACCGTCCGGCCAACCTTCGGGCGCATGGAATACGCCAACGGCACGGTGTATGAGGGCGAATTCGGCGTCTACAAGGAAAAATCTGTCTGGGAAGGCTGGGGCGCGGCGGAGATCCCCGCGCCGGGCTTCCTGCTCCGGGTGGAGTGCGCCTTTGACGACGGCCGGCCGGCCAAGTCCGATGAGCCGGCGTCCGTCAGCGTCCGGCTTGAGGGCGAGACGGAGTTCCGGCAGCTTGTTTACGGCAGCGCGTTCCCCTATGTCCGCGGCGCCGACGGCGCGTTCCGCTATCTTGACGGGACGGTCTACAAGGGCTCCTGGGACGGCGAAAAGGGATGGGCTTACGAGGAGTCTTCGGGCTTCCGGCGGATACACAAGCCCAAGGGCGCCTTTTTCGACGCGCAGGGCCGGGAATTCACCCCCACGAAGGAGCAGCTGGACTTCTACGACGCCCAGGGGAAGGCGCTGATCCGGCCCCTGTTGGAGTGGTCGGACGACAAGACGGCGGAGGAGCTGACGCGCGGCGAGTCCCTGCCCATGGTGTGCCCGGAGGCGGCCCCGGAGGAGCCGGCGGCGGAAGCGCCGGCGGAGGACGGCGTCTGGAACGAGCCGGAGCTTCAAAACGAGTTCACGACGGTCCTGGACCTGGCGCGGAGCATGGGCGTGGCCGAGGGCGTCACGGCGAAGGACGTGGTGGACGCGATCCTGGCCGATCCCGCGCTGGCCGGCCAGTGGCAGGGCCTGGGGAGCACAGCCGAGCGGGAGGTCTTCCTGCTGAGCAAGGCCACGGACATCGTCGTCGCGCTGCTCACGCGCTGATACGCGGGGCGGGAGACGCGGAAAAAACAACCTATCCAAAAAATCTTGTTTTTTCCTTTTAAAAATCGGCAAAAGTATCTTGCATTTTTGTCCGCGATGCGTTACAATAACAGAGCATATAGATGCCGCGCCGGCGCGTGCCGGCGGGGCGGGCACACGGAGCGGGTCCGGCAGAACCGCGACGGGTGCTTCGCGCCGCAGCGACGGGACGGCATTGAATATGAGGTGAACAGGCATCCCTAAAAAATTTTTTATCGAAGGAGAGCAAAGCTATGAGGAAAAAAGTACTTACCCTGATCATGGCGCTGGCCATGCTCCTCAGCCTCGTTCCCACTGTCCTGGCTGCCGATTTCAAGGACCAGGCGGACGTGGACGAATGGGCGGAGGAAGCCGTGGACCGGTGGCATGAGGAAGAAGTCCTGAACGGCGGCGCCAACGGCAATTTCGACCCCAAGGGCGAACTGACCCGCGCGCAGGCCGCGCAGACCATCGTGAACCTGATGAACCTGGAGGGTTCCGGCAAGACTGCCGATCTGTCCAAGTTCGCTGACTACGACACGGCCGTGAAGGGCCAGTGGAGCGAGGACGCGCTGGAGATCGCCGTGGCCGCCGGGATCATCAAGGGCGTCGGCAGGGGCGACGAGAATCTTCTTGACCCCAACGGCACCGTCTCCCGCGAGATGATGTTCGTCATGATCGCCCGCGCGCTGGGCATCCCGGAAGCGGACGAGGCCGATAAGGACATCCCTGACATCGAGAACGCCTCCGACTGGGCTGTCGGGTCCATCAACGCGCTGGTGAACATCGGCGCGATCCACGGCGTCGACCCGGCGGGGACCGTTGACCCCGCGTCCGACATCAACCGCCAGACCACCGCCGTGCTGTTTGACCAGCTCATCGGCGGCTACGCCAACAAGGACGGCGAGACCGCGACCATCGTGGAAGGCAGGATCACCCTGGTCGTTGCCGACAACGTGAAGGTCGAGGGCACGGCCGATCCTGACATGCCCATCATCGTGGCCGGCGTTGCCGCGAACGTGGACATGGAGAAGGTCGAGGGCGAAGCTAAGGTCCAGGTCAACGTCAGCGACGTCAAGATCGAGAACGCCCCTGTCGGCACCGAGATCAAGGCCGCCGACGACGTGGAGAACGTCATGGTCGGCGACGTGGACGTCACCGAGGAAGCAAACAACGATTACACCGTCCCGGCCGAAGAGCAGCAGCCCAGCACCGGTGGCTCGACCGGCGGCGGCACGACGACTACTACTTATACCGTGACCCTTACCACTCCCGCTGAAATGGATGGTACACTTACCTCTGCTAGCACGCTTACCGGTCTCTCCTCCGGTGCTAAGGTTACTGTCGTAGCTACACCTGCTGCCGGAAAGGACCTGACCAAACTTGAGGTTGGTACTACAGACGTTACCTCGAGCGCCGTCAAGGATGATGAAGGCAAATACACCTATGAGCTCACAGTTACCGGGAATGTTACTGTTACGGCCACCTTTGGAGCGGTAAAGAGTGTTGACGTTTACTTCTATGCTGTCAACGGCAAGTTCCCCACCAACGCCTGCTATGGCGGCACTAACGGCGACACCGGCACACCCGGCAACACGACTAACCCCGGCACCTGCGACAGCGGATTTAACAGCGCTGTCGGCGAGGGCGCTGATACGCAGACTCCCTCTGATCCGTTCAACGTCTATAAGATCACTGTAACACCTGATGTTATGATCGACTTCACCAAACTCACGACTCCCACTTATGGTGGGAATACTCTTCTCGGCTGGACTAAGACCAAGGGCAGCAGCACGGTTGATGTAAAGGCCAATGGCTCAGCCACTATCGACAATAGCAAAAATGTTGTCAAATTCTATGCTGTTTGGGCTGAACAAGGCGCCAAGTACGTCATCAACTTTGATGCCAATGGCGGAACAATCAGCGAACAGACCTGCTTCTCTGGCAACAACGTAAATGTTGGCGCAGATTCCAGCACGCAGAATCCCGGTACTTGCAACGGCGGTTATAATGATGCCACTGGTTCTTCCGGCGCGACCCAAGCTCCTTACACCGGGTTCTATGTAACTCTGGATGCCGGATTTGAGTTTAGGGTTGAATACCTCACACCCGATCCTACCAGAGAAGGCTATGTCTTTGACGGCTGGTATGATGCGGAAGAGGGAGGCAACAAGGTTGCTACGTTTGTTGTGAGCGCTGATGTCCATATCTATGCCCATTGGCGTGACGCTCAGCACACTGTGACCTTCTATGCCAACGGCGGCAGCTTCCCCAAGAACGCCTGCTATGCCGGGGACAATGCTCAAACGGGCAGCAGCGACATCACCCAGGATCCGGGTTCCTGCTTTGGCGGCTTCAATGACAAGACCGGCTCTGGCACTACCACCGAGAATCCTGCTTATGAGGGATACAAGATCGGCGTAAAGGACGGCACCACGATCGATCTTTCTAAGATGCAGGGCGCTGTTAATGGCGATAAAGAGCTGAAAGGCTGGGCTACGACCGCAGACGGAACGGCTCTTACTCAGACCACCGTTAAAGTAGAAAGCGACCTTGTGTATTACGCTGTCTGGGGCGAAGCTACAAAGGCCTGACCCCCACCTTGCGAAACAATTGAAAGCCTGATATCGGGGCGGCCGGAGTGTTCTGGCCGCCCTCTTTGAAAAGATGGTATTTAGTACTGGAAAGGAGTAAAAGACGTGAAAAGAATCGTCTCATTTTGCACGGCGCTTGTCCTTCTGCTGACGATGCTGCCGCTTGTGGCGATTTCAACAGCCCCAAAGGCTGACGCGGCAGAGGGCTTAATTACACTGAGCAAAAAAGAAAGTAGAGTCGCACCCGGCGTTGTCCAAACCGTCGGTAAAGTGCGTAAGACATACAATCAAGCGACACTCAACTATTACACGCTGACGATAGATACAACAAATCCATATGTCAAGATCATGGCCAACTACAAGGATAACGAACCTTGCACCTCAGTTGGTCTTCAACCGGTCCGCAATCAGATGGAAGCGGCACAGAAGAAATTCGATGCCGCCGGGAACGGCTGGCAGGTAGTCGGCGGCATCAACGGCACCGGGTACAATATGTCCACCGGCGAGACACGTAACCTTCTCGTCATGAACGGCGAGCTTGCGCACGCGAACACCGGCAACGAGGCGTTTTTTGCCATGCTCGAGGATGAAAACGGCAAACAGACGCCATATTTTGGCTGGAATGGCGACAGTGATTACAACGAAAATAAGGATAAGATCAAAGAGGCCATGGGTATCTTCGGCTCGCCGCTAATCAAGAATGGCGAGATTGTTCCGAACCTGGGTTTAAAGGGCCTTGAGCCCCGCACAGCCATAGGCCGCACGCGTGACAACAAGGTCGTCATGCTCGTCGTTGATGGACGGCAGGCGCCGGAATCCGAGGGCTGCGATATGCAGCAGTTAGCGGAGATCCTTTACGATATGGGCTGCGTCGAGGCCTTCAACCTGGACGGCGGCGGCTCCTCCACCTTCCTCTCCCGCCCCGAGGGCGAGAGCACCTTCCGCGTGGTCAACAGCCCCAGTGACGGCTTTGAGCGCCCTGTGTCCGCGTCCTGGATGGTGGTTTCTACTGCGCCGGATTCCAACACTCTCGATCATGTGGCAATTTCCAACAAAACAGACTACATTACGCCTGGAGGAACCGTTCAATTTGAGGCCATGGGAATCAGCCCCGCCGGCACACAGGTAGATATTTCCGGCGCTACTGAGTGGAAGCTGGCTCCCGAATCAGAGACTTTAGGAGCAATAACTCCCGAGGGCGTTTTCACCTCCAATGACCAGGAGGGCGACGTAAAGGTTCTGTATCTTGTGGACGGAGAAGAGAAAGGCTCCGCCACCATACACGTTGTAAAACCGAATGTGTTTTCGTTTAAGCAAAAATCCTTCGCTGTCCCGTATGGCAAAACGATCGATTTCACATTTGACTGCATCTATAAGACGGAAAACGGAGAAGAGCATGAGGTCACTTTCCGCGAAGAGGATGTTGAGCTCAGCTTGTCGGCAGATAATCTTGGCAAACTGAATGGCCTTTCCTTTACCGCCTGCGATAACAGCACAGGCGCGCCGACCAGCGGCAGCGTTACCGCAAAGCTGATCTGCTCCGACATATCTGTTCAAACTTCTTTGACTTTAGGCAGAGGGTCAGAAGTCATTTTGGACTTTGATACTGTCGGAAGTGAAGAAAATATTTTGGCAGAGCTTACCACAAATGCTACGAACAACTTAATGGAAATTGATACCGGCATAGCTTCGGTTGAGACGGGAGGCAAAGCCCACTCCGGCAGTAACTCGTATCGAATCACCATTGACTGGAGCAAGGTGCCGGCGGCATTTCTCGGGGGATCTGGTGGATATGGAAATGTTTTTATTCATTATCTCGGCTCTGAAATAGATGTATCCGGCGCTGTAGGTATGGGTATGTGGGTCTGGATGCCGGACGAAGAACTGTCAACAAGAATATTAACATTTAACATTGAAACTCAATCAGCAAGTACCACCGAAAGCGGATGGCCGGCTCGTGAGGGAGCAAAGTATGACAGCGGGCACTGGTTTTATGTCCATGTAGACTGTGCCGGAGACACGACCGGGAAGACAATTAAAAATAACCAAACTATTTTGAATTTCTTCCAATATACAACACCTACAGATGGAAGCGTCAACCCTCTATTTCCCAATATGAACAATAAACTGACCTTCTATATAGATGACGTTACCGTTGATTATTCAAGCGTTATTGATGACCGGAACTGTCCCGAGATCAAAGACGTAAAAATCACCGCTAATGACGGCGGAATCAGCAAAGCCATGGAGCGCAATACCGTCACCGAAGCGCCCGCCGGCAAAGTTGGATTCTCCGCTACCGCGGCGGATATGCAGGTGGGGACGAATATTTCCGGCATTGACGAAGATAGCGCCGTGGCCTTGATTGACGGAGAACCGATAACTGTTACCTATCGAGGTGGGCAAATTATAACGAACGAGATCAAGCTGGCCGCCGGAACTCACACTCTGGAGCTTGGGATTTCGGACAACGGGGGGAACTATTCCAATGTGATCCGGCATTTTACCGTTTCGGAAAACGCCGACGTTCCCACCGTCCAAATTGTCAAGCAGGATCCGGACGCGGATAGAATTCCGCTGGACAGCGTCCTGTGGCTTGATGTCAAGGCTACGAATGTGAAGGCCATCGACGCGGTCGAGTTTGATTTGGATCTGAACAACATGAGCGTTTGGGAGCTGGAGCACGCCATGGTTGATCCCAAGTTTGAACTCTCGTGGGAGCTGACCTCTGCGTATGAAAATACCGTCTCCCTTACCCTGACACGTAGACCGGAAACCGTGTGGGAAGAGAGCGACAGTGATGTTCTGGCCTCTCTGCCAATCCACACGTGGTGTTTTGATACTCCAATTCTTTGCGCCGGAACATCTTATACACCGGAACTGCTATGGAGCGAAAAGAGGCTGCCAAGAGAAGTTGTCATCGTTGATATAGACCACGGCAAAATCACCTATGTGCCCGGAATGGAGCCCGATGTGCTTGCGGCTGCCAGTGGCGGACGCATTCAGGTGGATACAGAACTCTTTGGTCACAAAGATGACATTATAGATGCTTACCCCGGCGCCACTCGTTGGCACGCGCACACCAAGCAGGATCCCGTAGATCAGGCCGCCACCTGCACTTCCGATGGGTATACGGGACGTACCTATTGCGAAACCTGCGGTTCTGTGGTGGACTGGGGCGAGACACAGGAGGCGACCGGGCACAACTATCAGCTTGTGAACGACGTTCTGAAATGCGCAAATGAAGAATGCGGCCAGCTTTACAACGGCGTCTGGGAAAAGGATAACAAGCTCTACAAGGACGGCGTGACCGTAAAGGGCTGGCAGACCGACAACACCTACTACGATGACGGCGTGAAGCTGGGCGAGGGCGTCCAACTGGTGGAGGGCACCTACTACAGCTTTGACGAGAACGGCGTCTGCACGGACAAGGACTCCGGCTACACCGGCTACTTCAAGACCGTGGGCGATTCCAAGGTCGGCACGCCCATGGAGGACGAACCCACCGACGCGGATTTTGCCGCCGAAAATACCACCTACTGGTACACCGAGGCTGGCAAGCCCCACGGCGGGTGGCTGTTCTACCGCGAGTCCGTCCAGGTCCAGAATCCTTCCACCGGAACCGGCTCCGATGAGGAGAAGGAGGAAGGACCGGATATCTCCGAGCAGGAGCAGCAGCAGGTCGAGGCCCAGCGCGTCATCCATGTGGGAGACGACGGGAAGGTCCATGTGGGCTATGACTACAGCGAGGACGCCAAGGACGTGCCCCTTGACGTTAAGCGAAGCGTCCACGTCTACGACTCCCGCGACTGCACCCACAGCAGCTACATCTTCTACACTTGCCTTGACCCTGACTGCAAGGCGACCAATAATTCCGAGCTGCTCTGGGCCAACGGACACAAGTGGCACAACGCCGAGGCGGGAGAGTATACCTGCGATATTTGCGGGTTTGAGGGCATCGATATCTCGAAGATCTCTCTGCGCACCTCCGGCACGTACTTCACCTATACCGGACACGAAATTCGCGCCGCCCATACGGGTACTTACAACGATGGCACGACGACACGGACGCTGATCATCGAGAGTGACCGCCGGGGCATCGACGGACTGGCAACGTATGACAACAACGTCAACATCGGAACCGCAACGCTGACGGTCGCGGGGCGCGGGGACTTCTACGGAACGATCTCCGTGACCTTCCAGATCGTTCCCGCCAGTGTGGAAAAGCTTTCGTGCACCGAGATCGAGGGGCACAAGCTTCAGCTCACCTGGGATAAGCCTCTGGGGGCGGAGTACTACTCCGTCTGGAACCGCACCAACGGCGACGGCGAGTGGGTTGAGCTGGCAAGTCACGTCACAGATACCACCTTCATTGTGGACACGTTGGAGGTGGGCGAGAAGTACCAGATCCTCGTGGCCAGCCGCACGGATGTGGACGGAGTGACCTATTACAGCACCACCTGGTCCAACGATGTGGTCGGGACCATCGAGCACGAATGGTCCGAGCCTTCCGAGGACAGCCACGACGCGACTTGCACCGAAGACGGTGTGCTGACACATACGTGTGATGTGTGCGGCGAGACGGAGACTTTGACTACCCCGGCGCTGGGCCATAAGGTGGAGGATTGGGAAATCGTGGAGAACGCCACGACATCCCACGCGGGAAGCAAGAAGGGCACCTGCACCGTCTGCGGTAA
>CANPYK010000030.1 GCA_947588605.1 uncultured Oscillospiraceae bacterium
TTGGACAATTGCGGATAAAGCACGACCGGCGGGGAAAATACCCGCCGGTCGGTGTTTGTCAGGGCGGGGATCAATCCTTTCCCGGCCCGATGGACCGGGTCAAATCACGCCGGTAAATCGCCGTAGTGGACGTAGACCGGATCACCGCCGGGTTCAGTCGGCACTTGCACCACCGCGCCGTTGAAGGTCGCGGAAGGATCGTCTATACCGTCAATCTGGACTGCGGTGTGGAAGAAGTCAATGCTGCCAGCAAACCATGTGTTCAGAGCATCGACGTTCGCGCATTGAAGTGCGTTGTTATCTCTGTTATCAGCGAATGTAACACCAAAATACGCACATGAGGGCCTATCGACATTATTTTGAGTAGCGAATATACCCGATCTATGTGCATTGATAGCATATGTTGCGCCAGTCACGTAGCTGTAACAGTTTTCGATGTTATTCTCGCCGGATTCACCAACCACACCGCCGACACAGTGCGTATCCGAGGTTGTGATCGTACCGCCCGCGTAACTGTCCGCAACGCTTCCGCTGGAAATTTCACCGACAAGTCCGCCGATATAGGCAGTATGGCTACCGTTTATGATGTTTACAACAGCTTCACAATTTGTGACCGTGCCATTCAAGTTCGCCACGATCCCGCCCATATATACGTTTCCACTACTTGCGGAATTTGTCAAGGTGTATCCGGCCACAGCGCAGTTACTGATCGATACAGACCCACTGGGAATCTCGGCAACAATACCGCCAACACGCGCTCGATTGTTGTTCCCGGTCGCAGAAATGGTATTAGAACCATTGCCCCACATTATAATTTGATTAAACTTTGCGCTACCTGATGCTACCCCAAAGAGTCCCGCACATTCGCCGGTGACGGAGATGTTAAGGTTTCTGATACGGTAGCCCTGACCGTCATAGCTGCCAGTAAACCCGTCACCCGTCCCGTTGCCGATGGGGGTATAAGTGAACCCGCCGCCATCCAGGTCGTGTCCCTGAATGAAGGATTGGGCGAGATACGCGGTATGGTTGATATTCTGGAGCTGACGGATGGTACGCACCTTGTAAGGTGTTGCTACTGTTCCGGTGGTCGTGATGGTGTCCGCGAAGTCGGGGTTCAGGGTCGCCGTTTGCAACGTTTCGGAGCCCTGTTGGATGGTCCAAGTCTGGGCCGTGCCGCTGGCGGTCGTGCTGTTATAGCTGTAAGCCTCGACTGTGACAGTACCGAGATCAACGCCCGGCAGCGCTGTCTCCAGCGCGGTATTCAGGCTGTTTTTCAGAGCGTTTGCGGCATCGTTATCCGGGGTTGCGGTCGCGCCGGTCATGGTGGGAGTGCTACCGTCAAAGTCACCGGCGTAGAACCAGCCGTAGCCGTAATTGCTGATGCCCTTTGTGTCGTACTCGTTGCAGAGGGTGGAGCCGATTGGAAGTTTCTCCCACGTTGCGGTGCTGTTCTCCCTATCCCACGCCGTGACGGAGTAGTGGTACTCGCTGCCTTCCAACTCCCAGTAGATGTAACCCGACACCTGGAATTTAGGCATCACCCAGTCGCCGTAATGCTCTTTGAGGTTGGTTTCATAGGGGTAGTCCCCGGTGAGCGTGTCGTCGTATGCGTGTGTGGTAAAGTCACTCTTAGTTGTAGCAGTGGGCTTGGTTAGGTAGGTTTCGTTCCGTGGCGTAGTTTCAGCTCCACTGTTGTTAAATGCGACACCTGTGGCGTAAGCGGTTCCGCCGGACGCGACCACGATTTCAGCCTGTTCTGTTTGAGCGCCAATCAACAGGCCCAAATTGTTACTTCCTTTCACCGAACAGGTGCTATAATTGATACCAGAAAGCGTGACGGTGTGCCTGGTCGAGCTACCCACGACGCAACCAATCAAACCGCCGACCTGTTGATTACCGGTTACATTTGCGTCGTTGGTATACGTACTGCCCACGGTGTGACCGGCTGAGTAGCAGTCAACGAGCACGGAGTCATTGTTGCTTGCGGCGAGCGCCCCTATCAGACCGCCGACTCGGTCGCCGCCCTCCACCTTCACGGCGGCAAAGCACTTTGTCACCGTGGCACCGGCGTCAGAATTGAGATTGCCAATCAATCCACCTACGCGGTCATCTGATCCGGAGACCTTAAACGTGCCGTAAACATCTGAAATACCGGCGGGCGCGTTTGCACTGTCTACATAGACACCGCAGTTTGTGAGTGTATCCCCTTGGAAACGTCCGGCCAGTGCGCCTACATATTTATTGTTGTCTGTACTTTCGACACTTATATTCACAAGACGGATGTTGCTCATGTTACCTTTTGACCGCCCAAATAGGCCGGTCCCATCCCCGATAGTCCCATCGCCAATGTAGAGGTTGCGGATAAGGAAATTGTTGCCGTCGTAAGAGCCGCTATTCAGTGAGGCGGGGGTCTGTTTGTTTGCGGACGTTCCGACCGACAAATCCGCGCCCGTGTATTTGTCGTAGTCGATATCCAACAGCTGGACATAATTACGATTTTGGGCGTCTCTTTGCTGGTCGGTACCACCGTTGTATTTATCCCCCGTCTGCTCCGCCAGGTTCGCAAGCTGTCTCGCCGTGCGGATTATGACATTGTCATTGTAATCATCAGTTTCACCCTCGCCAGCCGCGCCGGGTTTAGCCATGGGTTCGGCGTCTTCGATTTTCCCGGTTCCCGGTTTTTGCACCTCGCACGCGAAGTACGGGTTGAACCAGTAATCTGTCGTATCAACGGTGATTTTAGTGTAATAGCCAGTCGAAGTGAAGCTGGTGTCGATTATAATCTTGTAGAGGTCATAGTCTTTGCCGTCAATTTTAACATCAATCGGCGAAGAATCTATTGTGGCGCCGGTGACACCGCTCAACGTCGGCGCGGCTCCGTTGTCCTCCACCAGCACGCAGTACCCGTCATCCGTGGCGAATTCCAAATCACTATTGGTAAGGTCGCCCTTTGCCAGCGTGTTCACGATAGGTTTCGTCGGGTCAATATACCCCCACACGCCGTAGTTCCCGCCGACGACGTCATAATAGCACAGCGAACCAGCGGCGGGCTCATCGGGCCAGTCGCCGTAGTGGACGGGTATATCAGCGCCCGTTTCTCCGTAAACCGTCGCGGGGACATTCACTACCGGCGTGAACGGGTAGTCCTCGGTGCTTTCCGTAAGACCATTCTTAAATCTTACATCGTCGCCATGCGAAGTATCCGTATCCGGTCTGTAGGTGCGAAGATTTGTCGACGGCGTTATAGTCAGGTCGGCGAGGGACACGGCTTTGATATTGGTGTCAGTGTCCTTCGCAATCACGCCGCTGGGGAGGCCGTTCTGCCAGTATTTGGCCGTGCTATCAGCCGTAACCGTCCCCGGCCCGATGCCGTAGACAGCGGCGTCGACCTCAGTACCGCTTATATCCACATAGGAGTAGACATTGCCCTTGTAGGTGACTTTACCGTTTTGATAGTCTCTGTTCCCAGCTATGTTGCTCCCTACAAGACCACCGGCGTTCGACTTTGCATATGTGATGCTATCACCCGCGTAGCTGTCGATAATCTCTAACTCGCTTATCGTCGCAGTTTGTCCCAGCGCGTCAGAAAGCCCCACAAGACCGCCAACGCTAGTACCTTGGAGCGTATTGACAGCGGCACAGTTCTTAATAATGAGCTTGCCCGCTAAGTGATGCCCAACAAGGCCACCAGTAAGGCCACTGTCACGATTCCCAATCTGATATCCGGCAACGATGCAGTTTTTGATAGTGGACTCCGTATTGTTCATTGTCCTCCGCGCGATGCCGCCCTGATTAGGTTGATCTGTTGTATTGTGTCCAATTGTTGCGGTTCCCGTCGGCGAATAAAGAATCACGTTCTTCACGACCGCATTCGTGATTGTCACAAACAACCCACCGGTTTCCGTTGACAGTTCGAGTATACGGTAGCTGTTGCCGTCGTAGGTTCCGCTGAAGACCTTGGCTCCCGTATAACCATCTGTACCAGCTGTGTACCCCGTCCCGTTAATATCGTGGGTTTGCTCGTAGTAGACGTCCTTCGTGGCGGCATTGGTGTCCGGGATATTATCCAACTGCCGGACCGTTCTGATCTGGTAGGGGAAATCGCCAGTGACGGAATTCCGTGCCTTGCCCATATGAGTGGCCACGGGATTGGCAGGATCGGGGACAGTGTTCGTCACATCGATCGCGGCGGCGAAGCCGAGGTTGAGCTCCAAGTAACCGGCGCCGGTCTCGATAGCATGGAAATCGTCCTTCTCCGCGCCCTTGAGCAGAATCACGTTGCTATCATCGCTGAGAAGGGCCGTGATCTCCTCAAGCGGCCCGACAGGCTTCGCACCATTCCAAGTGGTTCCCGTGTCAGCCAAAAAGCTTTTCAACGGAGTGGTAATATCTGTTATGTTTGTCACCGCCGAATCTCCTGGTGTCAGCCCCGCGTCTGTAACTGCGTCCGCGTCGATTCCTATCAGTCCATAGCCCCACGCTTCGACGTCCGTCCGCGTGGCGGGATTAAGGTGGTACTCCGTGCAGAGATTATCGGCAATATACTGAGTAGTTCCGTTGGACAGGACGAGGTAGAATTTATACTCCGTGCCCTCCTTCTCCCAATAGAACGACGTGGCGTAGCTGTTTTCCATCCAGTCGCCGTAGTGGGGCATGGGGAGGGAGGCGCCGCCCACAGCGGTAATATCGCTGGCCAGCATGGGATAGGGATACGGATCAGCAAGCTCGTCGAGTATTTTGTACGGGTACGTCAATCCCTGGGGATTGACCGTCGTGCCGGGATCATACCAGCCGTCGGTACTTGCGAACGTAGTGCCAATCAAGTCCTTAAGCTCCGACATCCTCACGCCGTTGCCGGAATTCTCTTTATAAGTCACACCGCTTTGTTCGACGTAATAGACGTTTGAACTCAGCGCGCCCGTTGCCGTCACGTCGGGGGCCACGCCGTAGAAGTCTACAGAGCCAGCGCCAAAGTTTACAAGATCACTCCCATACCGCACAGCGGCGTAGGAGTTTTTAATCGATTTTAACTCAAAATTGGCAATCCCTGCAACATACGAAGAGCTAGCCGCAATTATACCGGCGGCGTAAGAATTTTCAACAGTCACCTCGCCGCCTGTACTTCCTCCCACAAGGCCGCCAGCAATTCCGTAACCGCCCAAATACCCCGCGGCGTAGGAGTTAGTTATTGTCAAGCTCCCGTTCCCATCTTCTATGGCTCCCACGAGTCCGCCAATACTGCCATTAGTACCCACAATACTCTCAGTGGTCGAAGCAAAGCTCCCACCCATCGTCACCAACGCACCAGTCCCTACAAATCCAACTAGTCCACCCACATGTCCATTGTTACCCGCACTCACATTACAGGGCGAAACAACACTACCGGAAGTTTTAGTAATCTTTGTTACCCACACATGGCAACCCACAACATCAAGTTTTCCATCAGTAGAAACTGCACCTACCAGCGTACCTGCCGAGCCATTAGCAGGCGCAGACACAGTCGCGTCCACAATGTATGTATCGACCACCTTAAGCTCTTGAGAACCCGCAACACTCCCGAAAAGCCCCGCATTGAGGGAGGGGTAGCTAATAGCTCTCATATTGCGAATCTCAAATTCCTTGCCGTCGAACATCTCAAGCTCGTCATTCACAATAGGAGTGAAAGACTTCAGAGTATAAGTACTAGCATCATAATACGTATCATACCACGACTCGACCCCGCTGACACCGGGCACCTGCGCAAAATCGATAACGCGCGTCTGCTCCGCCTTGGTGATGCTACTCGTCACGTCGGAGGTATCGCTGTCCAGATTTTGCAGATGCCGCCCGTAGGCAATCTTGGCGGTGACAGGCTCTCCAGTGACGGAATCCTCCTCCACACTGGCAAAGAGGCTGTTCACATCTTCCCAATATAAGTACTGTGGAAGATAATTAACAGGGTCCGAACTGCCGGAGGTATCGACAGCCGTAACTTTTACCTCGATATCGAAATTCGCTCCGGGGGCGATGGCGTAAGCCCCGGTTGTCAAATCTTTGGCCCAGTTTTTGAAGCTCTTACCCACGCTCCATTCGGTAGCCGAAGTTATATTGCTATATTTGCTCTCGTCAAGCGTGTCCAGAGCGATTTCACCCTCGAAAACATTGTTATATGGGTCGAGTACCAAATCGACTCCCTGAGAACCCAGTACATCCGGGACGATCGGTACGGTTTTTCCCCCGGCGGAGATAGTAACGTTGGCTTTGATGACCGCATATGTACCGGTGGCAAACCCCGGTACGCTGATTTTTAGCTTAAGTTCTTCGGCGTTGATCACCTGCGCCGACGGCATCGGTGTTTGGCCGATGGTGGGACGGTCAACGAAGGAACCGCCGTAGTAGCCTACCATACGTCCGGCGTCGAGCCTCTTGTCCTTTTCCGGCTTCACTTCGTCGTATGACTCGTTTACATAGTCAAAGTGCTCCTTCTCCCAATACCACACCGCGTAGACCGCCCCGGTTTTCGCGTCGATCTCCACAACATAGTGGTTATCATGGAGCTGGGATTCGATGGAGCCTCCTGGCACAAGGGAGGCGAGACTGTCGGCCTGCGCCGAGGTCACGGCAAGGAATCTCCCCGCGCCGACACCGGGATCGGGCTTTTCGTTTACCTCGACGGTGCTGAGAGCGTATAGGTTCGCCCCCGCGCTCTTCATCGCCGTCAGCCGGTTCTGCGCGGCCACGAAGATGGTCCGGGCGCTGTCGTCCAGCTCCGTCAGCTTCAGGGAACGGTAATAGGACAGGACATTGGGGATCGCCACGGCGAGGAGGATCCCGATGATCGCCACGACGATCAGGGCCTCAGCCAGAGTGAAGCCATGGCTCTTTTTTCTTTTGGCTGATTTGAACATATGGCGGATACCTCACTCCGCCCACACCGACGTCGGCAGCAGGCCAAAGACCATCCCTATAGCCAGCAGCACGCTCATGAACCGCTTTTTCATCTTTTTATCCTCTCTTTCTCATCGGTCATTTCAGTCCGTTCGCTCCGTGGGGGCCCCCACGGACAGGGCTGGGCAGGCCCAGCCCTGATAAAGCTTTCATTTCAAGAAACGCTTGACAAATCAGATTTTTACATTTATCATCATAATCATACCATGTTCACCTGTGAACAAGTCAATAGGGGAGGCCAAAAAATGAATGAATTTTTCTCAATCAATCAGGTAAGCCGCAGCTGCGGGGTGTCCCGGTCCACTCTCATGCGGCTTGAAAACCGCGGACTGCTCACCCCGGCCAAGGTGGACAGCGAGACGGGCTACCGCTGGTATGACAACCACAACGTAAGCCAAGTCATGCAGATACTGTCCTTTTTGCAAATGGGCATGACATATGACGACGCCGCCCTCTACTACCGCACCAACGGGGCGTCGCGGGAGCTTCTGGAGCGGATAGAGGAGCGGTTTTTGCTGTTCAAGCGGGCCTACAAGGAAATAAAGCTCCGGGTGGAGAAAAAGGATCATTTGAGCTTTGAGTTCGTGGATCTGCCGGAGTACGTCTGCTACTGCCGGGAATATCAGGGGACGACGGTAGAGGATCGCTATTGGGCCATGTACAAGCTCTACCATGAGGCGGTGGAGAAGGGCTACCGGCTTTTAGCGTCCGAGCCGCTCTTTATCATCAACAAGCGTACAGATTATCTGGACTGCGCCTTTGAGGATAAGGAGATGGACTTTATCTGCTGTGTCCCGCTGGAGCCGGACAAGGCGCCGGAGGAGGCCGTGACCTTCCCCGCCTGCCGGGGCTTTTCCTGCCTGGGTTACGGCGGCTACTCCCGCAGAGCCTATGCCTTCAACGAATTCGGCCGGGAAATCCGGGAGCGTGGGTTGAAGCCCACGGGCTACATCCGCGTCCTTGGCCTTGTCGCCTCCTACACCGGGAGGGACATCGACTCAGAGAACTACGTCTCCCGCCTGGTGGTGCCGGTGGAGGGGTAAAGAGGAGCCTTTGGTTGTCCCAAAAGCGGAACCTCAACAAATCAGGCTTCTTTTTGATATGAAAAAAGCCGCGCCAAAAACGGCGCGGCTTTAAGTGTTTATGAAATTGTCAAACTAAAAACCCGGTAGTCAATTCTCAGAAATTAGTAGTCTAATGGTAGTCAACGGCGCGAATTTTTCCTTCTCTGCAAATCCCAAATCCTTAGCGCCGCAACGGGTTTGGCCTTAATCGCTCCCTAAATCGCCGGAAACGTCGGAGTCTGACACTCTATCCAGCTTAAGCTACGGGCGCATTTGGTTGACGCAAGTAGTAATATAACAGATTTGACTGTGAATTTCAAGTGCAAATCAGATTTTTGGGAGAGATTTTTTGCCGTGCCCGGTTCAACTCTGTTTTTGGAAGTTTAGCCGAAACGGGGATCCGGAGCAGAAAAGAACGGGGCAGCACAAGGCCGTGGGATTTTGGTTCCCACGGCCTTGCGGTCTATTTGAGGACGCTGGTATCCTCAGCCTTGTGTGACGATGTCGTATTTTTCCACGTTGATGACGGTCTTGCCCTGGGACTGGAAGCTGATGCCGTCGGCGGAGAGGGGAGTGGAAAAGGTGAGGGTGAGGGCCTGCTCGCCGTCGTTGACGAAGATCTCGGCGGAGAGGCGGTCCAGGATCACCCGCAGCTTGATCTCCCCGCCGCGGTTGCGGACGAAGCACTCACGGACGTGGACGAAGTCCCGGTTGGTGCCGGAGTGGTCGCGGCTGACCCGCAGAGTGCTGGTGAGGGGCGTGTAGGTGATGGAGGTGTAATGCTGGCTCCCGGCGGCCACCTTCATGCGGAAGCTGGTGTAGCCGCACTCGGACCTGGGCCGCACCGTCACGGTCATGTCGATGGTGCGCCCGTAGACGCCCCGGAGCGTCAGCTCCTCCTGAACGGGAATGTCGGCGTAGCTCACCCTTCGGCCGTGGAGCTTCTCCAGCTCCCGGACGGGGTTCTGGACCACCCGGCCGTCCCGGTAGGAGAGCTCACGGGGCAGGGTGATCTGCCCGAACCACTTGTCCTCGGGCTTGGCAAAGCAGGTGTCCCAGTTTTGCATCCAGCCCAGGACCACCCGCCGCCCGTCGGGGGTGACCGTGGTCTGGGGGGCGTAGAAGTCGAGGCCGTAGTCCACCGCCTGGACATTCTCCCGCTCGAAGCGGCGGGCCTGCTCGTCGTAGGAGCCGATGAGGAACATGGTGCAGTCGCCGTTGTGGAACTCCAGCCCCAGGGCGCTCATGTCCTGGGGGCTGACCATCAAAATCTGCTTGCCCCCCAGGGGGAAGAAGTCCGGGCACTCCCACATGCGTCCAAATTCGTTCCAGCACCGGTCCAGCACCGTGACAAAGCGCCAGGCAAAGGCGTCCGCGCTTTCAAAGAGCAAAATGGCGCCGCTGCCGTCCTCGGTCCGGCACCCCACCACGCACCCGTAGGTCCCGTCGGACCGGCGGAACATCTTGGGGTCCCGGAAATCCTGGCGGCTGAAGCCCTCCGGCAGCACGTCGCCGGGGAGCACCGGGTTTCGCGGCCATTTTTCATAGTCGAGGCCGTCGCCCACCGCCAGACATTGGGTCTGCAGGTCCCGGCGCACGCCGTCGCGGCTCAGGTGCTCCTGAACGCCGGTGTACATCAGAAGCTGCCGCCCGTCGGGAAGCTCCAGCGCCGAGCCGGAGAAGCACCCGGCGTTGTCATAGGGCGTGTCCGGTGCCAGAGCGGCGGGCAGGTACTCCCAGCGCAGCATGTCCCGGCTCACCGCGTGGCCCCAGTGCATGGGTCCCCACTTGGTGGAGTAGGGGTGGTACTGGTAGAAGAGGTGGTACGCGCCCTTGTAGTAGGAAAAGCCGTTGGGGTCGTTCATCCAGCCCACACGGGAGCTGAAATGGAAGGCGGGGCGCTCCTTCTCGGAGATATAGGCCGAGACGCGCTCCTCATATTCCCGGGCCTTTTTCAGAATGTCGCTTGTCATGGAGATCCTCCGAAATTGGGGTATTTTAGTTGAGGGCCGCTTGTTGGGCGGCCCTCGCGTCATTCATGTGGGGTTTGCGTCCGCTCTCAGCCCTGGGTGCTGGTGTAGCGATCGTAGGCGTCCTGATAGACGGACAGGAGCCGGTCCATGCCGCAGTTGTCCTTGAGGACGGTGAGGTAATCCTGCCACTCCTGGTCGGTGGGACCGCCGTCCTTGATCCAGCGGCCCTCGGCCTCGGAGACCTGGCTCACGAAGTCGGCCTTATAGCGGCCGATGACGTCCAGCTCGTCGGCGGTGAAGGTCACGTCCAAGGGGTAGTAGTTCCGGTTGTGGGCGTAGGGCAGCCAGTCGTTCTCCAGGTACTGGAGGCGGTCCGTGGCCCGCTGCTCGTTGTAGAAGACGTGATTGTAATACTCGGGGAGGATGAGCTTGGGACCGTAAACCTCGTACTGTCCCTTGAGCTCGCCGGAGCTCTTGCCGAAGCGGCTCTGGGCCTCCTCGTCGCTGATGGGCACCCAGACGCCGTTCTCATCCTTCTCCTCGGAGAAGTAGATGCCGATGGGGCCGTACTGGAGCTGCATGACGACCTCGCCGTCGTACCACTGGTCGAAGTAGCGGCACAGAAGCTCGGGGTTGCCGCAGGCGGAGGTGATGTTCAGGTTGCCGGAGGTGACGGCGGGGTTGGCGCGGATGTTGATCTCGCAGGTGTCGGCGTACTTGGTGCCCTCCGGGCCCTTGAGGGGTGGCAGGAACACGTAGTCGTCGGCGTACTCGCCCAAGATCTCCGGGGCCTCCCGGTAGGTCAGGACGCCGATGCGCCCCGCGCTGCCCTTGGCAATGAACTGGCTCTGGGACTGGGAGAACATCTCCAGGTCCATGAGGCCCTCGGCGAACCAGTCGTGGATGTAGCTCACGGCGTCACGGTAATTGTCCTGGGCGCAGGCGAAGAAGACCTTGCCGTTCTCGTCCACCATGAGGTCCGCGCAGACGTCGTTGGTGAAGTTGGTGAAGCCGAAGCCCGCGTAGAGCATCTCCTGGCCCCAGCACCACTGGTCGTAGCCGGAGGAGAAGGGAATGGTCATGCCGGCGGCGTTGCCGTTCCTCGCGGCCATATCGTTGTCCTTGAAGGCCACGAGCACGTCGTGGAGCTCGGTGAGGTTGGTGGGCATATCGAGCCCCAGCTCGTCAAGCCACGTCTTGTTGATGTACATGAACTCAGGGACAGAGTAGATGCCGTAGTTTTCCTCCGCGCCGATCTGGGCGGTGCCCATCATCTCGGCGGAGGGCAGGCCGTAGATCTTCCCGTCAGCCATGGTGATGGCGGAGCGCACGTCGGGGTACTCCTCCAGGATCTTAGAGAGGTTGGGCATGATCTCCGGGGTGATGTAGGGGGTGAGGTCGATGAACGTCTCATCGTCGCCGTACTCGGCGATGTCGCCCTGGCTGAAGTTCACGGCGATGAAGGCGTCGGGCAGCTGGTTGCCGCCGATGCGGGTGCCCACCACCTCGCTCAGGGAGTCGGAGTAGAGGTCCCATTCGATCTCCAACCGGCCTTCTCGGCCAGCTCCTGGAGCACGGGGTTGGAGTCGTAGCCGGAGCTCAGGGTGGACATGCCGCCCATGATGGTGAAGTTTTTCTGGTTCTCGTCGCCGTTTTTGCCGCCCTTATTGCAGGAGGCCAGCACCGCCGTGAGCATCAGCACGGCCAGCGCCAGGGCGAGGACCTTTTGGAAAGAATGTCTCATGAAAATTCTCCTTTTCCGAAAAAGTTGGGGGTGCGCGTTTTTTTGTTTAGCCCTTGACCGCGCCGGTCATGAAGCCCTTCTCGAAATACTTCTGCACGAAGGGGTAGATGACCAGCATGGGGACGGCGGCCACGATCATGGAGGCGAACTTCACCAGCTCCGCCATGCGGTTGGCGTCGGCGTAGCTCATGCCGCTCCACATGTCCTTCATGGCCTCGGTGGTGATGAGGATGCCCCGGAGGACCATGGGGAAGGGGTACTGGTCCTTGCTCAGATAAATGAGGGAGGTGAACCAGTCGTTCCAGAAGGCCACCATGGAGAAGACCACCATCACCGCCATGATGGGACGGGAGAGAGGCACGACGATGCGGAAGAAGGTGGTGAAGTCGTCGGCTCCATCGATGGCGGCGGCCTCCATGAGCTCGCTGGGGATGTTGTTTTCAAAGAAGTTCCGGACGATGATGACGTTACCCACCGCCACGCCGCCGGGGAGGAACAGCGCCCACATACTGTTGAGAAGGCCGGTGTCCCGGACCACGAGGTACGTGGGGATGAGCCCGCCGCCAAAGTACATGGTGATGATGAAGAAGATGGAGATGGCTTTGCGCCCCGGCATCTTTTTGCGGGAGAGGGGGAACGCCACCAGGTAGATCATCACCACGGAGAAGACGGTGCCTACGGTGGTGTAGAGGATGGAATTCCCGAAGCCCCTAAAGAGGCTCTTGTTGGCGAACACCGCCTTGTAGCCCTCCAGGGTGAACTTGCTGGGCGCCAGGAAGGTCTGGCCGGAGTAGACCTCGTAGGGGTCGGACACCGAGGCCACCAGCACGTAGTAGAGGGGATAGGCCACAATGAGGAGGATGATACAGCAGATGGCCACCAGAATGAGGTCGCTGACCTTATCGGAAAGGCCGTGCTTTTTCGCTTTTTCCATGTTTCCCGCCTCCTTACACAAAGCTGACGTCCGCGGCCTTCTTGGCGATCTTGTTGACGATGAACAGCAGGATGATGTTGATCACCGTGTTGAAGAGGCCCACCGCCGTGGACAGGCTGTACGCGTGCTCCACGATACCCTGTTGGTAGACGTACACCGCGATGACGTCCGAGGTCGCCTTGTTGAGCTCGGTCTGGAGGAGGAAGACCTTCTCAAAGCCCACGCTCATGATGCCGCCGGCGGCCATGATGGGCTGGAGGACGATCATGGGCACAAGCTCGGGGATGTCGATGTGGAGGATGCGCTGGAACATGGACGCCCCGTCGATCTTCGCCGCCTCGTAGAGGCCGGGGTCCACGGCGGAGAGCGTCGCTAAGTAGATGATGGTGCCCCAGCCGGCGTCCTGCCAAATGCCGGAGGCGATGTAGATGGTGCGGAAGGCGTCGGGCTCCGTCATAAAGTCTATCTGGTTGCCGGTGAGCAGGTTGATGAGCCCGCCGTAGGGGGAGAGGAAGATGCGGATCATACCGCAGACGACCATGATGGATATGAAGTGCGGCGCGTAGAGGACCGTCTGCACCACCCGCTTGAAGCGCTTGAAGCGCAGCTGGTTGATGGCCAGGGAGAGGATGATGGGCACCGGGAAGCTCCACAGGAGCCCGTAGAGGCTGAGCTTGACGGTGTTCACGATCATGCGCTTGAAATTGGGGGCGGTGAAGAACCGCTCGAACCAGTCGAAGTTCACCCATTTGCTCCCGAAGAAGCCCTTGTTGGGCTTGTAGTCCCGGAAGGCGATCTGGATGCCGTACATGGGGATGTACTTATAAATAATGGTGATGATCACGGGAATGAGCAGCATCGCGTAGAGCTGCCAGGATTGGAGGATCCGGCTGCCCAGGGATTTTCCCGGTACGACCACCTCGCCGGAGGGGGCCGGGACGTCCTTGGGGGGCTTTTCCCTAGTCGCTGTTTTTTTCACGCTCAAGTTTCCCTCCTTGATGTTCTGGATTTGCGGATGCTGTGAAAGGTTATACGACGTCAGGGGTCCAATTTTTCCTGAGTTTTCCGGGCGGGTCGCCAGTCTGGCGCCGGAGAACAGGGGAGAGTTGCGTGAAACGATTTTTTTGAACGCCTTTACAATAGCACTTCCATGGGGTCTCCGTCAATGATTTTTTCAAAAATTTCGCCTAAAATTCACATTTTGTTAGGTGTGCACAAATCCGGCAGGGCAATTTTGTGCAACTTTCCCGTGAAATCTCACAAAATCGTTTCATAAAATTTCAGGAAACCCCTTTACAAACGCCGTGAAATGTGGTAAGCTTATTTCGTGAAACGCAAAGGCATATTTCATGTGCATGAGGTGATCTGATGGGAGAAGCAAACTCTATCCCCACCATGAAGGACGTGGCCCGGGAGGCCGGTGTGGCGTTGGGGACCGTCTCCAAGGTGATGAACGGCATCCCCGTGGGGGAGAGCTACCGCAAGCGGGTGGAAGAGGCGGTGGCCAAGCTCAACTACCGCGTCAACTCCTACGCCAAGGGCCTGAAGACAAACAAGACCTACACCGTGGCGGTGATGGTCCCGAACCTGGTGAGCCCCTTCTTCTCGCGGCTCGTTAACTGCCTCAACCGGGCGCTGTCGGCCCGCAAGTACAGGATGCTCCTCTTCGCCACGGACTACGACCCGGCCCAGGAGCAGGAGTACGTCATTTTAGCCGAGCAGCAGAAGGTGGACGGCATCATCTGCTTAAGCTACAACCCGGAGCTGAAGGTTTCCGACAACGTGCCGCTGGTGTCCATCGACCGCTACTTCGGGGCCCAGATCCCCTGTGTCAGCTCGGACAACTACGGCGGCGGGCGGCTGGCGGCGGAAAAGCTCGTTGAGAACGGCTGCCGGAGCCTGGCTTTCCTGCGCATCGGCTCGCGCCTCACCAACGAGCCCAACAAGCGGAAGGACGGCTTTATCTCCGCCTGCGAGAGCCTGGACATCCCTTATACCTTAAAAATCGTGGACGACGGCACGCCCTATGCCGCCTTTGAGGACTTCCTGCGGGAGCACCTGCGCCCGGAGGGGGGACTTGACTTTGACGGCATCTTCTGTGTCACGGACGCCTTGGCCTACCAGATCATCCGGTCCCTGCGCTCCATGGGCGTGCGGGTGCCGGAGGACGTGCAGATCATCGGCTTTGACGGCACCCGTGCCTTCGGCGACCAGGACCTCATCTGCTCCACCGTCGTCCAGCCTGTGCCTGAGATCGCCGAGACGTGCGTGGACCTCATTCTGGAGAAGGCCCTCAGTAAGGCCCCGTCCCTCATCTGCCTGCCCGTCACCTACGCCTGCGGCGGCACCACAAGGAGCTAGTATGGCAAGCGAATACCTGAAATGGAAATACCGGGACGTGAAGCCCGACGAGCCGCCCCCGCCCCTCACGGGGAAGAGGAGGCTGAAAAACTGGTTCCACTACAACTGGGGCTGGCTCCTCATTGGCGCGGCGCTGTTTGCCGTGGTGTTGGGCATCGTCCTTAACGCACTGGGCGTGGGCAAGACGAAGCCCGACTACATCTTCGCCTATGTGGGCCGCGCGGAGCTGTCTCCGGAGACGCAAACAGCCCTCTTCACCGCCCTGGAGGCCCTGGGGCAGGACGTCAACGGCGACGGGAAGACCGTGGTGGAGCTTCGCCCCTACGTGACGGTGGACGCCAGTGATGAGAACGCCCTGGCGGTCAACTACGCCGTGGGCGTGCGCCTGGCCGCCGACATCACCGCGGGGGAGAGCGTCTTTTTCCTCACCGACGACCCGCAGGCCCTGCAAAAGGACTATCAGATCTTGGCCTTCCCCGACGGGACGATGCCGGCGGAGGACGATACCGCATGGGAGGGCAAGGCCCTGCCGGTGTGGACCCTGCCCGCCCTGGGCCTGTCGGAGGACACCGGGCTCTACATCGGCATCCGGGGCTTTGTCACCGACAAGCGCGTCACTGACAAGGCCGCCGACGACGCCCTCTGGGGAGCCATTCTCAAGGGGGCGAATTTTTCGTGACAAAAATGAAACGTTATATTCTCCTTGTTCTCTCCCCTTTCCTGCTGTTGACCGCCTGTTCGGCCAAGGGGCCGGACTTCGAGGCCCTGGGCTGGGAGGAGGACTGGACCGCGGTGGGCGACCTCCTGGCGGCGGAGCCGATGGAAGGCTTCACGCCGGAGGAGGGCGGGGCCCTGGACGCCTCGGGCCTCTGGTACGCCGCCTGGAGCGCCGGGGAGAAGGGGGAGAGCGAGGACTTCGGGACCCACTACGGCGCGGAGATCTTTCTGCTGGTGCAGGAGTGCGAGACTGAGGCGGAGGCCGAGAGCGCCGTGGAGGCGTGGTCCGGCTATGAGCGCGCCAGCTTCACCCGCGGCGAGGCGGCGGCGCGGGAGTACGCGGGCCAGACCTATGAGGTCGCCCTCTTGACCCCTGTCCCGGAGGCCGGCGGCTCGCCGTATCACGACGGGGCGGAGGCCTTCGCCGTCCGGGGCAAGCTGGCGATCTCCGTGGAGCTTCTCTGCCAGGAGAGCTTTCAGGCCGGCCGGGAGGCGGTGCTGGCGCGGTTCCTCTCCGGCCTGCATTATAACGACAAGGAGGGTTAAGCATGGGCCTATTCTTCCCCATGGAGGGCGAGCGCCACGAGGGCGACGCCCGCCGGGTGGGCTTTGCCCGGTATCGGCAGGTGCTGGAGCGGGACTGGAAGGAGCTTCTTTTGTTGGATCTCCCGGTGCTGGCGCCCTTTCTGCCCGCCCTCTTGCTGGTGTCCTTCGCCGTGCTCAACAAAAGCGTCCTGGTGTTGATCCCGGCGGGGCTCATCGGCGGGGCCTTCGCGTCCCTGGGCATCGGGGCGATGGTGGATTTTGTCCTGCGCCGGCTGCGGGACGACCTCATCTGGTGCATGGCGTCCTTCAAAAAATCTCTGCGCCAGAACTGGAAGGCCGGCCTCCTGCCCGGCGCGCTGGAGGGCCTTTTCGTATCCTCCCTCATCTACGCCGGCGTGATGATGCTCCACGCCGGGACATTCACCCTCCTGACCGCCGGGATCTTCGCCCTGGCGGGGCTGGTGTTCACCCTGATCTTCCGGGTCTGGTGGGCGCAGGCGGTGCTCTTTGAGCAGAGTGCCCTGGCGAGCCTCAAAAACTGCCTGCTCTTTCTCCTGCGGCGGCCCAAAAAGCTCCTGCTCAGCGCCCTCACGGAGGTCCTCTGGTGGGGCGTGGCGGCGCTTTTCATGCCCTACACCGCCTTTCTCGTGCCGATCTTCGGCATCTGGTACATCACCCTTACCGGCGTGCTCATCGTCTATGACGACCTGAACGCCGCGTTCCGGATCGAGGAGCAGATCGCCGCCCGGTTTCCGGGCGCGTCCGGGAAGGGGGCGTGAGCGTGGAGGAGCTCAGGGCGGAAAATCAGTATCTTTTGACCGAGGACCTCTTCCGGGAGGGGATGGACCGCGTCTACCGGGACAGCCTGGGACCCCTGGTGGGCAGGACCTTCATCGTTTTGGCCGTCCTGTGGGCGGTGCTGGCGGCGGTCACCGTCAGCGTCAGCGGCAAGGTGGTCTTCGCGCTGGCGGAGCTCCTTGTCCTGGCGGCCGCCGGCTGGACCGTCGCCCGCGCCATCCCGAAGAGCCGGACGAGGCGGGCCTGGGAGGCCCTGCAAAGCCGGTCCGGCGGGGAGACACAGCGCCGCGTGCGCTTTTTTGAGAGGCGGCTGGAGGTCGACCCCGGCGAGAGGCGCGTCTCCTACGAGGACATCGACAAGGTGCTGGAGACAAAGCGCCTTCTCGTGCTCATCACCCGCGAGCGGATCGGGATCATCTTGACAAAGGACGGCTTTACCCGCGGTTCCCTGGAGGACGCGGAGAAGCTCGTCAACGATTGGAGGAAATGATATGGTAGACATCACAGCGGTGGGCGAGGTCCTCATCGACCTCACCCAGAGCGGCGTCACGGACCAGGGTATCCCCCGCTTTGACGCCAACCCCGGCGGCGCCCCGGCCAATCTGGCGGTGGCGGCCTCCCGCCTGGGGGCCAAAACGGCCTTTATCGGCAAGGTGGGCCGGGACAGCTTCGGGGAGCTTTTGAAGACCACCCTCACGGACAACGGCGTGGACGTCTCCGGCCTCGTGACGGACCCCGCGCACCGCACTACCCTGGCGGTGGTGAGCCTGGACAGCGCCGGCGAGCGGCATTTCAGCTTCTACAGGGATCCTGGCGCCGATGTGGAGCTGCGGGCGGAGGAGATCCGTGAGGACATGCTCCAAAGCACCCGGATCCTCCACTTCGGCAGCGTCAGCCTCACCGCCGAGCCGGCCAAGACCGCCACTTTGTACGCCGCGAAGCGGGCGCGGGAGCTGGGGGCGCTGGTGAGCTACGACCCCAACTATCGCGCCTCCCTCTGGCCCGACGAGGCCACAGCCGTCGCGGAAATGCGCGCGCCCCTTCCGCTTTCGGACATCCTGAAGGTCTCGGACGAGGAGCTGCCCCTGCTCACCGGGACGGAGGACCTGACCGCGGGCACGGCGGCGCTCGCGAAGCTTGGCATCCGTCTCGTCCTCGTGACCCTGGGCCCCAGGGGGGCCTTCTACCGGTACGGGGACTCCACCGGCACGGTGCCCGGCGTGCCCTGCGCGGTAGGGGACACCAATGGGGCAGGGGACACCTTCTTCGGGGCCTTCCTCTCCCGCCTGGTCCAGCGCCCCGGCCTGGACGGCCTGGATATCGGGGACCTGGAGGCCATGATCGCCTTCGCCAACAAGGCCGCCTCCCTCACCACCAGCCGCCATGGCGCCATCCCCGCCATGCCCACTCTGGCCGAGGTTGAGGCCTAACAAAAAAGCGCCGCTGAAAAGCGGCGTTTTTTCATGCGAAAGCCGGCGCTTCAAGCGCCGGCTTTCGCGTGGAGGTAACATGAAAAAGAAAGTTTGGAGCGATCAGAAGTTATATGCCTTGCACACCGGGGCGCAGGCGTCAGCGCTGGCTTTGTCGTACCACACAAGGTTGTTGCCCGTCTCCTTGTCGAAGAGCTGGATGAGCTTCGGCTGGGCGGTGAACTGGACCTTGTTCCCGGCGGAGACGTCCACCTTGAGGTCCACGGTGGGGATCACCATGACCACCTCGTCCTGTTCGGACCGGGCGTGGAGGTTCACCTCCGAGCCCAGCATCTCGTTGACTTCGATAGTGGCCGTCAGCTCGCCCTCGCCCACCGTGATGTGCTGGGGACGGATGCCGGCTATGATGTCGCAGGGCTGCTGATTGTTCTGCTTCAACGCCTTCTGCTGGAAGGGATCAAGCTCAAACTTGGCGTTGCGGATCTGGGCGTAGTATTTGCCGTTTTCCAAAAGGAGCTTGCAGTTATCGAAGAAGTTCATCACGGGCATCCCGATGAAGCCGGCGACAAAGAGGTTTACGGGCTTGTCGAACACCTCTGTGGGGGTGCCAATCTGGTTGACGAAGCCGTCCTTCATGATGACGATCCTGTCGCCCAGCGTCATGGCCTCGGTCTGGTCGTGGGTGACGTACATGAAGGTGGTGTTGATGCGGGAGCGGAGCTTGATGATCTCGGCGCGCATCTGGTTGCGGAGCTTGGCGTCCAGGTTGGAAAGCGGCTCGTCCATGAGGAAGACCTTGGGGTCCCGGACCATGGCGCGGCCGATGGCCACACGCTGTCTCTGGCCGCCGGAGAGAGCCTTGGGCTTGCGCTCTAAGTACTGGGTGATGTCCAGGATCTCGGCGACCTCTCTTACCTTCTTGTCGATCTCGTCCTTGGGGACCTTCTTGAGCTTGAGGGCGAAGGCCATGTTGTTGTAGACGGTCATGTGGGGGTACAGCGCGTAGGACTGGAACACCATAGCGATGTCGCGGTCCTTGGGCTCCACGTTGTTGCAGAGCTTCCCGTCGATGTAGAGTTCGCCGCCGCTGATCTCCTCCAGCCCCGCCACCATGCGGAGCGTGGTGGACTTTCCGCAGCCGGAGGGACCGACCAGGACGATGAACTCCTTGTCGGCGATGGTGAGGTTCACGTCGTGGACTGCCGTGACGTTGCCCTCATAGACCTTCTTCAGGTTTTTCAGGATGACTTCTGACATTTGCTCTCGTTCTGATATGGGGTGAACTTGCCCCGATACCTCACCCAAGGCACAGCCTCTGGGCTTTTACGACAGGTCTCCACACTGCCGCACCCGGAACGCCGGGATTTTTTTGACCTCCTTTTTTGTCCTCGAACCGGCCATAAAAGAGGAGTAGCCGGCCCGGGTAATATATTCGTAAGGCTGAACGCCTTAACGCCTGATGGAAATCATTTCATCTGAGTGCTTTTATCATAACACGCCCGGTTTGAAATTGCAATTGTGAGTCATTACAAGATTTGCGGTCAATTTTTGTGCAAGATTGCCATACTCTTAGGAGATAGAAAACGTTTCAGTAAAATTTCCTGGACGATTTGCACAATTTTATCCTCAATAACTTAGGCAAAAATACAAAGCCTCTCTAATTTTCAAAACCCACTTGACAAAATATAATGACGAATCTATAATTTAGCCATTCTTGAATGTGAAACGTTATTCTCGAACCCGCGCACTCCTCCGGCGCCGCCCGCCAAGCGGCCCGGAAAAAATCTGAAAGAGGGATGAATCATGAAAAACAAGATGACACGCGCAATCGCCCTGCTTCTGGTCCTGTGTCTCGGCCTGGCGCTCGCCGCCTGCGGCAACGGCTCCGACGATAAGAATAAGGCGGCCAACGACATCGTCAACGGCGATTTCGAGGACACCTCCGGCAAGTGGGTCGGCTGGACCAAAGAGGACGCGGCCTTCAATGTCCGGGGCCTCGTGGGGGATGAGAAGATCAACGGCATCCCCATGGAGAAGACCGGCAGCCAGTATTTCGCCGGCACCAAGGGCGGAAACCCGGCCATGAAGGGGACCCTGACCAGCGACGTCTTCAAGCTGGGCGGCAACGGCTTCATCACCTTTAAAATGGGCGCCGGCCTCAACCAGGATAAGTGCTATGTGGAATTTATTGAATCCGGCTCCGACACGGTCCTTGCCAAGGTCGCCAACACCGACTGCGACGGGCTCTTCATCACCGAGCACCTGATCACCAAGGTGGTGGACCTCAGCGCCCATGTGGGCAAGAACATCTATATTAAGATCACCGACAACGACGACGGCACCGACCTTTCCTGGGTCAACGTGGACGCCTTCAAGGTCTGCAAGGACGACGCCGAGGTGGCCGCGGCCCAGGCCGAGCGCCAAAAGCAGCTGGATACATACGGCGAGAAGCCCTTTGAGGAGGACCCCTCCGCCACCACCATCGTCAACGGCGGCTTTGAGACCGGGGACCTCACCGGTTGGAAGACCCTGGAGGGCAAGGCCATCACCGTGGCGGGCGTCGTCCCCACCAGCCAGTATTAATGGACCGACCGGTCCGTCTACGGCGACGGGAATTACTACTTTGACGGCAACAACAACGGCGCCACGGCGGAGAACCTCACCGGCGCCATCCGCTCCCAGAAGTTCACCCTGGGCGGCGACGGCTTCGTAAGCTTCATGATGGGCTGTGGCAGCGGCGGCTCCTATGTGGCCCTGTGCGACGGGGAGACGGACGAGGAGCTCATCCGTGTGGAGAACACCTACTTCAGCGACCCCGCCCTGGCCCTGACGCTCCTTCGGATGTACATGGACGCCAGCCAGTACATAGGTAAGGTGGTCTACCTCAAGGTGGTGGACGCCAACGACGGCTCCAACGGCGGCTTCGCCTTCATCTGCGTGGATGACTTCCGCGTCTCCCTCACCCGGGGCGAGGTGGCGGCCCTGGAGGTGGAGCAGATGGAGAAGATCCAGAACGAGACTTACACCTCCGCCTCCTATGACGACCTCACCACCCTGCGCAACTATTACGCCGGTTACCCCTATCCCGTGCCCCTCCAGTCCCTGACCTTCACCGGTTACGCCCAAAACGCGGTGGTGGACTGCGGCACCGTGGACGTCACCGCTCTCCTCACCGGCGCGTCCGCCTCCTTCGGCAGCGACACCGTCACCGACATCGCCGTTACCAAGGTCACCGCCCCCGACGGCAAGGAGCTCACCTCTGGGTTTGACGCCCTTGACATGAGCGGCCCCGGCGCGTACACTGTGACGTACACCGCCTCCTACGAGGGCAAGACCGCCGACGCCGGCTTCACCGTCATCGCCATGGCCGACCACAATTCCGTGGCCAACGGCGGCTTTGAGTCCGGGAACCTGGCCGGCTGGACGGTCCTCGCCGACGGCTGGAGCATCGTGGACGGCAATCCCGCCGGCGTCATCAGCGCCGCCACCTACTGGGGCGAGGAGCTGCCCTACAACCAGGCCGGAAATTACCACCTGGACGGCTTCAACACCGGCATCGAGGAGGCCGGCACCTGGCAGGCCCGGTCCACCAACTTCACCCTGGCCGGCTCCGGCTTCATCTCCGTCCGCATGGGCGGCTCCGCCTCGGCGGTGCGCGTCTACAAGGCCGACGGCACCGAGATCGGCTATTACAAGCAGAACCGCTTCAACGACGCCAATTTCCCCCACGTGGGACAGGGCGGCGCCTGGGGCGACATGGCCACCTACGTCATGGACCTCTCCCAGTACATCGGTGAGGAGCTCTATATCGTCCTGTGCGACGAGGAAGTCACCACTCCCTGGGCCCACGGGTTCTTCGACGAGGTCGTGACCTATTACGAGACGGCCCCCGACGTGGCCAACATGGCCGACACCGTCATGGACGGCCACACCGCCGAGGAACAGCCTGTGGAGATCCAGATCCCCTGGCAGCTGGCCCAGAATCTTAAATAAGCCCGCTTGTTTGTCCCTCCATGTTTCGGCCGGTCGGCAGTCCCATACTGCCGGCCGGCCCTCCCTGATTATTTGGGAAGGAGATATGTATGAAGAAAAAATGGCTCCCGCTTCTGCTTTCCCTGCTCTGCCTGGTCCTCCTGCTGGGGGCCTGCGGGAAAAAGCAGGAGAAAAACCTTCTTTTGCACCTGACCTTCGACGAGGGCCAGGGCACCACCGTCAAGGACGCCTCCGGGCACCTGCCGGACACGGAGCTGAGCTACGCCTTCAGTCACGCCGCGTACATGGACGACCAGGACCCCCAGTGGCGCGGCGAGGGCATCAGCGGCGGCTGTATCCTCCTGGACGGCACCAGCACCTATGTGAACTATAAGCGCAGCGACATCACCGTCTCCGGTCCCGCCCTCACGGTCCAGGCTTGGATCGCCCCCCGGACCTTCGAGTGGGACGACCCCCACGCCGCCGAGAACGGAACCGACAACCTGACCGGCATCGTCAGCCAGTACGACAAGGCCGCCATGAAGGGCTTCATCCTGGGCTACCAGCGCTTCGGACGCCTGAGCTTCCAGGTGGGCACCGGCAACGACTGGCTCACTCTCTGGTCCGACGGCGAGAATTTGGAAAAATACGCTTGGAACCTGGTCACCGCCACCTTCGACGCCAAGGCCGGGAAGATGTGCCTCTACCTCAACGGGGAGCTGGTGGACTCCATGACCGTGGACAGCGACGAGACGGTGGCCGGCGCCTCCAACAAGGCCCTTTCCGTGGGCCGGAACATGGAGGCCGAGCGCCTGACGGCAGGCTACCTCAACGTGGCCAGCGGGTATTTGGACGAGGTGAAGCTCTGGTCCGCCGCTCTCTCCGCCGATGAGATCAAGGCGTATTACGACAGCGTCACCATCCCCGACATCGAGTTTAGCGACATCTGGCTCCAGAACATCCTCACTGGCGACTACACCCGCCCCCAGTTCCACGGCGGGCCCTACCAGTTCTGGATGAACGAGCCCCACGCGCCGGTCTATTATAACGGCGTCTACCACCTCTTCTACCAGGCCAACATGACCGGCTCCTACTGGCGCAACATCTGCTGGGGCCACCTGGTGAGCGCCGACATGGTCAACTGGAAGCCCATCCGTGAGGCCATCGTCCCCACGGAGAACACCGTCGTCCCCGACGGCGTCTGGTCCGGCGGGGCGGCCCTGGACAAAAACGGCGTGCCGCTCCTCTTCTTCACCGCCGGAAACGACGCCTTCCACGACACGCCGGGCCTCATCTCCAACCAGAATATCGGCGTGGCCTACCCCGCCGACCTTACGGACCCCGAGCTCACCGACTGGGTCATCTGCGACGAGCTGGCCGTCATCCAGCAAGCCGGCCAGGGCCGCGCCGGCGAGTTCCGGGACCCCTCCATCTGGAAGGAGGGCGATACCTGGTGCATGCTCATCTGCTCCGGCTCCGCCACCACCAACGGCGGCACGGCGCTCCTCTACACCACCGACACCCTGGAGCTCAAGCCCGACGGCACCGTGGAGCAAAACTGGGTCTACAAGGGGCCTGTCTACGAGATGAAGAACCAGTCCTCCCTCTACGGCACCAGCTGGGAGCTGCCCATCCTCCTGCCTTTGACCAACGAGGCCGGGACGATCACCAAATACTTCTTCTCCATCTCCCCCGCGCCGGCCTCCAGCGCCGACAACAAGGTCTACTACTGGCTGGGGGACTTTGACCTCGCCACCGGCAAGTTCACCCCCGACCCCGGCTTTGAAGGGGATCCGCACCTTCTGGACTACGGCGCCAACGTGTTCACGGGACCGAGCTGCCTTGTGGACCCGGTGAGCGGGGACACCTACATGTTCTCCATCATGCAGGACCAGCGCGGCGCCGGCGAGCAGGGCGCCTCCGGCTGGGCCCACACCGTGGGGCTGGCCCGGAGGATCTGGCTCAACGACGAGGGCACGGACCTCAAGCTCTCTCCCATCGACGCTCTCCACGACCTGGAGGAGAAGACGCTGGTGGACCTCAAGGGCGTGACCCTTGACGAGGCCAACGCCGCCCTTAAAAACGTTAACGAGGATATGCTCTACATCCGCCTCACCGTGGACCTGGGCAGCGCCTCGGAGTTCACCGTCAGCATGAAGCAGGGCGGCAAGTGGGACGCCACCACCTTTACCTACGACCCGGTGAACGGCGTCATCAAGGGCCGCACCGAGAATAAGGGCGAGGGCTGTAAGGCCGCCTCCGTCTCCGGGGCGCTGGCAAACGAGGACGGCGCCGTCACCATGGAGATCTACATCGACCGCTCCCTGGTGGAGGGCTTCTTCAACGACACCAAGGCCATCAGCATCCGCGCCTACACCGAGGAGCCCGACTCCCACGCCCTCTCCCTCTCCTCCCAGGGTAACGTCACCATCACTGAGCTCTTCGTTGCCAAAATGGGCTCCATCTTCGATTGAATCGAGACATTTCCAATCAAAAAAATGAACAGCCGTCACGGCTGTTCATTTTTTAATACTAATATCTATTTAAAAGGAGACACCGAGCGGCGAGGATTTTTCGCGTCAGGCAAGGAAGACGCCGCAGG
>CANPYK010000031.1 GCA_947588605.1 uncultured Oscillospiraceae bacterium
CGCATTGTAACTATACACACTGAATTGGAAAAGGTGGAGGATAACAGGAGCATATGGAAGTTCACTGTTCCCGTTGACTATGACGGGCTGGGGATGACTGTGCTGGACTTCTACGGGTGCCTGGATTCTGCAAGTATTGCCATACATGCGATTCAGAATGGCGGGGATCAAACAAGCCTGCCGCTTTATAAGGACCTCGTAGATCAGATGTGTCACTACGTACTTGCTGAGGATTTTATTTGAGAGTCGAAAGTCAATAAAAAAGGGGCTGTGAAAAAAGTCCCTGTGTCTTAAATTTACTATATAAAAAGGTTATGCGGAATCCAGCAAAATCGGATTTCACATAACCTTTTTGCGTATTTAATGTTGGACTGAAAGACTTTTTTCACAGCCCCTTTGACTCCCCGGCGGCTTCCTCAAAGAGGAAGAGCTCCTCGTCGTAATAGTAGGTGAAGGTCAGGCGCAGGGAGGGGAGGGCCTCCTTCGGGGCGCGGACCAGGAGCTTATCCCCGTCCGGCGACAGCTCCACGTCCCCGGCGTCCAGCTTGGGCAGGAGGTTGGTTTGAAGCTCCTCCAGGAGCTCCTCCGGGTGGGCGGCGTAATAGGCGCTGTCCCGCGGCGGCTCGTAGCCCTCCACGGCCCCGCCCCGGCTGGTGAAGAGGAGGACGGTGAACATGACGCCCATGGCCAGCACCAGCAGGCACCCCACGACCCCCAGCTTTTTAGCGAATTCTTGTCCGGTCCCCATGGCGCTCACCTACTTGCTGAAATAATTGACCTTCATGGTGTTCCAGCTCATCTCCAGGCGCTTGGCGATCTCCGCGTTGCGCGCCGCCACGGCTTCCGTGGGGGCCTCGCCGCCCAGGGCGTACCAGTAAGTCTCACCGTCGTACCAGGAGTAGTCGGCGAAAATGGCGTAGCCGCCGTTTTCGGAGAAGGCGTCGTTGCCGAAGTAGTGGGAGCCGTCGGTGGGCAGGTCGAAGAGGTTGACGAGGGTGGGCAGGATGTCATAGGCCCCCATGGCCTTGTCCACCGTCACCGCCGGGGTGCCCTTGGCGTAGATGAAGAAGGGGGTCCGGGTGATCATGTTCATGTCCTGGGCGCCCTTCTTTTCCAGGATATAGTCATTGCTCATGGCGTAATAGTCAAAGTGGTCGGCGTAGAACACCAGCACCGTGTCGTCCAGAAGCCCGTCCGCCTCCAGACGCTCCACAAGCCCGCCCACGAAGAGGTCCGTCTCGTGGGCGCCGGCGTAGCCCCGGATGATCATGTCCGGGGTGTCCTCCGGCAGGCGCTGGGCGGCGTAGTCGTACCAGTAGGACGCCACGGAGCTGCTGGCGTAGGGCCCATGGGCGGAGTAGGTGATGATGAAGGTGAAGAACGGCCCGTCCGGCGTCATGAGGTCATAGGCGGAAAGCATATGCGAGTCAAAATCCAGGTTCTCCATCCCCATGGCCGCGCCGTCGTAGTAGTTGGCGTAGCCCAGATTCTTGTGGACCTCCGCCCGGTTGTACGTCTCCCCGGTGGAGCGGTGGAAGACGTTGGCGGTGTACCCCTGCCCGGTCATCAGATGGGCCAGGGACTCCGGGTAGGCGTTGCGGCTGTACATGGACGCCTTGCTTCCTGTGAAGGGGGACACAAGGCCGGTGTTGACGATCATCTCCGTGTTGAAGGTGCCGGCGTCATAGTAGAGGGGCGTGAAGTTGCTGGTGAAGTTGATGCCCTCCTCCCGCAGACGGTAGAGATTGGGCGTCAGCTCCTCGTCGATGAGCCAGGTATCCATGGCCTCCAGCTGGATCATAATGAGATTCTTGCCCTTGAAGCGACCCGTCCACTCGTTGTCCGGGTCGATGGGCCTCGTGGCGTACCAGTCGTCCAGCTCCTCCATGATCTCCTGATGCTCCACGTGATTGAGAAGATCGTAGACGCCGTAGGTCAGGTTGAAGTCCCGAAAGGCGTGCTGGTACATACCGGTGAGCATCACGCACTGGGTGGTGTCGGAGAAGTGGTCGTAAAGAAGGCTGGACTGCATGATGTCGAAGTGGCTGGCAAGCCTGTCCGTCAGGTTGTCCTGCTTATTTTTGTTCACCGTAAAGACGCTGGCGGCGATGAGCACCAGGCAGATCACCGGCTCGAACCAGCGGCGCTTTACCTTCGGCGCCAGCCAGATGGACAGCGTCAGCCCCACGATGCCGCAGACGAACACGAACCACACAAGCCAGCTCACCTGGATATAAGAGGCGTCCAGGTACCGGAACCCGTCCTCGGCGAAGATCATGGCGGAGAAGGAGAAGAAGTTCCCCTTGGCCTTGAAAAGCATGGCGTGGACCATGAAAAGGATCACCGCGCCGCCGCCGATGAGGCCCATGGCGATCCGGGAGACAAGACGCGGCAGGAGCTTCACGAACGCCGTGAGCCCCGCCGCCCAGGCCAGAGTAAAGACCCAGGGGACGGACGAGGTCCACAGGGTGATGGCGCAGCCGTTGTGGAGGTAACGCAGACTCCCGTCCAGCCCCACAAGCGTCAGGAAGAACGCCGCCGCGCTGAGAATGTCACACAGGCGCGTTCTGGCCTTCAGCTCACGGATAAACCGCCCGACAGAGGCCCACGCCTCCCGGAGCCTCCGCTTATAATAGATGACTTTTCCGTTCATAGCCGTCTTTCTCTTTTGCCGCGGCTCAGAAGGCCACGCGCTGGGCGATGTACGCCGGAAGCTCGGCAATGGGGATGCGCACCTGCTCCATGGAGTCCCGCTCCCGGACGGTGACGCACCCGTCGTTTTCAGAATCGAAGTCGTAGGTTACGCAGTAGGGCGTGCCGATCTCGTCCTCCCGGCGGTAGCGCTTGCCGATGGAGCCGGCGTCGTCGAAGTCCACCATGAAGGACTTGGCCAGTTCGTTGCGGATCTCCATGGCCTTGTCGGAGAGCTTCCTGGAGAGGGGCAGGACGGCGCACTTGTAGGGCGCCAGGAACGGGTGGAGCCGCAGCACCACGCGCACGTCCTCCTTCCCCTTGGCGTCGACTAAATGCTCCTCGTCATACGCCTCGCACAGGAACGCCAGGGCCACCCGGTCACAGCCTAAGGACGGCTCGATGACGTAGGGGATATAATGCGCGCCCGCCTCCTGGTCATAGTAGGTGAGGTCCTTGCCCGAGGCCTCCTGGTGCCGCGTGAGGTCGTAGTCCGTGCGGTCGGCGATGCCCCACAGCTCCCCCCAGTCGGTGAAGGGGAAGGCGTACTCGATGTCGGTGGTGGCCTTGGAGTAGAAGGCCAGCTCCGCCGGCTCGTGGTCGCGGTAACGCATGTTCTCCTCGGAGAGCCCCAGGGACTTGAGCCAGTCGATGCAGAACTTCTTCCAGTAGGCGAACCACTCAAGGTCGGTGCCCGGCTTGCAGAAGAACTCGCACTCCATCTGCTCAAACTCCCGGGTGCGGAAGGTGAAGTTGCCCGGCGTTATTTCGTTTCTGAACGCCTTGCCCACCTGGCAGACGCCGAAGGGCAGCTTGCGGCGGGTGGTGCGCTGGATGTTGGGGAAGTTGACAAAGATGCCCTGTGCCGTCTCGGGCCGCAGATAGCAGGTGGAGGAGGAGTCCTCCGTCACGCCGATGGCGGTCTTGAACATCAGGTTGAATTTGCGGATGGGGGTGAAGTCGTGCTTACCGCACACGGGGCAGATCACGTCCTCGTGCTCGGCGATGAATTTGTCCATCTCGTCAAAGGTCATGGCGTCGGTGTTGACCTCCGGGTGTTCGTCGCCGATGAGCTTGTCGGCCCGGTGCCGGGACTTGCAGGCGCGGCAGTCGAGTAAGGGATCGGAGAAGCTGGAGACGTGTCCCGTGGTCACCCACGTCTGGGGATTCATGAGGATGGCGGCGTCCAGCCCCACGTTGTAGGGCGATTCCTGGACGAACTTCTTGAGCCACGCCTTCTTCACGTTGTTCTTGAACTCCACGCCCAGGGGGCCGTAGTCCCAGGAGTTGGCAAGGCCGCCGTAGATCTCGCTCCCGGCGTAGATGAAGCCCCGGCTCTTGCACAGGTTCACGATCATGTCCAGCGTTTTTTCGGAATTTTTCATAGTGTTACCCTTCCCGCGGCTGGCTGCCGCGTAAATTTTTTCGCCCAAAGGCGTTTTGCGTGTATTATATACCTTTTTTACCGGTTTTTCCACCGTTATTTTGAATTGATTCACCGTGTGGAAACGCCGGGAATTGGGCAGGATAACCCTACAAAGTGCTTTGGAGGGACCGACATGGAAAAAATCGCCTTTTATGACGCCAGGAGCTATGACCGCCTGTATTTTGACGCGCTTGCGCCCAAAGCGGGGCTGGAGCTTACGTACCTGGAGAACAAGCTGACGCCCCAGACGGCGGTGCTGGCCCGGGGGTGCGCCGGAGTGTGCGCCTTTGTGAACGACGACCTGGGGACCGAGACGCTCCAGGAGCTCGCCGGCGTGGGCGTGCGGTGCGCTGCGCTGCGGTGCGCCGGGTTTAACAACGTGGACCTTACGGCGGCGGAGCGGTGCGGCATCCGGGTCTTCCGCGTCCCGGCCTACTCGCCGGAGGCGGTGGCCGAGCACGCCCTGGCGCTCCTATTGACCCTGACGCGCCAGACCCACCGGGCCTTTACCCGCACGCGGGAGCGCAATTTCAGCCTGGAGGGCCTGGTGGGGACGAACCTCGCGGGCAAGACCGTGGGCGTGGTGGGCACCGGCAAGGTGGGCGCCCGCTTCGCCGCCGCCGTCCGGGCCCTGGGGACCACGGTCCTGGCCTACGACGTCCGCCCCCAGTGGGGCGCGGGCCTTGCCTACGTCCCCCTCCCGGAGCTCATCCGCCGGTCGGACGTCATCTCCCTCCACTGCCCCCTGACGCCGGAGACGTACCACATGCTCTCCCGCGCCGCCTTCCACGACATGAAGCGCGGCGTCATCCTCATCAACACCTCCCGCGGCGCCCTCATCGACTCCGAGGCCCTTCTGGACAACGTCAAATCCGGCAAGGTGGGCGCGGCGGGCCTGGACGTCTACGAGGAGGAGGCCGACGTCTTCTACGAGGACGTCTCCGCCAAGGTCATGCGCGACGACACCCTGAACCTCCTCCTGAGCCAGCCCAACGTCCTCGTCACCAGCCATCAGGCGTTTTTAACAAACGAGGCCCTCCAAGCCATCGCCGAGACCACGGTACAAAACCTCCGCCTCTTCTTCTCCGGCGACCCGGTAGAAAACGAGCTCCGCCCCACCGCCGCCCCCGCCGGAGTTTGACCCCCACGGCGGCGGGAAAGGTTTGCGGCTGCGCCGCATTTTTAAATTCCCCACCCGCCCACCCCCGCCGCGCGGGCAAATTAAAAATTGCGGCGAAGCCGCAACCTTTTTAAGCCCCCTCCTCGTAGGAGGGGGGCAGGGGGGAAGCGAGGGTTGGATGACAGGACGGTATCGAAACCTTCGATCCCTCAGTCTCGCTGCGCTCGACAGCTCCCCTTACGAAGGGGAGCCCCAAAAAGGTTGCGCCGCAGGCGGCGCCCTTAAATCAATTGCGCCTCCGGCGTGATCCTTTCCACACAGAAAGGGGCCGTGATCGCTCACGGCCCCTCCTGTGGGTAACAGTATGGTGTCTTCTCCCTCAGATCCCCGCCGGATTGGCCGGGTCGTTCCTGTCTCTTCCGACGAGGTCGTCGTACATCTTCTCATAGAGCCGCAGCAACTGCTGGTTGGTGGTCTCCCGGCAGGTGATGACGGTCCCCAGCGCCTCAGCCTTGGCCTGGCCCTGGATGTTGCCGGGACTGCCCGGCTCGCCGCTGTCGCCGTCGGACATGGCCGCCAGCTTTCCGGCCACCTCGCTGAGATAGGCGGTGTCCGTCTGTATGGCGGCGATCTGACGAAGGATGTAGGGGATGCTGTACTCTATATTGGTATTCTGCTCGGACATATGTTGTTCCTCCAAATGTTCTTTTTCACCTGGCGGAGCGCGGAGGACAATGGCGTCGTCCGATGCGTACCGCGCCCTGCCCTTTTTCACGAGCCCCCGGGCCCGCTTGGGCCAGGTGGTCCCGTACTCATTTCCGTTTTCATCCACGACACGCACGTTTTTTTCCATGGGTGCCACCCCCTGTGTCATGTGTACGACCGCCGTTTTTTGTGATGGGTGCCGTCCCCGGGTCCCTTACAGAATACCATATCCCCGGGGAAAACGCAAGGGGATAAGCACTTTTCACATATTTTCTCTCAAAAAACCGCCCCGCTTTTCCGTTTGAACGCTTGAAAAGCGGTTTTTTGGCGATTATAATAAATCGGTTGAAAATCGCACAGGGAGAGAGTGTGTAAGATATGGAGAAAAACATCCGCAACGTCGCCATTATCGCTCACGTCGACCACGGGAAGACCACGCTGGTGGACGAGATGCTCAAGCAGTCCGGCGTGTTCCGGGAGAACCAGGCCGTGCAGGAGCGGGTCATGGACTCCAACGACTTAGAGCGCGAGCGGGGCATCACCATCCTCGCCAAGAACACCGCCGTGCAGTACGGCGACATCAAGATCAACATCGTGGACACCCCGGGCCACGCCGACTTCGGCGGCGAGGTGGAGCGCATTTTGAAGATGGTCAACGGCGTCATCCTTCTGGTGGACGCCGCCGAGGGCCCCATGCCCCAGACGCGCTTCGTCCTCTCCAAGGCCCTGGAGCTGGGCCATCGGGTCATCGTGGTCCTCAACAAAATAGACCGCCCCGACCAGCGGATGCTGGAGGTGGTGGACGAGATCCTGGAGCTCCTCATCGAGCTCGGCTGTACCGACGAGCAGATCGACTCCCCCATGCTCTTCTGCTCCGGCCGCCAGGGCACCGCCAGCTACTCCGCCGACGTTCCCGGCACCGACCTCAAGCCCCTCTTTGACACCATCGTGGACTACATCCCCGCCCCGGAGGACCACGACGACGAGCCCCTTCAGATGCTGGTCAGCTCCCTCGACTACAACGACTACGTGGGCCGCATCGCCATCGGGCGCATCGAGCGGGGGACCATCCGGCAAAACCAGGAGCTGGCCGTCGTCAACTACCACGACCCCGACGCCGCCCCCAAAAAGGCCCGCGCCGTGAGCCTCTACGAGTTTGCCGGCCTTGCCCGTGTGCCCGTCACCGAGTCGAGCTCCGGCAGCATCATCGCCCTTTCCGGCATCCCGGACATCTCCATCGGCGACACCGTCTGCGCCCCGGAGGCGCCCGAGGCCCTGCCCTTCGTGAAAATTTCCGCGCCCACCATGGAGATGACCTTCTCCGTCAACGACAGCCCCTTCGCCGGCAAGGAGGGCAAGTACGTCACCTCCCGCCAGCTCCGGGACCGGCTCTTCCGGGAGACCATGAAGGACGTGTCCCTGCGGGTTTCCGAGGTGGAGGGCTCCGACCACAGCTTCAACGTGGCCGGGCGCGGCGAGATGCACCTTTCCATCCTCATCGAGACCATGCGCCGGGAGGGCTACGAGTTCGCCGTGTCGCCCCCGCGCGTCCTCATGCGGGAGATCAATGGGGAAAAATGCGAGCCCATCGAGCGCGTCGTGGTGGACGTGCCCGAGGACAGCGTGGGCGCGGTCATTGAAAAGCTCAGCTCCCGCCGGGGCGAGTTTGTGGAGATGAACCCCGTGGGCGCGCGGATGAAGATGACCTTCTTCGTGCCTTCCCGCGGACTCTTCGGCTACCGCAACGAGTTCTTGACCGACACGAGAGGCGAGGGCATCATGAGCTCCGTCTTCGAAAAGTACGAAAAGTATAAGGGCGAGCTTTCCCGCCGGGGCACCGGGTCCTTAGTGGCCAGCGAGACCGGCGAGGCCGTGGCCTATGGCATCTTCGGCGTCCAGGACCGGGGCGTCATGTTCGTCTCCCCCGGCGTGCCGGTCTACGGCGGCATGGTGGTGGGAGAGACGCCCAAGGACGAGGACATCACGGTGAACGTCTGCAAGAAAAAGCAGCTCACCAACATGCGCGCCGCCGGCTCCGACGAGGCCCTCCGTCTCGTCCCGCCCCGGACCATGTCCCTGGAGCAGTGCCTGGAGTTCCTGGCCGACGACGAGCTCCTGGAGGTCACCCCCCAGTCCCTGCGCATCCGCAAATCCATCCTCGACCACGCCCTCCGGATGAAGGCCCTCAAGGGTGCGAAGAACGTCCAATAACCCCCCGGCCCCTCCCACCCGGGAGGGGCTGTCAGTTTGCCCCGCCCCCGCCGCCGCGCGCCACCCTGACCTAGGAGGGGCAAGAGAGGGCGCGTGCAAATCCCCTCATCGATCATTTTTTCCGGCGGCATGTACGTCGGAAAAAATACCTTTTGTCAAATCGAGTGTGCGAGCGAAGCGAGTGCGCGAGATTTGACAGCAGAAACTTCCTCTCTGAATTCCGCAGAATTCAGAGAGGAAGTTTCGCACGTTCTCCATTGGCAGGAAAATGGCGCAGCCATTTTTCGCCAGTCATTTTACATCTTCTCCGGCGCGGAGACCCCCAGCATGGCAAGGCCGTTTTCCAAAACCGCCCGCACGGTGTCGGCCAGCTTCAGGCGCGCCTCCAGAAGCTCCGGCTCGGCCCCGCGGATGCGGCAGGCGTTGTAGAAGCGGTGGAAGCGGGCGGCCAGCTCCATGAGGTAGCGGTTGACCCGGCTGGGGTCGTAGTCCCTGGCGGCCAGCTTCAGCTCCTCGGGGTAGGCGGCCAGCTCCTTGATAAGCGCCGTCTCCGTCTCGTCGGTCAAAAGCTCCAACCGCAAAGCCCCGGCGGGCTTGACCTCAAAGCCGTCGGAGGCCAGCGTGGAGCGCAGGGTGCAGATACGGGCGTGGGCGTACTGGACGTAGTAGACCGGGTTTTCGCTGTCCTGCCTGACGGCCAGGTCCAGGTCGAAATCCAGGGGACTTGTGGCGGCGCGGTTATTGAAGTAGTACCGGGCGGCATCCACGCTGATCTCGTCCAGCAGGTCATTGAGGGCGATGGCCTTGCCGGTGCGCTTGGACATGCGCACGGGCTGACCGTCCTGTAAAAGATTGACCAATTGCATAAGGACGATGACGATGCGCTTGGAGCCCTCCAGCCCCAGCCCATCCACGGCGGCCTGGAGCCGCGCCACGTGTCCGTGGTGGTCCGCGCCCCAGACGTTGATGACCTTGTCAAAGCCCCGCTTTTCCAGCTTATTGCGGTGGTAGGCGATGTCGGCGGCGAAGTAGGTGTAAAACCCGTTGGCCCGGCGCAGGACGTCGTCCTTGAGGTCCAGCTTCTCCGCCTCCTCCGGCGTCTTGCCCTCGGCCACAAACTTCCGGCGCAGAAGCTCGGCGGTCTTCAGCCACAGCGCCCCCTCTTTTTCATAGGTCCAGCCGTTTTTGGCCAAAAGCTCTACCGTCTCGGCCACATAGCCGGACTCGTGAAGGCTCGATTCCAAAAACCACCGGTCGTACTCGATGCCGTACTTTTGGAGGTCCGCCTTCATCTTGGGGATGTTCCGCGCAAGGCCGAAGTTTGCCATCTCCTCCTGCCACGCCTCCTCGGACGCCCCCTCGGGGAAGTCCGGGCGCTCCCGGAGGAAATCCCGGGCCAGCTCCCGGATGTCCTCCCCGTGGTAGCCGTCCTCGGGGAAGGGGAAATTCTCCTCCCCTAGCTTCTCCTGCATGGCCCGGGCGTAGATGGACACGGCGAACTTGTGGACCTGGTTGCCCGCGTCGTTGACGTAGAACTCCTTCCACACGTCGTACCCCGTGGCCTTCAGGACGTTGGCCAGGGTGTCCCCCAGCACGCCGCCCCGGGCGTTGCCCATGTGCATGGGCCCCGTGGGGTTGGCGGAGACAAATTCCACCATCACCCGCTCATGGCCCCCCAGGTCCGCCGAGCCGTACCCGGCCCCCTCGGCCTCGATACCGGCGATCACCTCAGTATACCACTTGGCGCCCAGGCGGAAGTTGATGAACCCCGCCCCCGCCACGCTGACGCTGTCAAAGTAGCTGTCCCGCAGGTCCAGCTCCGCCGCCAGGGCGTCCGCGATCTTCCGGGGCGCCATGCGCATGGCCCTGGCCGCCGCCATGGCGGCGGAGGAGGCGTAGTCCCCGAAGACCACGTCCTTGGGGATCTCCACGGTCCCGCCCAAAACCGCGCCGGCGGGGAGGGCCCCCTTCCCGGCGGCCCGCTCATAGGCGGCGTTCAGAAGCTCGCCGATCTCTCTCTTTGCCTCGTCGATGTAGTTCATCTTCCGTTCACTCCTTGATCTCGGATCACAATTTCTACCTTGTTCCGGGTGGTCATGGCGCTGTCCAGGTCCATGAGGTAGTTGACCTCCAGCCGGCCGCCGCTGCGGCCCAGCTCGTTTTTGATGCTCTGCGTGGCCAGCCCCATGGTCATGGAGCCGTAGGGCGTGTCGTAGTTGAAGTAGTGCTTGCGCCCCTTGGCGAAGATCATCTGCATATTCACGGTCCCACTGCGGGTGATGAGCACCGCCTCCGGGTCCACGGTGACACGTGTCTTGGTGCCCTTCATGCCGGTAAGCTCGCTCTCCATGTACTCAAAGGCCGCCCTCTTGTCCTCAAAGGCGTACCGCCCGCCGGTGACCAGCTCGATGTCCTCCCCGTCCTCGTCGGTGCCCATGAGCCCCTTGATGGAGATGCGCACGTCCTTGGTAAGCTTGGGGTCGAAAAGTCCCTTTTCCTCTCTCATACTCTCTCCTCCAGTGTGACGCGGTGTACGTCCCCCTCCATGTGGGTCCCCAGGAAAAGCGCCGCGCTCCTGCCGAAATCCTCGGCGCTGTCCGTGACATAATAGGTATAGCCGCCGCGCGCCCGCGCCGCCAGCGCCCCGGTCTTCGCCAGCTCACGGCGCAGCCGCTCCGCCGTCTCCGCACCGGTGTCGATGAGCGTCACCCCCGGCCCCATGACCTCGCCCACCGTCCCGGCGATGAGGGGGTAGTGAGTGCAGCCCAGGATCAGCGTGTCGATGCCCGTGTCCCGCAGCTCCCGGAGATACCCCTCCGCCACCAGCCGCAGGACCTCGTCGTCCCGGCCGATCCGGCCCTCCTCCACCAGGGGGACGAAGAGGGGACAGGCTTTTTTGAAGATCTCCGCCCCCGGCCTTGCCCGCAGGATCTTTTCATCGTAGGCGCGGCTGCGGATGGACGCCGTGGTGCCGATGAGGCCGATTTTCCCGTTACGCGTGGCCCGGGCCGCCGCCTGGGCCGCCGCGTCCGCCACGCCGAAGACGGGGATGGGGTAGTCCCCGGCGATCTCCTCCAGCCCGTTGGTGCTCACCGTCCCGCAGGCGGCCACCACGGCCTTGATGTCGAAGGACCGGAGAAAGGCGATGTCTTGCCTTGCGTATTTCAGGATAGTCTCCCGGCTCTTGCCCCCGTAGGGCACGCGGCCGGTGTCGCCCAGGTAAATGATATCCTCCCCGGGCATCACGTCCATGAGGCGCTTGACGCACGTCAGCCCTCCCAGTCCCGAGTCGAATACCCCGATGGGTCTTGGATCCATAAATCCCTCCCGCGCAAAATTCGCGCAAAAACCTCTTTACAAATGCCTCTCTATATCTTATTCTATCAGGATAAATAAAACAAGTGCAAAATGTAGAATTTCTTTTCTCTTTTTGCTATAATGAAAGAGGCAACCAGCCGAAGGAGGGCGCTCCATGATACATTTCGACCTGACCACCACACAATTCCGGCGTCTTTTGGACCTGGTATATATCGGCAACTGGATCCTCAACTCCCAGCGGGGGGAGGACCGCATCGGCGACTACGACGTGATGGAGAGCCTCATCTTCTCCGGCTGTCTCCAGGAGAAGGGCATGGAGCAGCTCTTCGGGGTGGACTCCGGCGTCATCGTCCCCTCCGACGCCTTCGCCGAGGGCGGCATCCACGAGGCCATCATGGACTATGAGGACGCCGTCTTCTTCGACATCCTGGCGGAGGAGCTGGCAAGGCGCGACATGGACTTCGTCCCCATCACGGACCAGAACTACAACGAGCTTACCGAGCGCATGGACGAGTACCTGGACGAGTTTGACGCCAACGGCGTGGAGAATCTTGTACTTGACAAATAAGCCCATTTGCAATACTGTTATAGAGTGAAACCAAGACGGAAGGAGGCGGCGGCATGGCCGGTCCGGCGAGAAACGGGAATCGGGGCTCCCTGCCCTGGTGGGTATGGCTGGTGGTGCTCATCGGCCTTGCAAGCACGGGCCTGTGGCCGCTTGCCATCTTCTGGATCATTTTCCGCGTGGTGAAGTCCAGCGCCGACACCAGTCCCAGGACCATGGCCTCCGACGCCCGGCAGGACGCCCGCATGGAAAAATACCTCATCATGACCGAGGGCAGGAGCGCGGAGTCCATCGAGTACCTGGCCTCCGCCGTGGGCGTCAGCTACGACACGGCCCTCCGGGACCTCCAGATCATGGTGTCCCGGGGGCGCTTCGGCGACGACGCCTACATCAACTACGTGGACCGCTCCGTGGTGATCCCCGCCTCCGGGAAGCGCCCCGCCGGGGCCCAAAGCCGCCCCGCCTCCGCGCAGACCCGTCCCGCCGCCCCCCAAAACCGCCCCTCCGGCGGCGCCGAGGGCTCCAACATGGTGTCCCGCGCCGCGCAGTCCGACGCCAAAAAGAAGGAAAATATCCCCAAGACCTCCCCGGCGCAGGAAAAGAAGCCCGACGACAAGGTCCGCACAGCGCTGCTCATCGCCGGCGTCGTCCTCATCGGCATCGGCGTTCTCCGTCTGGCCCTGGGCGGGGACACGGTCTTCGGCATCATCTCCGGCGTCCTCACGGCCCTGGGCGGCGTGGGCCTCTTCGGGTACCGGGGGTTCCTCAAAAAGCGGGAGAACCGCTTTAAGCTCTACGAGGCCGCCTGTGAGGGCCAGGACTACCTGCTCATCGCCGACCTTGCCAAAAAGGCCGGCATCTCTCCCAAGAAATGCCGCTCCGACCTGGAGGCCATGCTGGAAAAGGGCCTTCTGCCCAGGACCGCCTACATCGACAACGGCGAGGGGGCCCTGGTGCTCAAGCCCGGCGCCTCCCCCAAGGCCCAGACCACGGCCGCGCCGGACGACGGCGAGGACCGCTACAAGGCCATCCTCCGCCAGATCCGCAAGCTCAACGACGACATCCCCGACGAGGCCATGTCCCGCCGCATCGACGAGATGGAGGACCTCACCGGCCGCATCTTCCGGGCCGTCCAGGAGAAGCCTGAAAAGGAGCCCCAGATCAAGTCCTTTATGAGCTACTACCTGCCCACCACCCTGAAGCTCCTCCAGTCCTACGCCGATTTCGAGCGCTCCGGCGTCCGCGGCGAGAACGTGGAGAGCGCCAAGGCCGAGATCGAGCGCATCCTGGACACCCTGGTGGACGGCTTCCGCAAGCAGCTGGACAAGCTCTTTGAAACCGAGGCCATGGACATCTCCTCCGACATCGACGTCCTCGAGACCATGCTCCGCCGCGACGGCCTCTCCTCCGACGGCAGCGCCTTCCAGGTCAAAAAGAAGCCATGACGAATACTTTACTATACTAAAATGTTCCACGTGGAACATTTTAGTATAGTAAAGTATCGCTGCTTTTGACCTCCCCCCCTGGGGGAGGTGGCGCGAAGCGCCGGAAGGGTCGTGGCGGCGGGAAAAAGGTTTGCGGCTTCGCCGCATTTTTTTATTCCCACCCGCCCGCCCCCGCCGCCGCACGAACCACCCCGGCCGCTTACGCGGCTGTCCCCGACCTTGGAGGGGCTGACGTGTCGGGGGCGGGTGCGATTTGTCGGGTCCGCTCTGCCAACCTACGTTCGCTGCCCCCCTGCCCCCCTCCTACGAGGAGGGGGCTCCGAGACGGGGGTGGGTGCGTTTTATCGGAACCGCTCTAATATCGCACCCTGTAGGGGCCGCCTCTCTTGGCGGCCCGCACGTAGTAAGTCTCGTTTACCGAAAGCCACAGCGACGCTCCACGGGCTCGAATACCCCGCCGCTGCGGCGGCACCCCATCTCCGGCCTAAGAGCCGCCCCTTCGGGGCGGTTGGCCTCCGAAACACGCCTGCGGGCGTAGTTTTTCCGAAAAAGGGGTCAAGGGGAACAAGGATGCGGCGCTTCGCGCCGCGTTTATAAAAAATCGCGCCGCAAAGCGGCGCATCCTTTTTAAGCCCCCTCCTCGTAGGAGGGGGGCAGGGGGGAAGCGAGCGTTGAGGTTTCCGAACGGTCCCGATAAAACGTACCACCCCTATCTACGCCGTAGGGGTCGCCCTCCCGGGCGACCCGCCTCTCGACCATTGACCCGCCCCGAACAACGCCGTACGGGCCGCATCTCCGCGCTAAGAGCCGCCGCTGCGCGGCGGTTGCGCTGTGATGCGCGCCTGCGGGCGCAGGCCCACAGCGGCCCTTCCTCCAATAACCGACATGTACCGTTTTATCGGACCCGTTCCCGTCACGAAACGTAGGCAGGGGCGGACACATGGGTCCGCCCCTACAAAAAATATGGAAGGTCATCCCATTCAACCGACATGGGAGGTCATCGGAACGCGGGCGGCCCGTACGGCGTTGATTGGACGCAATTTAAACTGCACGGGCGGGTTCTAAACCCGCCCGCCCCCACATCGATCTCAAGCCAGTTTTGTCGCGCTCTCCCCGTGGATGAGCGCGAAGGGGACGATCTGGTGGGTGGAGGGGGCGCCGGAGAGGGCGGCCAGGAGGAGGCGGACGCTGCCTTCGGCAAGGCGCTCGCTGTCCTGGACGATGGTGGTGAGGCGCGGGGTCAGGTAGCCGCCCAGGGCGATGCCGTCGATGCCCATGACGGAGATGTCCTCGGGGACCCGCAGGCCCCGGTCGCGGATGGCGCGGATGGCGCCAATGGCGGTGACGTCGGACATGGCGAACACCGCCGTCAGCTCCGGCATGGAATCGAGGAGCCTGCCCATGGCCTCGTACCCGGCGGAGACGGAGAACTTGGAGCTCGCCAGCCCCCGGCCCTCGTCAAAGTCCACCCCGTGGCGGGCGAAGGCCCGCCGGCAGCCGTGCAGGCGCCGGATGGCGGGGTAGGAGCCGGCGGCGTTCCCGCCCAGAACGCCGATGCTCCTGTGCCCCAGGCTCATGAGGTGCTCGATGGCGCATTCGGCGGCAAAGCTGTCGTCGGTGGTGATGCTGGAGAGGTTGGCAAAGCCCAGGTCCTGGGCCGAGCTTGTGATCAGCACGCAGGGGAGGGTGAGCTGGGAAAAGCCCTCCCGGAAGTGGTCCAGGTCCCCGCCCAGGAACATGACCCCCTCCGTGCGAAACTCCCGGGAGAGCCGGACGGCCTCCGCCACCTCGTCGGCGGATTCGTCCAGGTAGCTGATGACGAGACTGCGCCCGGCGGCCTCCAGAAGCTTCTGGAGGCGCTCCAGGATGGAGGAGAAGAGCATATTCTGCGCGCCCTTGACCACCACGGCTGTGCCCAGCGCGGCCCGCTGCTTCAAAAGCTTTGCGTTGTTGTTGAGCCGGAAATGGTTGCGGCTCACCACGTCCATGATCTCCTGCCGGGCTTTCTCGGAGACGTTTGGCGACCCGTTCAGGACCCGGGACACCGTCGTCACGCCATAGCCGGCCTCGCGGGCTATGTCCTTGATGGTCACTTGATCGCCTCCCGGTCCGTTATCCCTTGACGGCGCCTGCGGCGACGCCCTTGATGATGTACTTCTGGCAGCACAGGTAGAAGATGATGACGGGGATGATGCCCAGGAAGATGAGGGCCGTGGTCGCGCCCAGGTCCACGGTGCCGTAGCTGCCCTTCAGATACTGGATCTGGATGGGGATGGTCTTGTACTCGGTGAGGTCCAGCACCAGATAGGGGAGGAGGAAGTCGTTCCACACCCACATGATCTCCAGGATGCCCACGGAGATGATGGTGGGCTTGAGCATGGGGAGCACCACCTTGAAGAAGGTGGCCACGGGCCCGCAGCCGTCGATGGCGGCGGCCTCCTCGATCTCGATGGGGATGCCCTTGACGAAGCCCACGAACATGAAGATCGCCAGCCCCGCGCCGAAGCCCAGGTACACGATGGGGATGGTCCAGGGGGTGTTGAGCTTCAGGGTGTCCGCCGTCTTGGACAGGGTGAACATGACCATCTGGAAGGGCACCACCATGGAGAAGACACACAGGTAGTAGATGATCTTACAGACAAGGCTGTTGACCCTGGCGATGTACCAGGCGGCCATGGAGCAGAAGAGGATGATGAGCCCCGAGGAGGCCAGGGTGATGAAGGTGCTGTACAGCACGCACTTCCAGAAGGGGTAGTCGCCGAAGGTCATGCCCTTGACGTAGTTGTCAAAGCCGGCGAAGGACTCCTCGTTGGGGAGGGCGAAGGTCTCGGTCTTCACGTAGGTGTTCTTCTTGAAGGAGTTCACCGCCACGGAGACCACGGGGAGCACGTAGATGATGCAGATGATGGCCAGGACGACGCTGATGAACGTCCGGAAGCGCCGTTCGTCGGCCAGGGTCCGCTGACGCTTTTTCGTCATTGCTGCACCTCCTTTTTCCTGGTGAAGGCAAGCTGGGCGATGCCGAGGCCCGCCACGAGCACGAAGAAGATCACGGCCTTGGCCTGCCCCAGGCCGCGGCTGGTGGAGTTCTGGCCGTAGAAGGTGTTGTAGATGTTGAGGGCCATCATCTCCGTGGTCTTGATGACGGACCCGTCGGCGTTCTGGATGAAGGGCTGGCCTCCGCCGTTGAGGGCCAGGTTCTGGTCAAAGAGCTTGAAGCCGTTGGTCAGCGACAGGAAGGTGCAGATGGTGATGGAGGGCATCACGTTGGGGATGGTGACCTTGAAAAGCGTCTGGGTGCGGCTGGCCCCGTCGATGCGGGCGGCTTCGATCATGTCCTCCGGCACGGCCTGGAGGCCGGCGATGTAGATGATCATCATGTAGCCGATCTGCTGCCACAGCATGAGGATGATGAGGCCCCAGAAGCCGAACTTCGTATCCAGCAGGATGCTGGTGCCCCAGTGGGAGAGGATGCCGTCGAAGATCATGGACCAGATGTACCCCAGGACGATGCCGCCGATGAGGTTGGGCATGAAGAAGACGGTGCGGAAGAGGTTGGCGCCCTTTATCTTCTGGGTGAGGAAGTAGGCCACTGTGAAGGCCAGGATGTTGATGAGCACAAGGCTCACGATGGCGAAGAGGCCCGTGTACCAGAAGGAGTGCATGAAGCTTTGGTCCCTGAAGGCGTCCAGGTAGTTGGAGAAGCCCACGAATTCCGCGTCCCTGGTCAGGACGAATTTACACAGGGACAGGTAGATGCCCTGGAGGAAGGGCCAGATAAAACCGATGATGAAGGCCACGGTCACGGGGCCCAGGAAGAGCCACCCCCACCGCGCCATAGCCCTGCGGCGTTTTTTGTTCACGCTGGATCAACTCCTCTCATAGATTTTCGCTTGGAGGCTGTTTCGTTGTATAGGGGAAAGGGCGGGCGTGAAGCCCGCCCTTTCTATAGGGGTTTTTCGGTCAATTTCGCGCGGGGATCAGCCCTTGGCCTTGGCGGCCTGGGTGGCCCAGCCCTCGACGATGGCGGTGCGGACGGCGGCCCAGGTCTCATCGGTGGGATCGGCGTTATAGGCGTTGAGGGCGGAGACGAAGGCGGCGCGGTAGTCGTCCACGTTGGGCTGATAGTTGGTGGCCCAGTCCATGACGTAGCAGCCGGCCTTGGAATAGTCCTCGGAGGCCTTCAGGAAGCCGTTGGTGGAGGCGACGGCGTTCTTATAGGGCATGACGCCGAAGGACTCCACGAGGAGCTTGCTGGCCTCGGGATCGGTGACGCACCAGTACATGAAGTCAAGGGTGGCCTCCTGATCGGCCTTGCTGGCCTTGGCGTTGACGGCCCAGCAGTTCTCGGTGCCGCAGTTGAGGCCGGCCTTCTCCTCGCCGTCCACGCCGCAGTAATAGGGGATCATGGTGGCGTTGGGAACGGAGTCGGCGACGGCGGAATACTCCCAGGAGCCCTGGACATAGAAGACGGCCTTGCCGGTCTTGAACTCGTTCTGGGCGTCGTGGCCGCCGGTGGCGAGGTCGCCGCGGGCGACGGTGGAGTTGTTGACGCACAGGTCATAGAGCTGACGGAAGTTGTCCACATAGGCGCCGGTGATGGTGTCGGGGCACTCGGTCCAGGTCTTGCCGGCGGCCTTCTCCTCGTAGTAGTAGTCGAGGTTGATCATGTGGCCGGTGTAACGCCAGGAGGAGCTGGAGTCCATGTCGTTGGAGGTGAAGGCGTCAAAGCCCAGCTCCGCGGCGCGGGCGTGGATGTCCTCGGCGGCGGCCTTCAGGGAGGCGAAGTTCTTGATGTCGTCCAGCTTGTAGCCGGCCTTCTCCAGAAGAGTGGGGTTGACGATGATGCCGTAGCACTCATAGCAGTAGCCGATGGAGACCAGCTTGCCGGTGTCGTCATAGAGGTTGTAGGCGTCGGTGGAAAGCTCGTTGGCGATCTTGGTGCCCTTCAGGTCCAGAGCGTAGTCCTTCCAGGTCTTCACGCCGGCGGAGTTGCCGATGACGAAGAGCGTGGGAGGCGCGGATTTGTCCATCTCGCTGGTGAGGGTCTGGCTGTATGTACCGGAAGCGGCGGTAAGGATCTTGACCTCCACGCCCGTCTCGTCGGTGTACATCTTAGCCACCTTCTTCAGGACCTCGTCGGACTCGGGCTTGAAGTTCAGCCAGTAGACGGTCCCTTCGTCCTTGGAGCAGCCGGCCAGAAGGCCCACCGCCAGCACAAGACAAAGAGCAATTGCCAGAAATCTCTTTTTCATTGCATTTTCCTCCATTTTAAAAATTCTTGTGGAAACGTTTTGTTTCCGTTACCACAAGAATACGGCAAAAAGGCGGAAAAATCAATAGTTTGTTATCATTTGTTAACACTTTTGTAAAACTACTCAAATCTTTCAGCCATTTTTTGTGCATCTTGCCCCATAAAAATCCATTCCGGGCCCCAAAACCTGAAAACGTTTTCACACTTTAGCGGGATTAAGCGCTAAAAGTAGGAGCCGCCATGGACGGCGACCCGTTCGGTGTTGATGGAAGATAATTAAAAAACTGTAGGGGCGGGTTCCAAACCCGCCCGTTAACCTCCCCCCTGGGGGAGGTGGCGCGCAGCGCCGGAAGGGCCGTCCCCGCCGCGGCGGGCAAATCAAAACCGCGGCGAAGCCGCAAACCTTTTTAAGCCCCCTCCTCGTAGGAGGGGGGCAGGGGGGCAGCGAGCGTGGGACGATAGAGCGGTTCCAATAATGCGCCCATGTAGGGGTCGCCGTCCCCGGCGACCCGCCCATCGTCTATTGACACAATTCGAACACCGCCGTACGGGCCGCATCTCCGCGCTAAGAGCCGCCGCTTCGCGGCGGTTGCGCTCGTGATGCGCGCCTGCGGGCGCAGTCAGGCGCTGTGTTCGCTCCTCCTCTCCCCAGCGGGCTTTGCCCGCCGGGGACCCCGGGGGCGTCTTCCTTGCCTGACACGAAAAATCCTCGCCGCTCGGTGTCTCCTTTTAAATAAATATTAGGATAAGGAACTAATTGAATTCAATAACTGTCGGCTGATGGTTTTGGGCGCAAATGATCCCCATCTGACACATAATCTTAAGTGTGTCAGATGGGGATGTTTGATTTTGTTTATTATTTTGATATAAGGGCAGTTACTCAACGGCATCCGTCCGATAGATGAATTTCACCTGACCGTCCATGTCCTCGCCGGCTCCCGCAAAGCTCTTATAGCGGTGAGACACATCTATTGTCGCGCGGAGTCTGGTTGTAAGTCCGTTGAGATCACCGTCCACCGCGTCCACGAGCTTCCGGATACCCTCTTCATAAAATTCGTTCACTCCATCGTAGAGCTCCGAGGCTCCGGCAGAAAGCTGGGAGGTACCGTCCTTCAAATCATCCGTACCTGCCTTCAAGGTCCCCGCCCCCGCCGCGGCGTCGGCCACACCGGCCGTGTAGCTTTTGAGGCCGAGATAAAATGTGTTGTAGCTGTCAAGGGAGGCTTTGAGCGCAACGATGGATTGCAAGCCCTCCCCGGCGGCGGCAATCTGTGCCCGCACCTCATCGGAGGCCATCTGTTCCGAGACGATCTTCTGGATCTGCAGCTCCGTCTGCTCCGCGATCGTCTCAGCTATCGGCTCACTTCGCATTTGCTCACGGGTCTTTACGGAGATGGTATCCTGGATCGACTGGGTTGCCATCTGCCCCTCTACCTGCGTCTGAATCTGCTGGAGTATCTGCTCGGACTGCATCTGCTGATCTATGGCCGCCTCGATCTTTTCCTGCGTCTCTTGATCGATTTGACCGGCGCTGACAGCGGCGTCATAAGACGCTTTATCTATATGTAGAGCTGCCTCTATGACCTGCTGCGCCACCATATTCCTGACGGCCAGCGTAACCTGCGCTGTAACCTCCTCCCTGACGGCGGCTGTGACAACCGCGGCCACTTCCTCCTGAACAGCCGCCGTGACCTGCTGTTCGATCACGCCTCTCTGCGCCTCCACGGCTGCTGTCACCTGGCTGCGTGCCTGCTCTGTTACGGCGTCCTCATCCAGTGTCGCGATGACGCCGCTTAATACCTGCGCGTAGTTTTCCACCGTCAACGTCGGAACGTCCAGTCCCGCGGCGGCAAGCTGGGTATTTGCTGTGGCAAGCAGCGTGTCAAATACCTGTTTGGCTCCGCCGTTTAAGGTGTCGTTGTTGGACGCAAGGGTGTCCAGGCCCTCACTGAGCTGCGCCGCGCCGGCTTGAAGCTCGGCCGCCCCGGCATCCAGACTCTCGGCGCCGCTTTTGAGGCTCTCCGCCCCGGCAGTCAGCTGATCCATCGCGTTTGTCAGTTCCTGCATGGAGGTACTGAGGTCTAAGCCGGAATCAAAGCTGTCAGAGTCAAACTCATTGAAAACCTGGTTTGTGGCAAGCGTCACCGTCATATCAAGCTGAAAGTCGCTTGCGTCGGCGGTGATCTCCACGAAGTCCGGGATCTCCAGCTTGTCTTTGGCGATTCCAAGGTTTTCCTGGAGGCCCGGAAAAGCGATCCCGATCACGACGGCGCGGCTGCCGTCATTGATGAGCTTCCCGTTTGTGACCTCCACATTCGTAAACACGTCGTCATCTAAGAGAACGCCGGTCAGCATGGCAAACGGGACATAGATCTTCTCCTGCTTGCCGCCCAGCTCTACGGTTTCGTACTGCTTATTTTGATAGTCAAAGCGGATGGTCACCCGGCCGCTCTTTCCGACCAAATCGTCTGCCGAGATGGGCTTTCCGTCCAGCTTGTAAGAGACAGACAAATCGACCGGAAGTTCTTTTTCGATGTTGCCCTGATAGTAAATGTCCTTGCCCTGGGCGTCCCATACACGCATACCGTCACCGTTCATGGTATAGGTTTCGTCGCCCTTGACATTTTCTACATTTGTCAGTTCAGATCGGTCGCTCACCGCGGCATTGCCGAGGGAGTTGCGGAGCCAATCGCTGACAATGATTTTCTGAACGGTTCCGTCCGCTCCAGCCAGGACATAAACGGTTTCATCCTTGGATACGCCGGCATTGTCGGCGGTGGATACGGTTTCAGGTTCCTCCGGCTTTTCCGCCTCATCTCTGTCAGCGTTCAGGGCAAAAGCGGTCGCCGCGACACCGCTCACCGCTAAAAGGGCGCAAAGGCAAAGCGCGATGATTTTTGTTGATGACTTTTTCATTTCAAAAGTACCTCCTGTTCAGTTTTGTTACCCTTTTTCATTCCCAGCGTGGTCACGCAAATGACCTTATCCAGCAGCAAGAGAAGCGCCGGAAGGATCAAAATGACGCAGAGCATACTGATGACAGCGCCACGGGCAAGCAGCATACAAATCGAGCTGATCATATCGATTTTTGAGTAAAGCGCCACGCCGAAGGTGGCGGCGAACAATCCGAATCCCGAAACCAGGATGGATGGGATCGACGTGGTCAGCGCCGTCCGCACGGCCTCCTTTTTGCCCTGCCCACGGATCCGCTCGGACTTATACCGTGTCGTCATCAAAATGGCGTAGTCCACCGTCGCACCAAGCTGGATGGTGCTGATGCAGATGGGCGCGATAAACGGCAGGCTTTGCCCTAAGTAATGGGGCAGACCGAGGTTAATAAAAATCGCCAGTTCAATGACCGCGATCAAAATAAACGGCAAGGAGACGCTTCGTTCCACCAGGGCTATGATGAGGAAGATCGCCACAATGGAAATGATGTTAACGACTTCAAAATCGTGGGAGGTGACGTCGATCATATCCTTCATGCAGGGTGCTTCCCCGATGAGCATTCCGGTGGGATCATATTTTTTCAGGATCGTATTCAGAGCTTCGATCTGCGCGCCGACCTCGTCGCTTGCTACGGGATATTCGGAGTTTAAGAGCAACAGTTCCCATTTGTCGCTCTTCAAAAGGCCGGTGACAGATTCCGGCAGGACTTCCTCCGGCACGCGGGAACCGATCACCGATTCCAGTCCCAGCACATATTTGACCCCGTCCACCTCATCCATTTCCTTCATCATGTCCCGAACGGATTTGGGAGAAAGACTCGCGTCGATCAGGATCATGTGCGTAGAGGCAATGTCGAAGTCCTCCGACAGCTTGCTGTTTGCGATCACATATTCCATGTCATCCGGCAGGGACTTTGCCAGATTGTAGTAAGTCTCATTGTTGGTCCGGTTGTATCCGTAAAGAGCGGGCGGGATCAGCAGTACAAACAGGCAGAGAAAAACCGGGAAAGCCTTCACCGTACCGGTGGCGAAACGGCGCATATTCGGGATCAGCGACTTGTGTTTTGCCTTTTGCAGCGGCTTATCCAGTATGAGGATCAGAGCCGGCAGCACGGTCACGCAGCCGATCACGCCCAGGATAACGCCTTTCGCCATCACAATGCCAAGGTCGCGGCCGAGGGTAAAGGACATGAAGCAAAGGGCGATAAATCCGGCGACAGTCGTGATGGAGCTGCCAACGATGGAGGTCAGCGTCTCCCGAATGGCGTTCGCCATAGCTTCCTTATGGTCGTCGTGCTTTGTCAGCTGTTCATTGTAGCTGTGCCAGAGGAAGATGGAGTAATCCATGGTCACGGCCAGCTGCAAAACGGCGGAAAGCGCCTTTGTGATGTAGGAAATCTCCCCAAGGAAATAATTGCTCCCCAAATTGATGAGGATCATCATGCCGATGCTCAAAAGAAAGACAAACGGCGTCAGCCAGTTATCCAACAGAAGCAGCATGACGAACAGCGCCAGCACCACCGCGATCCCCACATAGATGGGTTCCTCTTTTTCACACAGATCCTTCAGGTCTACCACCATGGCCGACAACCCCGAAACGAAGCACTGCTTCCCGGCGATCTGCCGGATCTCACGGATCGCGTCCATCGTGACGTCGGAGGAGGTCGAGGTATCGAAGAACACGGCCATCATAGTGGCATTTTCTGTGTTGAATTCGTTATATATCCTGTCCGGCAGCAGCTCCATGGGGATCGAAAGGTCCGCGAAGGAATCGTACCACAGGACGGTCTCCACATGATCGACCCGGCTTATCTTCTCTTTCAGCGCCGCCACATCCTTATTTGGCATATCCTCCACAATGATGAAGGAGAACGCGCCCTTGCCGAAGTCCTCCAGAAGCTCATTCTGACCCGCTACGGTCTCCATATCCTCCGGCAGATAGGTCAGCATATCGTAGTTGATGCGTGTCCCGATCATTCCCAAAACCGAAGGGATCAGGAGAACCAAGGTCAGGATCAGAATAGGAACTCGGTATTTTACTACCGCTTTTGAAAATTTCATGGCTTTCACCTTTCCTTTCCGTCAATTTCGAATGTCTCTACTTCAATCATATCGGGCGCTTGATTTTTGACGATCAAGACGGTGCTGATGACCGTATACAGGTTCAAAACGCCCTCCAAAAGAAGCGTGAGTCCCAATAAAACCGATAGAGCCCGCGATCCGATGACCGAATCAAAAATCAGGAAAACTCCGGTCCCCCCGGCGATGATCGCCAGGGCCATGATCAGCCACCAGCTTTTGATGCCAAACTGTTTTGAATCCATGGCAATTCGTATTTTAAAAAGGCCGTCAAGCAGGATGGATATCCCAAGGGCAACGCAGATGAAACCCATCAGGTTTTTGGGATTCAGAAGAACGCTCACGCCTAATACCATCATCAAGATTCCAAATTCCAGGTCGAACTGGAACGCCAATCGGAATAAATCCTTTGAAAAATAGCCAATCAGTTTGACAATGCCGAAAAGGATCATTGCGACGCCGATACAAACGCCGATGATTTCCGTTGACATCTGTGGCTCGGCGATAAAGAGAATGCCCGCAGCGCAAAACAGGACGGACATGACGATGTATCCGGCCTTCGCGATTTTCATTGGAACGACAGAGCGCATCTTCATACCGTATAAACCTCCTTTCCCGTTTGCCCCTATTGTAGCCGCGCGGTTTTGATTTGCATACAGACACAAAAAGACCCGTGTCCAATAATCAGACACGGGACATAAGAATGACCGATTTTCAGGCAAACGGTGGCATTTGTCTGAATTTATGTGGGGTTTACAATGATGTATAACAGATAAGGAGAAAAAGGTAGCGAATAGGAAGTACCCGTGTTAAGGTAAAGTTGCCGAGACCAAACCGAAAGGCGGGTAGACCTATTCGCTATGGATAAGATAACACAAACAGCG
>CANPYK010000032.1 GCA_947588605.1 uncultured Oscillospiraceae bacterium
TCGGGGTCAACAACAAGCGTCTGCTTATCGCCGGGAAGTCGGTTGTAGCCGTAGGGGATACTGCCGGAGCAACGCTTGCCGTCCCTCATACGGGTGTCAAAGATAGCCTTGATCTTGTTACTGGTGTCTTTGGCGTAAAACTCGTTCATGATATTGAGGAAAGGGGCAAAGTCATTGTCGGTGGCGTTATCGCTGTCTATGCCGTTATTGATAGCGATGAAGCGCACATCCTTTTGGGGGAAAAGGATTTCCGTATAGAATCCAACTTCCAGATAATTCCTGCCAAAACGGGATAGGTCTTTTACGCAAATCGTCTCGACTTCCCCTGCTTCAACGGCGGCTATCAAGGCTTGAACGCCCGGCCTGTTGAAGTTTACGCCGGAATACCCGTCATCGGTAAAGTGGCGGATATTCGTCAGGCCGTTCCTGTGAGCGAAATCTTCCAAGTATTTCTTTTGGTTGGTTATCGAGTTCGACTCGCCCACAAGGTCATCGTCCCTCGAAAGCCTTTCATAGAGTGCTGTAACTCTTGATTTTCCTGTTGTTTTCGGAATCCTTTGCCCTCCTTTCCTTATGTAATATGTTTTGAGATTATAGAGATTACTTGCCCTTCACCAATAGGAGAAAACAGGGGGTCTAAGCGGAACTGTTTTCAAAAAAAATTTGAAAAATTTTCGGAAACCTCGAAACCGCCTTTGACTGTCTCTTTTCATTTAGAAAAGTACGATTTCATCATCCTCAAAAATTATACCCCTCGGGGGCAAGCTCAATGGCGGTGGTCGTCTCTCCAAAGGTAGAGGCCCAGCAGTCAAAGTGGGCAAGGCCCTTCTCCCGCAGCGTGTTATGCTGGAGGTAACGCATCATGGTGAAAAGCTCCGTCATGGAGTTGCTGATCGGCGTACCCGTGGCAAAGACAACGCCCCGGCCTCCTGTGACCTCATCGAGATAGCGGCACTTGGCGAACATATCTGAGGACTTCTGAGCGTCGGAGGTGGACAGACCCTCCACATTGCGCATTTTGGTGAACAGGAACAGGTTTTTATAGTTGTCCGACTCGTCCACAAACATCCTGTCCACGCCGAGCTGTTCAAAGGATATAACATCATCCTTCCTGTGACTGGCTTGCAATTTTTCCAGCTTGCTCTCCAGACCACGCTTTGTGCGCTCCATCTGCTTGACAGAGAATTTTTCACCGCCTTTTCTTTCAAGCTCTTTTATCCCCTGGACGATTTCATCTATTTGGTCCTCTATAATGCGCTCCTGCCGCTCGTAGCTTATGGGTATCTTCTCAAACTGGCTGTGACCGATAATGATGGCATCATAGTCGCCGGTGGCGATCCGGGCGCAGAACTTCTTGCGGTTGCGCTTTTCAAAGTCCTTTTTCGTGGCCACAAGGATATTGGCCGAGGGGTAGAGCCGCAAAAACTCACTGGCCCACTGTTCCGTCAGGTGATTGGGTACGGCAAAAAGAGACTTGGTGCAGAGGCCCAGCCGCTTGCTTTCCATAGCGGAGGCCACCATTTCAAAGGTCTTGCCCGCGCCCACGACATGGGCGAGGAGCGTATTCCCGCCATAGAGGGACCGGGCCACGGCGTTGAGCTGATGCTCTTTCAGGTGTATTTCCGGGTTCATGCCCGCAAAGGCGATGTGGCTGCCGTCATACTCACGGGGGCGGGTGGAGTTGAAAAGCTCGTTGTACTGCCGCACCAGGGTCTGCCTCCGGGTGGGGTCCTTCCATATCCAATCCCGGAAGGCGTCCTTGATGGCCTGCTGCTTCTGCTGGGCCAGGGTCGTCTCCTTGGAGTTGAGGACCCGCTTCTCCGTGCCGTCCGAGTCCCGCTTGGTGTCGTAAATACGGACATCCCGGAGGTTCAGCGTGTCCTCCAAAATCTTATACGCATTGGCCCGCGATGTGCCGTAGGTCATGGTTACAGTGGTATCCGCGAAGTTGACGGCGTTCTTGCCGGTGATGTTCCACTCGGCGGAGAATTGGGAGTAGTTGACGTTGATGCGCCCCCGGTTGTAATAGGGGGTGTTGAATGTCTCATACATGAATCCTTGGCGACTTCATCATCACTTCTGAAATTCGCCGCAACTTGCGGCGAATTATCCTTGCTGTCCCGTGACGGCCTCCCGGCGCGACGCTTTATGGCCTCCAGCTTCATTTTGTATGCCGCCGCCCTCTCGCTGGGCAATATGTCCTCCCGCTGGAGGTTGCTATCCACCATGAAGATAACGGCGGAATCGTCGTCCATCTCCCGCACAATGGCGGGCATCTCGGAAATCCCCGCCGGCTCTGCCGCATGAGCCCTCCTGTGACCGGCGACGATCTCATAGTCCCCGCCCTCCAGCGGGCGGACAATAGCCGGCACGAGGATTCCAAACTGCTTCATGCTTTCGACAGTCTCCTTCATAGCGTCGTCGTCCCTCACTTTGAACGGGTGATTCGGAAAAGCCCGCAGCCGGTCCAGCGGGACACTGACCACAGCCTCAATTTGTTCTGGCATAGATGCCTCCTTTACGAAAATGGGTACAAAAATAGGGCGCTCCACCGTAAAAGTGAAGCGCCCTCGCGCTGATATGGATTTGTCCTTAATGTAACACCGCCCTTTTTTCGGCCAATTTTTCGGGTGGAAAAGGAAGAAAAATTAAGCCGTAAATTCCCCGAAACCCCTTGGTATATCTGCAGTTTCCTGGTTTGTCTTTAATATACCACAAGGGCACACTTGCGCAAGTCTCCTCTTGAGCAACAGCGCTTCTCTCAAGGACGTACAGGACTACCTGGGCCACTCGGATATTCAAATGACCGCAAACATATACGGCCATTTGGATTCATCAAGGAAGAAAACGTTGACAAACGACATTTCTCGGTTGATCGGTTAGCGCGGAGCTTCGCGTTAGAAGGTTTTTTCTAAAAACCGATCAAACCGTTTCTAACATTTTAGAAACGGTTTGAAGATAATTAGAAAAAATCTAATGTGCGGCAGTGTTCCCGGCATCTTTCCGAAAAGCTGAAACCCGTTGCGGCGCAGGCGAAATGGGACAGGGAGATACCACCGAAGACCAGGCGGGAGATCGCGCACTAAAAAATGTCGTTAGAAAACGCTCGGAAGTTTTTTGTTCGTCCGTTAGAAAAGTGTTAGAAACGCGCACTAGTTTCCCGGAAAAATGCGAGTTGGTCAAGATGCCAAAAACACGAAAAAGTCCTGAATTTCTACGATTTCTCGTAAAAATTGGGACTTTTCCATGAAGAAAATGGTGCGCGAGGCGGGACTTGAACCCGCACGTGCGTAATGCACACTAGAACCTGAATCTAGCGAGTCTGCCAATTCCACCACTCGCGCGTGCCTGATTATAATATCACAGGGCGCGGGCGATGTCAAGTGGTTTTTTCGATTTTTTCCTCAAAGTCCTAAAAGGACCCTGGCGACCTGGAAGTAGATGAGCAGGCTCAGGGCGTCGACGATGGTGGTGATGAAGGGGCTGGCCATGACGGCGGGGTCGAAGCCCAGCTTTTTGGCCAGCAGCGGCAGGGAGCACCCCACCAGCTTGGCCACGATGACGGTAAAGGCCAGGGTGACGCAGACCACCAGATTCACCGTGACGGTGATACTCGTATTGCCCAAGATCCACACGTCCACAAGCTGGATCTTCACGAAGTTCACCACCGCCAGGGAGACGGCGCAGAGCACCGCGACGCGGAGCTCCTTCCAAACCACCTTGAAAAAGTCCCGGAACTCCAGGTCCCCCAGGGACAGGGCGCGGATGACGGTGACGGACGCCTGGGAGCCGGTGTTGCCGCCGGTATCCATAAGCATGGGAATAAAGGCCGTCAAGGCCACATAAGCGGCCAGGGCGTTCTCAAAGGAGCTGATGATGATGCCCGTGAAGGTGGCGGACACCATCAGGAGCAATAGCCACGGGATGCGGGACTTCCAGATATCAAAGGGCGTCAGCTTGAGGTACGGCTTGTCCGTGGGGGTGATGGCGGCCATCTTCTCGATGTCCTCGGTGGCCTCCTCCTCCATGACGTCGATGGCGTCGTCCACGGTGACGATGCCCACCAGGCGCTCCTCCTTGTCCACCACCGGCAGGGCCGAGAGATCGTACTTCTGGAAGGTGCCCGCCACCTCCTCCTGGTCGTCGGTGGTGGTGACGGAGATGGTGTCCGTGCCCATGATATCGGTGATCTGCGTGTCGTCCTCCGCCAGGATGAGGGACTTGAGGGTCACATAGCCGATGAGCTTGCGGTTTTTGTCCGTCACGTAGCAGGTGTAGATCGTCTCCTTGTCCACCGCGCCCCGGCGGATGCGCTTGATGGCCTCCTCAGCCGTCATCTCCGGGCGCAGGGAGACGTACTCCGTGGTCATGATGGAGCCGGCGGAGTCCTCAGGGTAGTTCAAAAGCTCGTTGATGGTCCGGCGCATCTCCGGGTCCGCGGATTTCAAAATACGTCGCACCACGTTGGCCGGCATCTCCTCGATGAGGTCCACCGCGTCGTCCACGTAGAGCTCGTCCACGACCTCCTTGAGTTCGGCGTCCGAGAAGCCCCGGATGAGAAGCTCCTGCTCCTCCGGGTCCATCTCGATAAAGGTCTCCGCCGCCAGCTCCTTGGGCAGGAGCCGGAACATCAGCGGCAGTCGGTTCTCCTCCAGCTCCCCCAGCGTCAGGGCGATGTCCGCCGGCTGCATGGTGACGAAAATGTCCTTTAAGGTGGAATACTTCTTGTTTTCAATAAGGGCCTCGATGGTCGAAGCCAAAATGGTGCTGTTCTCCGCCATTGACCTTGTCTCCTTTCAAAAGTAATATCGACAAGGCACGATCAGAGCTCGCTATTCAGGCGCGGCCGAAGACGCCGGGCCTGAACATGCGTTCTCGTCCGACTGTGCCGCCTGTACCGCCAGCGTCCATGGTCTCACCTCACTTGATCACTTGAGTAGTTTTCCCGAAAGGGCTTTTTCCTCTCTCAAAAATACACTTTTTTTGCCCTCAAGTCAAGCCTAAAAGCGCAAAACTTATAAAAAACCAGAAATATTTTCCTGAGCCATCTTGACAAGAAAACTTGGCGGCGTTATGATGTTAACGGCAAGAAAACTTGGCAACACTAAGGAGGCTTTCGCATGGACAAAAACGAGATACTGGAAAAAAGCAGACAAGAGAACCGCGGCGGTGACGAGCGCGAGGCACAGATCACCGCCAAGGCGTGGCGGCTGGGCGCGGCGGTGGGGATCATGATCTGCGGCATCGCCATGACGGTGTTCGGGCTCGTGTTCGACGCGCCCCTGAAAACCATGGCGGACAACATGATGATGTATTTTGGCATGATCGCCACGGTCTATACCTACAAGTCGGTGAAGCTGAAAGCGCGGCTCGATATGGCGTTTGCCTCGGTTTTCTGGGCGTTTTTCATCTTCTTTACCGTGATATCTGTCATGAGCTTCATAGGGTGAACGGAGAGACGGCATGGATGACAGACTGATCTTAAAAAACCGCCTGAAGGAGGTCCGGGCGGAGCAGGGCCTTTCGCAGCAGCAGCTGGCGGACACGGTGGGCGTATCCCGCAATACCATCAGCTCCATCGAGACGGGGCAGTTCAATCCCACAGCGAAGCTGGCGCTCATATTGTGTACAGCCCTGGACAAAAAATTTGAGGAGCTCTTTTTCTTCTGAGACAGCGCAAATATTCGCCCCGCCCTTTGGGAACACTAAGGGCGAGGTGAGTGTATGGAAAACTTCACGTTTCTCGGCGATCTCTACAACGACAGTCTGCCTCTGGGTTTGAGCGCGTCCTTAGCCCGCAACTTCGCGGCCTACCAGCGCTTCTCCGCCCTCAGCGACGCCCAGCGCGCCCAGCTCATCCAGGAGACCCACGGCATCCGCTCCGCCGACGAGATGCGGGCCTTCGTGGACAACTACCAAAACTGGTCGTTCCAGTGACACGAAAAGGGCCGCCCCATAAGCGCATATAGAGCGCACAGCATTCCTGTTGTGCGCTCTATAATTTATATATGGATTTGAAAATTCTCAAACTCAAACAGCCCGCTCCCCTGTTTGAGCTTTCCTTCCCGCTCAAGCTGCGCAAATCCACTTTCAATTTCATCTATCAGGGAAACAGGAATATGTAACTGATGATGTCCGGGTAAAACCCTCGTGATCTCATATTTCCGCACACGCTTTACGGAATCATAGAAAAGCTGTGGGTCCGTACTCGGATAAAACGCGTCGAGACAGCCTTTGTAAATCAAATCCCCGGAAAACAGATACCCTCTATCCGGCTCATAGAAACAGCAGTGTCCGGGGGAGTGTCCCGGCGTGTGAATGACCTGAATATTACGATTACCCAAATTCAGCCAGTCGCCGTCGCTCAATATTCTTTGCGGCTCACCTTGAAAAATGCGATAGGCGTCAAGCTCAAACTCTGCCGGAAAATCGCAGGAGAACTTTGTTAAATTATTTTTGACAACTTGCAGAGGTATGGGAAACTTAACGGCAAGCCAATCTTTCTCCAGCTCATGCACGGCGATGTGGTCAAAATACCGGTGCCCGCCTATGTGGTCCCAGTGTATATGGGTCGTAACTGCCATAACGGGCAATTCTGTCAGGCTGTCCACGATTTTCCTGATATTTGAGACGCCCAAGCCCGTATCTATTAAAAGCGCCTTTTCTTGCCCGCAAAGGAGATAACAGTGCGTTTCTTCCCAATGCTTGTATTCACTGATCACAAATGTCTGAGCGTCTATTTTTTCAACGGTAAACCAGTCATCCACGTAGGGCTTACCTCCTTTACATACTTCTGAGCCTTCTCCGCACCCGGTTCAAATGCCGCTCGAAGAGTCCCCGGTCGATGAACTCGGCCAGAACGTACTGGTCGAAGAGGGGCACGGAGCAGGCGTAAAAGCCAAGCGTCTCCTCGTATTCCTTCATGAGTCTTTCCGGCAGGACCATATATCCCATGCGCATGGAGGGGGCCAGGGAGTGGGAGAAGGTGTTGAGATAGACGACGCGTTCCCCGCCGTCCATGGAAAAAAGCGTCTCCTGGGGCCGGCGGGTCAGGGCAAACTCGGAGTCGAAGTCGTCCTCGACGACGACCCTCTCCCCTTCCAAGGCCCAGCCCAGGTACTCCCGCCGCTTCTCCGCCGAGGCGGTGACGCCCGTGGGGTAGCTGTGGTAGGGCGTGACGTGGAGTACATCCGCGCCGCACCGGGACAGCGCCGCCGAGGCCACGCCGTCCCCCTCCAGGGGCAGGAGCGTCACCCGCGCCCCCTGAGCGGCGTAGACCCGGCGGATCTTCATGTAGCCCGGGTCCTCCACGGCGTAAAGCTTCTCCCGCCCTAAAAGCTGGACCAGCATCCCGTAGAGATACTCCGCCCCCGACCCCACCACGATCCGTTCCGGGTCCGCCCGCATCCCCCGGTAGCGTAAAAGGAAGCCCGCGATGGCCTCCCGGAGCTCCCGGCACCCGGTGGCGGTGGGCTTCATGAGGAGCCGTTCCCCGTACTCGGTGATGACCTCCCGCATGAGCTTGGTGAGGGACGAGAAGCGAAAGCCCAGGTCCGCCGGGGGCTTCGCCTCCACGGCCCTGACGGGCTCCCCCGCCCTCGCCGGTACCGTGGGACCGGGGGCGAGCTTTGCCACGAAGTAGCCGCTGCGCTCCCGGCTGACGGCGTAGCCCTCGTCGATGAGGAGCTTATAAGCCGCGTCCACCGTCACCACCGACACCCCCAGGTGCTCGGCCAGCGTCCGCTTGGAGGGCAGCCGCTCCCCCGCCTTCAGCACGCCGGCCCGGATGTCCTCCCGCAGGTTGTCGTACAGCCCCAGATAGAGGGGCGTTTTTTTGTCCTTTTTTAAATCGTATGTCACCATCTGGTATGATTTTAAATTCCTTTTTTGGATATTTTATTGGGACCAGATTTTATTATAATAAAGTCATTCCAAAAGTCAAGGAGGAATTTCCCGTGCAATCCAAAAAATATTCCGCCAAGTGGATGGCGATGACGGCCCTTTTGATGGCCATGAACATCCTGCTGAGCATGGAGATTCTGAGCGTCCCCGTCCCCGGCGGGCACCTCTACTTCAACGACACGGTCATCTGCCTCGCCTCCCTGCTCTTAGACCCCGTGGGGGCCTTTGCCGTAGGCGGCCTCGGCGCTTTTCTGGGCGACATGCTCTTTTATCCCGAGCCCATGTTCGTCTCCCTGGTGACTCACGGCCTTCAGGCGGTGGTTATATCCCTCCTTGTTCACAAGGTCTTCCGGGACAAGAACATCCTGGGCGCCATCGTGGCGGTGCTGGCGGGCGCTGTCATCATGGTGGCCGGCTACACACTGGGCCGCACCTTTTTCTACGGCGCCAAGAGCTGGGGCGTGGCCATGGTCAAGCTCCCCTTCGAGATCCTCCAGGCCGCCCTCGGCGTCGTCCTCGGTCCCCTCCTCGCCTACCCCCTGGGCCTCAAAAAGCAGTTCGATAAGCTCATGAAGGCGTAACCCAAAGGGAAACGCTTGGAACCCGCCCGTGCAGTTTCCAAATTGCCTTCAAATTACGCCGTAGGGGCCGCCACTCCTGGCGGCCCGCGTTTCGACAACCTCTGTCGTCATTTGAATGGGATAACCGTCCGGATTCCCTGTAGGAGCGGACCTATGTGTCCGCCCGTGCTGCGTGGCGTGACAGAAGCGGGTCCGAAAATATGCACCCGCCCCCGACACGGTTGCCCCTCCCTCTGGGAGGGAGGCAGGGAGTGGGATTTGAGCGGTTCGATAGACGCACTCACCCTGCCCATCGCTTCACTCGGGCACCCCTCTCGGAGGGAGGAGCCATTTAAAAGGTTTGCGCCTGCGTCGCATTCTCGATTTATTGCGCCGGAGGCGCAATTTTATATAAAGGCGGCGCGAAGCGCCGCAACCTTTTTGAAAGGCTCCCTTTCGTAAAGGGATCTGTCGCGAAGCGACTGAGGAATCGAAGGTTGGACGATAGAGCCCTATCGTCCAACGCTCGCTACCCCCTGCCCCCCTCCTACAAGGAGGGGGCAGGCTTAGTTAAAATACGCCGCTCCCACACACCCCGGTCCGATATGCGTCCCTACGGTGGCGCCGATGACGGAGATGGGGATGTCCGTGTGGCCCTCGAAGAGGTCGGCGTTGTCCTCCATATAGCGGCGCAGGAGCTCGTCGCTCAGGCCCGTGTAGCCCAGCACGCAGGGCATGGAGAAATCGATCTGCCCCGTCTCCTCGATGAGCTTGCGCAGGAGGTTGTTCCCGTTTTTGGACCCCCGGGCCTTCCCCACCAGGGCCACCTCGCCGTCGGTGACGCTGACCACGGGCTTGATGCCCAGCACCTCCCCGGCGAAGGCCACGGTGGGCGAGATGCGCCCGCCCTTTTTGAGGTATTCCAGCGTATCCAGAAGCGCCAGCACCCGGACACGGCCCCGGACCTCCACAAAGCGCGCGGCGATCCCGGCGGCGTCCATCCCCTCGTCCCGCAGACGGGCGGCCAGGCGCACCAGGCACTGTTGGCCGATGCACACGTTCATGGTATCGACGGCGTAGACGCCCTCAAAGTCCTCCGCCGTGGCCGCCGCGTTCTGGTAAGACCCGGAGAGCTTTGAGGACAGCGACAGGCACACCGCCGTGTCCCCCGCCTCGACGCACTCTTTGAAAACCTCCCCGTAGGCATAGGGCGGGATCTGGCTTGTGTGGGGCAGCTCTTTGGCCTGCACCAGTTTTTCGTAAAATTGCGCTGTCGTGAGGGTCACGCCGTCCTGGTATTCCTCCTCCCCAAAGGTGACGGTGATGGGGATGACTTGGACTCCCAGCTTTTCTGCCTCCTCCCGGGTGAGATCGCACCCGGAATCCGTGATGATCCTGACCATTTCAAACCTCCTGTGCCGCCTCGGCGGCGATCAATGCCTTTTTGATGAGCCCCGTGAGCTCCAGAGATTTCTCCTCCCCCAGGGCTCCGGCGACCTTTTCCATCAGCGCCATGACCATGGCGTGCTCCCGCTCGTAGACCCGCCGCCCCTCTTCCGTGGCCGCGACGGTGACGGTCCGCTTGTCCTGTGTCCCCGGCAGGCGCCGGATGAGCCCCCGGCCCTCCAGTCCCGCCAGCACCGCGTGGGTCTGGGATTTCAGAAGCTTCAGCCTCTCCCCCAGCGCCGAGGCCGTCCAGACCTCTCCCTCCTCCCGGAGCAGGAGCCGCAGGACCACACTCTCGTTGAGGGACAGCTCCTTCAGGATCCTGTTCCCCCGGATGTTGACCGTCAGCTCCAGCCACGCGCCAAGAAGCTCTTCCGAAGTGTCCATAGCCGCCTCCAATCGTTCACTTTGTGAACTGTCCCGTGTACTATACACCAGCCCCCGCCCCTTGTCAAGGGTTTTCTCACAAAACTTAAAGCGCCGCGTCCCACAAAGGACACGGCGCCTTAACGCTTATGTAATTTGGCTCAATCCAGCACGTAGACCTTCGCCTGACGGACGCCGAAGGCGTAGCACTCCTCCAGCGTGTCAAAGAAGAGGTCGATGATGTCCCCGCCGGGGACGTCGCCCACCACTGCGGGCCCGTAGGTGTACTTCCCGTCGTTGGTCACCACGTACACATGGGTCCCCTGGGGAAGGGTACTGCGGAGCATGGCCACGATGCCCACCTGGACCGGCGCGCCGCTGGCAGTGATGGAGCCGGGAGGATAGTTATAGGCGTAGGCTTTGATGTTGATGATCTTGGAGTAGGCAAGCGCCTCGCCGGAGGACGTGGTGATGGTCCCGGACTTCTCCGTGACGGTGTGCCCGTTTTTCTTGGTGGTGCTGCCGGAGGAACTGCTGCCAGAGGAGTTATTATTAGAGGAGCTGCTACTGGAGGAATTATTGTTCTTTGAGGTACTGCCGGAGGAGCCCGTCTTCGACGTACCGGTACTGCCGGTCGTCGTCTTGACCTTCGTCCCCCGCAGAATCACGGTGTCCACCGCCTCGGTGACGGTCTCTTCCCCAGTGAGCTCCCGGTCCGTCTCCACGCCGTCCAGGTATTTCACCTTGTACGTAAGGCGCTTCAGGCCGTCGTGCCCCTCAGTCTTGGTCTTCTCCTTGCCCTTCTCCAGGTCCTTGGAGTCCTCGTATTTCGTGGTGTGGGCAATGGTCTTCTCCTCCACCACCTCGCCGTAGGTCACCCGGTGGACGCGGATCTCCATCCCGTCAGTCACCGGAGACGTCTCGTTGTCGGAGAGGATATCCTCCTCCCCTACCGTGACCCCGGCCTTGGAAAGCAGATCCCCCACGGTGCCTCCCGTAGTGCGGAAGGCCTGCGTCTCGCCGTCCGCCGTGACGGTGACATTCAGCGCCTCAAAGAGCTCCACGGCGGTATAGCCCTCGCACGCCTCCACCTCGTATAAGTATTCGTCCGCGTCATATCCGCACCGCTGGGCCAGGGCCTCCGCCGAAAGGCCGCTGCCGGTGAGGATGGTGATGCTCTTTCCGTAGGCGACGACGTAATACTCCGGGTCCTCCGCCGTGCGCCCCAGGATGCCCAGCGTCCCCGCCAGCACCGGAACGATCAGCGCGACAGCCCCCAGCTTGATCGCCAACTTTCGGATACGTTTTTTCACCAAACTGTCCTCCCTTTAAAAAATGACAGCTTAAGTAACAAAGGGTTACAAAAGGGTTACAATCGGATTATAGCACCGCCTATGGGATTTGTCAACAGTCCCGCCCCCGGAAACCGGGTACTTTTTTCGTCGAAAAGAGAAAAATCAAAAATTTTTTCAATTTGTACTTGCAAAACCGCCGCAACTATGCTATTATACGTGGGCACAAAAAAATAACCGGGTGTGGCGAAGTTTGGTATCGCGCTTGAATGGGGTTCAAGAGGCCGCTGGTTCGAATCCAGTCACTCGGACCAAGAAAAGCCTTAGAGTTCAAAAACTCTAAGGCTTTCTTGTTGTTCCGGCAAGGGCGTTTTCCCTTTACGGCTCAGGTAAGAGAATTACTTCTTGAATTTTGCCTTGAACGCCTCGAAATCGGCGTGGAGCTTGGCGCGGTTTTGCTCGATTTTCTGCTTGCGGTCGGCTTTTTTGGCCTCACGCAGCTTGGCGCGGGCCTCCTTCTCCATCTCCTTTTGGGCGCGGACGGCCTCCTCGACCTCCTCCTCTACCTGGGCGGCGTCCTCTTCCACCACGGACACGTCGAACTTGGAAAGCATCCGCTGGGCGGCGCCCTCCTCCGCCTCCTGCTCCAGAGCGATCAGCGCTACCTCGCCGTCCATCAGCTGCTCGGTGACCATCTCCATGAGGGAGGCGTTGTGGGAAGCGTCACCGGCGTCGATGGCGCTGCCGGCGATCATTCCGATGCTGCTGCCCAGGAGCATCCCGAAGGGTCCGCCCAGGACGCCCACCAGCATCCCGATAAGCCCGCCGCCGGTCATATCGTCCCGGGTCTCCGCCCCCGTGTCAAAGGCGTCCAGGGGGACGATGCGCCCGTTCTGCTTCTTCACCAGCGCCGCCTGTGTCACCACATAGGCGTCGGTGACGGGGGCTCTGCGCAGCTCCGTCAGGGCCTGATAGCCCTCGCTTTCCACCTTGAAGATGGCTGAAATGATTTTTTCCATACGGTTCTACCGCCTTTCTCAAAAATGAATGACTTCCGGCTCCGCTGTGAAAGAGCTGAATGTCGCCGTGGCGTCCTTGAAGTACAGCATCTGCATGTTGTCGTCGTCCGCGCTGTACATGGGCTTGAGCTCCGGCATCTTCTCAAGCAAGGCCAGCTTCACGTCCCGGTCGTCGTCGTTCACCAGCTCGCCGGCCACGCGCAGCCAAGTCCCGTCCATGAAAGCGCACAGCTCCACGTGGGGATTCTTCCGAATCTGCGCGGAGACCTCCTTGACCTTGCCCGTCTGGATGTAGAGCTTCCCGTCCCGCAAAAGCACCGTCCCGAAGGGCCTGACTCTGGGCTGGTCCCCGTCCACGGTAGCCAGGTAGTAGGTCTGCGCGTCGTTCAAAAAGTAGTAGACCTTCTCGATGCCCTCCGCATGGAGCCGGCCGTCGATCTCCGCCAGGATACCGTCCGCATACTCCTTCAGGTAGTTTGCCAGGTCCGCCAGAGAGACGCCGAACTCCTCCGTCATGAACTCGTCCGCCGCCATGAGCGCGTCGAGCCTGGCGGCGAGCTTCACAAGCCCCAGCTCCACCTCGGACCCGAAGGCGATAAGCTCCGCCTCCTCGTCGCCGTCCTCCGCCCAGAACACCGCGTCCGGGATGCCATTTCCGTCGGCGTCGTGGAGATAGAGGTTGAATTCCCCGTTTCCGCTGAGGTCAAAGGACAGCGTATCGATGGTCTTGCCATCGTTCTCCGCAGAAAAACACACATCCGCCGCGCCGTCGCCGTCCAGGTCCAGCATGATCTCGTTCCTGCCGCTGCGCACCAGCATCCCCTTGAGCTCCGGGTCCTCGCGGATGAGCTTCTTGATCCTTCTGACTTCGTTATTTCCCTGATCCATAAAATGACCTCCTTATTGATTCCTTTCCCGACACTGTGGATCGAGCTTACCGTGTCGAGTCGAGTATACCACTTTTTGGGACAGGTTTCAACCCCTGCCGGCGAAAATCTCCAACATGCCCCTATCGTGAGAAAATTCCCAAAGAATCTTGACTTTCGACAGCGGAATGGGTTAGAATAGAAGTCCCAAAGTCCGGCTTTGGGGTTTTTTCTGTGCTCACGCCAGGAGGTCTGATATGGAAAAAAATCGTTTCTTGTATATGGATGTTCTGCGCGTATTCGCCTTTCTGTGCGTAACGGCTCTCCACGCGGTGACGCCCTATATTTCCGCCGCGTCCCTGGTGGGGTCCGTCTCGTGGATCTTCTGTGTCTGCGTCAACGCCGTGGCCCGGGCGGGCGTCCCTCTCTTCCTCATGCTCACCGGCGCTCTCCTGCTGGGGCGGGACGAGGGCGTGGGCGCCTTTTATCGCCGCCGTCTTCCCAGGATCCTCCTTCCCATCGCGGTATGGGACATTCTCTACTATCTGGGCGACGCGGCTTTGTCGGGCGGAGCGCCGTCCCTTTCCGCCTTTCTCGGTACCGTTCTCAACAACGGTACCTATTACCACCTTTGGTATCTCTACGAGCTTCTGGGGATCTATCTCATCCTCCCCTTCCTCTCCCGCGCCTGCCGGAGCTCCAATTTGAAGGAGGTTGCCGTCCTGCTGGTCATCGCAGCTTTTCCCGGGACCATTCGGCCGTTTTTGAACAGGCACCTGCCGATCGGCATCTTCCTCTTCGACCCGCTGTTGGAGGGATACCTGGGCTATGTCCTCCTGGGCTATCTTCTCAGCCGGATACACATCACAAAATCGGCCGTCGTACTGGCCTGCCTCTCTCTGGTCCTGGGGCTTTTCTTCAGCATCGCCGGGAACATCCACGCCTCTTTGGAAGCGGGCGCGCCGGACCTTGCCATGAACGGCGGGTATATGCTCAACCACTACCTCACCGCCGGCGGCCTCTTTCTGCTGGCCCGCCGCTTTATCCTCTCCCCCGCCGTCCCCGGCAAATTGAGCGGCCTTATGCGGACCCTCTCCGCCGCCACGTATCCGGCCTACGGCATCCACGCCGCTGTCCTGTTCGCGCTTGAGCGCTTTATCCCGATCCCCTCCGTAACCCTTGCGGTCTGTGTTTTCACCGCCGCCACGGCGCTCTTCTCCCTGGTCTTCGGCCTTGTGACGCGCCGGACGCGGCCCACGCGTCTTCTCTTCGGTTGAGGGTGGACAGAAATTTCTCCCATTTTACAGAAAGGCACTATTATGTCACAAAGCATTGATAAGACCGCCGTCTTTGAGGAGCTGCCCATCCCGAAGGCGGTGCTGAAAATGGCCGTGCCGACGGTGATCAGCCAGCTCATCGTCCTCATCTACAACATGGCCGACACCATCTTCCTCGGGCGTACTGGCAGCGACCTCATGGTGGGCGGCGTTTCGCTGATCCTCCCCATCTTCAACATCTCCCTGTCCATCTCCGGCCTTGCCGGCATCGGCGGCGGGGCGCTCATTTCCCGGCTCCTGGGGCAAAAGCGGCCGGAGGAGGCCCGGCGGGTATACAGCTTCTGCGTCTACCTGGGGGCGCTGACGGCGGCGCTCTTCTCCGTGGGGGTCGCGTGCTTCATGCGGCCTTTGATGTACGCCCTGGGGGCCAACGACGCCAATTACAAATACGCCAGCGCCTACGCCTTCTTCGTCATCGTCTGCGGCGGCGTGCCCACGGTCCTTTCCAACACCCTCTCCACCCTCATCCGCAGCGTGGGAGAATCGAAAAAGGCGGGCTTCGGCATCACCATGGGCGGCGTCATCAACATCGCCCTGGACCCGCTCTTTATGTTCGTGCTCCTGCCCGAGGGCATGGAGGTGGTGGGCGCCGGCGCGGCTACGTTCCTGTCCAACTGCGCCGCCTGCGTCTACTTCATCGCGGTCCTGATCCGTATGCGCAAAAAAGGCGGCCTGCTGCGCCTCACAAGCCCTAAGAATCTGCCGGAGAAAAAGAGTATTCTGGGCATCTTTACCGTGGGCGTCCCCTCCTCCATCGCCACGCTCCTCTTTGACCTGGACTACATGGTCATCGACAAGCTCATGAGCGGCTACGGGGATATGGCCCTGGCGGCCATCGGCGTCGTTTTGAAGGTGGAGCGCCTGCCTCTCAACGTGGGCATCGGCATCTGCCAGGGCATGATGCCCATCATCGCCTACAACTACTCGGCGAAAAACTACCGGCGCATGGCGGACACCAAGCGCTTCTCGCTTCTGCTGGGCCTCGGCTGCGCCGCCGTGAGCATCGCCCTCTACGAGCTCTTTGCCGGCCCCATCATGGGCTTTTTCCTCAAAGGCGCCCCCGCCACCGCCGCCATAGGCGCCAAATTCCTCCGGGCCCGCGTGCTGGCCACGGTGATGATGTTCCTGTGCTTCTTCCACGTCTACCTCTTCAACGGCTTCGGCAAGGGCGGCTACGCCCTCTTCCTCGGCGTCTCCCGCTGGGCCGTCTTCAACATCCCCATGCTCTTTATCCTCAACCACTTCTTCGGTATGTACGGCCTCGTCTGGTCCCAGCTCGCCGCCGACACCTTGACCGTCATCCTCTCCCTGGTGGTCTACCGGATCTACGAGCGCCGGACGCTGGCGCTTGACAGAAACGGATAAACAGATAAAATATATGGATACAGCTTTATGAGGTGATTTTCATGGGAACAGACGACGGCTGGCCGAGGGAGTATGAGGTTTGTTGCGCAAAGGGTGTCAAAATACTTTACTCAGCGGCGTTTGGGTGCCTCCTGGGGGGACTCGTGCTGATGCTCTGTATCTGCTCCTACCCAAACACCCTCTCCTTCGTGATGGGGATGCTGTTTCTGGCCTATTTCTGCGTCATCTATTTTTATGTTCTGCGCTTCCTGTGGCACGCTAAAATAGCGGTCCGGTGGCCGGCCTTCACAGTGGTCCCGGCCCTTCGGGAGCCAAAAACATATGAAATCACGGAGATCACCCGCGTCAAATACCGGAGAGAAACCCGGAGCGGAAATATCGTCGGGTACAAAATCTTTTCCGGCAGGGAAAGAATATGCCGTGTTGACAGCAGCATGGTCAACTGCGGGGTCTTCATCTCCATGTTGAAGGAACAGGGCGTGCCCTTTATTTGAGGTGATTATGGAGCTTACCGATTTAAATACCGTGATGCCCCTTCTCGCCCGCCACGGGTTTCACTTCTCCAAGGCCAAGGGGCAGAATTTTCTGATCGCCTCCTGGGTCCCGGAGCGGATCGCGGCGGAGGCTGGCGCGGACTCCGGAACAGGCGTCCTTGAGATTGGGCCCGGCGTGGGGTGCCTTACCGCTCAATTGGCAAAGCGCGCGGGCAGGGTCCTGGCGCTGGAGGTGGACGCGCGGCTGATGCCGGTGCTCGCCGAGACCGTGGGCGGACTTTCCAACGTCACTGTCCTCAACCTGGACGCCATGACGGCGGACCTTTCCGCGCTGGTGTCCGAGCACTTCCCCGGCCTCACCCCCGCCGTCTGCGCCAACCTGCCCTACAACATCACCACCCCCATCCTCACGAAGCTCATCGGCAGCGGCCTATTTGAACACATCACCGTGATGGTCCAGCGGGAGGTGGCCCGCCGGATCTGCGCCGCGCCGGGGACGGCGGAGTACGGGGCCTTCGGGATTTATGTAAACTTCTATACGGAGCCGAAGCTTCTCTTCGACGTGCCCCCGACCTGCTTTGAGCCCCGCCCCAAGGTGACGAGCTCGGTCCTCCGCCTCCGGCGGCGCGAGACCCCCGCCGCGCAGGTAAACGAGGCGCTTTTCTTCCAAATCGTCCGGGCGGCCTTCAATCAGCGCCGCAAGACGCTCCGGAACGCTCTCTACGCCGGTTTTGCCGGGAGGGTGGACAAGGATGCCGTCGCCGCCGCCATCGCCAGAGCGGGCCTTCCGGAGGCCGTACGGGGCGAGGCGCTGTCCATTCCCGAATTTGCCGCCCTTACGGTTGCCCTCGGGGAGGTCCTGCCGTGATCGCGCCCCTGGACTTTTACCGCCGGGACACGCTCACCGTGGCGCGGGAGCTTCTGGGCTGTACCCTGGTCTCCCGCGTGGGCGGTGTGGAGACGCGGGGTGTCATCGTGGAGACGGAGGCGTACCGCGGTCCGTCCGACCCGGCCTCCCACGCTTACCGGGGCCGCACCGAACGGGTCCGGGCGCTCTACGAGGGCAAGGGCCTTGCCTATGTCTACCTCATCTACGGCATGTACTGGTGCCTCAACATCTCCTGCGGGCCCGAGACCTCCCCCGACTGCGTCCTTCTCCGCGCCCTGGAGCCCGTGGGCGGTATCGACGCCATGCGGGCGCGCCGAAAAACCGCCGTGCTCAAAAATCTCTGCTCCGGCCCCGGCAAGCTGTGCGCGGCCCTGGGCATCGACAAGTCGCTTTACGGCGCGCGTCTTTTTGATCCTTCCTCCCTCCTCACCCTGGAGGCCCGGGACCGGGACTTCCCCGTGTCGGCGTCTCCCCGGATCGGCATCGACTACGCCGGGGATGCGAAAAATTGGCTGTGGCGATTCACCGTTCCCGGCAATCCATATGGTTCCAGGTGATCCCGGACACAAGATTTTGTGCCGGGGCCCTTCTTTTTGCAAGTAAACTATATCAAAAATTTAAGCTTCTTTGAGAAGAATTTGTCATGTGTGACGTTGCAATTTTTCATCCCATTAGTGTAGAATGATACACAGCGAAATTTGTATCTCTACAAGGAGGTTTTAGCTAGCATGTACACCAACAATCAGGCAGTCCTCACATGGATCGACAAGATGGCCGCCCTCACAAAGCCGGACAAGATCGTCTGGATCAACGGCAGCGAGGAACAGCTGGAGGAGCTGCGTCAGGAGGCTTACAAGACCGGCGAGCTCATCAAGCTCAACGGCGAGGAGCTTCCCGGCTGCGTCTATCACCGCTCCGCCCTCAACGACGTGGCCCGCGTGGAGGACCGCACCTTCATCTGCTGTGAGAAGAAGGAGGACGCCGGCCCCACCAACAACTGGATGGACCCCGCCCAGATGCACAAGATGCTGGACGAGATCTACGACGGCTCCATGAAGGGGCGCACCATGTACGTCATCCCCTACTCCATGTCCATCGTGGGCTCCCCCTTCGCCAAGTACGGCATCGAGCTCACCGACTCCATCTACGTGGTCGTCTCCATGGCCATCATGACGAGGGTGGGCCTGGACGTTTACGACGCCCTGGGCGACAGCCCGGACTTCATCAAGGGCCTGCACGCCAAGGCCGACCTGGACGCCGAGAAGCGCTACATCGTCCACTTCCCCCAGGAGAACACCATCATGTCCGTCAACTCCGGCTACGGCGGAAACGTCCTGCTGGGCAAGAAGTGCTTCGCCCTGCGCATCGCCTCCTGCCTGGGCCGTGACGAGGGCTGGATGGCCGAGCACATGCTGATCCTGGGCGTGGAGTTCCCCAACGGCGAGATCCACTACATCTCCGCCGCCTTCCCCTCCGCCTGCGGCAAGACGAACCTCGCCATGCTCATCCCCCCCGAGGGCTATCAGAAGGCCGGCTACAAGGTCTGGACCGTGGGCGACGACATCGCCTGGATCCGTCCCGGCCCTGACGGGCGTCTGTGGGCCGTGAACCCGGAGAACGGCTTCTTCGGCGTGGCCCCCGGCACCTCCATGAAGTCCAATCCCAACGCCATGCTGTCCACTAGGAAGAACACCATCTTCACCAACGTCGTCCTTAAGCCCGACGGCACCGTCTGGTGGGAGGGCATGGACAAGAATCCCCCCAAGGGCGCTCTCAACTGGAAGGGCGAGCCCTGGGACCCCGCCGACGGCTCCAAGGGCGCTCACCCCAACTCCCGCTTCACCGCTCCCGCCCGCAACTGCCCCTGCCTGTCCAAGGAGTATGACAACCCCCAGGGCGTGCCTCTGGACGCCATGCTCTTCGGCGGCCGCCGCGCCAAGACCGCTCCCCTGGTCTATCAGTCCCGCGACTGGAACCACGGCGTGTTCCTGGGCGCCACCGTCGCCTCCGAGACCACTGCCGCCGCCACCGGCGCCGTGGGCGTCGTCCGCCGCGACCCCATGTCCATGCGGCCCTTCATCGGCTACCACGTGGCCGACTACTGGCAGCACTGGATCGACATGGGCCGCGACCCCAGGGTCACGAAGCTGCCCAAGATCTTCCACGTCAACTGGTTCCGCACCGATGACGAGGGCCACTTCCTCTGGCCGGGCTTCGGCGACAATATGCGCGTTCTGGAGTGGATCCTGAAGCGCTGCGCCGGTGAGGTCGACGCCGTGGAGACCCCCATCGGCTATATGCCCCGCCCCGAGGACATCAATCTTGCGGGCATCGAGGACGAGGTCAGCGAGGACACCCTGAAGGAGCTCCTCACCATCGACAAGGACGTCTGGAAGGCCGAGGCCGCCGACATCCGCACCTTCTTCGACCAGGTCGGCGAAGGCAAGCTCCCCAAGGAGCTCTCCGACTGCCTCGAGACGCTGGAGAACAACCTGAAATAACCCGTAACCCCAAAAGCCCGGGAGGCCCCACGGCCCCCCGGGCTTTTTCCTTGCCCGCGCTTTCCTGTTGTGGTATACTTGTCAAAAAGGAGGCGATCTCTTGACCGAATCGGAACGTCTTGCCGCCGCCATCCCGCTGCTGCTCACATGGCACCGCGCCAACCGCCGTCCCCTCCCCTGGCGGGACGCGCCCACGCCCTACGCCGTCTGGGTGTCGGAGATCATGCTCCAGCAGACGCGCATCGAGGCGGTCATCCCCTACTACCGCCGCTTCATGGAGCGTCTGCCGGACGTGCGCGCCCTGGCGGAGGTATCCGAAGACGAGCTCATGAAGCTCTGGGAGGGGCTGGGGTATTATAGCCGCGCCCGGAATCTCCAAAAGGCCGCGAAGCTTATCGTGGAGACTTACAGCGGGGAGCTTCCCCGCACGGCGCGGGAGCTGCGCGCCCTCCCGGGCATTGGCGACTACACTGCCGGGGCCATCGCCTCCCTGGCCTTCGGCGAGCCGGAGCCTGCGGTGGACGGCAACGTCCTGCGCGTCGTCCTGCGGCTTCTGGCAAAGGATGACGACGCCCTGGACCCCGGAACCCGCGCCGCCGTCACGGACCTTCTGCGCGCTCTCTACCCCGCCGGCGAGGACGCCGCCCTGCTCACGGAGGGCCTTATGGAGCTGGGTGAGACGGTGTGCCTGCCCCGGGAGGCCGTTAGCTGCGGCGACTGTCCCCTCTCAGCCCTGTGCCTTGCCCGTGAGGCCGGCAAGGCCGCCGCTCTCCCCGTGCGCGCCCCCCGAAAGGACCGCCGCGTGGAGGAGAAGACGGTCCTCCTTCTGGAGCACGACGGCCTTTACGCCCTTCGCCGGCGCGGCGACACGGGACTCCTGGCCGGGATGTGGGAGTTTCCCAACCTGGACGGCTTTCTGGGTCCCGACGAGCTCCTTTCCCGCCTTCAAGACCTCTCCCCGCAGGGCCTCATCCCCTGCGGCGAGGCCAGGCACCTCTTCACCCATGTGGAGTGGCGTATGCGCGGCTACCGCGTCCCCTGCGCCGTCATGCCCCCCGCCTACACCTGGCTCACCCCCAACGCCCTCCGCGCCCACCACGCCATCCCCTCCGCCTTCCGCTTCTTCCTGAACCAACTCTGATCCCCGGCCTGACGCGGGCGGGTATATGAGTGCCTGAAACAAGCGCGGCCTGAAGCCCACGGGCTGCGTCCGCGTCCTGGGCCTTGTCGCCCCCTACACCGGGAGGGACATCGACTCGGAAAACTACGTCTCCCGCTTGGTGGTGCCGGTGGAGGGGTAAAAAGCGCGGGAGCGAGCGGCTATGGGCAAAAGCCCGATCCGGGGTTTTAGACATACAATAAGGGCGGGGCCGAAGCCCCGCCCTTTGTTGAGCGTAGTTTTACTTTTATTCCGCGATCTTCTCGTCAAAGCGCATGAAGACGGTGGCGACCTCGGCGCGGATGGAGTCGCCGGAGGGGCTGAGGGTCGTGGCGCTCTTTCCCTCGATGATGCCGGCGGCAACAGCCCACTTCATGGCGGTGTCGGCCCAGTCGCTCACAGCGGCGGCGTCGGTGTAGCCGGCCATGTCGGCAAGCTTGGTCACGTCATAGCCCTTGTAGTCGGCGTAGCGATAGAGGATCACCGCCATCTGCTCACGGGTAACGGTGTCGTTCGGGCCGAACTTGCCGTTGCCGTAGCCGTCCACAATGCCATTCGCGGCGGCCCAGCTGATGGCGTCGGAGTACCACTCGCCGGCGGGAACGTCGTCAAAGGGAATGTCCTCGGTCACGGCGGGCTCACCCTCCAGGCGGTAGAGGACGGTCACCATCTCCGCGCGGGTGGTGATGCTCTTCGGAGCGAAGACGCCCTCGGCCTTGCCGAGCATCAGCTTGTTCCGGATGGCGTAATCCACCGCCTCGTGATACCAGTCGCCCTGGTCCACGTCGGCGTAACCGTGGGACAGGCACTTGTCGCCGCCGTCGCAGACGAAGGTGACCTCCACGGTGACAGGCTGTGCAGCCTTCTCCGGCATCACAAAGCTGTAGGTACCGTCGTCGTTCGCCTTGACCTCAACGGTCTTGCCGTCCTTGTCGGTGACGACAACGGCCTTAACGGCATAGCCCTCGTCGGCCTTCGGGGTGACGGTCACGGTGTCGCCGGCCTTGGCATACTTGTCGGACACGGTAAAGCTGCCGTTTTCGGCGGTCTCACCGTTCACAGTCGCGGTCGGGGCCGGGGTCGGGTTGACAGGCGCCGGGGTAGTATACTGCGCCGTGTAGGTGATGGTGTAGGTCGTCTCGTCAACCGACTCCTTCCAAGAGGAAAGAACCTTTCCTTCGGGAGCGGTAACAGCGGGCTTGGTGATGTTCTTGGCATCATCCTTGGTGGCCAGAACGTCAGCGGGATCGTCTTCGTTGGTGAAGGCGCCTTTCTCACCGGCCTCGAATTTTACATTGTAGATGGTCAGGCTCTTCGAGCCAATCAGAGTACCATTCTTTTCGCCGGCATAGAGGTTGACAGTATAAGCGCCCGGGCCAAATTCAGTTGTGCTGACCTGCTCTTTATTATCAAAGCTGAAATACATCCGGCCGCCCTTACTGGCGTCTTTTGTCAGGGTTATGTTGCCTTCGTTGGTCTTCTCACCGCAAGTGAACACTGCGGTAACTTTCTGACCGTTCGAATTGGTGGTTGTGCCCTTGAACACCACATACATAGTGTTGGTGCCGGCATCAGTGACATCCGCGGCCGCGGAATTGACCTCCTTGGACGCCGCGGTGATGGCCTCGTTGGCCTTGGTGGGATCGGCCTTGAAGCCGAAATCCACGAACTCGAAGCCTTTGACCTCGTCAACAACAAAGCTGATCTCGTCGATGACGATCTCGTAGGTATCGATGCGGATGGTGTTGCCGGCGGCATCCTGCCACCGGATTTGGATCCATGGGGAAGTGATAGCGCCGCTCGCAAACTCGGCGTAATACGCAACGCCTTCTTCGCCGTCCTTAGTCACCTGTTTCTCAAGCTCGTCGGCCTGGTTCCACGCAGCTCCAAGAAGTTTCGCCTCGTCGGCGCCCTTACGATACTGGAACTTTTCGGCTTTCTCGGGGGCAACGACCGCAAAGCCCAGATAATACTTCTCATCGGCGCTCGCACCATTCTGACCGGTCTTCTGCAGACCATCGGTGGTGAAGTGAACCTCGAAGTAATCACCGACAGCGGTGCTCTTGTTGGGGGTAACAGAGGTATTATTGACGGTCGGCTGCTTCGCGGTGCCGTCGCCGAGGATGGCGGGGTAGACGTCGGGCGTCGCGGGCGCGGCGACAGTCAGGGTGTCAGTCTCAACTGTGACTTCAGCGCCCGGGGTCTTCTCGTCGCCTTCGTCATATGTACCCTCGTACACTTCAGCCTTGATGCTGTAACTGCCGCTGACTATGCCGGTGCTCGGGGTCTGCTTGTCGTTCAGGTAGCTCCAGGCAAAGTTTGTGCTGCCGCCGTTGCAGAGCATCTGGATACCTTCGTTGCCGAGAGGATCGGTGACGGTTACGATCACGAACTTGCCCACAGGAATCTGCTGATTGAACACGACCCACATGGTCTGATCGTTCCAATCGCTGAACCAAGCGTCACCCTTCTCTTTGCCGGTAGCTTTCATTGCGCCCTCGATAGCCTCTTCCTTGGTCGCGCCGTAGCCGAAAGCCTTCACATAGAGCGTATCGCTTGGTTTACCGTCGTCGCCGATGAGGGTGTTGTCAGCGGTGTAGCTGCTGACGCTCTTGTCGGGCTTTGTACCGGACATAAATTTGCCGCCGTCGACTTTAATCGTATTTTTCTCCCCGTCGGGCACCTTGTCCTTGGTCACGCCCTGCTCACTGTAGGAAACGGTGGGCTGACCCTCAGCGGACTTGACTACTGTATCTGCGCCGGAGACGGTAACGCTGTTCTTACCGCTGTTGTAGCTCTCGTTCTTGTCGACCGCGATAGCAGCGGGCTGAACCTTGGTCCCGGCGTCGCCGATCTGGATGGGCTCCTTACCGGTAGCTTCGACAGTACCGCCGGTAACAGTAAGATTACCGCCACGGACGACGATACCGGCCTTGCCTACAATGGTACCGTTGGTGACGATCATCTTGCCGGCGGGCAGATACGCCCCGGCGGTAGTACCGGTGACCTTGCCGCCGGTGACGTTGATGGTGGTGGTATCTTTG
>CANPYK010000033.1 GCA_947588605.1 uncultured Oscillospiraceae bacterium
ACGATGTTTTTGACACCGCCCCTGCTCTCAAAATAGTCGTCACGGCCGTCACGGTCGTCACGCTTCGGGAGGCTCCAACGTCAGGCTGATGCTCCTCCCGGCGTGAGTGCGGGCGTTCTCATAGCGGATGTGGTACTCCGCTAACAGCTTCCCAGCCCGGACATTGAGCCGCATGGCCAGAGCGTTGGGCTTCATATCCAGCTTCAGGGCATCCGCCAGCTCCGTGGCGGTGCCGGTCCAGGACGGCATATCCTCCGTTATAAAACCCGCTACGGCCTCCAGAACAGGGTCAAGTGCTTCATTCCACAACTCTGTTTCCGTTCGGTCCAACATCCATATCAGGCGCTCCCTATCCCGCGTCAGATGGAGCCTTTGGTCCTGCTGGTCGCGTCCAGTCACGTCCAGGATGGCAGTGATGTCCGTCCGTTTCTCCTTCTGAAGAAGAAACGCTCCGTCTGCCGCCCCAGCAAGGCCGTTGGTGCCAGAGATCATGTCGAACCTATCATCGGCCTGCTGTTTACGGGTATGATGAACCAGCAGGAGGCAGACGCCGCAGCCGTCAGCAAAACGCTTTAGTTTCCCTACCAGCTCATAGTCGTTGGCGTAGCTGTATTTGTCCCCGCCGGCCTCCCGAACTTTCTGGAGCGTGTCGATGATAATAAGCCTTGTGTCGGAGTGTTCCTCCACGAACCGCCGAAGTTGTTCTTCCAGTCCGCCGCCAACCTGCTTGGCACATATAGCGAATAGAAGATCGTTGGTGGCCTCCAAACCGAACATTCGGTATAGCCGCTCCTGCAAGCGCCGATGGTCATCCTCCAACGCCAGGTAGAGGACCGTCCCCTTGTGTACGGGATAGCCCCACAGGGGAAGGCCGGCGCTGACATGGTAAGCAAGCTGGGCCATCAAGAAAGACTTCCCTACCTTGGGCGCTCCGGCAAAGAGATACGTCCCCGGATAAAGCAGTCCGTCGATGACAGGCGGCTTGCATTGGTACACGTTCTCGTAGAGTTCATTCATGGAAACCGTGGGGAGGTACGCCGGGTCGCTCATCCGCTGTACCTGCCGCATGATTTCCTCTAACCGTTTCTCTTGGGGATTGCTTTCAGCGGCTTTCTCTGCTATACTTGAGGTGCGTTTTTGAGAAATGGGCTGTTCCCCGTCTGCGCCAACAGACGGAACCGGGACAGTCCTTTTCGTTTTCTGGGAATCCTTCAATCAATCATTCCTCCTTCATTCCTTTCAAGATTGCGGCGATCATGTTGATGGTGTCCAGCAAATCGCCGTCCACGCTGGTCCCCGCCTCAACGCGCCGCAGCTCCGTAAGCACGGCAGCCAATTCATTTCTGAGGGCCTTGTAGACCCTTGGGTTGCCCTGCACCACCACATCCCGGCATAGGAGCCTCCGGGTAATATAGTCCTGCTTGGTGAGGCCGGAGAGCCGTACAGCGGTCTCTATCTGCTCGTCCTCCTCCGGGGACACCCGGAAGGCCACGGTCTTGTTCCTCCAGCGATTTTTGTTGTCCAGGTTCTTGGCTGACATTATTTCCCCATCCTTTCAATGTCCAGTTTGTTTGCCATCTCCGTCTGCTTGGACGGAAACAGGTGCGCGTAACGATAGGTGATCTCGATGCTCTCATGCCCTACCCTGTCGGCAATCGCTACCGCCGAGAAGCCCATGTCGATCAGAAGCGAAATGTGTGAATGTCTCAAATCGTGTATCCTGATACGCTTGACCCCCGCCGCTTTCGCTCCCCTGTCCATCTCGTGATGGAGGTAACTCTTTGTGCAGGTGAAGATACGGTCCTTTTTCTTGACTCCGTAGAGCATCCCCAAGTAGTCCTTCATCTCATCCCGAAGGAAATCCGGCATCTTGATAGTGCGGTTGCTTTTCTTCGTCTTGGGAGAGGTAATGACATCCTCCCTGTGGAGCCGCTGATAGGACTTGTTGATCCTGACCGTCCCGGCATCGAAGTCGAAGTCCGCCGGGGTGAGGGCCAGCAGCTCCCCCTCCCGGATACCGCACCAGTAGAGCATCTCAAAGGCGTAAAACGACAGCGGCTTGTCCATCATGGCCTCCGCGAATTTCAGATACTCCTCTTTCGTCCAGAACAGCATCTCCTTCCGCTCCTCCGTCCTCATATTCCCGGCCTTGGCAGCGGGATTGGAGCGCAGATCGTAGAAGCGGACAGCGTGGTTGAGGATGGCGCTGAGCTGATTATGCAGGGTCTTGAGATAGGAGGACGAATAGGGTTTGTGGTTCTCATCCCGGTAAGCCAACTGCTCGTTCTGCCATGCGATTACATCTTTGGTGGTGATCTCGCTGATCTTCCGCTTGCCAAAGTAGGGCAACAGCTTCTTCTGGATGATGTTCTCCTTTGTCTGCCAGGTGTTCTCCTTGAGCCGGGGCTTCACATCCTTGGTGTAGAGCTCCACGAAGGCTTCAAAGGTCATATCCAGGTCGGCGGAGGTCTGCAACTGGAAGCTGCGCTCCCATTCCTGAGCCTCCCGCTTGGTGGAAAAGCCTCGCTTGCACTTCTGTTTCCGCTCCCCTGTCCAGTCCTGATACCATACCATGACGTACCAGGTGCCCCGTTTGTCATCCTTGAATACCGGCATCAGTTCTCCTCCTTCCTGGTCCAGTAGAACCGTTCATTGAAATACTGGCGGTTGACCCGCCCCGATACGGTGATGAAGCCCTTGCCCTTCAGTTCCTCGTTGAGCTGCCGGATGAGCTTGTAAGCGTAGGGCTTCGATACGCCCAGCTCAGCGGCGACTTCCTCTGCATTGATGAATCTGTTTTCCATTGTGGTCCCTCCTTGTATATTAACGCTATTTGCTTAACGTAGCCCTATTATACTAAACCTATTCCGTTATGTCAAGACCTTCAGGGAAAAATTACTAAACAAATTTATTTATTTTTCTCTTGACGTTTCTAAACATATCTGCTATACTTCAGGTATTCCCACTACACAGAACGGAGTTGACAGTCATGTCGATTGGTGAACGTATCCGCTTCTTCCGCAACAAGAATGGCGTCACGCAGAAATATCTCGGTCAGGTGATGGGGTTCCCAGAACGTTCTGCCGACGTGCGGATGGCGCAGTACGAAACAGGGAGCCGCACACCCAAGGCGGAGCTGACCAACTTGCTTGCCGGCTTCTTCGACATCTCTCCCAGCGCCCTGACCGTCCCGGATATAGACACCGACATCGGCCTGATGCACACCCTCTTTGCCCTGGAGGACATCCGGGGCCTGACCATCGGGGAGATCGACGGTGAGGTCTGCCTCCGGCTGGACAGGTCCAAGGGTACGGCCTACCATGCCATGTTTGAAATGCTCACCGCCTGGGCAGAGCAGAAACGGCGGCTGAAGGCCGGGGAAATCACCGGCGAGGACTATGACCGCTGGCGGTACAACTACCCCAAGTACGACACCACCCAGCGGTGGGCCAAGGTTCCCTCGCAGGAGCTGAGTGATGCTTTAGTGGACGCCCTCCGGGACAAGCTGGACACAGACGAATAGACAAAAAAGCCCTTACCGACGCTGCCATCGGTAAGGGCTTTCAAATATGGATCATATCACCTGAAAACCGCAACGGAACACTTTTTACCCGCAATCCACCGGGGATGCAGAATGAAGCGGTTTGAGGGGAGCGTTATCAAATCGTTATCACGGGAGGGTCTTGAAATCCCGGAACCCTTGCGCCGCAGCGGGTCCGGGGTTTCAGATTTTCATTCCCACTCGATCGTCGCCGGCGGTTTGGACGTGATGTCGTAGACGACGCGGTTGATGCCGGGGACCTCGTTGACGAGGCGGGTGCTGACGCGGTCCAGGATGTCGTAGGGGATGCGCGTCCAGTCGGCGGTCATGAAGTCGGTGGTGGTGACGCTGCGGAGGGCCAGGGTGTAGTCGTAGGTGCGGCCGTCGCCCATGACGCCCACGGAGCGCATGTTGGTGAGGACGGCAAAATACTGGTTCATGGTCCCCTCCAGACCCGCCTTCGCGATCTCGTCCCGGAAGATGAAGTCGGCCTCCCGGAGGGTGTCCAGCTTCTCCTTCGTCACCTCGCCGATGACGCGGATGGCAAGGCCGGGGCCGGGGAAGGGCTGGCGCATGACCAGGTACTCGGGCAGGCCCAGCTCCCGGCCCAGGGCGCGGACCTCGTCCTTGAAGAGCATCCTGAGGGGCTCGATGATCTCCTTGAAATCCACGTAATCCGGCAGACCCCCCACGTTGTGGTGGCTCTTGATCACCGCCGCGCCGGCCTTGCCGGAGCCGGACTCGATGACGTCCGGGTAGATGGTCCCCTGGACAAGGTAGTCCACCTTGCCGATCTTCTTGGCCTCCGCCTCAAAGACGCGGATGAACTCCTCGCCGATGATCTTCCGCTTGCGCTCGGGCTCGGAGATGCCGGCGAGCTTCGATAAAAACAGCTCCTCGGCGTTGGCGCGGACAAAATGGATGTCCCATTTCCGAAATGCGGCCTCCACCTCGTCGCCCTCGTTCTTGCGCATAAGGCCGTGATCCACGAAAACGCAGGTGAGCTGTTTGCCCACTGCCTCGGCCAGCAGTGCCGCCGCCACGGAGCTGTCCACGCCGCCGGAGAGGGCCAGCAGGACCTTCCCCTCCCCCACCTTGGCGCGGATGTCCCGGATGGCGGTCTCCTTATAGTCGCCCATGGTCCAGTCGCCCCGGGCTTTGCAGACCTCATAGAGGAAATTGCGCAGCATCGCCGTGCCGTTTTCCGTGTGGTTGACCTCCGGGTGGAACTGGACGCCGTAAAAGCCCCGTGCCTCATCGGCGATAGCCACATTGGGGCAGGCGTCGGAGTGGGCCGTCAGGGCGAAGCCGTCGGGGACGCGCTCCATGTAGTCGCCGTGGCTCATCCAGGTAACGCCCTTCTCGGGAAGGCCCCGGAAGAGCTTGCAGGCGGTGTCAAAATACGTCTCCGTCTTGCCGTACTCCCGGGCGGTGTCGTCTGTGGCGGCGGTGACGCGGCCCCCCAGGTTGTGGGCCAGGAGCTGGCAGCCGTAGCAGATGCCCAAAATCGGCACGCCAAGGCGGAAGATCTCCGGGTCGGCCTGGGGGGAATCGGACTCGTAGACGCTCCCCGGTCCGCCGGTGAAGATAATGCCGATAGGCTCCTTCTCCCGGAGCTTAGAGAGGGGCGTGGTGTAAGGCAGGACCTCGCAATAGACGCTGCATTCGCGGACACGGCGGGCGATGAGCTGGTTATACTGGCCGCCGAAGTCCAGAACGATGACCGTTTCGTGTTTCATAGGTGTCTCCTCTTTTTCGTCAGATGACAACATTATAAGTTGCCGGAAAATGATTGTCAAGTTTGAAGCCCGTCGTGAAACAATAATGTGGGAGGTGACCATATGAGCCGAAAAAAGAAGCCCGCCGCTCCGGTCAACGCTGAGCTGCGTGTAGATCCGGAAAAGCGGGTGGTGAGCAAATTTGACGAAAAGTCCATCGCGAAATTCCCCGTGGCGGACACGAAGACCATGGGCTTTCCCGTGAAGGACGACTGCGCCGAGGAGCACATCATGTAATGCCGGCGCGAGAGCGAAAAAAGGCCTTCAAGGTCGGTTTTGACCTTGAAGGCCCTGCGTTACATAAATTCATTTGGTGATGGTAGGATATTTCATGGAAAGATATTTGTTGGCCCACACATCGTCCCGGGGGCCGTATTCGCCGATCCGGCAGTCGCGGTGAAGGTCCTCCGCGACCTCCAGGATCACATCCTTCAGCTCCAGCTTATCCGTGAACTTTTGGGGGATGGCGTCAAAGCCCAGGGAGGCGCCGAGGATGTTTCCCGCGACCGCGCCGGTGGAGTCGCTGTCGCCATCGTGGTTCACGGCGGCGATAATGCCGCGCTCAAAGCTGTCCGCGTGTTTCATGGCGCAGTAAACGGCGATGGCCAGGGTCTCCTCCGCCGTCCACCCCTCGCCCAGCTGACGGACGGCGTCCAGGTCGTCGCGGTCTTGTGTCGAGAGATCAATGGCCTTTCGGAGAAGGGCCAGGAGCTCCTCCATATGCTTCGCCGTGGGGAAGAGCTTCGGAACAGCGGCCATAGCGTCCCGGACGGCGTCCGGGATGCTGTCGCCTTTTTCGGATATTTGGTGGATGATGTGAGTGAGCATAGCGGCCGGGATGGTTCCCAGCTCGTGTCCGTGGGTCAGCGCGGCGGCATCGGCCCCAAGGCGGTCGATCTCCTCAGGCTCCACCCGCTTGTCGCAAAAATAGAGCCCGACGGGGGCGACGCGCATGACTCCGCCGCAGCCCTTACTGTTGTTTTGCGGGTCCTCGACGGTGCCGAGCCGCCTTTGTCCCAGGGCGGACAGGCAGGTGGTCCCCGGCGCTCTGCGACTGAACATCTCCGGGAGGTTCACGAGCCAGGAGCCGTGAGGCTCTTCCGGCAGCGGATAAGCCTCCGTTTGCGTACGATACCAATCCCGATAGCTGTCGGCAATACAGCTGACGTAGCTGCCCATGACGCCGCGGGTCATCCCCTTGGTGCTCCCAACCAGAAGACCGGTGGCGGTGAAAAGCGTCATCTGCGTATCGTCGGATATTTCCGCGACGCCGTGGCGGAGCTCATATGCCGTGATGCCGCCGGGACCGTACTTATGAAGGATGGACGAAGCGGACATAAACTCAACGGCATATCCCAGCGCGTCGCCGGCGGCGCCGCCCAGGAGACAGCCCTTGAATCGGTTCAGATCGCGCACCGCTCTTCCCTCCTCCGATTATGGTCACCCTCACCGTGCCGGCTGTCGGTCAGACATTTCACGCGGTGGGTTCATTGTTGAGGAACTTCTCCAGCCGGTCCAGGCCCTTTTTGATGTTGTCCAAGCTGGTGGCGTAGCTCCAGCGGACGTGGTCCAGAGAGCCGAAAGCGACGCCGGGGACGGTGGCCACGAGGCCGTGCTTCAGGAGGGCCTGGGCGAAGTCGGAGGAGTCGTGGATGGGCTCGCCGCACAGGGTGGTGCCGAAGGTCCTGGAGACGTTCATGAAGATGTAGAAGGCCCCGTCGGGCTCCAGACAGCTGACCTTGTCCATGGCGTTGACACGGTCGACAAAGTAGCGGCGGCGCTTCTCAAACTCAAGCCGCATCTGCTCCACGCAGGTCTGGTCGCCGCTGTACGCCTCGATGGCGGCGTACTGGGCGATGTTGCAGGCGTTGCCGGTGGAGTGGCTGAGGTAGGTGTCCATGAGCTTGATGATGGGCTGGGGACCGGCGGCGAAGCCGATGCGCCAGCCGGTCATGGCGTAGGTCTTGGAGACGCCGTTGACGATGACGGTGCGCTGGGCAAGCTCCGGGTCCACCGCGGCGGCGGAGACGAATTTGCCGTTGTAGACCAGGGTGGCGTAGATCTCGTCGTCAATGAGATAAAGGTCGTTGTCCACGATGACCCGGCCCAGGGCGCGCAGCTCCTCCTCGGAGTAGAGCATCCCCGTGGGGTTGGAGGGATTGGTGAGGATGACGGCCTTGGTCCTGTCCGTCACGGCGGCGGCCAGCTGCTGGGCGCTCACCTTGAAGCGCGTGCTCTCGTCGGTCTTGAGGATGACGGGCTTGGCGCCGCACATACGGATAGCCTCCTCATAGGTGACCCAGTAGGGCGCGGGCAGAATGACCTCGTCGCCGGGATCCAGCATGACGCGCATGGCCACGTAGAGAACGTGCTTGGCGCCGGAGGTGACGCAGATGTTCTTGTTCTCATATTTGAGGCCGAAGGTCCGGTCGAGATAGCCGCAAATGGCGCTCTTCAGGGGCGCGATGCCGGAGGAGGCGGTATAGTAGGACTTGTTCCCCTCGATGGCGGCGATGCCGGCGGCCTTGATGGGGTCGGGCGTAAAGAAATCTGTCTCGCCGGCGCCGAAGCTGACCACATCCACGCCCTGGGCCTTCAGCTCCTGGCTGAGGGCGTTGATGGCGAGAGTGGCGGAGGGCTTGATGGCGAGGGCGGCGGTGGAAAGGCTTTTCATGTCGGTTATCCCCTTATTTCATTGGATTTTACAGTCATTATATGCGCGGTCTTGCATTTTGGCAAGAGTTGACCGGTATTTTCATATGAATATGAATAATCCGTGTCCCTCTACTTTCATATTTTGTGCATTCTGCACGCCAGTCGGAAGGTTTTCAGGCGGCGGAAAAGATTGCGCAAAATATGTAACCATTTGTTGGTTGCGTTGCCTGAAAAAATGGTATACAATACGAACAAGGAGGTTTGGCGGATGAAGGAAAGGACTTACATCGTCATTACGGCGGTCTTGAGCTTTCTCATGGGCGTACTGCTCACCCTGCTCGTGACCAGCTTCCTCACCGGCGGCGTCCGCCGGACCGGCGAATATAAGGTCCCGGAGGGGGAGACCGCCTCCAACGGAGTCCTCACCGACATCGCCATGGAGGTGTCCGCGCGCCTGAAGAGCGGGGATTTTGAGGCGCTGTCGGAGCTCGTCCACCCCGATTACGGCGTGGTCTTCTCCCCTTTCCCCACGGTGAATCTCAGCGCCAACCAGCGCTTCACCCCGGAGGAGGTAGCGGATTTTGGACGCAATGAGCGAAAGCTCACCTGGGGCCTCAACGCCGACGGCGGCGAGCCGATAAGCCTCACCGTCCGGGAATACATGGCCCGGTACGTTTTCGATCACGACTACACCAATTCCCCCCTGGTGGGCCTCAACTATCCCGTCCGCACCGGCAACGCCCGGGAGAACGTCACCGAATCCTTCCCCGGCGCGCAGTTCGTGGACCTGTGCTACCCCGGCACGCCGGAGAGCGAGTACGCGGATTGGCGCATCCTGCGTCTGGTCTTCGAGGAATACGACGGCGAGCTCAAGCTCACCGCCGTGATCCACTCCGAGCCCACCCTTTGAGTCCGATACCGAGAGTTTTCTTTGCTCCTTTCATAGCTTTTGGGGGCCGCCCATCCTCAGGCGGCCCCCAAAACGCATACCTTGAATGTTTTTTGCGAGGTGAGCACATGAAAAAGCCGAAGCATCTCGTTCGAAAGCTCCTGCTTGCCGCTGCCGCCGTCCTTCTCGTGACCGTGGCGGTGAAGCAGATCCTCTGGCTCTCCGGCTCCGTACGAGCCTACTCGAAATTCCTGTATTCCTCCGTGCCCGACGAGGATAGGGCCTTCGCGGAGGAGCTGTATGAGGCTCACGCGGACGAGCTTGTCCGGGTCAGCGTGGCGGAAAACGCCCGGTCCCGGGCGGTGATACGGTTCGTCTTTGAGACGGATCAACCAATCGGGGAAGCCGCGAGAGACGACATCCTCTCCCGCCTCCGGACGATGATGGAGTCCACCCTGCACGACGGCTGGCGCAGCGGGCCGCGGGCCGTGCTCATACAATGGGAGGTTTTCTTCTGCTCCGGGGAGGAGACGGATGAGCTTTGGACCTCTACCCTCTCCTACGAGGGCGGGAAGAGGTCGGAGGGCCGGTTCTCCCAGTGGGAGGAGCAGCCGGATTACGCCGGACAGCTCACCGTCGGAAATGTCCGAAGGCTCCTCAGGACCACCTGGTGCAGCGCGGGTTCTGTGAAGGAGGACCTTGGGCTCACTCCTCCGCGCGGTTGATGACGGGGATGCTGTCCGGGGCCTTTGCCGGGCGGTTTTGGCGGCGGGCGGTGAGGTAGCGGTCCATCTCGGCGGCGACGATCTTGGCGCTGCGGGCGGCCTCCACGACGGTCTTGGCGCCGAGACTCACGTCGCCGGCGGCGAAGATGCCCTCCCGGGTGGTGCGGCCGTGCTCGTCGGTGGCCAGAAGCCCGCGCTCGTTCATTTGCAATCCGGTGGTGGTGTTGACGATGCGGCTTTGCGCGCCCTGGGAGATGGCGACGATCACGTTGTCGCAGGGGAAGAGCTTCGGCTCGCCCACGGCGGTGACGTTCCCCTCCTCGCCGAAGGCGCGCTGGCGGATGACCACGCCCTCGTCCCGGATCTCCACCGTCTCGATGCCGTAGAGCATATCCACGCCGTCGGCTATGGCGTAGTCCAGCTCCCGTTCGCTGGCGGCGGCTTTGGCCTCGCGGCAGAAGACGTGGACATGGCGGGAGCCCTTGCGCAGGGCCGTGCGGGCAACGTCCATGGCGGAGTTGCCGGCGCCGATGACCACCAGCGTCTCGCCGATGCTGAAAACATCCGGGTCCACCAGGTAGTCGATGGCGTAGTGGACGTGCCCCAGGCTCTCGCCGGGGACGTTGAGCTTGTTGGCCTTCCAGACGCCCGTGCCGATGAAGATAGCCTCGTAGCCGTCGCGCTGGAGATCGTCCACGGTGAGGGCGAGGCCAATGGCGGCGTTGGGGCGGATCTTGATGCCTAACCTCAGAAGCTGCTTTTTATAGCGCTCGATGACGGTCTTGGGCAGGCGGAAATCCGGGATGCCGTAGCGAAGGACGCCGCCGATCTTGTATTTGCTCTCAAAGATGGTGATATCGTAGCCCTTCTGGGCTAAGATCACCGCGATGGTGAGGCCCGCGGGGCCCGAGCCGATGATAGCCACGCGCTGGCCCACCCTGGGCTCCCGCCGCAGCTCCGGGTCGTCGAGGTAGGCGTCGGAGATGTAGTTTTCGATGCTGGAGATCTGCACCGGCGCGCCCTTGCGGCCCAGGACACAGTGGCCCTCGCACTGATTTTCGTGATTGCATACCAGCGAGCAGAAGACGGACAAGGGATTGTTCTCAAAGAGCATCTGTCCGGCTTCTTTTTTGTGCCCGTTTTTGAAGAGAGCGATCATCTCCGGGATGTTCGTGGCAATGGGACAGCCCGTGCGGCACAGGGGATTCTTGCAGTGGAGGCACCGACGCGCCTCGTTGACAACATGGACAGCCATATTGGTTCCTCCTCTTTTCTATATTGATCCCGTGAAACGGGATGGTCTTACATCTGAGGGTCCTCCCCCGTCTCCCCGTCCGGGTCCTCCATGTCCCCTTCCAGGTCCTCCGCGTCCTCGCCCGGCTCCTCCGGGACCGGGGGCGTCCACTGGAGGACGGCCTCGCAGGTGACCTTGCACAGCTCCGCCCTGGTGATGGTACTGCGGGGCAGGAGATACCCGTTGGCCCCCTCGACAACGCCGGCGGCGATCAATGTAGCGACGGCGTCCCTGGCGTACTCGGCCACCTCGGCGCCGTCCGGGAAATCGTCCAGGACGGCACGGTCGGTCTCCGGCAGCTCCTTGCGCAGGAGCGTCAGCAAGCGATAGACCAGGGTGAAGGCCTGTTCCCTCTCAATAGGCTCCTCGGGGCTGAAAATACCGGGGCTCGTGCCGAGAATGAGGCCGATCTGGCCGCCCCACTTGGCGGCCTCGTAATATTCGCTTTCCGGGGAGACATCGGTAAAGACGCTCTCCCCCTCCAAAACGGGGCTTCCCAGGGACCGCCAGAGCATCATGGCAAACTCCCAGCGCGTCATGGGCACATTCGGGCCGTAGAGCTTGTCGGAGGTCTTGGTCACCACGCCCCGGTCGTAGAGGTAGGTGATGTACGCCCTGGCCCAGTGGTCCAGGATATCGTAGTAGCGGATGCGCAGGCTCACCGGGAGCGTCACGGTGACGCCGCCGGCGCTGACGGTGATCTCCCCCTCCGGGACCGTGGGATCGGCGGCGGTGAAGCTGCCGTCCTCGGTGAGGGTCCCGACGCCCTCCGTCACGGAAAATTCCGCCGGCGCGCCGTCCATCAGCACGTCCCGCCGCAGATACGTCCCGCTGAGGGCCAGGTCCGCCGTATCCCCCGGCTCCATCTCAAAGAGCGCCGGAGGGACGCCGGTGCCAAGGTCCGTGACGGTAAGGCTGTCCAGCATATCGGTGATGTGGAGCGTGGCGCTGCCCGTCAGCCTCCCGTCCGGGGAGCGCAGGGTGACGGTATCGACACAGGGCTCCGACGGGGCGAAGTAGACGCCGTCCTCCACGGTCCCCTTCTCGGCGGTGATGACGATGTCCTCCGGCGTCTCCGCCAGGGACCCGGCCCGGTCGGCGGCCAGCGGCGTCAGGAGCGTCACGGCTCCGGCAAGGACGAACGCGCCGTCCTCCGCCAGATGCAGAGACGCCGGCACGCCGTCGGGGACGGCGTTGGAGACGAACAGGATGTAGGTGGAGCAGACGCGGCTGCTGCCGCCGGAGGGGCGGTTGACGATGTCGCAGGTCTCCTCCCCCGGGGCCTTCACAGTCATGACGGAGGAGCCGCCGCCGTCCAGGTTGACGGCGAAGACACAGCCCATCTCCAGCATCTGGTTTGCCAGCTCGTAGAGGGTCGCCCCGGCCGAATATACGCTGCTGCGCCCGTCGACGACCAGCGCCATGATGCTCCCGTCGGCCTTGACGCCGATGGCGGTGCGGGGATGACGGGCCTCGGAGATGGACTTGTCCCATTTTTCAAAATCCGTGATGGCGCCGTCCTCCACGATGAGGTCGCCGCACCCGGTGGCCCAGCGGGCGCCGCAAAGGCGCTCGTCGTCGCACTCGGAGATCAGCGTCACCGTGTCCCCCACGGCAAAATCCTTGTACCCCTCGGGATACTGCCCGTCAGCGGGACAGGTGAGCGCCATATAGCCCTCCCCGAGGGCGATATCCGTGCAGTCGGGAAAGACCTCCACCACCTGGAGCTCCACACGGCCCGAGACGGTGAGCTTGCCGGAGAGGACCCGGAAGCGCACAGCCCAGCCGGCGCGGGTGGTATCCGTGTGCTCCGTGTGATAGTCGGTGGTGTAGAGGAAAAGTCCGCCGGTGTTGTTGCGGATCTTATTGAGATGGTTGACCTTCACGTCCTTGCCGTAATTGGAGGTCCATGTAAGGCGCTCCGGGTCATAGGTGAAGCCGCCACCGCCGTTGTTGTGGAGCGTCAGGCGGATGTCCGGTTTTTCAACGAAAAAGGCTCCGTCGTCGTCAAAGGCCAGCAGGCTCTCCGTGTCCGTGTTGGTGACGTAGATACCGTCCTCGATGACGCCGCCCAGGGGGAGCTTCACCGAGCTGTAGAAAAAGTCGGCGTTGACGGCGGCCAGGACGTTGAGGCCCCGTTCCCGCATGACGGCGGTGAGCTCCTCCGGCTTCATGGCCTCATAGAGGCTGTCGGCGGTGGCCACGATGGGATAGACATTCCCACCGGGGCCCGTCTCCACGGCGAAGCTCTCCACCCGGCGGCCCTCGCCGTTTTGGAAGATTTGGTTTGTGTATGTAAGGTCCTCCGTGAGCGTGGAGGCGTTGGAATAAAGCTCCGTCCACTTCTCGGGAAGGACCGGCTCCTCCGGCGCGGGGTCCGCCAACGCCGGAACGGCGAAGGCCAGCAGGAGGGATACAAAAAGGGTAAGACTGATGAGTTTTTTCTTCATGGCAGGTTCCTCAGCGGCGGCCCGATCAGCCGATCATGGCCTCAAATTCTTCTTCTGTGATGACGGGGATGCCCAGGGCCTGGGCCTTGGTAAGCTTGCTCCCGGCGTTTTCCCCGGCCAGGACGTAGGTGGTCTTTTTGGAGACGGAGGAGGCGGCCTTGCCGCCCAGGCGCTCGATGATAGCCCCGGCCTCGTCCCTGGTATATTTGGAAAGCGCCCCCGTGAGCACGAAGGTCATCCCGTCAAAGCGCCGGTCCCCCTCCTCCTCGGCGCAGGTCATATCCACGCCGGCGTCCCGGAGAAGGCCCAAAAGGTGCTTTGCCTGGTCGGAGTCCAGCCAGGACCGGATGTTTTGGGCGGTGACGGGCCCGATGTCCTCCACCTCGGTAAGCTCCTCCGTTGTGGCGCTCTCCAGGGCCTCCATGGTCTTATAACGGCGGGCCAGGGTCTTGGCCGCCGCCGTACCCACCTGGGGGATGCCCAGGGCCGCCAGGAGCTTCACAAGGCCGTTGGAGCGGCTTTTGTCGATGGCGTCGATAAGGTTCTCGGCGGATTTTTGCCCGAACCCCGGCAGGACTCTGACATCCGGCGCGCGGAGGGAGTAGATGTCCCCCGGCGAGCGGATGAGGCCGCTGTCGATGAGCAGCTGCGCCACCGCCGTCCCCAACCCGTCGATATCCATGCCGGCCTTGGAGGCAAAGTGCACGATGTGCCGGAGCCTCTGGGCGGGGCACTCGGCCCCCTGGCACCGGATGGCCGCGCCGCCCTCGTCCCGGGCCACCGGAGCGCCGCACTCGGGGCAGACCTTGGGAAATTCGTAGGGCACGGCATCCTCCGGGCGCTTGTCCAAATCAACGGCCAGGATCTCCGGAATGATCTCCCCCGCCTTCTGCACCAGCACCGTATCGCCCACGCGGATGTCCCGCTCGGCGATGAAGTCCTGGTTGTGCAAGGTGGCGTTGGTGACGGTGGTCCCGGCCAGCCGCACCGGCTCCAGCACGGCCTTTGGCGTCAGAACGCCGGTGCGGCCCACCTGGATGACGATATCGGTGACGCGCGTCTCCTTCTTCTCCGGCGGATATTTGAAGGCCACCGCCCAGCGGGGGGCCTTGGCGGTACTGCCCAGCGTCCGGCGCTTGTCCAGGGAATTGACCTTGACCACCGCCCCGTCGATATCGAAGTCGAACTGGTCCCGGTCCTCCCCAATGGCCCGGATGCGCTCCCAGCACCCCTCCACCGTGGAAAATTCCGCGTGGGGCACCGTGGGGAAGCGCAGGGACTTCAAATACTCCAGCGTCTCGGAGTGTGTCTCGAAGCTCCTGCCGGTGACGGCCTGGATGTTGAAGCAGATGATGTCCAGCCGCCTCTCCGCCGCGATCTTCGGGTCCAGCTGCCGCAGGGACCCGGCGGCGGCGTTGCGGGGATTGGCGAAGAGGGGCTTTTCGTCCCGCTCCCGCTCGGCGTTCAGCGCCCGGAAGACCCTCTTGGACATATAGACCTCGCCCCGCACCACCAGGTGCTCCGGGGCGTTTTCCAGCTTCAGGGGCAGGGACCGGACGGTCCTGAGATTTTCCGTCACGTCCTCCCCCACCGTGCCGTTGCCCCGGGTAGCCCCCTGGACGAAGATGCCGTTTTCATACCGCAGGGCCACGGAAAGCCCGTCGATCTTGGGCTCCACGTCAAATTCGCTCTCCCCCGCCGTCTGGCTCACCCGCTCGCCGAAGGCCAGGAGCTCCTCCCGGGAGAACACGTCCTGGAGGCTCTCCAGCGGCGCCTCGTGGACCACCGGGGGGAACGATTCCACCGCCGCGCCGCCCACGCGCTTTGTGGGCGAATCCGGCAGGGCGTACTCCGGGTAAGCCGCCTCCAGCTCCTCCAGCTCCCGTAAGAGCCGGTCATATTCATAGTCCGGCATCTCCGGCGCGTCCAGGACGTAATACTTGTACCCGGCGTCGTTGAGGACCCGGACGAGCTCGGCGATGCGTTCTTTTGCGTTCATATTGTCAGCACTCCTTATGTGAATGAGGCGTAGGTGTCCGGCACCGTGCCCACGATGACCGTCTCGGCAACGCTGACCTCCGTGAGGACCGTGTCGGTGTCCGAATCGGGTCCCAGCAGGACCTCCAGGGAGACCTCCACGTCCATGAGGATCTGGTGGCGCGTCTGGTTGATGCCGGCGGAGGTAAATTCGTGGCGCAGATTTGTGGTCACGTTGGTGACGGAGAGGATGTCCAGCTTCAGCCTCGGCCCTCTGCCGGAAAACAGCGCCCCGCCGATGAGATTGCCCACCGGGATGCGCACGGTGGTGAGGTCGGAGTCGGCGAACCGCTCCACAACGGCGTTGGTGACCTGTGCCTTTAGAAGATTGATCCCCGCTGTGTTGGACACCAGCGCCGTGATGTTCCCCTGGCTGTCCCGCTCCAGCGTCACTAGGCTTGCGTAATCGAGGCCGTCCTCGGACAGCACCCGCGCCACCGTCTCGTTGACGGCGATGGTGATGTCGTCCGTGGCCGTGGCCAGCGCTAAGCTTGCGATGGTGGGCGTGAGCTTCACGGAGAACAAAAGGGCCAGGATCAGCACCCCGATCCCCAAAAGCGTCAGTCCCAACCCCAGCCCCCTTCGCCGCCGCAGGTCCCACCTGAGTCTCATGAACCGTTCCCTCACACGTCTCACCTCGCGGAAAAGCATATGCGGAGAGAATGTCCATTTTTCGCGGAAATTTACGCTGTCAAGGCTTTTAGCGCCGTGAGGATGCCCAGCTTCCCGGATTCAAAGGTGAGGCCGCCCTGGAGGTAGGCGGTGTAGGGCTCCCGCATGGGGCCGTCACAGGAAAGCTCGATGGACGCGCCGGAGACGAAGGTCCCGGCGGCCATGATGACCTTGTCCTCATACCCCGGCATGTCCCACGCCTCCGGGGTGACGAAAGCGTCTACCGGCGAGCCGGCCTGGATGCCACGGCAGAATTTTTCCAAAAGCTCGGGCTTACCAAAGTCGATGGACTGGATGATGTCACTGCGCGGCGCGTCGAAGGCCGGGCGGGAGCGGTAGCCCAGAAGCTCCGTCATCCGCGCGGCGAAAACGGCGGTCTTCAGCGCCTGAGCCGTCACATGGGGGGCCATGAAAAGCCCCTGATAGAAAAGCCGGTAGCCGAAGGGCGAGCAGCCGCACTCCCCGCCGATGCCTGGGACGGTGAGGCGCATGGCGGCGGCGTCCACCAGCTCCGCCCTCCCCGCCACATATCCGCCGGTGGGCGCAAGGCCCCCGCCGGGGTTCTTGATGAGCGACCCCGCGATGAGGTCCGCTCCCGCCTCGGTGGGCTCCCGGGTGTCCGTAAACTCCCCGTAGCAGTTGTCCACCAGCACCGTAGCATGGGGGTTCACCTCATGCACGGCGGCGCAGACGGCGGCGATGTCGTCGATACTCAGCGCCGGCCGCGTGGCGTAGCCGGAGGAGCGCTGGACCTCCACCCGCCGGACGGCGGGGTCCGCGGCGGCGGTGCGAATGGCCGCGAGGTCCGGTTTCCCCTCCTCCGTCAGGTCCACCTGGGCGTAGCCGATCCCCGCCTCCCGCATGGTGCTGGGATAGCCGCCCGTGAGGCCGATGACGCTCTGGAGGGTGTCGTAGGGCGCGCCGGTGGCGGCCAACAGCGTGTCCCCCGGCCTGAGGCCGGCCCACATGGCGGCGGCGATAGCGTGGGTGCCGTTGACGAAGTTCTGGCGCACCAGCGCCTTCTCCGCGCCGAACACCTCCGCCCAGACAAGCTCCAGCGTGTCCCGCCCCAGATCGTCGTAGCCGTAGCCGTTGGTGCCGGCGAACATGGGCGCGCTGACCCGGTGGCGCTGGAAGGCCCGGAGGACCTTGGCGGTGTTGGCCTCGGACACCGCGTCGATTTTCTCAAAAACCCCGGCGCAGTCGCGCTGGGCCCTTTTGGCAAGCTCTTGTATGTCCATCACGAAAGCTCCATTACGATTTTTTTGAAGGTATTGCCCCGTTCGGCGAAGTTTTTGAACCGGTCGAAGGAGGTACACGCCGGAGAGAGGATCACCGTGTCCCCGGCCTGCGCCGCGCCGGCGGCGGCCAGGACAGCCTTTTCAAAGTCCGGGTCCTTGAGGATGGGCCCGGTGTACCCGGCCTCTAAGGCGGCCTTTTCGATCTTGTCCGCTGTAAGCCCGGTGAGGACCAGCGTCTTCACGTGCTCCCGGATGTCCTCCCCTAAAGTATCGAAGGGCACGCCCTTGTCCTTGCCTCCGGCGATGAGGATGACCTTGTCCTTGAAGGACCGAAGGCCCGCCCGCGTCCTGGAGGGCGAGGAGGCGATGGAGTCGTTATAATATTTGACGCCCCGCAGCTCCCGCACAAGCTCGATGCGGTGCTCCACGCCCCGGAAGGTCCTGGCGGTCTGTGCCATGGCCTCCACGGGCACAAGGCCGTAGAGGAGCGCGAAGGCCCCCAGATAATTTTCCACGTTGTGCTCGCCGGGAATGAAGATCTCCTCGGCCTTGAGAATGGGCTCCGGCTTGCCCTGAAGGGAGCCGTAAAGCGTCCCGTCCTGGAGATACGCGCCGTTTTCCACGATGTCCCGCCGGGAAAAATACCGCACGCCCTCCCCCGCCGATTTGGCAAAGGAGCGGGTGATGTCGTTGTCCGCGTTGAGGACCGCCACATGGGGGTGCGGCTCGTGGCAAAGGATATTGCGCTTGGCCTCCACATACTCGTCCATGTCACGGTGCTTGTCCAGATGGTTTGGCGCCACGTTGGTGACCAGGCACCTTGCCGGAGACACGCGCATAGTCATGAGTTGGAAAGACGAAAGCTCCAGCACCGCCACGTCCTCCGGGGACATGGCGCCGGCCTTGTCGAGGAGCGGCGTACCGATGTTCCCGCCCACGTGGACGGTCCTGCCGGCGGCCTTGAGGATCTCGGCGATCACGGTGGTGGAGGTGGTCTTTCCGTCAGAGCCGGTGACAGCGAAGATCTCGCAGGGGCAGACCTGAAAAAACGCCTCCATCTCGCTGGTGAGCACCGCGCCGTTGGCCACGGCCTGGGCGATACCGGGCTCATGGGGCATGATGCCCGGCGAGCGGAAGATGACCTGGGCGTCGATGTCCCGCAAATAGTCCGGCCCCAGCACGAAGCGGCAGTCCCGCGCCTCCAGCGCCGGGACGATGTCCCCCAGCGCCTCCCGGCCGGCCCCGTCCCGGACGGTGACCTCGGCCCCGGCGTCCAGCAGCAGCGACACAAGGGGCCTGTTGCTCACCCCCAGGCCCAGCACGGCCACCCGTTTGCCCCGAAGGGCTTCCATATATTGAGAAAGCGTCATGTCAAACTCCTCATACACCATAGTTGACTGTTATTATACACCATCCGCGCCTGATTTGCAAACCCCCACGAAAAAAAGAACGCGGCGTCCGCCGCGTCCGCGCGGCTTCACCTTAGCGGAGCTTCTCATCGCCGTGGCGATCCTGTCCGTCCTCGTGAGCATCGCCCTGCCCCTTTATACCCATGCCCTGGACCGGGCGCGGGAGGTGAAGGACTTGGCCAACCTGCGCACGGTCAAGTCCCTGGCCGTGGCGGCCATTCTGGCAAACGACATCGAGCCGGACAACGGCTGGTACGTCTTCGCCGCCATCGACCGTCAGGGGACCATCGTGGACTTTCGCGTCCACGCCATGGGCGTCCCGGACGCTTTTTTGAAGGACGGCTTCTATATAGAAACGTATGACGACCTCACCTATTATATTCTCCACCTCCAGCCCACGGACATGGCGGAGAGCGCCGATTTTCCTTGACAACCGGGCAAAAATGTACTACCATACCAGTGGCGAGCGGGCCGGACAGCCGCGGGCGCGTAAGCGCGTGAGGAAAGTCCGGGCTCCACAGGGCAAGGATAACGGGTAACACCCGCCAGGGGCGACCCTCGGACAAGTGCAACAGAAATAGACTGCC
>CANPYK010000034.1 GCA_947588605.1 uncultured Oscillospiraceae bacterium
TTTGATGTTCACGTCAATACCTCCATATAATAAAATTACCGGGGCTTCATATCCCCGGCGCTTGATGTATGATGTTTTTCTCGACAGGAGCCGGTCGCTCCATCCGCAGATACTTTTCTCTGAGGTCCCACGCCGCCTCAGAGCTTATGGCTCCGTTCACCTCCGCGCAGTTTCCATATCCCCGGTGATCATTTTGCAAAGACTTGAGCAGATTCCGCAGATTCATTTGCTCACCTCCAGCTGTGGTTAAGGGGATTATATCCGTACACCTGTTTTTAGTCAACGAAAATAACTGTTGAAGCCATCCAGAAAGGGCAAAAAAATATGCCGGGTCGTGTGACCCGGCATTTGTGCAGCTTCTATTCAATTGTTGATGTCGCCAGTTCAAATCTCTCCAGTTTGGATGAAACGAGGAAAAATAGGAAAATTTTGAGGTCGTTCCAGTTCGCTCTGGAACGACCTCAAAACCCTTGCGGCGCAGGCGTTTTGGCTACAAATAGGAGTTTTAACCTGCAATTCTGGAGGCGACACCCGGATTTGAACCGGGGAATCAGGGTTTTGCAGACCCTTGCCTTACCACTTGGCTATGTCGCCGTACAATATCATTCTATGCGGGGATACGAAAAATGTGACCGGTATACGATTGGGGCGCTTATGCGCCCCAATCATGGAGCGGCCTACGAGGCTCGAACTCGCTACCTCCACCTTGGCAAGGTGGCGCTCTACCAGATGAGCTAAGGCCGCAGATGGTGCCCAAGGTCGGAATCGAACCAACGACACGCGGATTTTCAGTCCGCTGCTCTACCAACTGAGCTACCTGGGCAAATAATGGCGACCGAGAAGGGGCTCGAACCCTCGACCTCCGGCGTGACAGGCCGGCGCTCTAACCAGCTGAGCTACTCGGCCACTTGGTGGTGGGAGTAACAGGGCTCGAACCTGTGACCTCATGCTTGTAAGGCATGCGCTCTGACCGGCTGAGCTATACTCCCCTCGGGCCGTAACGGCAAAAGCTATTATACTAAAGAGGGACCTGATTTGTCAACCATTATTTTCGATTTTTTTATTTTTTCTTGTACGGGCCCTCCAGCAGAATATTTTTCCCCTCCCGGCACAAACTACCTCCAACACCCAAAAGGAGGCATATCCATGAAAAAGATCCCCGCGCTTGTGGTCCTCGCCGCCTTGCTGGCGCTGACGTGCGCGGCCCTGTCCGGCCCCGCCGCCGCCCGGGAGGACGCCGTCCGTCTCAATTCCGCCCCGGTGGCGGAGAACATGGAGCTGGAGACCTTCCGCTCCATTCCCGTCTCCGGCTCCTTCCGCTGTCTGGACCCGGAGGGCGACGACGTCGCCTATTCCGTGGCCGACGAGCCCAAAAAGGGCACGGTCACCGTGGAGGGCGACACCTTCACCTACACCCCCGGCGAGGGCAAAAAGGGCCGTGACGCCTTCACCTACGTGGCCACGGACACCGCCGGCAACGTCTCCAACGCCGCCACGGTGACCATCCACATCAAGAAGCAGAAGACCGCCGTCAGCTACGCCGACCTTGCCGGCTCCGACGCCTGGTACGCCGCCACGGTCCTGGCGGAGGAGGGCGTCTTCGTCGGCGAAAACGTAGGCGGGGCGTACCTCTTCCACCCGGACGAGCCCGTCACCCGAGGCGAGTTCCTCGTCATGTGCCTGAAGCTCACCGGCGCGCCGATCCTGGAGAACATCACCCGCACGGGCTTTTCCGATGACGGGGACATCCCCCTGTGGCAAAAGCCCTACGTCACCACCGCCGTGATGGCGGACTTCATCTCCGGCTCCACGACGGCCGACGGCAGCATCGTCTTCTCCCCCACCGAACCCGTCACCTTCGCCCAGGCCGCCGTCATGCTCAACAACGCCGCCGGCATCACCGACGTGGCCCTTGATGACACCGCCAACGCCGCCCCCTCCTGGGCCGCCCAGGCCGTGGCGAACCTCAACTCCCTGGACATCCTCCCCGCCAACGCCTCCCCCCTCCCCGTCACCCGCGCCGACGCCGCCAAGCTGCTCCTGGAGGCCAAAAACGTCCTGGACAGCCGCGAGAACAGGTCCCTGCTCCCGTGGTGACCTCCCCCCTGTGGGAGGTGGCGCGAAGCGCCGGAAGGGTCGCCGCAGCAGATAAATCCAACCTACCGATAACCGGCATTTCCCGTTTTATCGAAACCTTTTCCATCATGCAACCGCGCACGGGCGGGTTTGGAACCCGCCCCTACAGGGGATGTGGAAGGCAACCCCATTCAACCGACATCGGAGGTTATCGGAACGCGTGCGGCCAAGAGAGGCCGCCCCTACGGCGTTTATCGGGGCAATCCGGGCCTTGCAACGGGGGCCGCTGTGGGCAGCGGCCCGTACGGCGTTGATGAATGGTTAATTGGAAACTGTAGGGGCGGGTTCCAAACCCGCCCGCTCCCCCGTCCCCGCCGCGCGGATAAATCAAAGAATGCGCCGCAGGCGCAAACCTTTTTCGCCCCCTCCTCGTAGGAGGGGGGCAGGGGGGCAGCGAAGGTGGGATGACAGACCGGTTCCGATAACCCGCACCCCTCAAAAACCCGAAACGCCCCGGCGAAAAACCGGGGCGTTTCTCATTTGCTTTATGGTCCGGCTCTTATTTGAGGCCGAACTTTTTGTTGAACTTATCCACGCGGCCGCTGGTGTCCACCAGCTTCTGCTTGCCGGTGTAGAAAGGGTGACACTTGGAGCAGATTTCGACCTTGATGTCACTCTTCGTACTACCGGTCTCAATGACCTCACCGCAGGCGCACCGGATCGTGGTCTGTTCGTACTTGGGATGGATGCCCTCCTTCATTGCGTTCACCTCTTTCATTTTTCGTTCGTTTTTCACGCAAAGGCTATTTTAACAGATGCCGCCCCGCTTGTCAACAGTTTTTTCAAAAGAAATTGTCCCCTTACACCTCCGTCCACTTCCCCGCCGTCAAAAAGCACAGGATGCGCCGACGCACCGGCAATCTCAGGACCCGCTCCATGGCCAGGGCGTAGGCGTCCAGCTGGCCCTTGTAGGCGGCGGCGCGGTCGGGGAGGGTGTCGTCAGTGACGCGGTCGGTCTTGAAGTCGATGACGGTGAGCGCGCCGTCGCGCTCCACGCAGCAGTCCACCACGCCCTGGAAGAGGACCTTCTCGCCGGGGGCGAAGCCGGGAAGGTCGGCGGAGTCCATGAGGAGGGAGAACTTCAGCTCCCGCCACAGCTTCTCCGCGCCGAGAATGAGCTTCCCGGGCTCTGAGGCGAAAAAGTCAGCGATGATCTCCGGCCGGACAGCGGCGGCCTGCTCGTCGGTGATGGTGCCGAAGGCCCGCAGGCGCTCCACCTCCCCGGCGGTGCCGGCGGGGGTGAGGCATTTTGAGTAATCCGCAAACTGCATAACGATGTGGGTGGCGGTGCCCTTCTGGGCCGGGGTGAGGCCGCGCCTGCCCTCCATGAAGGCCGGACGTACCGGGGGCTTCACCGGCGGGGCGCTCTCCGGCGGCTCCGATTCTGTCAACTCCGCCGCCTCCTCGGCGGCCTCCCGGGCGGGGTAGGTCCCCTTGAGCTCCGTGGCGGTGACCTTGGAGGGCATCTGCGCCCGGTCGAGGTAAGGATAGACATACTCCAGCCGCTCCCGCAGCTCCGGGGACACCGGCAGGGGCGCTTTCTCCCCCTCCCGGCTCTCCCCCACCCCGGCGGCCTCGCCGGACAGTCTCTCGGGGGTGACGTACCGCACCAGCCAGGTTGGGCCCTGGGTGTCGCAGGGGACGTTGGGCGCCCCCAGGCGGATCTCCCCGCTCTCCGGCCTTCTCAGCGCCGGGATGAGGATCCAGTCCGCCATGGACTTGGCCCCCAACAGCACCTCCGCCGGGGCCGGGAGGGGCGTGTTCATCATCCGCGTAAGCTCCCGCGCCGCGTCGGTATAGGAAGCCACCATGATGAGCTTCTCCCGCGCCCTGGTCATGGCCACGTAGAGGACCCGCAGCTCTTCGCTGAGAAGCTCCCCCTTGAGCTTTTCCGCCACGGCGCGGCGTGCCAAGGTGTCGTACTCGATCTTGCGCTCCGTGTCCGTGCGTATGGGCCCCGGCCCCAGGTCCGGGTGGATGAGGAGCCGCGCCCTGGTGTCCACGGTGTTGAACTGCTTCGTAAGGCCCGCCAGGATGACCACGGGGAATTCCAGCCCCTTGGATTTGTGGATGCTCATCACCGTCACGGCGTTTTCGGCGGCCCGCGTGAAGCCCTCCGGGCCCTTGCCCTGCTCCCGGAGGCGGCGCACCCAGGTCATGAAGCCGAAGAGGCCCTTGTACCCCGACCCCTCGCATTGCCGCGCCACCTCCATCAGGAGCATCAGGTTCTGCCGCCGCCGCTCCCCGCCGTCCATGGCGCTGACCACGCCGAGAAGCCCCGTGGCGCGGTAGAGGTGCCACAAAAGCTCGTCCGCCGTCATATCCGCCGAGGCCCGCCGGTATCCGGCCAGCTCCTCGATGAACCGGCGGCTCTTCTCCGTCCCCTCGGCGGACTTACAAAGCGCCGTCCAGAAGTCCCCCTCCCGGCAATCGGCCCGGATCTCCCCCAGCTCTTGGGCGGTGAAGCCCCACACGGGGCACTTCAGCGCCGTGATGAGGGGGATATCCTGCCGGGGGTTGTCGATGAGGTCCAGGATGGACAGCACCAGGCTCACCTCCTCCTCCGCGAAGAAGTTGGAGGTCTGCTCGCTGGTGAGGGGAATGCCGAACCGGGAGAAGACCTGCCGCCACTTGTCAAGCTCGTTCCTCGGCGAGCGCATGAGCACGGCGATATCCCCGTACCGCACGGGCCTTACGCCCTCCCCATCGGCGACCGTGCCGTTTTTGAGCAGCTCCCGCACGCGTCCGGCGGCGAAGGCCGCCTCCGCCACGGCCCTATCGATGTCGTCGTCCTCCTCGCCCTCTCCGGCCTTCAGGTCCAGCACGTCCAGCTCCACCTGGGGCTCCACGCTCTCCGGAAAGCTCGCGCCGGGATACAGATACTCCCGCTCGGTGTACGAAAGCTCCCCCAGCTTTTCCGACATGGTGTTGGCGAAGATGAAATTGACGGCCTCCAAAATCCCCTCCCTGGACCGGAAATTCCGGGACAGCACCACCCGCCGGGGCTCCCCCTCGGCGGCGTCTCCGGCGTCCTTGAAGGCCCTGTATTTCCGCAAAAAAATGGTGGGGTCGGCCAGCCGGAAGCGGTAAATGGACTGCTTCACGTCCCCCACGGCGAAGATGTTCCGCCCCTCCCGGCTCACCGCCGTCAAAATCGCCTCCTGGATGGCGTTCACGTCCTGGTACTCGTCCACCATGATCTCCCGGAACCGTCCCGCCACCTCCCTGGCGATGTCCGTAGGCGCGCCGGTGGCGGGATCGGTCAAAAGCTCCAGCGCCAGATGCTCCTGGTCGGCAAAATCCAGCACGCCTCTGTGACGTTTCGCCTCGCTGTAGTGTTTATTAAAGAGTAGGACCGCGTCGAAAAGCGCCCGCAGTTCCGGCGCGACGGCGCGCATATCCGCCAGCGCCCGCGCCGAGTCGTCCCAGAATAGCTCCCCCAGCTTCTTCATGGCCTCCTTGCAGCTCGTCCGCACGGTCTTCAGCTCGTCGTAGCCGGACAGCCGCCCCGTGGGGAAGTCGATCTGCGCCGCCGCCCGGGCCTCGTCCCAGGTCCCCTCCAGCGCTCTCTCAAAGGCCCGCAGGGACGCGTAGGTCGCCCGGAAACTCTCGCCGTAGCCCTTCTCCACCTTCGGGTCCGCCGCGGCCTCGTCCATCAGGTACTCAAACTGCTCCCGCCAGTAGGCCGCGCAATCCCCAGCCCGCTCCATGATCACCCGGCCCCAGGGCGTACGCCCCGCGTCGGTCCCCTCGGGCAGGTCCAGCGCCCGCTTTTGCGCCTCCATCCACGCCGCCGGCGACGGGTGGCTCAGGAGCTTTTCGTGGGTCTCCAGCAAAACCTCCCCCAGCCGCCGGTCGTCCCGGCCCGCCCCCATGGTATCCGCCAGCTCCAGAAATCCCGGCTCGGCCCGGTCAAAAAGCTCCTCCAGCGTCTCCTCCAGGGCGTCGGCGCGGAGGATGGCGGCCTCCGGCCCGTCGGCCACGCGAAAATCCGGCGGCAGCCGAAGCCTGTGGGCGTTTTCCCGAATCACGGAGGCGCAGAAGCTGTGGATGGTGCCGATCTTCGCCCGCCCCGCAAGCCCCGCCTGCCTCCGAAGCCGCGTATTGGCCGGGTCCTGAGCCACCCGGTCCATCAGGGCGTCCAGGATCTTCCCCCGCAGCTCCGCCGCGGCGGCGTTGGTGTAGGTGATGATGAGGAACTCGTCCACATCCGCCCCCGCCTCCACGCGCCGCATGAGCCGTTCCACCAGCACCCGCGTCTTGCCGCTCCCGGCGGCGGCGGACACCAGCGTCTGCCCGCCGGAGGACTCCACGGCCTGCGTCTGTTCCCTTGTCAGCTCAATGCCCATTTTTCTCCTCCAGCACGCTCCATACATCTGACTGCTTCAATCTCGTGGGCCTCCGATAGCTTTCGCCGCCCCGCCCGTCCACGAACCGGCAGGCGTCGTAAAACCGGCAGGAGGCGCAGGCGCCCTCGGTCCTCCCCCGCATATAGGGATTGGCGGCGATGGTGCCCGCGCGGATCTCCCGGCTCATCTCGTCGATGAGCTTATCCACCCGCCGGTGAAGAAGCCCCAGCTCTCTGGCGTCCGCCAGTCCCCCGCGCACCTCCCCGGTGCGGGAGGAGACGGTCACGGGGAGCCTGCGCTTCGTCCCGTGCTCCATGGCCTCCAGGACCTCGGGGTCCGCGAGGACGAGGCCCGAGTATTTGAGAAGCTTGGCCCGCTCCTTCTCCAGCTCCGCCTCCTCCAGATCCCGGCCCGACCGCACAAGCTCGTCCCGGGCCGGGGCGTAGAGCACCCCGGCGGGGATCACGTCCCTTCCGTACCGCGCCGGCCCCTCCCGCTCCAGGGCAAAGAGGTAGATGAGCATCTGGAGCCCCACGCCGTTGATGACGTCCCTCAGGTCCATGGCCTTCTTCCCGGTCTTATAATCCACCACCCGCAGGTAGAGCTTTCCGTCCTTCACCCAGCCGTCCACCCGGTCCACGGCGCCCACGACGGTATCGCCCAGCGCCGTCTCCACCGGCGGCAGCTCCCCCTCCGGGGCGAAGGTGAGCTCAAAGTCCATGGGGGCGAAATCGGAATTTCTCAGCTCCTCCCACATATTGAGCGCCACCTCCTGCGCCGCTTTCCCCAGCCGGGCGAAGAGATAGTTAAACCGCCCGGACTTGTTCGTGAGTCCCCCCAGACGCGCCTCGGCGTACTCCCGGACGAAGGCCGGCACCATGGCCCGCACGTCCCGGTCGCTGACGGCCTTGAAGCCCCCCAGCTCCCGGACGCGCCGCGCCGTCCGCTCCAGCACGAAGTGCATGAAGGTCCCCGCCTCCGGGGCGTCCAAACCCGCCTCGCTCCTCGGCTTGGCCCCCAGGCCGTACTGGAGGAAGTAGGCATACCGGCAGGCGTAGTACCGGTCGATGCGGGAGGCCGACAGCCGCAGCCGCCCGCCGTAGAGCTTTCTCGCCACCTCCGGGCTCAGCCGCCCGCGGGGGGCCGAGGCGGCGCGCTCCAGCGCCTCCAGCTTCCCCCGCCAGGGGTCCTGTTCCTCAAACCAGGCTCTCGCCATCCGGGCCGTCTCCCCGTCGTCGAAGGCCGCCAGCTCAAAGCACGGCCCCGGCGCGGCGGAGTAGACCTCCTCCCCCGGCCGCTCCGGCGTAAGGCCGAAGAGCTTTATGAGCCGCCCCAGAATATAGCTGGGCCGCTCTGTCTCCGGGTAGGTCATGGTGAGGCTCTCCGTGGGCACCGTCAGCGCCGCGTAGACGCCGGCCAGCTCCCTGGCCACCGCCGTCTCCCGGTCGTCCATGGCGGGGATGCCCGCCTCGTGGAGCCGCTCCCGCTCCCGGTCGGTGAAGACGCCCGTCTCGTTTTTCCGCACCGGCAGGGCGTCGTCCGTAGCGCCCAGGACGATGAGGTGCCTGATCCCCCTGGCCCGCATCCTGGTGAGGTCCCCCGCCCGGACGCAGTCCACGCCGGAGGGGATGACCCCCACCTTATACTGCCCCAGCGTCAGCTTCAAAAGCCGCGTAAACTCGTCCGTCTTGAGCTTCGCGTCCCCCAAAAGCGCCGCGAACTGCTCCATGGCCCCCACAAGGATGTCCCAGAGCTGCCGGTACTCCCCGGCCAGGTCCGCCCGCCCCTCCCGGCGCAGGGCCTCCGCCTTCTCCGTAAGCCGCGCGTAGACGTCCGTCTCCTCCAGAAACTCATAGACGGCCCGGATCTTATCAGTGGCCCCCTCCCGGGCGTCCAGCTTGGCGCGCAGGGCGGCGATGGGCCCCGCCACACGCGCCCGCGTGGCGTTGACGGCCTCCAGACGGGCCGCCTGCTCCTCGTCGAGGTGCTCGGCATACCCCTCCGGCGGCATGGTCCAGGGCCTTGTCCACATCCGCTCGCCCCGGATCTTCCACTTGAGGACATAATTTTCCAGCTCAAAAAGCTCCTCGTCCGTGGTGTCCGCAAGGCCGGTCTTCAAATATTTGAAAACGGCGGCGTAGTCCCAGCCGCTGCCGATGATATCGAGGGCGGAGAGGAGCTTGGCCATCACCGGCTTTTCCAGAATGTCGCTCATCTGCGTCCTCGTCACCGGCACGCCGTAGGCGGCGAAAACGCCCTCCAGAATCGGCGCGTACGCCGTCCACTTGGGGGACACCACGGCGATATCCCGGAACCGCGCGCCATTGCGCACAAGCTCCAAGGCCCTCGCCGCCGCCACGGCGCACTCCTCGCTCACCGCCCCGGCGCGGACAAGGCGGATACAGCCCGCGTCCCCCTCAAAGGCGGGGGCGGCGTAGTCGAAAAGATACCGCTCCATGGTCCGCAGCGCCGGCTCCCGGCCGGGGATGGGGGCGAATGTGCGGATCTCCGCCTTGACCCCCAGCTCCCGCGCCTTACGCAACAGGGCGTTGGCCGTCCGCACACCGGGCAAAAAGGCCGGCTCCCGGTCGAAAAGCCCCTCACAGGTGAGGCTCACGGTGAGGTCCGCGCCCTTGCGCAAAAGGGCCTCCAGCACCTTCGTCTCCTGGGCGGTGAAGTCCGTGAACCCGTCCACGAAGACGCGCCCGCCCTCCCCCACGCGGGACTCTCCGATGTCCTGGGCCAGCTTCTCCAGGGAATCCCGGGTGTCCACGCCGGAGGCGGCCTTCACCGCCTCGTAGGCCTCGAAAATAAGGGTAAGGTCGGAAAGCTTCTCCCCCAGCGTGCCGCCCACAGCAGGCGCGGCATTCTCCAGAGCCTCCACGTTCGCCCCGGCGGAACGAAGCTCGTCGTAAGCCGCCAGAAGCGCGCTCACGAAGTCCGGCCTTCTCAGGCCCACGTCGTAGACCTTCAGCCGCCCCGACACCGCCATATACGCCCGGCTCATGGCAAGCACCCGCCCGCCGGCGTCCAGGAGCGTCCGCGCCATGCCGCCGGTCTGGGCAAAGACGCGCTGACAAAGCCGGGTGAAGCTCAGCACCTCGCTATGGAGGCACACCCGGTCCCCCAGCGCCGCCAGCGCCCGCTCGCAGTCGTGGGAGTACTGCTCCGGGACGATGAGCACGTTCCCGCCGCTCTCGGGGGCCTTTGCCGCCTTCTCCAGGATTGCGGACGTCCTTCCGCTGCCGGCGCGCCCTAAGTATAATCTCAGCATACCTTCACGCCCCTTTTGCAAAAATGATGCCGTTTCGATGCAATTTTTCGCTATGCTTTCCGGTATATCACGAGTATACCACGGATTTGTAACATTTTGTAGTAGAAATGTTGTTTGATTCCTTAAAAATTAGGGTTATACTTGTTTGGTAGACATAATACTCTTCCCTTTTTCGCCCAACAGGTGTATAATCTGGTCGAAAAAACAGGAAAAGGACTTGGACCAGCCATCAAAGGAGCTTCAATACGCCATGTCTGACTATAACGACACCAACGGGCGCCGGGACCCCCGGACGCCTTACCATCCCAAAAACCTCTACGACGAGGAGCGCGAGCGCGCCCAGCGCCGCCGCATGGAGGAGCGCGCCGCCCAAGCCTCCGCCGGGAGCGCGGGGAACAGCGCGGACCGTCCCCGCCGGACCTCCCGCCGGACCTCCGACGCCCGCCCCGCCTACAACGCCCGCCGGCGCAAGACCGGCCGCGTGAAGGCCACGCCCCTCTTCTCCATCCTCTTCTTCCCCTGCGCCATCCTCTACCACGAGCTCCTGCTGCGGGCCTATGACGCGGACTCGCCCTTCTTCGCCTGGGGCGCGCTTTTCCGCATCCTCTTCTATTCTCTGGCCGCGGGGCTTCTGGTCTTCCTCCTTCTGGACCTCATCCCTAAAAAATCGGTCTCCCGCTGGATCGGCGGGATCCTCTCCTTCGTCTTCGTTGTGGTGCTGTGCGTGGAGCGGGGTATGAAGGGCTCCTTCGGCATGTACTACGGCGTCATGGCGGCGGCGGACAACGCCGGGGACGCGGTGGGGAACTTCGCCGACAACACCGTCACCATCGTGGTGAGCCTCATTCCCTTCATCCTTCTGGCCCTGGTCCCCTTTGTCCTCTTTATCCTTCTGCGCCGGTCCGTTTTTTACGAAAAGGGCCAGCGTTGGCCTGTCCGGGGCCTCATCGCCATCCTTCTGGTGCTCACCCAATTCCTCGGCGTCAAGCTCAGCACCGGGGAGAAGACGAAGGCCGTCTACACCTACGACTACCAGATGAACCTGGGCGTTCCGGAATTTGGGCTCATGAACTCCATACGCCTGGAGTTCCAGTACGCCGTCTTCGGAACGCCGGCGGCGGACTTGGGCAGCTTCATCGAGGACGACCCCACGAAGCCCCCCACCGGTCCCTCCCAGCCCTCGGGCTCGACCCCCCAGGATACCACCGGCCCCGGCGGGGAGACGGCGCCCCCCACCGAGCCCCCGCGCGTATACGGCCCCAACGTCATCGACTCCATTGACTTTGACGCCCTGGCGGAGGGGACGAGCAACAAGACCCTCAAGCAGATGCACCAATACTTCGGCTCCCTCACCCCCTCCATGGAGAATGAGTACACCGGCCTCTTCGCCGGAAAGAACCTGATCCTTATCTGCGCGGAGTCCTTCGACGACTACGTGATCGACCCGGAGCTCACCCCCACCCTCTACCGCATGACTCAGGAGGAGGGCTTCGTCTTCAACAATTTCTACCAGCCCGACTGGACCCTCTCCACCTGCGGCGGCGAGTTCTCCGTCACCACCGGCCTCATCCCCAACTGGATCAATAAATCGGACTCCGCCCGTCAGGCCATCGACAACGCCATGCCCACCACCCTCGGCAACATCTTCAAATCCGCGGGGTACAGCGTGAAGGCGTGGCACAACGGGGACTATGACTTCTACAGCCGCGATAAGTACCTGGCCACCTTCGGCTATGACTTCAAGGCCATCGGCAAGGGCCTGGAGCTGCCCACTAAGGTGTGGCTCGCCTCCGACAAGGAGATGATGGAGGCCACGGCGGACGAATATATCAACGACTACCTCCAGACCGGCGTACCCTTCCACACCTACTACATGACCATCTCCGGCCACGGCGCGTGGAAGTTCTCCGGGAACAAGTGGGCCACCAAATACCGGGACCTGGTGGAGGCCAAATACCCCGGCCTCTCGGAACCCTGCGCGGCGTACCTGGCCGCCAACATCGAGCTGGACCGGGCGCTGGAGGTGCTGGTCAAAAAACTGGAGGACGCCGGCATCGCCGACGATACCCTCATCGTCATGGCCGCCGACCACTACCCCTACTTCCTGGCCATGGGCAACAACAACCAAAACGACCCCAACGACTACTATAACGAACTTAACCGCACCTTCGGCAACCCCGAGGACTCCGAGAAGGTCACCAGCCGCTATAAGAACACCCTCCTCATGTGGTCCGCCTCCATCCCCCGCACGGTGGTGGACACCCCCTGCTACTCCTGCGATATCGTCCCCACCATCCTCAACCTCTTCGGCATGGACTACGACTCCCGCCTCTACACCGGGCGCGACATCTTCGACCCCAACTATAAGGCGGATGAATACTCCAGCTCCATGCCCCTGGTGATTTTCGCCAACAACAAGGGTCAGGGCAACAGCTGGATCACCGCCGCGGGCACCTACGAGGCCAGCACCGGCACCTTCACCGCCAACCCCGGCGTCACCGTCCCCGACGGCTACGTCAGCCGGGTGAAGAAACTGGTCAGCGGAAAGATCCAATACTCCAAGGCCATCATCACCGAGGACTACTACGCCAAGGTCTTCAAGTAACATCTGGTATTATGTAAACATAAGCCGTCGGAAAACCGACGGCTTATGTTATGTCAACTTATTTAAAGAGCCTCCAAAATTCATTCCACCACTCCACGACCTTGAACCGCACGGCGTACCGCCCGTCGGAGCGTGTGATGAGCCCGACCTCCTCCCCGGTGAGTCCCAGCGTGGCGGCGGCGTCCTCGTCGATATACGGCCTGTCGCACACCGGCGGGAAGACCACGCACCACCAGTTATGCCCCTCGGCCTTCCCGATCTCCACCCGCAGGGACTCATAGGACCCGGCGGGCAGGGAGAAGGTGTCGTAGTCCACGGTGGGAAAGTCCTCCCGCTTCAGTGATGCGGAAACGGTATAATCGGCGCCCCATTGGGACACCACCCGGGACCCCGCCGCGCATAGGTCGGATAGCCTTCCCTCCAGTATGGTATGGGCCTCGGACACCCCTGTGACCCCCTTGAGGCGCATCCTAACTTCTTCCAGAACCGCGTCCCGGACCGCCAGCTTCAGCGCCTGGTCGTCCTCGGAATCGGAGTTTGCCACCACGTGGAGGCGTATGAGCTTATCGGAAAGGGCCTGGGCCTCCTTGTCGCAGTCTCGCACGAATCCGGCCAGAAAAGCCGCCAAAACAGCGCAGATCAGGGCAATTTCAAACTTTTTGAACCGCATAGTAAGTACCTCGAAGCAAGAAAAATCGGGCAAAGACATGCCGCGTGTGCATATCCTTGCCCGATTTTGCTTCAATTATTCATGCTTTACAGCATTTTTGCGGGACAAACCGCAAAAGTGCTCCCAAACCGGCTCAAATCCGCCTTTTCCGCCTCTTTCAAGGTCGGAAAAATACCGAAAACAGCGGACCCTGTCCCCGTCATGCACGCTCCCAGCGCCCCGGCCTCCATCAAAGCAGACTTTATGTCAACCACGATCCGCCTCTCTTCGTCCTCCAGCGCCTCCTCAAAAACGTTCCCCAAGCACCCCGCTAAAGCCCTCAAGTCCCTGTCTCCCAAGGCTTTTCGGGCTTTTTCGTTGTCCGGCCGCCGCCTCACCTCACGCCCGTCCAGCGCCGCGAACAGCGCCGGCGTAGACGCGGAAAACCCCGGCTTCACGATCAGGATCCCGCACTCCGGCAGTTCCGGAAGCTCAGTCAATACCTCCCCCCGCCCCGTGGCCAGCGCCGTGCCGCCGTAGAGGCAAAAGGGCACGTCGGACCCGACGGAAGCGCATATTTTAAGAAGCTCGGCGTCCGTAAGGCCGGTCCCGAGGAGTTCGTCGAGGCCCCGGAGCACCGCCGCCGCGTCCGCGCTCCCTCCCGCCAGGCCCGCCCGGTCGGGAATTCTCTTAATTATGTTAACTTCAACGCCTATGTTATGGAAACCAATGTAATCCAGAAACGCCTTCGCGGCCTTTCCGGCGAGATTATGTAAATCTGTTGGCAGGTCCGGTCTTGTTGACATAACCCGAATTTTGCCTGTTTTGCTTAGTCTTATGTCAACTGTATCGCATAAGGAAACGGTTTGCATCACCGTCACCACGTTATGGTAACCGTCCGGCCTTTTCGCCCCCACGTCCAGGGTCAGATTCACCTTGGCCCGCGCCTCAACAGTCAGTTTTTTCATCTCAGCCTGCCCAGGAAATCCCCCAGGCGCGAAAGGGCCGTCTCGATGTTCTCCACGCTGGAGGCGTAGCAGATCCGGGTAAAGCCCTCTCCCCCCTGCCCGAAGGCCGTGCCGGGGATAATGGCCACCTTCTCCTCCTGCAAAAACCTGGTGCAGAACTCATCGGAGGAAAGCCCGAACCCTCCGATCTTCGGGAACATGTAGAACGCCCCGCGCGGCTCAAAGCACGTAAGTCCCAGATCCCGCAGGCCCTTCAACAGGAGCTTGCGGCGCTTATTATAGCTCTCCCGCATCGTCTCGATGTCCCCGTCGCCGTTTTTGAGCGCCTCAATGGCGGCGTACTGGCTGGTGGTGGGGGCTGACATGATGCCGTACTGGTGGATCTTCAGCATTTGCTTCATAATGGGCCTTGGCCCACAGACGTACCCCAGCCGCCAGCCGGTCATGGCGTATGCCTTGGAAAAGCCGTTGACCAGCATGGTCCGTTCCTTGAGCTCCGGGATGTTGCAGGGCGAGACGTGCTTCTGCCCGTAGGTGAGCTCGGCGTAGATCTCATCGGAGAGGACCATGATATCCGTGCCCTTCAAAACCTCCGCGATGGCCTCCAGATCCCCCCGCTCCAGAATGGCGCCGGTGGGGTTGTTGGGGTACGGGAGGACCAGGAGCTTCGTCCTGGGCGTGATGACGGCGCGCAGCTCCTCGGCGGTGAGCTTGAATTCGTTCTCCGCCTTCGTCTCCACATACACCGGCACGCCGCAGGCCATGGTCACCAGCGGACCGTAGCAGACGAAGCTGGGCACGGGGACGATGACCTCGTCCCCCGGGTCCACGAGGGACCGGATGCACAGGTCGATGGCCTCCGACCCGCCCACGGTGATGAAAATGTCCTCCGGCGAAAAGGTCAGCTCAAACCGGCGGGCCAGGTACTCCGACGCCACCGCCCGCAGGCGCGAGAGACCGGCGTTGGAGGTATATTTGGTGTGGCCCTGCTCCAGGGAGTAGACGCCCGCCTCCCGGATGTGCCAGGGCGTCACAAAGTCCGGCTCGCCGATGCCCAGGGAGATGGCGTCCTTCATGGTGTCCAGAATGTCGAAAAACTTGCGGATGCCCGAGGGCTGGAGGGTCCGGACGTTCTTCGACAGGAGCTTTTCGTAGTCCATCATATAAACAGCGTCCGCTCCTCCTGCTCCGGCTCCACCAGGAACGCCCGGTGCTTATCCTTGTAGCGCTTCATGATAAAGTGCGTGGCGGTGCTGATGACGCCCTCGATGGGGGCCAGCTTCTCGGCGACAAACCGGCTGACCTCCCGGAGGGACTTGCCCGAGACGATCACGGAGAAGTCAAAGCTCCCGGACATGAGGTAGAGGCTCTCCACCTCGTCGTATTGATAGATCCGCCGGGCGATGCGGTCGTAACCGTCGTCCCGCTGGGGGGTGATCTTCACCTCGATAAAGGCGGTGACCGCCTCCTCGCTGGTGCGGTCCCAGTCGACTAAGGTGGTGTAGCCGTTGATGATATGCTCGGCTTCGCACCGCTTCACCGTGTCCCGGACATACTGCTCGTCCTTCCCCGTCATGGCGGCGATCTGCGCCGGCGTATACCGGCTGTCCTCCTCCAAAAGCTTCAAAATCTCATTCATGGGCATTCCCTCCATACGATCAAGCAATTGAGAGAAGTATATCACATCCTCACGGGTTTTTAAATAGGTTTTTCGCTAAAAGTTTAACCGGACTGCCCGGAACCCTCCCGCCTCGCTTCCCCCCCTGCCCCCCCCTCCTACGAGGAGGGGGCTTAAAATGGTATCCCAATTTTCTTCTGTGTTCTCGAAGTATTGGAGCCATAGCTGGGGTGAATATTCATCCAACGCGGCAATCAACAAGCAAAAGCCAATAATATCCTGTTATTATTGAATCCTAACGAATGCCATAATCAAAAATGTGCAGGCCGAAAGTAAAATCAGTTCAAATGTATCGTTAAAATCAACCGCTTGAAACTGTTTTTCTATACCCATATGCAAGCCTTTTCTTATCAGACGATATGCAAAATACCCCAAACAAACGCCGAGCGTATTTGCCACCAAGTCATCGATTTCTGTTGCTCCCCAGCCAAACATTTGCAACAATTCAATGCATAAAGAGAACAGGAATCCCGTTATAGCAACCGCCCTGATATTACAGTATCTTCTATACAGCAGCGGCAGAAAGAACCCAAAAGGTGCAAACACGATGATATTCAGTAAAAAATGCATTGGCGCATTGAATATATCATCAAACGGCATCCATTTTATGATTGGCGGAAAAGAAAAGGGTGCCGTGTTTCCTATCCCGGTCCCCGTGATAATTGAAAAAAGATAAAAGCTGAATATAAAAACAACTGCGATATGTAATGGCTTTTGCATTTTGCGGAATTTGGCAAGCAGCAAATAATACACAATCAGTATTGGAACCATTAAAGCATAACCGGCTGACGCACGGGTCAAAAGATATTTAATTGCAATCATTTTAATAGCCCCCATACGAATGCTTGCCAAACAGCCGCCTATTCAACACCTGACATTATACGCTCAAATTGTGAAGAAATCTACTGCCTGTAAAGACGGCTAATAATACCCGTTAATACTCCATCTATGTCTGTATCGAACAGAAAACGATTTTACGATATTTTCATCAATCGGTGTGTCCCTATCCGCTGTTCTGACTAACCATGTAAACAGTGGATTTCAAAATTGATGGTAAGCTTTATTCATGCTGATTGAAAATTATTAATGCTTTTGACCGGGAACACAAAGTCAAATTGGGACAAAAAGGTTTGCTGCGGCGGGGAACCCTTCCGCCTCGCTTCGCTCGGCACCTCCCCCAAGGGGGAGGTTATCCCCTCAGTCACGGCCTGCGGCCGTGCCAGCTCCCCCAAGGGGGAGCTTAAGGGCGGGTTTAGAACCCGCCCCTACATTTTCCAGATTGTTTTCAATTACCGCCGTACGGGCCGCCGCCTACGGCGGCCCTGTTTCGATGAAGTCTCATATTATTATTATGGTATTGCCTCCCATTTGCGCTGTAGGGGCGGGTTCTAAACCCGCCCGTGCGGGGTTGCGTGACGGGGCGGTTCCGGTAAAACGGGGATTGGTAGTCAACAAAAAAGGGCCAACCTGGGCGGCGGACCGTACAGCGGATAACGCAAGCTGGCAAAACAAACGCACCATCCCCCGTCTTAGGGCCCCCTCCTCGTAGGAGGGGGGCAGGGGGGCAGCGAGGGTGAGATGACAGTGCAGTTCCGATAAACGCACCCACCCACCTCATCCGGCGCCTGCGGGCGCCACCTTCCCCGCCTTGCGGGGAAGGCTGGGACAGGGAACGGGGACGAAGGCTCGAATCCTCCGCCGCAGGCGCAGACCTTAGGCACCGTTTACAAATGTTTTACCGTTTCCCCTGTGGACTTTTCGCTTAAATGTGGTATAATTATCAAAGAGGTGATACCGTTTGAAAGCTCTTGACCGCGCCATTGCGCGCTTTTGCTCCGAGCACCCCAAATTCGGCATCAAAAATCTCATGCTCTACATCGTTTTCGGCACCGCGGCGGTGTATTTGCTGGGATTGATGGACCGGACCAACACGCTCATGTCCTTCCTGGACTTTAAACCGCATCTCATCCTCCGGGGGCAGGTATGGCGGCTGGTGACCTTCCTCTTCATCCCGGAGTCCGGCTCGGGGATGGGGGGCTTCGGGGACATCTTTCTCCTCATGATCTCCCTCTACTTCTACTATTTCATCGGCTCCACGCTGGAGCGCCAGTGGGGCACGGCCCGGTTCACCATCTACTACCTCACCGGCGTTCTGATGAACATCCTCTTTGGGTTTCTCTCCTACTATATCCCCGTCTGGGCGGGCTACGGGCCGGGGCTGGTCATCCTGGACCCCATGTACCTGAACCTGTCCCTCTTCTTCGCCTTCGCCTCCATCTGGCCGGACGCCATGGTGCTGGTCTTCTTCATCATCCCGGTGAAGATGAAGTGGCTGGCCTGGCTGGACGCGGCGTTCTTCCTCCTCTCCATCCTGGTGAATATGTCGGTCTTCCCCATGAACCTCCTGCCCGTCGTGGCGATCTTGAATTTCTTCCTCTTCTGCGGCTCCAATCTCACCTCCGGCCTGCGCCGCGACCGGGGCTACGCCAAGCGCCGCGCGGAATTCCGCGCCAACATCCATCAGGTCCGGGATGAGGAAAAGCTCAAAAACTACCGCCACAAATGCTCCGTCTGCGGCCGCACCGACGTGACAAATCCCGAGCTGGAGTTTCGCTACTGCTCCAAATGCGCCGGCTACCACTGCTTCTGCGAGGACCACATCAACAGCCACGTACATTTTACGGAGTGAAACGACCCCCGCCCTGTGGAAGGGCGGGGGTTTTATCCTATTTCGATACCGGTCTGTCGTCTCGCCTTCGCTTTCCCCCCCCTGCCCCCCTCCTACGAGGAGGGGGCGAAAAATGGTTGCGCCGCTTTGCGGCGCGATTTTTTATAAACGCGGCGCGAAGCGCCGCAACCTTATTCCCCTTGACCCCTGTTACAATAAATTTACCCCACCTCCGTGGCAGCCGGCC
>CANPYK010000035.1 GCA_947588605.1 uncultured Oscillospiraceae bacterium
GGAAAACAGAAAATTTTGCGGCTTCTGTTTTCATCTCTATTTGTGCCGGCACCGCACCGGCATGGTGATTATTATGTCTTTTCTTATTGCTGTGCATGTTAATGAAGGAATTGTACTTGCCAGTGACCGACGGGCAACTTATTCAAATACGAGGACAGTGGAAGGCAAAATCATTCAACGTATTGGTATACATACAACGAATTCAACTGATAAAACTTTTATTTGCCCCAATAATGCAGGAATTTCTACTTGTGGAGATGCTTCTCTACTAGGAAAGCCAATAACGGGGTTCATTCGAGAGATGATTCGAGAACGAATTAGCGTAGATTGCAAGGTCTCAGATGTACCACAAATTATAGTGGATTATTTTAATGGATTATCTCAAGTTCCAGAGACGCACTTTATTGTAGCAGGGTATGATACAAACAATTCTGGTAAACAACAGTTGTTATATAAAATAAATGTAAAGAGTAAAAAGATTGAAGCCATTAATACTTCTGCACAAGGGGCCATTTGGGATGGTGAAGCATTAACACTTACGCGGTTAATACAAAATGTGGCGATTAAAAAAGAGTATGGAAAGTATCTGGACTTACCCTTTGAAGAGATTCTATGGGGATATTTTACATTACAAGATGCCATTGACTTTGCGCGTTTTGCAGTTGAAACTACGATTCAAACTATGCGCTTTAAAAATGTAATCGAAACAGTTGGCGGTGCGGTTGACATTCTTGTAATTACACCAGATGAGACTAGGTGGCTACAAAAGGAGTGTTTAAAGTAAAGTGATAAGATGAAGCTTGATTTCTCTACTTATCCAACGCCTCTCGGTTTTGTACGTCAAAATCTGTGACGCTATAAGCAAAAATAGGGGAGCGGGGGAAGGGTGATGTGGTCAAACAAAAAAGTCAACTGTGGTATCCCATGTGGTCAACGGAAAAACTGAAAATTGCGATATAACTTTTTGCCCAGAAAAGTACGAAAAATCCCTGATTTCTCTCAAAATCAGGGATTTTTGATGGTGGAGACTGCTGGACTCGAACCAGTGACCTCCTGCGTGTGAACTTACACATGGAATAACGGAAATAATTCAGAAAGATTTGCGGTATCTATGGGAAATAATTTGCAATTTTAAGAACTATTTTGAACAAATATGTAAAACAAAATCATGCGTGCCGTTTGAGAAAATACAAATCCGAAATGGATAATAATCTCAATTATAAAGCAAGCTTCGGAAAGAATAGTGTCAGAAATTGTGACGCAATGAGCAAAAAGATATCTTAAATCTTCTCTCATCCCAGCATCTTTCAAAACTCTGCCAGGATACTGCTGTACCGACTCTCCACCATGCAGGACTTGGCAAGCTCGATGTCGTCTACGTTGAACTCCGCCATTTTCGCAATGCTCTCCTTTGTATTGACCATCCAGACATACAGATGCTTGGCAGCGTTGTGGACTTGGAAGATTATAAATTTCTTAACGTTCATGGCCTCCGAAATAATGTAGTCGGCAGCGGTGAGCTTGCCCAAATCCCTGCAGACCAGGCTTATGACGTACACTGTGGTAAGGCTGGGATTGACTACCTTCAAGGTTTCCAGCACCTCATAAACACTTTGAAGTGGAGCCGCAGCATAAGAACTTTACGAAGAACGGGAGCTACCTCCGGAAGGTAATCAGATACCGGTACTGACACGCACTGAAGGTTGAATTCCTGCCGGACATCTGCTGGTTGGGCGCGGTACTCGATTGATTTACCCCCGCACGCCTCGCGGGGTGCGACCCCGAGAACTCCAACGGAGATTGGTAGCTCGCCACATTTCACCCCACGCACCCCTTGCGGGGTGCGACACCCCGAGACGGTGCTAATGGTGGTGGAGTACGCATTTCAACCTACGCACCTCTTGCGGGGTGCGACTGAGCTCCTTGAATTTGAGCACGGCCCCAGGATTGATTTCAACCCACGCACCCCTTACGGGGTGCGACCCTACCGGCTGGGCTATTGTTTCACGCCCGCTTGTATTTCAACCCACGCACCCCTTGCGGGGTGCGACAGCAAAAGTATACAAATATCCCGTTTGGATATTGTATGATCTGCCAAAAACAGCTTAATTTGAACTTTTAAAATTGGAATACAATTCCGTATAAATTTGCGCTCTTTTTATATCACTGGGAAAACCGGTGCGAACCTTGCGGGATTCTCTGTCCGCTCGGGTCTCGCACGGCTATACCATCAGCACACCTTCGGGCTCATAGGTCCCTTTCGCGCCAAAATGTTCGATCTTGCTTTGGTATTTATTCCCGAGCTGATAGAACCGCAAACTGTCTTTTTCCGGGTCGATGGATCTCAGCAGCTTTGCCTGAAGCTGCTTATACTGCGCAGGGTCCACCAGACATTCAAAAACAGAGTTTTGCACCCGCTGACCATAATCGACGCATAGCTTGGCCACCTGACGCAGACGCCTGCGACCGGCAGCATCTTCTGTGTTTACATCGTAGGTGATGAGTATCAGCATGACTTCTCCTTATTTCCACAGGAACGGCGGATAATCGTCCAAGTCATCCCGAAGTACCGGGCCAACAGGAGGGCCTGAACATAAGGCACCAGACCCCAGGCCAACTTTTCCTTCAAGAAAGGATGGGCGATAGGTTCTGCCAGTCGTTTCTGCCAGGCGGAAAGGAATTTTTTCCTCCCCTCGTCGTTCAGCCACACGGCCCTGCTGGGCTGTCGGTTGAAATGCTCAGAACGGATGGTTCGGTTGTTGATCAGGGTGAGCACGAACCGGTCGGCAAAAATCGGGCGCAGCTCCTCCATCAGATCCAGCGCCAGGGAGGTCCGCCCCGGCCGGTCACGGTGGAGGAACCCCACGTAGGCGTCCAGGCCCACGCTCTCCAGTGCCCCAGCGCAGGCATTTGCCAGCGGAGTATAGGCGAAGGAAAGCAACGCATTCACCGGGTCCAGCGGCGGCCGGCAGAAGCGGCCGGAAAAGGCGAAAGTCTCCCGTTGGTTCAGGATAAGCTCGTCAAAAGCACCGAAATACACCGACGCGGTCTGCCCCTCCAGCCCCCTCAGGCCATCCAGACTGTTCTCCTCCAGCAGTACGGGCAGACTCTTCGCCATCAGGGAAGAGGCCCGTTCCAGCGTCTCATCTTTTACCCGCATCGGGTGGTCCCGGCGGGTGCGCTCGATGCTCCAACGCTCGTTGTACACTTTCCCAAAGATGAAGCTCCGGGCAGCGCGGCAGCTTTGGGCGGGGTCGTCCGCCACGCGATACTGCGTCCGGCGCAGAAGGACATTGCCCGGGTTCTCCCCGGCGACCCGCGCCAGGAACCGTCCCTTCGGGGTCAGAAAGCACAGGTTAATGCCCTCCCGGGCGCACTTGCCCATGAGGGCAGGACTACATAATTTGAGGTTTGTCTACTGTCTGAGAGGGTAAGTGTGACAGCATTTACCCTCTCAGTCTGTTTCACAGAAAAATCCCCACGCCCTCGCTGTCAGGCAGCTCAAGCCCCGTGTTCTCATCATACAGGGAAATATCGGTCAAGATATAGAGATCCTCTTCCGCTATTTCCGCGGCGCCCCGTGCCACCAGGGCGTCCAGGTGGTTTTTATATACGTTGACGCTGTATTTCCCGGCCTTCCGCAGCAGGGCGCGGCTGCGCTCGCCGTTTCGCAGGCGCGCGGCGATCACCTCGGCCTCCTCTGCGCGTGGAATGAGGACAGCGCAGGTGTTTTGGTCGATGATGTGAAAATCCTGGGCCACCCGAGCGAAGGGGAAGGAGGGATAATAGGGGTCCTGTACGCCGCTCTCCAGCAGAGAAACGATATGCCTGCTGTCAATTTCGTCTCTGGTGAACTGCCGCAGTGCGGTGAAATAGCGCTCAATAGTTTGGGAATCGTCCGGCGCGTGGCAGTCCCGTGTGACGGAACGCATGACCTCCAGGGGGCGCTTCATGGAGCTGGGCAGAGTGGATGTGTAGGCGCTGTCGGGTTGGAATATGTACACGCGGCTTGTGTCCGCGTCCCGCTTCCCCTCCCGGTTGCACCGCCCGGCAGCCTGAACGACAGAGTCCAGACCCGCCTCGGCCCGGTAGACCGTGGGGAAATCCACATCCACGCCAGCCTCGATAAGGCTGGTGGACACCACCCGGCAGGGCAGGCCGGCTTTCAGCCGGTCCCTTATGGTATTCAGCACCTCCCGCCGGTGCTCCGGCGTCATGAGGGTGGACAGGTGGCAGCTTTCTTCCCTGTCCAGCAACTTGTAGACCGCCTGGGCCTGCTTGCGGGTGCTGACAATGCACAGGACCTGGTCGTGGGCGCGGAGTCTCCGCGCCAGCTCCCCGTCGGAAAGCTGCCCCAGGTGCTCATAGCGCACGCGCTTGAAGATGCCTTTCGGGACGGCGGGGGCGATCTCCTGGGGGGCCAGCTCGGTTGCAATGGTGGTGAACATGGGTCCCAGAGCCGGCTGAGTAGCGCTGCACAGGACGCAGGACGCGCCGTAGTTGACGGTCAGCTCCGCGATGGCCTTGACGCAGGGCAGAAGATAGGGCAGCGGGATGGTCTGGGCCTCGTCAAAGATAATAACGCTGTCTACCAAATTATGGAGCTTCCGGCATCGGGAGGGCTTGTTGGCAAAAAGAGATTCAAAAAACTGCACGGCGGTAGTCACAATGACCGGCATGTCCCAGTTTTCGGATGCCAGCTTCCGGCGTTCCTTCCTGGGGTCCCGCGGCCCGTTCTCATCGTCGTCGAGCTCCACATTGGAGTGGTGCTCCAGCACCGCATCCTCCCCGAGAATTTCCCGGAAGACCTCCGCCGTCTGCTCGATGATGCTGGTGTATGGAATCACGTAGATGACGCGCTTTTTCCCTTGCGCCGCGGCATGGCGCAGGGCAAAGGCCAGGGAGGAGACGGTCTTGCCGCCGCCGGTGGGCACTGTCAGGGTGAAGAGCCCCGGGGCTTGGGCCGTCCCGGCCTCCATGCAGGCGCGCAGGATGTCCTGGCGGGTACGGTCAAGCTCGGACTTCGGGTCATTCCAGCGGGTTATGTATGCCCCCGACCGGGCAAGCAACTCGCCCACGGTAACGTTGCTGCCTCTGGGCGGCGGGCTCCCCAGCATGAACTCCTCCGTGTCCAGAAAATCCGCGTCCACCAGACAGGAGAACAGCATCCTGATGAAGAAAGCCATCGTAAAACCGCCCTGCCCTAGGACCCTGGGCGGGCGGAATTGAGGACGCGTCAGCTGAAGCTCGTGGGAGAAATCTCCGTAGGGCTCCACCGGCCTCTTGAGCCGTCCATTCAGGGTGGAGTCGGAGGAGACATCGAATTTTCCTCCACCGTCCGGCAGGCCGCCGTGATGTCCCGCCACACAGTAGGCCGCAGGCCAGCCTGCGTACTTCATGACTTCCTGGGCGCCTGCGGTGGAATGGTCGGTGTGAATGTTTTCCCCCGATATACGCCGCTGGAAGGCGCGGGAGTACTTTCCAATGTCGTGGGCAAGTCCCAGCTGCCTCCCCACCTCCTCCGCCCCGAAGGGCGCCGCGAACCCGGCGCAGAGCTCGGCCACATTTTCCGCGTGCTCCGAAACGCTCTGCATCCGCCCGTCCTCCGCACGATGAGCAATGTACATTCTGTATCCCTCCTTCATTAATTCTCTACGATTCGTTGAAGCGTTAAATAACACAACAGGCCCCAAGGCAGTTAAAAAAGGACAAACTCAACATAATAGGGTCTGCAAAGCCGGGCAAAGCGCCTATCTCATTCTCCCGGCGGTGAAATAGCGGATCAGGATGTCCTTGATGTAGTGGTAACGTCGGGCGTAGGTGTTTTCCACCCGAATGAGCTCAAAGCCGTGGTCGCGGCAGATGCCGTTTTTGCGTCTGTCACGCTCTCGAACGACGCTGTCCTCAAAATGCTCTCTGCCGTCCAGCTCGATGGCCAGGACCGGAAGCTCGTTTCTCCCGACAGAACGCTCATAGACCACAAAGTCGAAGCGGCCGGTGTAAAAGAGGCTGGAATAGGTCGTATTATTGCGGAACACCTGAGAGACCGGCACCTCCTTCCGAACGATATATCTGTTTCCGGAGGGGAGGATGTTGTCGATGGCGTGGTTCAAATTCTCCATAAACGCCGCCTCTGTCTCAGAGCTGTAGGGCTTTATGCCAAGCGCTCTGGAAAGGGCTGTGCGCTGAGTGACTTGAGAGGTTCCGTTGGACTTTATGTACTCCACCAGCTCAAAGAGATCGTCCTGCTCACTCCTGTTGTGGAGCCGTCTCAAATTTTTGTCGCTTCCTAGGACGATGAGCCGATTCTTCGCCCGGGAGGTGGCCACGTTGATGAGCTCACGGTTGTTCTTGAGCCAGTCGTAGGTCTTCTGCCGGGTCTCGTCCGAAAGCCCCAGGGAGAAGAGAATCACATCTTTTTCATCGCCCTGAAAGGCGTGGACGGTGCCGCAGTTGACACAGGTTTCTCCGGCATCCCGCAGACGCTCATTGATAAGGGCGCGCTGGTTGGTAAAGGGCGTGATGATGCCGAGATTCTCCCCAGGGTGTCTTTTGACGTACTCCACGATTTGGTCTGCCTCGCCGGGAGCGGTATTCTTGATGGCGGAGTCGCTGTCGGTGACGTCCACATAGAGGAGCGGCCGCTCGTCTTTGCTGGCGCTCAGGATGGTGAGCTTCCCGTTATAGTACTTTCGGTTGTTGAAGTCAATGATCTTTTTGTGGCAGCGGTAGTGATACCGAAGCAGCACCTCGTCGCTGACAGAATCGCAGGCGAGATAAGTCTTATATATAGAGTTTTGAATATAGTCGTACTCCTCCGATACGCCGTACTTTTTCCGAAGCACCTGGTTGTCCGCCGGGTCTAAGAGTATCACCGGGTCCAGCTGCTGGGGGTCGCCCACTAGCATCAGGCTGTCGCCCCGGAGAATGGGGACCAGGGATACGGCGGTGTTGCATTGGCTGGCCTCGTCCATAATGACCATGTCAAAATACTGCCTGGGCTCCCCGATTTTATGCGCCGAGATGCAGGTGGCGGAGACGATAGGGAAGATACGAAGAAAGGCCTCCACATTCTCGTCGCGACTCAAATAGCTGTTGAAGCGCGAGACCCGTTCGGGATTGTCGCTGTCCATGAGGACGATATCCAAAAGCCCCTTGTATTTGGGCTCGCCCAGGCGCTTGACGGTCTTGGCAGAGGTGTAATAAAGATATTTCCGAAATTCCTCTCCTCCGTCGTCAATAAGCTCCAGCGCGTCGGAATTGCTGATGCTGCCAATTTGGGATAAACGGGTGTCAATCTCAACGAGCTGCCGGCCCTGGAGTTCGGCTTGAAAATTGAGCTGGTGGTTTTCCGAAAGCAGATGCTCCACCGTCTCCCTCCGTTCCCGGAGGTCGAGGACCTCCTCATAATCCGAAAGGAGCTTTGTGAGTTGCCGCGCACGGGAGATTCTGTTGTCTCGGTCCCTGTCAAGCGTGGAATCATAAATTTTGACATCCCGCGTCCGCTCATAGAGATTGCGGATATCGTCAAGAGCCCGGGCAACCTTATCGTTGTTTCCGAGCCGCACAATGGGGAAAGGGATGCTCTGCCCGCGGTAGGTGAGTCCCCGCAGTTTTTTGAATACGCTGTCTATGGGGTGGTTGTTGTAGGAGGCAAAGAGGACCGTTCGGCCGTTGAAAAAGGCGGTCGTGATGGTGTTGAGGATAGTGTTCGTCTTCCCGGTCCCCGGCGGCCCCTGAATATAGGCCAGGGGGAACCGCATGGCGTTGTTGATGGCCAGGAGCTGGTCTAAGTTGACCCGGCGGTCCAGGAGGGCGATCGGATAGCTCTTGCGCCGGACCGGCCGCTTGAGAAGGTCCCCAAAAAAGGCCTGAATGGGAGCCGTGACCTTATCGGCATTGTACATTCCGGTAATGGCCGCGTATTCGCGCTCCAGATCAAGAGGAATGTCCATCCCGATGGCGATGAGGTAGGGCATATCGTCCACGCCGCTTATCTTTGCGTTGGTCACGGTGATGACGTCCTTGATGGTCTCCAAATTCTCCTCAAAATCGTCCAGGAGGTCCATGTCGTCATCGTCCAGGAACCGGCGGATGCTCATCTTTTCACCAGAGATGGTGAACTCCCGGCACAAGGTTATCTTGTCGTCCGGGCGCAGGGAGCGGGCCGTGATGTCCAAGAACATTTTCCGATACGCCAGCACATAGAGGCCTTGCTTTGTGGGGATGCTCATCACGTTCAAGCCCAGTTGCCTGATTTTCAGCTCGCTGTCCTCCTCGGCGGCCTTATATTGAAAATGGCGCACAATCGCCTCAAACTGCTCCTCACCGAGCGCATAGGAGCCTCCGGAAAAATCATCCCCGTCGAAATACCTTATCAGCGCGTACTCGCAGCTATAGGGCGTGGCGTCCAGGCGGTTGCAGTCGGAGAGATAGTTCAATATCTTGAGGTTGGGAATGTTGTCAAAAAGCCCGGTATATTTCTCCGGCCGCAGGGCTATGTCCTCCACAAGCCGCTGATTGACGGCGCAGTACGTCCCCTCAAGGACGGAGGAGCCGAGAATAGAATCGATGTAGATCACCAGCTCCGCCGTGGCCATTTCCCTCAGGTGGAGTCCATCGACTCGCAGCATCCTGCGCTTAAGATCAATGTCCCGGATACCTATCCAATATTTTGTGACCTTGCCGTCCTTGTTCCTGTATTCAATACTGAGCCACTTGCCCTCGTGTATGGCCCGAAAGATATCTCTGTATACGCCTGTCATATCGGTCTCCTCAAGTCTCGTTGAGCAAAAAGCTCATGTACATTGGTAGCGTCAGCACTTTGTCATTTTTGCCGACGTTGTACTCACCGAGCTTGATGGCCTGGGAGACGTGGTACTTTTCAGGGTGGCTCAGGACCGTTTTTGTGCTTTTGATGTTTCCGGTGGAGGCTTTTGCCTCCACCAGCGTACAGGTGCCGCGCCAGCGGATGACGAAGTCTATCTCGAGGCCTGAGTCCTTATGGTAGTAGTAGAGCTTTCGCCCCATCTTGGTGAAGAAGTCGGCCACAAGATTTTCGAATATTGCCCCCTTATAGCCAAATAGATTTCCCTGGAGAATGTCGAATTGCGTGCCGTCCTCCAGCATGCTCACGAAAAGGCCCATGTCCCGCATATAGACCTTGAACACATCGTCGATGGCGTTGCCGTCCAGGGGTAACTCCGGGAGAGTCAGGTTGTAGCACCGGGAGATAATCCCAGCATCCTCGATCCACTGGAGACTGCCCGCGAATTTGGATGCGGTGGCGCCTTTCTTGACCACGGAATATTGAAATTTCTTGTTTTCCTTACTGAGCTGCCTGGGGATGGACTGAAAACACTGCCGGATGTTGGCCTTGTCGGCCCGGGGGGCGTACTTAACCATGTCGTCCTCGTAGGAGCGCACGATATCCCGCTGAATTTGAAGTACTCTGTCCATCTGTTTTGTATCTACGAAGGTCTGAACGGCGTCCGGCATCCCGCCTACCACGGCGTACTGGAGCATCAATCCACGCATTCTTTTGTGAAGGGCCTCGGGAACAGGTGAGGCATCGTCTAAATGCCGTTTAAGTTCGTCAATAACAGCGTCAGAGATGCCGTTTGCCCAGAGAAACTCCTCAAAGTCCAGGGGAGACATATCAACTACCGTCTCGTATCCTACCGGAATAGATCTAGGCTCTTTACCGTATCCCTTAACGCCAAGCAACGAACCTGTACCAATGACATCAAATCGTCCATCCATCTGGAAGAACTTGAGCGCGGTCCGCGCCTCAGGGCAATCCTGGATCTCATCAAAAATAAGGATCGTCTCCCCGGGTATAAAAGTAGCCTCGGAGCCCAGAAGGGCGGAGAGCATCATGATGAGATGGTCCACCTCCAGCGAACCGGAGAACGCGGAAGCGTAATCGGGATTTTCAAGGAAATTTAAATATACCACATGCCTGTAGTTCTTCTCCGCAAAGGCCCGAACAGAAAAGGTCTTGCCGCACTGTCGGCAACCCTTGACAATCAGCGGCTTGTGACCGGGCGTACCCTTCCAATCTTCAAGAATCCTCTCTATTTTCCTTCTGAGCATAATGCCACGCCTCCAAAATAATTTTAAGCGTATTATATCACAAAGTATAGATTTTTTCAAGGGACTTTTAAACGGCCGGCGACTTTTTTAGACCGACTTTTTGATTTAATCTTCAAATATTGTGACGCTATAAGCAAAAATAAGGAGCGGTGCGCGGCAAATGTGGTCAACGAAAATCGCGACTGTGGTATTTGATGTGGTCGGGGGAAATCTGAAAATTGCAGGATTATTCTTTGCCTCTAAAAACACGAAAAATCCCTGATTTCTCACGAAATCAGGGATTTTCAATGGTGGAGACTGCTGGACTCGAACCAGTGACCTCCTGCGTGTGAAGCAGGCGCTCTAACCAGCTGAGCTAAGCCTCCGATGGTGACCCGTACGGGACTCGAACCCATGTTACCGCCGTGAAAGGGCGGTGTCTTAACCACTTGACCAACGGGCCGTCGTATGGGCGGGTCTTACGGGGGTCAGCCGTAAGACCCGTGGTAGCGGCGACTGGATTCGAACCGGTGACACCGCGGGTATGAACCGCGTGCTCTAGCCAACTGAGCTACGCCGCCGTGGCAAGCAAGAGAAATTATACTCATTTTTACCGCTCCTGTCAAGCCCTTTTGCGAAAAAATTCGCTCGTCCCGCCCTTTATTTTTTCCCCGTCCTGTGGTAAACTTTTGGCATCACATCAATTTGGGAGGCGACTATGGACTTCAAGGCGGCGATTTTTGACCTGGACGGGACGCTCCTGGACTCCATGGACGTCTGGGAGCAGGTGGACGTGGACTTTCTCCGGCGGCGCGGGCTCGACGTCCCCGCCGGGTACGGCGACGCCATGCGCGCCAGGGGGCTGGAGGAGGCGGTGATCTACACAAAGCGCCTCTTCGGCCTCCCCGACAGCGTGGAGAGCATCGCCGGCGAGTGGCTTCATATGGTGCGCGACGCCTACGCCCACCATGTGGAGCTGATGCCCGGCGCCAGGGAGCTCCTTACGCATTATAAAACCCGCGGCGTGAAGCTGGCCGCGGCCACCTGCTCGGCCCGGGAGCTGGTGGAGCCGTGCCTCAGGCGGCTGGAGATCTGGGACCTTTTCGACACCGTCTGCACCGCCGAGAGCGTCAGCCGGGGCAAGGAGTTCCCCGACATCTTCCTCCTGGCCGCCTCGCTTCTGGGCGTCCCGCCGGAGCGGTGCGCGGCCTTTGACGACGTCCTCCCCGCCATCCGCAGCGCCAAGGCCGCCGGGATGCAGGCCGTCGCCGTCTTAGAGCCCCACTCCGCCCACCACCGCCCCGCCATCGAGGCCCTCGCCGACCGCAGCATCCTCACCCTCCACGAGGCTTTGGCGTGGGTTTGAAGCCGGGAGCCGTTACTCCCGCCGGGAGAGACAATCGTGTCGTGGGTGGGTGCGGTTTGCCGGAACCGTTTTGTTATCCGACGCTCCCTTCCCCCCTGCCCCCCTCCTACGAGGAGGGAGCCCCGAGACGGAGGCGGGTGCGTTTTATCGCAACCGTTCCCAAAACACACCCTCTCTTGCCCCTCCTAGGTCGGGGTGGCGCGAAGCGCCGGGGTGGTTCCGTAATTCCCTTTCCGGCAGCCTCAGCGACGCTCAACGGGCTCGAATACCCCGCCGCCGCGGCGGCACCCCTTTTTCCGAACATGGGTCAAGGGAAATGGGGTCGCCCTCCCGGGCGACCCGCCCATCGACCATTGACACGTTTCAATCAACGCCGTACGGGCCGCTGCCCACAGCGGCCCTTTTTCGTTAACCGACGTTTAGAACCGCCCGGTCACGCGACGTGGCACGGGCGGACACATGGGTCCGCCCCTACGGCGTTGATTGAACGCAATTCAAAACTATAGGGGCGGGTTCCAAAACCCGCCCCTTTCGGCTTGATCGTTTTTTTCGCTGCCCTTCCCGGCCGGTCACTTCCCTATCCGCAAAATGGTGACCGAATACGCCGGCAGGGTGTAGTTGAACCGGCCCGTCACGCCCTCCAGGGTGTCCTCTTTAAGCGTGACCACCTCGGGCTGGCCCAGGATGTTGTCGTTTTGGAGGCTGGTGCCGGCGACGACGGTGCGGGCGGCGGTGGGGGCGACGGAGGCGGCGTTCCGGAGGTCCACGGCGACGGTGCGCGCCTCGCCGGCGACGTTGACGAGCTTGACGATCACATCCCCCGTCTCGTCGGTGCTCACGACCTCATAGACGTCGGAGGAGGTCATGGGCGTGACGGTGTAGTCCACGTAAAGCACATCGTCGATGTAGCACTTCACGTTATCCCCGGCGACTGTCACCTTCAGGTGGTACGTCTTCCCCGTCTCGATGCGGCAGTTTTTCACGGTGCCGCCCAGCTGGTCGGACTTGCTCCCGCCGCTGACGCTCTGGAGGCAGGAGACGGTGTTGCCCCAGCCGCCGATGTTCCAGAAGAAGTTCTCGCCGGCGCTCTCCACGGCGAAGGGGATGAGGAAGCCCTCGTCTCCGGCGGTCTTGACAGCGTCCACGGTGAAGGTGTAGTCCTTCCAGGAGGTATCCCCGAAGTACACCGCCGCGCCCGTGGTGGCGTAGCGATTGGTGTCCGTGCGGGTATTCGACTGGACCATCTGCCCGTCCCGGACGGTCCAATTGCCGTCGGAGACCTTCTGCCAGCTGCCGCTGTCCTTGCTGAAATCGTCCTCCGCCAACGTCTTGCCGGACCCGTTGCTCACCACCTTCACGTTGTCAAAGGTCGCGGCGGTGGCCCAGGTCCCGAGGCCCACCATGCCGGAAAGCTCCGGGGCCTTGGCCTCCTCCCCGCCGGTGAAGGCGGAGCTCAGAAGCGCCGTCCCGGCGTTTTTGGCAAACGCCTGCTGGACATAGTAGTTTACCGAGCAGGTGACCTGGTGGTTATTGAACCAGATGAGGTCCGGCGCCCAGTGCATGGCGGTGAGGTTCCCGAACAGCGGCGCGTAGGCCGCCATGACCACGATGTCGCCGTTGCGCTCAAGGCCGGTCATGTAGGCGGCCTCGGAGAGCGCGGCCTTCCATGTGTTGGACTGGGCGGCGTACTCGCCCAGGAAGACCGGCATGGCCCCGCCGTAGGTGCCGCCGGTGGGGTCCGTGCGGCTGTAATTTTTCTCGTCGTAGTAGTCCGTGTGGTTGAAGAACCACTCCGGCGTGTTGTAGTAGTGGTGGTCGATGGCCCCGGTATAGTCCGCCGCGGTCTTGCCCGGGTTGTCCTCCAGCCACATCTCCAGGCGCTCATAGGCGCCGATGTACATACCGTATCCGCTGTCGCCGTCGTCCACCCCGGCGGAGAACATGATCTCGATGCCGTCAAAGATCTCCGGCCGCTCGGCACGCGCCTTCGCGAAGGCGTCCACGAACGCCTCGTAGTGGCGGAAATAGCTGCTCCCCCACTGCTCGTTGCCGATGCCCACGTACTTGAGCTCGAAGGGCTCCGGGTGTCCCATGGCGGCCCGCACCGCGCCCCATTTGGTCGTCTCGTCGCCCCGGCAGAACTCCACCAGGTCCAGGGCGTCCTGGATGTACCGCTGGAATTCCGGCGTGTCGAGGCCGGGCCCCGCGCCGTTGCTCTGGCCCATGCAGCAAAGGCCGCAGTTCAAAACCGGCACGCCCACGGCCCCGATGTCCTCCGCCAGCAGGAAATACTCATAAAAGCCCAGCCCGTAGGACATGAAGCTGGGGTACTGGTCGGAGCTGGTGTTCTCGTTGGTCCAGATGTTTTGTCCCTGGCTCCTCGCGGCCACGTCGCCGTAGGTGCCGTTCCAAAGGAACGGCTCGCCGTTCTCGTCCGCGCCGACGGAGTCCTTCCAGCTGTACGCGGCGTCCAGGTTGACGCCCTCGATGACGCACCCGCCGGGGAACCGCAGGAACTTGGGCTCCAGGGCCTCCAGCTTCTCCGCCAGGTCCCGGCGCAGGCCGTTTTCCCGGCCCTTGAAGGTGTCCTTGGGGAAGAGAGACACCATATCCAGCGCCGCCTTCCCCTGCCCCATGGTGACCTCCAGCTTCACCCCCGTGTGGGCGGTGGCGGAGGCGGTGAGCTCCAGCTCATACCGCGCCCACTCCCCTGTTATGGCGGGGATCTGGCCGTGGGCCACGCTCGCGCCGTTCACCGTAATGTCCACGCTGAGCGGCCCCGTGAAGCCCTCCAGGCCCTTAGCCCAGACGGAGAAATCATAGCCCGCGCCCTCCGTCACCGCCATGCCGTCCAGAAAGCCCCGGTTGGCGATACCGGCGGGCTCGCCGGAGGCGTTGGTGAGCACGATATAATTTGTGTTGTTGGGATTGAGGCACCCGGCAAGGTCGTCCACGGCGACGGCGGCGTCGATGGTCCCCACATCGCTCCAGGCGTGCTTTTCGTCGCCTTGGGCCAGCTTGGTAAACTCAAAGGAGCGGTTTTGCACCATCTCCGCGTAGAGCCCGCCGTCGGCGGCGAAGTTGATGTCCTCGATGAAGATGCCGTAGAGGAGGGGGCTGATGGCGTGCTCCTCTTTGGAGACATCCACCGTCAGGGCAAAGTCGGACTTCGCCTCGTCGTAGGCCGTGACGGTCCCCGCCTCCGGCCGCTCAAAGGGCTCCTTTCCCTTCGTCTCCTCCGGCCCCTCCGTCTTCCCGCAGGAGACCGCCGTCAGGACCGTCGCCGCGCACAGCATAAGCGCAAGCGCTCTCAAAAACTGCTTTCTCATCTTTACTCCCTCCGTCTCAAAAATGCGGCTTTACAAACCGGGATACCCTTAGTATAATCTGTTTGTCAGGAATGTCCATGACCTTTCCTGCCACAATTCTTGATTTTTTCTGCAAGAATGGAGGCGCGTCTATGATCCGTGTCAGCGACATCGGCTACAATTTCATCCACTTCGGCGGGCTGGATATCCGCCGGCCCCGGGGGGAGGACCGGTATCTGCTCATCTTCTTCCGTTCCGACGCGGAGATCCTCATCGACGGCGCGTACAGGCCCGTGGAACGGGCCAGCTTCTTCCTCTACCCCAAGGGCACGCCCCAGTTTTACCGCAAGACCGACGGGGACTACCTAAACGACTGGATGTATTTCGATCTGGAGGGCGAGGACAACTATTTTCAGAAGCTGAACATTCCCCTCCTCACTCCCATCCGACTGCGCAACCCCGCGCCTCTCAATACCATGATGCTGGACATGTTCAACGACTATTTCTTCGACCGCGCCGGCGCCTTTGAGCTTTTGAGCGACAAGGCCAACAGCTTTTTCCACCGTCTCAGCGTAAGCTATGCCCTGGAGCTGGGCGCCGGGCGGCGGAACATCTACCTCAACGAGCTCAACGACCTGCGCAACAGGCTCCAGAGCTTCTCCTTCCTCCCCCGCAGCAGCGCCTCCATCGCCAAAGCCCTGCACATGAGCGTCTCCAGCCTCGAGCACACCTACAAGGCCCTTTTCCAGACCACCATCGCCCAGGACATGATCCGCGGCCGCGTCCAGAACGCCTGCATCCTCCTGCGCAACACCGACTACCCCGCCGCCGACATCGCCGCCATCTGCGGCTACGAAAACCCCGAGCACTTCTCCCGCCAATTCAAGCGCCTCACCGGCCTCACCCCCGGCCAGTACCGCTCCGGCGTGGATCCGCGTGGACGCTGAAAAAGTGATTCAAAAACGTTCCTGTTTTCCCGTGAGGTGATATTTTTGGATTATACGCTTATCCGATCCCAACGAAGGACTGTCTCCCTGGCCGTCACGCCGGAGGGGGTGGTGGTCCGCGCGCCCTTGCGGATGGCAAGGGCGGACATTGACCGCTTTGTGGAGAGTAACCGCCCCTGGATCGACGCCCAAAAGGCCAAGCTGGCGGCCCGGGAGGCGGCGCTTTCCGCCGTCGCTCCCCTGTCGCCGGAGGAGCTGGAGGCCCTGGCCCAAAGCGCCTGCCGGGTCATCCCGGAGCGGGCCGCCCACTATGCCGCCCTTCTGGGCGTGCGCTTTGGCCGCGTCACCATCCGCGCCCAGCGCACCCGCTGGGGCAGCTGCTCGGCCAAGGGGAACCTCAATTTCAACTGCCTTCTGATGCTCGCGCCCCCGGAGGTCCTGGACAGCGTGGTGGTCCACGAGCTGTGCCACCTCAAGGAGCTCAACCACTCCCCGCGCTTTTACGCCCTCGTCCACGGGGTCTTCCCGGACTACGACCGGTGTCACCAATGGCTTCGGGAGAACGGTGAAAGCCTTTTGCGCCGTCTGGGTTAACGCTCACGCCTCCCGGCGGTACACCGGCATCACGTCCAGCGGCGTGGCTCTGGTCACCGTGGCGGGACCGGTGAGGCGCTCGCCGGTGTGGATGTCCTCCCATGTGCCCGCGGGCAGGTACACCTCCCTTTCTGTCTGCCCCTGGCGCAGCACCGGCGCCGCCAGGTAGTCCGGGCCGAACATATACTGGTCGTCCAGCTCCCAGCAGCGCGGGTCCTCCGGAAACTCGTAGAACATGGCCCGCAGGACCGGCGAGCCGTTCCGGCTTGCCTCATCCAGCACAGCCTTGATGTAATCCTTCATAGAAAGCCGGATGTCCAGATACTTTTTGAGGATACCGTAGACCTCCTCCCCGTAGCTCCAAAGCTCGTTGGGCCTGCCCGTGTCGGCGAAGCCCCCGCCGTAGTCGAGGTCGGAGAGGTTGGGGATGTCGTGGGGCCCCCTGTCGCCGTGCATCCGCAGGACCGGGCAGAAGGCGGAGAACTGGAACCATCGGACCAGCAGCTCGTTGAAGTGGGGATCGCGCACGTCCCCGAAAAAGCCGCCGGTGTCGCTGACCCACCAGGGGATGCCGGCAAGGCCGATGTTGAGCCCCGCCGAGAGCTGGTCCCGCAGGGCCTCGAAGGTGGACTGGATGTCCCCGGACCAGACGAGGGCGGCGTACTTCTGGCTCCCCACCCACGCCGAGCGCAGGAGGTTCACGATGTCCCTCTGCCCCTCCCGCCGCTGGGCCTCATAAAAGCCCCTGGCGTGCTCCCGGGGGTAGGCGTTGCCCACCTTCAGCGCCGGGCCCGTGAAGTGCCGGAAGTGGTCGTGGTCGTAGGCGATGTACTCAGGCTCGGCCTCATCCAGCCAAAAAAGGTCGATGCCGTCCTTGTAGTAATTGTCCCGGATCTTCTCCCACAAAAAGTCCCTGGCCTCCGGGTTCAGGGCGTCGTAGATCACCGTATCGCCCCGGAAATCGTAGAGCTGTCCGCTCCCCCGCTCGGTGCGGACGAAAAGGCCGCGCTCCAGCATCTCGCCGTAGTTCACGCTCTTTTTGTCCACCGTGGGCCAGACGGACACCATGCACCGGGTGCCCATTTCGCGAAGCTCCCGGACCATGGCCGCCGGGTCCGGCCAGTAGACCGGGTCGAAGGCCCAGTCCCCCTGGCGCACCCAGTGGAAGAAGTCGATGACGATGACGTCCAGGGGGATGCCCCGGCGCTTATACTCCCTGGCCACCTCCAGCACCTCCTCCTGGGTGCGGTACCGGAGCTTGCACTGCCACAGCCCCAGGGCGTTTTCCGGAAATTCCGGCGCGCGGCCGGTAACGGCGGTATATTTTTCGACGATCTCCCGGGGCGTGTCCCCGGCGCACAGCCAGTAGTCCAGCTCGTCGGCGCGCTTGGCCTCCCACACCGTCATGTTGGCCCCGAAGGCCGCCGTCCCCACGGCGGGGTTGTTCCAGAGAAATCCGTACCCCAGGCTGGAGAGGTAAAAGGGGATGCTGATCTGGGAATTGCGCTGCGCCAGCTCCAGTACGCACCCCTTGAGGTCAAAATTCGGCTGCTGGTACTGGCCCATGCCGAAGATCTTCTCCCCGTCCCGGGCCTCGAATCGCGCCGTCACATGCCAGTCCGACCCCTCGCCCCGGTACTCCCGGGCCTCCAGCTTCATGCTGGGGCTGTGGGGGTTGGCCCAGCGGAAATCCCGGTAGTACTCCTTCAAAAGGAGCCTGTCCCCGGCGAAAAACTCCATCCACCCGGCGTTGTGGACCACGCACCGGAGTTTTCCGTTCTCGATGCAGGCCCCCTCGGCCGTCAAATACGCCCGCGCCGGATTTTCCGCCGCCTCCAGCCCCTTTGGCGCTTCCGAGAACGCCCCGTTCAACGTCCCCCACACCCGCAGCGCATCCCGTCCCCAGCCCTCGACCAGCACCGTCTCGTTGCGCTCCCGGCCGATAAGCCGCCCTTCCTCCACCGTAAACCTCATACGCCATCCTCCCCTTTTTTCTTCCCATTCTACCATCCCCCGCCCCTTGGCGCAAGAGGGATTCCGTGCGGCGGGTAAAGATTTGGGGCTGTGAAAAAAGTCTCGTAAAAAAGGAAGAGAGTTACCAAGGATTCCTTGGCAACTCTCTTCTTTTTTGGT
>CANPYK010000036.1 GCA_947588605.1 uncultured Oscillospiraceae bacterium
TTATCGTCGGCCTTTGCGCCGGTATCGGCTGTATCGTCGCGGTGCAGAGGAAGTATAATCGGGGCGTGTTTTGAAAGACCACCAGGGACGGACGCTGGCCGGGTCGACGAATTTCGAGAAATCTGATTTAGAAATTGTAGGGGTCGCCCTCCCGGGCGACCCGTCCATCGTTGATTGATAACCCGGATATTGACCGGGACGGGCCGCCTGGAGAGGCGGCCCCTACAACCATTAACGAAACAGCTCTATTAGACGCCGTAGGGGCCGCCGCCCACGGCGGCCCGTACAAGGTTGAGGGGTGGCTGTTCAGAAATTCGATTATCGGGCCGCCAAGAGAGGCGGCCCCTACAAGGTTGATTGAGAAATTATCGGAAATTCGATAACTTTCTTACACAATGACTTCCGTATTTCATTTTTTCGTCCAACGCTCCCATAGGGGCCGGACACTGGCCGGCCCGACGAATTTCCGTGAAGTCCTTTAAGAATGGCGGGTTCGCCCACCGAATTTCGAGAAAACTTCCCCATATGTTGTAGGGGCGGGTTCAAAACCCGCCCGACGAATTTCTGGAAATCTGATTTGGAAATTGTAGGGGTCGCCCTCCCGGGCGACCCGTCCATCGTTGATTGACAGCCCGGATATTGACCGGGACGGGCCGCCCGGAGGTCGGCCCCTACAACCGTTAACGAAACAGCTCCATTAGACGCCGTAGGGGCCGCCTCTCTTGGCGGCCCACATTTTTCAATAAGCGGCGAAGCCGCAACCTTTTTGGGAGGTGGCATCGTAATTCGTTTGGCGGGCCGCATAGGGGATCCCATCGGGCCGTTGCCCGATGGGGAAAGGAGTAGCGAACCGTGCGCCTGAGCGTTCCCGCCCTGCGGGGACGCGAGGTGAAGCCGGTTCCGCGACGACGCGTCCGGCCCGTACGGGTGGTTTGTGCGTTGGGGGAAATGCGAAAGATATTGGGAAGATGTGGCGTATGACGGTGGGCCGCCGTGGGCGGCGGCCCGTACAGCGATGTAGGGCGGTTGTTCAGAAATTCGATAGTCGGGCCGCCAAGAGAGGCGGCCCCTCCGCCGCACGGCGGCGGGGTGATTGAATCGGAAGGGGAACCCTGACGGTTCCCCTTCCAAACCCTTCCCTCCGAACATACGGAAGCCGTAGGGGCGGGTTCTTAAACCCGCCCGTTAATAAAATACGCGGCGGAGCCGCAACCTTTTTTGGGAGGCGGAATCGTAATTCGATAGGCGGGCCGCATTGGGGGCCCCATCGGGCCGTCGCCCGATGGGGAAAGGAGGAGCGAACCGTGCGCCTGAGCGTTCCCGCCGCGCGGGGACGCGAGGTGAAGCCGGTTCCGCGACAACGCGTCAGGCCCGTACGGGGAGATTATGCGTTGGGGGAAATGCGAAAGATATGGGGAAGATGTTTCGTATGACGTGGGCCGCCTGGAGTGCGGGGTGGGTACTCTATCTGTCTATCTTTCCGTGAAGGCTTTCCGCCAGGGGGTCCAGGTCGCGGTCATAGTCGGGGTCGTCCTTTACGGCGTCCAGGATAGCCGCGGCGCGGCGCAGCTCCTTCCGGGAGGCTTCGGTACGGCCGCTTTTGGCAAGCTCCTCCGCCAGAATCTCCATCATCTCCACGGCGGAGGCTATGGACAGCCATTTCTGGCTTTTGGCGGCGTTGATCCGCTTTTCGCCCTCCAGGACGTTGGCCTGCTCCTCCAGCTTGGTGAAATAGATCTCCGGTATCTGCTCCAGCGCCGCCTCCGCCGCGTCCAGCTCCCCCTTGGCCTTGTAGGCGTAGGACAGATACCGCAGCGCGTCGTAGCGCACGTCGTCCAGCCTCGCTTTATCGGCCAGCCGGGACGCCAGCAGGATCATTTCGTCCGGGTTTTGCCGGTAGTCGATGACGCAGAGGACGTTGTTCAGGATAATCTCGTTGTTGGGGAACTCCTCCAAGCCTTTCTCTAAGATCTCCCGGCTTTTTCGCGGGTCGGTGAAGCGGAATTTGAACGCCTCCTGGCAGATGCTCTCCACCTGCTGTTCACGCTGAGCCAGGTCGTAGGCGAAGACGGCGTCGGTGGTGACGCCGAACACGCCGGCGATGCGGGGTATCTGGGCCAGGTCGGGCAGGCCGACGCCGGTCTCCCACTTAGAGACGGCCTGAAAGGAGACGCTGAGCTTCTCCGCCAGCTCCTCCTGGGTGAGTCCGCGCTCACGCCGCAGCCGCCGGATACTCTCGCCGATGGGTAGATTCATAAAAGCACCTCATTTCAAATGACTCAGGGGCCCCTGGTGATCTGATTATAACCGCTTTCCGGCGGTGGGGCAATAACCCCTTCCGGGAGGGGATTCAACTGTCCGTTGAGGACGGGAAAGGGAGGGCGCGCGCCCTCCCCTCTCGATTTTTCAAGCTCTGGCGGACATCAGGGCCGCGTAGTCCCGGAGGGCGATCCTGTTGTGGGGCATCAGGTTCTCCGGCAGGGCGGCCAGGGGGAACCAGCGGGTCTCCGTGACCTCCTCCGGCTGGAGGCGCAGCGCGCCCTCATAGCCGTGGCACCAGTAGACCACGTCCAGGACCATGACCTGGTCGCCGTTGGGGTAGACGTGGCGGAAGTCCGGGCCGGAGTAGGCCCCCAGGAGGCGCGGCTCCACGGGGGTGACGCCCAGCTCCTCGCCGATCTCCCGGTAAAGGGCCTGCTCCATGGTCTCCCACAGCTCGATAGAGCCGCCGTGGTTGGCCCATTGGCCGTCGTCAGCGCGCCTTTGGAGCAGGACATTTCCCCGGCCGTCCCCGATGATGAGGCAGGCGCAGGGCATGATCAGCGGCCTGTGGCCCACTGTCTGGCGTAGATCCATGATATAGCTCATTTCAGCGCCTCTTTCTGGCCACCAGCCGGTTGATGGGTACGCCCTGCTCCCGGAATTTGGCCTCGTAGTCCGTCATACTCCCGCCCTCGCCGACGGGCAGATCGTTGGTGACCTGGGACAAGTCCCAGCCCTCGGCCTGAAACTGCTCCAGCGACCAGTCGAAAAGGGGCCGGTTGTCGGTTTTGAACCAGATCTCGCCGTCGGGCTTCAGGATCTGCTCATAAATCTTCAGGAAGGAGGGCGCGGTCAGGCGGCGCTTGAACTGGCGGGATTTCCGCCAGGGATCCGGGAAATTGATGTAAAGCCTGTCTATCTCGCCGGGGGCGAACACGTCGAGGCACCCGGCGGCGTCCAGATCCAGGAAGCGGACGTTGGGAAGCTCCGCGGCCTTTGCCCGCTCCATGGCCATCACCATGGCGTCCAGCACACGCTCCACGGCCACGAAGAACACGGCGGGGTTCGCCCGCGCCATGTCCACGGTAAAGCGCCCCTTGCCGCAGCCCAGCTCCACGTTCAGGGCCTGAAAGCCCGGGAAGTCCGTAAGCCAGCGCCCCTTATGTGCCGAAGGCTCCTTTTCCAGAAGCTCCCCGCACCGCTCAACGCGCGGGATCAGGTTTGGTTTTTTCCTCATTCTCATGGTAACACCGCCCAAAATGTCATTTGCTACGCGTGGGAACGCGTATAGGGACATTGTACCACGCCGCGCGGGAAATTCCAACCCCGCCTCTTGCCAAAATGGCAAAATGGGTTTATAATGTGGGGAGAATGTATCCGGGTGTAGCCCAGTTGGTAGGGCGCGACATTTGGGAGCGTGTAACATCGGCGGAGGTCTGTTAAGCGTCGACCTCTCAAAAGCCGCACGGCTCTAAGCAAAAATCCGTTTCCCCTCCCCGCAAAAGTCCCCGTGAAAAGGGGCTTGACCACATAGTTGACCACAACTGTGAAAACCGAATATCCGGGTGTGGCGAAGTTTGGTATCGCGCTTGCTTTGGGAGCAAGAGATTTCGCAGGTTCAAATCCTGTCACCCGGACCAAAACCCGGCTGAGAACATTCTCAGCCGGGGGTTTATTAGAAGTGATAGAGTAAAATAGGTACATCTTTAGTATGTGTCGCTTTTCAACAAAAGTAACACAAATTTGAAAACCGTATTGTATTAATATAATATACTTGTTATTTCTAAAAAACAAATAAAGAGTTGTTGAACTTAGGATGTGATGGGACAAATGCCGCTATCGCGTATTATTATTAATAATTTTAAATCCATAAAGAAATGCAACATTGCATTATCAGATTTAAATATTCTTATTGGTGAAAACGGAACCGGAAAGACAAGTTTCCTTGAAGCAATTAGTTACTTTTATGACAATCTTACAGGATCAAGTGTTAGTGATCAGGTCTTCGATAAAAATAACCATTACAGCAATGAAATGAATATTACTCTTGTGTTTGACTTTTCTCAATTCGTTAAAATTTCAAAAGCAAATTCTGACATCGTCATTCCAGGAATAATCGAAGACCACCCCGCAGACGCTAAAAAATACAGTGGGTATTATAGAAAAATTATTTCTATGGCTGCGGAAGCCCCTGGATTCATTTTATCTGTCAGACTATCTCAAGTGAAGGGCCTCCCTATACGTTGGAACTATTCTTATGCGGATAGGCAGATTTTCAAAAGTCTCTTCCCTATTTTTTACATCGATACACGCAATCTTGATTTAACCGAATGGGGCTATATTTGGGATGTTCTGGGAGAATTGGGGAAAGTTTCTAATATCGAGCGGGATAATATCAGAGAAAAAATCAGTGAAATACTGCTTGATCAATCTAGGGAAATATCCAAAAAAATCAAAGGAATTGTTGAAATATTCAACAGTGCTGAGGTCAGCATAAAACGTGCTACCCCTAAAGATTACGCTAAGGAACTAACCAAAGTGTTTTTTTCTGGCGAAATAATCCAACAGGGCGGGAAAAACCTAAAATACTTTTCCACAGGCACAAATTCGGTCAAGTATATTGAACTGTTGATCAAATCTATAGAGGCTATTTCGAAAGCAAAGCTAAAAGAACCTATCGTGTTGTTTGACGAACCCGAAATAGGTCTACACACTCATTATCTAAACGAATTATCGGAAGCAGTCCTTGATGTCAATTCAAGGCTCTGTCTAATTCTATCTACTCACTCTTCGCGATTGATAAAGAACATTATTCAAGCATCAGAAACCGCAGCTCTCTTTAGTGTAAGGTTAGTAGAAAAATGCACTAATATACAGAGGATGAAAAAATTTCCTCAATACAGTCCTACGTCCAAATATAGGGTAGCTGATGATCACATTAATTCTTACTTTTCCCGTGGGATACTATTTGTAGAGGGTGAAACAGAACTTGAATTGTTTTCGAATCCGTATTTAAGAGCTTTATTTCCGAAAATAAAGCAAGTGGACGTATTTAAGGCGGTATCTGATCGTCCTGTTATGGATATAATGAATCCATCAAAACTACATACAACGACCCCATATATTTGTCTTATTGATATGGATAAAGCTATTTCTTTCAATTTGACTTCCAATTTATTTACTCTGAAAAGTGAATACTTTCCACATAATGGAAGAGAGGCCTTTCAATTTAGGAGCAAAAAAAATAACACTCCATATTTACATCATCAACGTATTCAAATCGATGCAATGTGCAATAAACTTCATATTCATTATTATCTACCTTTCTATAGTTGTAACGACGCTTGTTTCAGCTATTTTATTGAGTCAATTCATCAATATCTTTTGGCATATAATGTTTTTTCTTTTTCCACAACAATTGAAGGGGCACTTATTAATTCGCGGACTAAAGATTTTGCGCTTGATTTTTTGAAAAGCCAAATATCTCCGCCTATTTTTGGGCGGTTCAAAAGCTACTGGGATACATTAAAAAGAACCGATCAGTTGAACAGTCTAAGAATGGTATATAACGGGAAAAGCGATCTTCTTAAAACACGAAAAGAGATTTCGTCAAATCTTTCTCAGTGCGAAAAGAATATTCTTGAATCGGCAAACATTGGGAAAAAAGCATCCGGTTGGATATCAGATTTTTTGGATTCCTTTTTTAGGGCACCCAATAATGGACAAATACCCTTTTCGGGAAAAGATTTTGGCCATTTTCTGAGAGATGACGAGAATAGAAAAAAAGCTGAAAAAAGTTTTTCATATTGTTTCCCCGAATTGTACTCGCTTGTTGTTAAGTTGTGTGATATGATATAATCATTTAGTAAGTAAACAGTAGAGTAGTATATAAGTAGAAATGCTTGAGCAATCAAGGCCTTGATGTCAGCGTTGGCAAACTGAACTTCCAAGGAACTATGGTCACTAATTAGCTTCCCCCCGCGTGCCTTTGCACCATGTTTCATGTGCTCATGAAGCACGCGCTTCGCGATTTATTAAGAAAGTACTTATATACTACTCTCTGTTACTTTGTAGGTGGGGATTTATGTATACACTTGAATCCTTTTGCAATTCAGTTTTTAATCGCTCATATGCAATGGTTTCATCAAAAATCTCAAAGAGTGATTATAAAACTTTTACTATTCCCAAAAAGGGCGGGACACGTACCATCAACTTTGTTGAAAGTGGTACAGATTTGTGGAATATCCAGGGTGATCTCCTAAATAACTTTCTGGTCAAGCAAGATCTTCCTATATGCGTGAAGGGATTTGTAAAAGGCGAAAATTATCAATCTTATTTGTCTGAGCACATAGGCGCTGAGTTCTTTTTGAGAATCGATATTGCCTCCTTTTTCCCCTCGATAAATGATTCTTTAATCAAATCCGAACTTTCAAACCTCGTCGCGTGCGATTCGCCGAGTGAGAAGGATAAACTGCTTGATTTGATTAGTAATATTGTTACATTAGAAGGGGTTCTCCCACAAGGCGCCCGTACATCACCAGCGGTATCTAATCTCGTCATGGCAAGAGCGGATCAGAGAATAACAAAATACTGTCAAGTATTTGGTGTACGATATACACGATATGCAGATGACTTGCTATTCTCAAGCAATCAATTCGATTTCTCTAAAGAAAAGTGGTTTACCAAAAAAATCAAGCTCATTTTAGGTTCTCTGAATTTAAAGCTGAATTATTCCAAACTTAAATATGGGAACAAAGAACTTGCGCTTAACGGATACGTTATCTCAAAATACGAGATTCGTTTGTCACGAAACCGCCTTTCCGATATAAGACATATTATCACATTTTCAAAGAACAATAACTCCCTAATAAGTCAATATGGCCAAGGAAGGTTTTTGCATGATGTCAACGCGATAACATTGAAATATCGTGACCTACAGGTATATCCTTTTAAATCCGTTTTTCAATTTGTTCAGTATATGTGTGGATACCGGGCATATTTAATTTCGTTGATTAATATAAACGGCGATTCCTCGACTTCGTTTCAAAAAGAGCTACGACGGTTAGTCCGTAAAATAGAAGAGCAAGTATCCCTATACTGATTTACTGGTATTTCTTTTATACTTCTTATCCTCAGCCGGGCTTTTTTAGTTAAGGCTATGTAACTCTCGCCGCCCTCCCGCTTCGCAAAAATCACACCTTTTCCCTGTCCTCCCGCTCCCACAAATGGAACACCTGAGCCGAATTGCCAACCTTGTTGCCATTCTCGTCCACTCGGATAATGGTGCAGACGATGACGCCGATGACGTCGCCTTTGATGACCTCCTCCCCGTAGGCGATGGCCTGCTCCTTTTCGTCGGGGGCGAAGGTCCTCAGGATGATCTCGCCGTTGCCGATGACGTTCATGACCGTGAATTTCTTTGTGTACATAGTTGCACCTCCATAAATTCACCACGGAGAGCACAACAAAAGCGCCCATCGTCACGACAGGCGCTTGGTCACTATTTCGCCCATCGTTCAGCCTTTACCACCTTGCCCTCCGGCAGGTTGGTGTACGGTCTTCGGGGCTGTCCCTCGCGTACTCTTTATGGTGTGAGGTAATTATAACACAATGCGCGGAAAAGGCAAGGGTCGCCTTTCGTTCTCAGCACTTTCGTGAAAAAGGACTGCAAACGGGTTACGCATCCAGTGCACTGAGGAACAGGCTGTCAAGCTCCTCCCAGCCTTGGGCAGTACTCTCCGGAAGGCCGATGATTTGCTCCTTGATTTCAGCGATGCTCTTGTCCAGATATTCGTTCAGCATATCAATACGAGGAATCATTTTAATTTCCGGTGAGTTGATTTTCAACTCCAGCAGGCCGCATACTGTGCTTTTCAGATAGAAGGGCAACTGACTCTTCATCAGCTCTGAGAAAAGCATCGGCGGAGGCGTACCCTTTTCGAGGATCCAGCGGCAAGCAAGGACGGGACGCAGCACATAAAAGTATTTTTTAGCCTTGACCTCTTCACCTTTGAGGAATTCCCGACAATTGCTTTCCGCCATATGTAAGTAGTGCCAGAGGCCCTTTTTGGAGGAAAAATAGCGGAGCATAACAGGCTTGAAACGCTCGGCAAATTCTGTTGACCTATAAACAACAGGAGAAGAAAACCATTCAAAAACCGTGGGGTTAGAGCTATGGAGCAGCTTCAGGGTTTTATCCACGTCCCACCCGTTCACATCCAACACATCGTTGATGGGCAGTTCGATCACATCCCGTACACGCTCCAACTTCAGATAGCTCTCCTTTGGCCGGACATAAATAAACCGCACATCATAGTCGCTGTCCGGAGAGGCAAAGCCCCAGGCCCGGCTGCCGGATTCTACCGCTAAAAGAATGCGGCAGTTCTCATGCTCTTCAATATCGCAAAGCGTTTGCTGGATCAGCTCTCTCATGGCAATCCCTCTCTATACTTGATACTTGTTGTAGCATTATAGCATATTCTATTCTGTGTGCATACTGCTTTCGCGCTATTTTAACGACTTTCTCATTGGTAAGGCCAGGAAAAATTTGAAGGCACAAAAAACGACGCTGAGAAAATGACACGGCGGCGTTACTTTATGCCAGTTCTCCAAAAAGCCTTGAAAATCAATGGTTTCCAGCTGAATTGAAAACGCGCGGAGTTTAACTCCGCGCCTTTTTTATTGCTTCTCTTATCTCCTATTTCCCGATGCCTCCCCCTTTTCGATAGTATGTAACAGCAAGGGGGTTGCCCCTTTGCGGTGTAGGTTAGAAGCAAGGGGGGACCCCCTTTGCGGTGTTAGGTGAGCGGCTGCCGCGGAGAGGAGGTGTTTTGCCACGTAAAGCTGCCGCTTGTTTTGCTTTCCAATCTAGGTTATAATTTGAAAGGAGTTTTACTGTGACAAATAATTTTAACGAAAAATTCAGAGATAATGAGAGGCAGGATCAGGTGCTGGACGCTGTGTCGGCGCTGCTCCTGGCCGTGGAGCGGCAGCCCGCCGTGCTCAACTTCGCCAGGTACAGACAGATGGCGTTCGCCCACGCGATCCTGCAAAAACTGGCGCGCGACGCAGGGGACATGACCCTCACCTACAAGCTCCACCAGCCGTTCAAATTCATGGGTTCCGTCTCCCTGGAGGGAGAGTCGCTGGAATTTTGCAATTCCCCCCTGTTTTCCCGCGCCGCCGGCCTCGCGGACAACATCGAGGTCTATCCCCTTGTCAACAGCCGCGTCCGCATGACATTCACATTCCATGGTTTGACGACACCGATAGGAGGATCAAAAAATGAGTAAAGATAAAGATAAAGGCTACAGCCGCGAGGGCTTCTTCGGCACGGTCTACCACTACGATAGCAAGGGCCACAAGATCGGTGAGAGCCGGCCCGGATTTTTTGGGGGCTACACAAATTTCGACAGCAACGGGCATAAGATCGGCACATCCGAGGAAAAATTCTTCGGCGGCGGATTCACCCACTTCGACAACGCCGGTCGCAAGATCGGCTCCAGCGACGAACGGCTCTTCGGCGGCTACACCAACCGCGACGCCTCCGGCCACGTCACCGGCTCCACGGAGCGAAGCGTTTTTGACATCAAATCCCCGGAGGAGATCGCCGCCACTGGCAGCCTGTACGGAAGCAATCTCTATCCCGGCGGCTCACCGGCGAAGGGCACGACGGGCCCCGCGCCCGCCTGGCGCAGAAGATCGCATCCCAACACAGACGACGAGGAGCCTGCCGATGCGGCCTACATCAAGGGGGACTTCATCTTCTCCGAGGATATGACCCTCCTTCGCGACGCCGGATATGACGAGGTCGATCTTGAGCTTATGGATTTCGAGGAATTTCGTATGGTCCTGAAGGAAGCCGGCGTTGATATAGACCTGTACGATTTCGAAAGAGACGAAGAAGACGAAGAAGACGAAGAAGATGAAGAGTATTAACCATCAGTGGCCATCCGGGTCCCCCGGATGGCCGCCGGTGCTTTTTTAGATTAGGCTGTGTACTTTCTGCTCTCCCTCTCCCCTCTTATTTTCTTCCTCACCTCTTCAAAAAATATTTCCTGCATTGGCGCTACTTGTTTCTGCCTTCGCATAAGGGGATGGTAAACTGATTATTGAATTGAGATATCTGATAACAGCGCAATATTTTTTATAACAGTATTTCATTTTTTGAGTAACCCTGTTATAATATCCCTATAATTATTGTGGGAGATATTATTACATCAGAAAAAAAGGGCAGAGGCTATATGGACATATATTATTGAGTGGACTAATCTTTAGACGTTTGGAGAACGAGTGTATCGTCAGTCAAGATAGTGCTGAGTACTTTTTAGGCAGGATGTATTATGACACTAGTTTGGACAAAATCCCAGGAGACCGAAATCCCTCAAGAATCGTATGGAAGCAGTTGGTCATAAAGGAGCTTTCTTGTATGTACAGGAATTGATACGTGATAAAGTTCTTTGTCCGATTGAGAGAGCGGCATTGTCCCATCTAAAGTTTGAGTGTATCCTCCCTTTGCTGATGGTATTGGCCATACAGGAAGATTAGTCTTAAATCTGTTTCTTATACAAACCGGGTATCTGCCAATCAATTTGTAGTTTACGGTTTGAAAGCTATACGGCAATGCGTTTGATGGCTATCACATGGACAATGATTCACGTGCGATGGTGAAATCGGTAACGGAATGTGTTAGATATACTATAAATCAATATAATAGCTTTGGGGGAGATAAGTATTGAAAGACACTATATTTATTAGTCACGCTACTCCATCTGACAATACATTTGCTGTTTGGTTAGCTACAAAGTTAGAATTATGTGGTTATAAAGTGTGGGTAGATGTGAATAACCTTCCACCCTCTGTTGATTTTTGGAATACAATTGATCATACAATTCGAAATGAGGCTATAAAGTTTATTTTTGTCCTTAGTAAAGCTTCAATCGATTCAAATCGAGATGGTGTTCAGAAAGAGTTAGCGGTAGCAGATAAGGTGAGACGACAAGCGTCTAACTTTATTGTTCCAGTTAGAATTGATGATGTTAGCTTCAATGATTTACCGGTTGAAATTTTAAGGCTAAATGCTATTGATTTTTTTAACAATTGGGCTAAAGGATTGGATACGCTCTTAAAATACCTGAGTGATGAGAGTGTCCCAAAACGCACCTCGGATCGGAAGAGCCAATACTATGTTGACCGTTGGTATATGTCTCAATCACAATTTAGATCTTACATTATAGATGAAGAAGATGAGTATTGCAGTAACTTCTTCCCGATCGATCTTCCGCCATTAGTATACGTCTATATGGCAGATGATGTTGAGAGCCTACTAAAAGAACGACATATACCGATGAAAAAGAACAAGAAAATTGTTGTGACGTTTGCCTGTAATAAATGTATATCGGAGTGGGCAGAGAGAGAAATTGATTTCCTGCCATTAAACACTATAGATGCCATAGAAAACCATACAGACTTTAGGACATATTTAGGAGAAAAGGTATCAAATCTATCTAAAGATATAATATCTATAATTAATTGGTCAATTAGCGAAATGTTTTACAGGCACGGTATGCGGCGCTATAAAGTCGATTCAGAAAGAACCAGTAGAAGCGTCTATTTCTTCCCTTATGGCACAAAATCAAAACGACTGTCTATCGATCGTCCAAAAGCCTTATCGGGTATTTATAAGAAAACTAAAAAGTGGCATTTTGGTCTTAGTGGGTTTTACACTAGGTATCCAACACAAGGGGTTATTTTTAAGTGGCACATAATTTTTACAGATGCTTTAGGTCACACTTTATCAGAAAGTTCTCAAATAGCTGCAAGACGTAGCAAGGGACGATTAATGTTTAATAAGCAGTGGAAAGAATGGCTACAAGCAAGTATGTTTTATTTATCGGGCGGAACATCGAATATATTTTATACCGCTTGTTGCGAAGAAAATGCTATGTATATTAGAAGTCAATCAGAGCGATTTATTTCAGAGAAAAGCTATATTGAGCCACATATCTACAAGCAGGTGAGCAGTGAAAATGATGAATAATCGGCTAGTTTACCTTGAGGAACCAACACTAATGTTCGCACATAATCAATCTGCTGAGGACAGTAGGGATGGGTTAACCCTTTTTGGCCCGTATGAGTGAAATAATGGCACTATTCGAGTCGGATTTATTGGTACGCAAGCGGGTTTAGGATACTACTATTCTTTTGTAACGCAGATGAACAAGCCAATTTACACCAAATCACTAGGGCGGCCCTTTTTCCCGGGTTTTAAGTCTGTTTATGGTATTGACTGGCCGTCTGAACCAGCTACTTCTATTATTTTAGACGATAACAAGATAAAATCCATATTAGCTATCCAGAATTTAAAGGAACGAACCTTTAATCTGGTTTCGTTATATTTGGATGCAATAAAGCACTATATTGAGGATGAGGAATTAGTAGTTGATATTTGGTACGTTGTAGTACCCAATACCGTTTTTACACTATGTAGGCCAAAATCTATATCGGGGAAAGCTACGTACAATAAACAGCAGGTTGATTTTTTTAATTCAGGACAACTTTCTCTTTTTCAGGAAGATAATGAAGATATTAGCCAGTATATTGAAATGTATGAATCTGATTCAGATTTTCACGATCAGCTAAAAGCAAGAGCAATTTATAATAAAATTACATGTCCAATTCAAGTAATGCTCGAATCAACATTACAATTCCATGCTAAAATTTCTAGTGAGGAATACGATGATGATATGAAGGCACATTTGGCGTGGACGCATTCAAGTTCACTTTACTACAAATTGGGTTACTTGCCGTGGAAGTTGAATGCAGTGAGAGATGGCGTATGCTATGTAGGCCTTGTGTTTAAAAAGCTACAAGATACAGGCAGGAAAAAAGGATATGCTTGTAGCGCCGCCCAAATGTTTCTTGATTCAGGCGATGGGGTTGTTTTTAGAGGTAATATTGGGCCGTGGATAAGCAAAAATGAAAAGACTTTTCATTTAGACCGGTACTCTGCAAAAGCATTGTTATCTATAGCTGTTGACGCATATTATGCAAAACATAAACGCTATCCGAATGAATTGTTCATTCACGGGCGAACCGCATTTTCTGACGAGGAATGGAAGGGCTTCCAAGATGCGGTGCAAGTTGCTTCTGATATTAACTTGGTGGGTGTAGCGATAAAAGAAAGCAATGGATTTAGATTACTAAAAGACAACTCTGACCCCAAATCACAATATGGCGTTTTACGAGGACTATGCTTAATAGTTAACGGGAAAAGCGGATATTTGTGGACAAAAGGCTTTATTCCAAAAACTGAAACAGCAAATCATATGGAGGTAGCATGTCCACTGTATATCGAAGTCAATAGAGGGCAAGCCGACATAGAAGTTGTCATGAAGGATATACTAGCCCTTACAAAGTTGAACTATAATGCTTGTATATATGGTGATGGACTGCCCGTTACATTAAGGTTCTCTGATAAGATTGGGAATATTCTTACCGCAATTCCTGATGTGAATTGGGCTGCAAAGCCTTTTAAATACTATATATAGTTTGCCTTTTCTATACGAGACCGGTAACAATTTAAAGAAGCCACTTACGTCATCTCAACTACCATATACCCAGTGAGTTAGATATTCAATCTGGTCTAGACTCAGTAGCGCAGCAAATACAGAGGCGAGCTCAACCTCAACTATCCTTGGCATTGCAGGTAATGGATGTCATCGCGGTCTACCAACCACAGCTTATTTCTGCGCCGCTGCTGGACAGCGTAATGACAGATCTTGGCTTTTTGGCACAGGAGACGCAAACCGAGGTGATACCAATAAGATCACAGCCTCTAAGGTTGAGCTTCGAAAATTATCCTTACGGTTTATTAACAACATTCAGAATCATTTTCCGTCTGGGGAATATAAAGATACAGTCAAACTTTGGACTGATATTGCCTTGGATTATCAGGAGTTTTCGGAAGTTAGAAATGCTTAAGCAATAAAATTACGCCCTTACAAGTTGAAGGCGCAGTCTTTCTCGGCTGCGCCCTTTTTTAGATTAGGCTGTGTACTTTCCGCTCTCCCTCTCCATCCTGATTCTCTCCCTCACCTCCACGATCATCTTTTCCAGCAGCGGCTCCACTTCCTCTTTTGTCTTCGCGTACACCGTATGCACCTCTCTCTTTCCCTGCGCGTTCGTTGGCGTATATCTCCCCTCAAACAAGTGATCGTTGATTTGGTAGATGCCGCCGGTGCCGGATTTGCGGATCTTGCCGGTGTAGGGGGTGAATTTGGGGGCGTGGGTCTTGGGGACGGTGGACGGTTTTGGGGAGTCGACATGGGTGTCGCTGTGAGTGATGCCCTTGTCGATGAGATTCGCGGCGTTCTGGCGCATGGTGTCGGTGATGTGGCTGTAGATGTCGATGGTGGTGGCGGAGCTGACGTGGCCGATGATGGCGGAGAGGGTCTTGACATCCATGCCGTGTTCCAGCGCCGTGGTGGCGAACGTGTGGCGGAGGTCGTGAAAACGTATATTCTTGCACCCGGCCCGGTCCAGGGCCTTTTTCATTTTGCGGTAGACGCTCTGCGGGTCGATGGGGCCCGGGCGGCGGGTGGAGGGGAACAGCCATTCGGAATCCGTCCGAGCCCGTAGGGCCTTGAGTACGTTCACCACCGCCGGGGGTAGGATCACCGTGCGGTCGGAGCTTTTTGTCTTGGGCTTGGAGATTTGCAAGGCGCCATCCACGTGGATGGCCTGGCGCTCGATGTGCAGGGCGCCGGTCTTGAAGTTGAGGTCGCTCCACTTGAGGGCGCAAATCTCTCCCCGGCGCATCCCTGTTGACAGCTCCAGAAGCGCCAGCTCGAAGAAGCCGTCCACCTTCGCTTGAATGAGGAACCGCTGCATCTCCTCGTGGGTCAGAACCTGCATTTCGGCGCTTTTCTTGGGCGGGAGCTTGCACCCTACGGAGGGGTTGACCGGAATCAGCCCCTCGGTCACAGCCTTTTCCAGCGCCGTGTGACAGGTGGTGTGGCAGGAGCGCACCATGCGGTCAGACAGCCCCGGCCCGTAGATGTCCGTTCTCGACTTGCGCCCGGATTTTTTGAGCTGGGCGTAGAACAGCTGGAGATCGCTCTGCCGGAGCTTGTCCAGCGGTATTCTGCCAAGACCCGGAATGATGTGTTGGTAGATGCGGTTCTCGTAGGATTTCTGCGTCGTGATCCGCAGCCCCGGCTTGGAGTACGTCTTGTACCACAGGTCCATCCACTCCCCGAAGGGCATCCCCGGCCGCGCCTTGCCGGTCACAATGCCGCATTGTGATCGAAGCTTGGACAGCTTTTCAAGGCACTCCCCCTTTGTATGGGCGAGGACGCTCTTTGTCTTAGGTCTGCCTTTCTCGTCGTACTCTACGACCACACGACCCTCCCAGCGCCCGTCCTTGCGGAGCCTCAGCGTGCCCTCGCCGGCTTTTCTGCGCTTTGCCACGGTCTCAGCTCCTCTCCGAAAAGTTCGTCTATGAACCCGCCGACGATCTCGGCGGCGTTTTCCTGCATCCCCGTCGTCACGTGGGTGTAGGTGTCCAGCGTGAAGCTGGCGTTGGTGTGGCCCAGGATTCCCGACAGGGTCTTGGCGTCCACGCCGCTGGTCAATGCGTGGGTGGCGAAGGTGTGACGGAGGTCATGGAAGCGTATGTCCGGGAGCCCCGCATTTTTGAGGATGACCTTCAGCCGGTGGTAGGCGGAGCTAGGGGCCACGGGCTTTTCAGGATCACGCGGGCTTGGGAATATCCAGTCCGTGACGGCGAACTTGCGCCGCTCTTTGAGGACATCCAGCGTGCTCGACGGCAGGAGGATCGTCCGCATTCCCTTTTCCGTCTTAGTCTCCCCGACCTCCAGCTCCCCGCCGGGGCCTTTTTTCACGGTGCGCCGGACGGTCAACCTGCCGCCGGCCTCGTCCAGGTCCGACCACTTGAGCCCGCAGATCTCGCCCCGGCGGAGGCCCGTGGTGATCTCCGTGTAGAAGAAATCGTACCAAACAGGCTCCGCCCGGATGGCGTCCATGAAGCGGTCAAGCTGTTCCTCGTTGAGAATCGCCTTGGGCGCGTAGTTGGCCTTGGGGACCTTCGTGCCGTTCGTGGGGTTCCGGGAGATGAGGCGCGCGCTGACCGCCGCGTCCATGATCTCGTGCAGGAGCAGGTGCGCCTTGCGCACGGTGGAGTCAGCGATGGGCACCACCTCTCCGCCCCGCTCCACCCTCCGGCGTTTGAGGGCGTCGTAGAACCGCTGCACGTCCTTTTGCCGGATGGCCCGGAGCTGCCTGTCACCCAGGGCGGGGGCAATGTAGCTTTTGATGAGGCTCCGGTATCCCCGAACGGTACTCGCCCTCAGCGTCGGCTCAGCGTACTCGGCGAGCCACTTCTCCGCCCACTCCTCCAGCGTCATGTCGCAGTCCGTCACCTCCACGCCACGGTACTCGTCGATGAGCGTGTGGAGCTTCGGCATCAGCTCCTTTTGCGTCTTGGCGAACACGGATTTGTAGATCGGCGTCCCATCCGCCTTGTGCCCGATGACAATGCGCCCTTCCCAACGACCGTCTGCTCTCTTACGCACAGTGCCGTCACCGTCCGGGCGTTTGCTCGCCATATGACCACCTCCTTTGTAGCAACACAACATACCACAGTCCGTTGAGAATAGCTATACCTTTTTTCGCCCTCACCGAAGAATCACCCCGGCCACTTCTGGTCGTCCTTCACGGGGATCCGTCTCTGCACATCCAGCGCGTGGTCGAAGCTGACCTGACCGCAGGTCTTCCTGACTTCGTCCTCCGCGAAATCCCGGAGGGCCTTTCGGTCTACATCCCTTACCCCATAGTGAGCCGCGATGGTGTGGCACGCCATGTTCAGCTCCACCGCCCACTTGAAGAGGAGAGAGCGGAGACGGTTATTGTTGTTCTCCAGTATGCCCTTGATGGTTGCGGAGAGAACTGGTCCCAGATAATTTGAGGCGTCCAGGCAGTCCAGATACCCGGTGTAGAACTCCACGGACTTCTCCACGAACTCGCTGCGGCTCTGGCAGTTGTCCGATGCCATGAGCCTGTCCATTTTCGCAATCGTTTCCGGCCTGAGCCAGTAAGTTGAGCCTTTTTTGTTTTCCATGAAAATACCTCCTAAAATTGGTCATGTATACCTATAATAAATCGGGTAAAGTCCTTGCGGCACTAGGGGTTTGGGCGTTTCCGCATCGCTGACCGGTGCGGAATTTTTTGTTTACTCCGAAATACGGTGCGGTCTTCCTTCCCGGAAAAGCCCCGCCCTGCGGGGCTTTGTGGCCGGGCCGTGCCGCGAAGCGGTGCGGCCCTTTATCTTGTTCAATAATCGAACGGGGGATTTTGGCTGAAATATGGTTTCTGTCACGTCGCGTAGGTTTTCGCACGTTTGGCTTTGTCTGTCCGCCGTGTCCACGCCCCATATCAGGGCCACGGGGCGCACACGTCTCGACACGCGGCCTCACGCGCCGCGCTCATTGAGCACCGCCTGTACCCTCCGCCGCTCGTTCTCGACCTCCGCCCTGCGTATGAGCCGTCGGTTGAATTGCTTCACCGCGGGGCGGATGGGCAGAATGGTATACATCAGGTTTCCGTTCAGTGGCACACCGCCATTGGTGATCATCTCCGTCGTCTCAGTCTTGATGAGGCCCTTCTCCTCAAGGGAGCTTACGTACTTCGCCACCGACTTCCGGCTCCGCCCGATGGCCTCGCCGATGGTCTTGTAGCTGGGCCAGCACTTGTAGGTGCGGTTGTTCTTGCGGCACCTGAGGTAGGCGTAGGTCGCCATCTCGTCGGTCGTCAGGTCCATCTGGAACACCGCGGAGGGCATCTCGAAAAATTCTCCCGGCATCAACTGCATCTTCCGTCACCTCCCGTCCTCTCGTCCACCCACCGGATGAACTTCTCCTTGGGCACCATCAACCGATTCCCGATCCTCAGCGCCGGGAAGCCTGTCTCGTGCATCAGCTCGTAGCCGGACGAGATGGACACCCCCAGCACCTTCGCTACCGTCTCCGCGTTCAGAAACAACGGCAGGGCGTCGTAGCTTGTGTACATCGCTTGCTTCATTTTCTATCCTCCTTT
>CANPYK010000037.1 GCA_947588605.1 uncultured Oscillospiraceae bacterium
CCAAAAAAGAAGAGAGTTGCCAAGGAATCCTTGGTAACTCTCTTCCTTTTTTACGAGACTTTTTTCACAGCCCCAATCCCCCATCAATCATTTTTTCCGGCGGCATGTACGTCGGAAAAATACCTTTTGTCACGGTGAGTGTGCGAGCGCAGCGAGTGCGCGAACCGTGACAGCAGAAACTCCCTCTCTGAATTCCGCAGAATTCAGAGAGGGAGTTTCACACGCATCCCCTTGGCATTTGAAGGCCGCAAAGCGGCCTTCAAAGCCGGTTAAAGCTAGATGATGATATTCGCCGCGTCCACGTACCGGACGACGACGGTGGCGGCGTCCTTGCGGCGGATGGGGTCGGCGGGGGCGATGTAGAGCTTGCCGTTCTCGCCGCTGCCGGTGAGGATGCCCTTCTCCGCGGCCCAGCGGATGGCCTCCAGGTGCTCGGCCTTCACGTCGTCCGTGTCGGCGAAGGTGCCCAGGTCATGGGCGGACTTGGGGGAGCCGGCCAGGAGCCAGAGGTTGAAGAGGACCTCCTCCCGGGTGGCGGGGGCGTTGTTTTCGCCGGTGAGGCGGTAGCCGCGCCCGTCGGCCCAGGCGTTGACGGCCTTCTGGACGGCGTCCCAATCGGAGTCGTAGGTGCCATCCACGCCGCTGATGCGGGCCAGGACCAGCCGGAGCTCCACGTTGGAGATACCGCCGTTCACGTTGAAGACGCTGCCGGTGCCGGACATGATGCCGGCCTCATAGAGCCGCTGGACGGCGGGGACGTAGTAGACGCCGGACGGGTCGCCGGGGATGTCCGCGAAGACCTCCGTCACCGGCGCTTTGGCGGCGGCCTCCGTCGCGTCACAGCTGGGATCGGTGCCGGTGCCGGACGCACCCTGTCGCCCCGGCCGTCCAGGTGCCGAAGGTGTGGGTGTGGGGCGCGGACAGGGACCTGAGCACATAGCCGCAGACGGAGCACTTGGCCACGCCGGCCACAGTGACCACATTGTGGTGCTCCACCGTGCCGCAGGTACAGCCGCGGTTCAGGCACTTGTGCTCGTGCGTCTCGTCGTGGCAGATGTAGGTGCCGAAGTTGTGGCGCTTCTGCCCGTCGCTCAGCTTATTCCCGCACAGGCAGTAAAGGGGCTGGGCGCAGTCGGTGCGGCCGGTATAGTCGGCGGTGCCGTCGCTGCAGCCCTCCCGGACGGTATAGCCGCACCTGACGCAGGTCTTGGTGTGGGAGAAGGACCCGAAGCCGTTGTAGGTGTAGGTCCACTCCTCGTGCCGGCACTGGGGATCGGAGCGGCCGCAGACGGCGCAGACGCCGTCTGCGTATGTATGGGCGCTCTCGCTGAGCCGCTGTCCGCACAGGGAGCAGACCACCCAGTGGCTGTCCGCGTCGGACTGCCACGAGCCGGTGTAGGAGTGGCCCGTGGGATTGGCGCGCTCCTGCGCGGTCTCATAGCCGCGGGTGGTACACTTGAGGTAGGTGTAACCGGGCGCGGTGCAGGTGGCCTCGACGGTCGTCCGTTCAAAGGTGTGGCTTCCCCGCGTCCCCACGTTCTCGGTCTTCGTCGCGCCGCACGCGGTGCCCTCATAGGTCTGGGCGTCATAGTCGGTGCACAGCTTCCCGGGAGTGACCTCGCCCTCGGCGTGCCAATCGTGTTCCCCGCCGGAGGTGACGGTGTGGCCGCACACGACGCAGTGCTTCTCCCTGCGCGGGTTTTTCTCACACTCGCCGGTGAGGGTCACTTCCTCATATTGATGGTTTTCCGGTCCGACAGACCCGCGGAAGGCGCTGTATTGCCGCGCGCCGCAGACGGAGCACTCGGTGTAAAGCACGCACAGCGCCCCGCAGGCGATCCTTTTCATTGTGTTCCCCATAACCGTATTCTCCCTTCCGGCCGTGACCGGCCTTCATGAAGTCCATTCTACGCGTTTGTCAAAGAATTATCAATACGCGCGGCGCTTTTCCGGACCTGGAAAAAATGGAAAACAGATCCCCGGCTCCACAGGCGGAAAAGCCTGGGAAACCGGGGGGTTTGGACTGACTCTATTTGGAAACAGCCTCGCTTCTTTTTCCAATTTTCCCTCACGCGCCGTAGCCGTGGGGGTGGCTCTTGTGCCAGGCCCAGGCGGTGGCGATAATGGTGTCGAGATCGGCGAATTTGGGGTCCCAGCCCAGGACGGACCGGGCCTTTTCCGAGGAGGCCACCAGCCGCGAGGGGTCGCCGGCCCGCCGGGGCCCGATGACCGCCGGGATGGGGTGCCCGGTGACGCGCCGCGCCGCCGCCACGACCTCCCGGTTGGAAAAGCCCGCGCCGTTGCCCAGATTGAAGACGTTGTTCGCCCCGCCGGCCATGAGGTAGTCGAAGGCCAGGATATGGGCCTGGGCCAGGTCCGTGACGTGGATGTAGTCCCGCACGCAGGTGCCGTCCGGCGTGGGATAGTCGTCGCCGTAGATGGTGAGCGCCTCCCGCTGGCCGTTCGGGACCTGGAGGATGATGGGAATGAGGTGCGTCTCCGGGTCATGGGCCTCGCCGATGGCGCCGCTCGGGTGGGCCCCGCAGGCGTTAAAGTACCGGAGGGCCACGTAGGAAAGGCCGTGGGCGCGGGAGACCCAGGCCATCATCCGCTCCATGCTGAGCTTCGTTTCCCCGTAGGTGTTGGTGGGGACCGTCCTATCGGTTTCCAGGATCGGCACCCGCTCCGGCTCGCCGTAGACGGCGGCTGTGGAGGAGAAGACCAGCCTCTTTACGCCGTGGGCGACCATGGCGGAGAGCAGGACCATGGTCCCGTGGAGGTTGTTGTCGTAGTATTTGAGGGGGTCGGCCATGGACTCGGCCACCTGGCTGGAGGCGGCGAAGTGGATGACGCCGTCAATGTGCTCAGCCTCAAAAAGCCCGTCCAGCGCCGCCCGGTCCCGGATGTCCAGCGCGTAAAACCGCGCCTTTGGATGCACGGCGGCCCGGAACCCGGTGGACAGATTATCCGCCACCACCACGTCCCGTCCAGCCTCCGCCAGTTCCCAAACCGTATGTGCCCCAATATACCCGGCCCCGCCGGTGACAAGAATGGACATAGCGATACCTCCTGGATGTGAAATAAAACCGCGGCGAAGCCGCAACATTGTTGAGCCTCCCCCTGGGGGAGGTGCCGAGCGCAGCGAGACTGAGGGATCGAACGGTTCGATACCTGCACAGTCATCCCACGTTCGCTGCCCCCCTGCCCCCCTCCTACGAGGAGGGGGCTTAAAAAGGTTGCGCCTGCGGCGCGGTTTGAATTTGCCCGCGCGGCGGGGACGGGGGGCGAAGGACGGGGGCTCGAATCCCCCTGACCCCTGTTTTTTCGGAAAAAGGGGTGGCCCCGCAGGGCCGGGGTATTCGAGCCCGTTGCCCGTCGCTGATGCTTCCGATGAACGGATTGCAGCACCACCCCGGCGCTTCGCGCCACCCCTCCGTTGGAGGGGCAAAAGAGGTTGCGATAACGGAACGGTTTCGAACAAACGCACCCGCCCCCGTCTCGGAGCCCCCTCCTCGTAGGAGGGGGGCAGGGGGGAAGCGAGCGTTGGATGACAGAGCGGTTCCGACAAATGGCGCCGCCCCCTCACATCACCCTTCCGGCCCCTTCCCGCCGGATGTGGAGCACGTGGCAGGCCCCTTCGCCGAAGACGCGCTCGAGGGTCAGCTTGAAGGCGGGGACGAGCTCCTCCGGAACGAAGGCCTGGACGGTGCCGGCGAAGCCGCCGCCGTGGACGCGGACAGCGCCCCGTCCGCGAAGGGCGCGGCGGCCCAGGGCCAGGGCCAGACCCACCGCCTGGGCGGTGGGGTCGGAGGGCGGGAAGATGTTCTGCAAAAGCGACTCCGAGGACCGGCCGGACTCGTTCACCAGCGCCAAAAACGCTTCAAAATCCCCGTTTTTCAGGGCCTCGGCCTCCAGGACCGCGCGGCGATCGTCGCCATAGAAGTGCATGGCCCGCAAAACGGCCCGGTCGCCGCAGGCGGCCCGGAGGGCCGGGAGGGCGGCCTCGAAATCCGCCTCCGGGACCTGACGGAGGAAGTCTTTCCCGAAATACCCCGCCACGGCGGCCATCTCCCGGGGAATGGCGGCGTAGGCGTCGGTGAGGCCGGCGTGGTCGGAGCGGGTGTCCACCACGCACAGCGCGTGTCCGGACCGGGAGAAGTCATAGCCCACAGGCTCCACCACGGGGTTTTCAGGGTCGGCAAAATCAATGGCCACGGCCCCGCCCACGGCGCAGCCCATCTGGTCCATGAGCCCGCAGGGCTTGCCGAAGTGGACGTTTTCCGCGTACTGGCCCAGCTTGGCGAGGGCGACGCTGTCCAGCGCCGCGCCGGTAAGCTCGTTGAAGATGGCCCCCACCAGCACCTCGAAGGCCGCCGAGGAGCTGAGGCCCGACCCGGCGGGCACCGCGGAGACACAGCAGGCGTCAAACCCCGCGGGCCGGACGCCAAGCCCCGCCAGTCCCTCCGCCACGCCCCGGACAAGCCCCGCCGGGGTCCCGCGCTCATTGGCCCGGGGCGCGAGGTCCGAAAGGTCCACGGAAAATTCCGGGTATCCGTCGCTCAGGATCCGCACAGCGTCCGTGCCGTTGGGGGCGGCGCAGGCTAAAATATCCACGTCCACGCTGGCGCACAGCACGTGCCCGTGCTGGTGGTCGGTGTGGTTGCCGCCGATCTCCGTCCGGCCGGGGCCGGAGAAGAGCCCCGCGCCCTCCCGGTCGCCGAAGCGGCGCAAAAAAGTCTCCGCAAGACGCCGCTCCCGAGGCCCGGGGGCGGCGCTGATAAGCCGGTCTACGTTCATATCGTCCTCCACGTCCGCTGTCCTTTAAAGGGAAAGGCCCGGACGCGTTAAAAATCGTATTTCCTGCACACCGGCTCGTGGGCCTCGTCGGAGGCCGCGTCGTACCAGATGAGGTTGTGGCCCGTCTCGGCGTCGAAGAGCTGGACGGCGCCGGGGGCGGCGTCGAAGCGCATCAGCTCGCCGGGGACGGGGTTGACGTGGATGTCCGCCATGGGGGCCACCAGGAACATACTCTTGTCCCCGTAGCGCACGTGGATGTTCACCTCGCTGCCCAGCATCTCGGTGAGCTCCACCCGGGCCTCCAGAGAGCCCTCGCCGATGACCACCTCCTGAGGGCGGACGCCAATGGTGACGGCGCAGGGCTTCTGGCCGTTCGCCGCCAGGGCCTTGCGCTGAAAGTCGCTGAGCGCAAAGCGCGCCGCGCCCAGGTAGACGTTATATTCGCCGTTTTCCAGCTCCAGCCGGCCGCCCTCGAAGAGGTTCATGGCGGGCAGGCCGATAAAGCCGGCCACGAAGGTGTTGACGGGCCGCTGGTAGACCTCCGTGGGGGTGCCGATCTGCTGGACGTGGCCCCTTTTCATGACCACCAGCCGGTCGCCCAATGTCATGGCGTCCGTCTGGTCGTGGGTGACATAGATGAACGTGGCGTCCATGGCCTGACGCAGGCGGGCGATCTCGCCGCGCATCTGGCTTTTGAACTGCTGGTCCACGTTGGAGAGGGGCTCGTCCATCAAAAAGACCTTGGGGTCCCGGACCATGGCCCTGCCGATGGCCACCCGCTGGCGCTGGCCGCCGGACAGGTGCTTGGGCTTGCGCTTGAGAACGTCGGTGAGCTCCAGCTTGTCCGCCACCTCCCGGACCTTCATGTCGATGTCCTTCCTGTCCATCTTCTGGAGCTTCAGGGGGAAGGCCATGTTCTCGTAGACGGTCATGTGGCCGTAAAGGGCGTAATTCTGGAACACCATGGCGATGTCCCGCTCCCTGGGCTTCATGGCGTTGCAGATGACCCCGTCGATGTAAAGCTCGCCCTCCGTGATGTCCTCAAGGCCGGCCACCATGCGAAGCGTGGTGGATTTGCCGCATCCGGAGGGGCCCACCAGGACCACGAACTCCCGGTCCTTGATGGTCAGGTTCAGATCCTCCACCGCTGTCACCACGCCGTCGTATACCTTTTTAAGGCCCTTGAATACTACCTCGGCCATGCTTTCCGCTCCTTTCGCGCCCGGGGCGCATGAAATAATAATATCTCATTATAGCAAAGTTAAACAGTTTTCTCAAGTCCCTTGCGGGGATTTTTATGCAAATCCCCGCCAAATCGCGCCGCGCCCCTTGCAATGCCGCCAACGATTTGGTAGAATACCCGTATCTTTTGTTTGAAAAGAGGAGGGGCGCCCATGGAAAAACCGTTCTGCGGCGTTTCCTGCCGGCCGGAGGAGACACGGGCCGGGAGGGACACGGCGCTGATGGCGAAGGCCGGCTTCAACGTGGTGAACGCCGTCCTTTCGCCGGCGACGACCCCCGCCGCTCTGGGCCGGCTCCTTGAAAAGGCCCGTGAGCAGGGCCTTCGCGCCCTGGTCACCCTGCCGGAGGGGGAGTGCCCCAAACGGCTCCTGCAAACCGCCGCCGAGTCCGACGCCGTCGTCGGCTTTCGCCTCGCCCGCGAGGAACAGAGGGAGGCGCTGTCGCCCTATCTGGGCCCCGGCCGCTTTGCCCTGTGCCTCCCGGACGCCGGGACTTTGGACGGGGCGGACATGGCCCTCCACGCCGCGCGGGCGCGGGCGCGCGGGGAATACATCGCCTTCGGCGTGCCCGCCTGCGGACCGCGCGGGGAGCTTCCGAGCCCCGGCCGGCTGGCGCTCGCCGCCCTCACCCACCTCGCCGACGGGGCAAAGGGCGTGATCTTCGAGCGCTTTCACAGCGAGATCGGCGGCGCGTACGCCCCCGGCCTTTTGGGCTGGGACGGCAGGCCCGGCGAGATTTTTGAGGAGTGCCAAAAAGCCGCCGGGGAGCTTTCCCGCCTTGCCGACCGCCTCTCCGGCCTTCGCAAGCGCGTGCGCTCGGCGCTGCTCCTCTCCCGCCCCTCCCGGACGCTGTGGGACGCCCTTTACGGGCCGGGCAGCTACGACCAACATCTCCGGGCACTGGCGGGGAGCCTCTACCGGCTCAACGTAGAGTTCGACATTCTGGACGACGACGCGGCGTTGGAGAACTACGACCTCATCGCCGCCCCGGCGCTGTGCGCCGTCTCCGACGGACTTTTGGAGGCGCTTTGCGCCTTCGTGGAACGGGGCGGCGGCCTCATCGCCGGCGGGCGGACGGGCTTCACCGACGAAAAGCTGACCCCCCGGACAAGGGCAAAGACGCTCACAAAGCTCCTGGGCTTCACCTCCCCGGGGACCGTGGAGGCGCAGGACGCGCTTTTGCGCTCCCGGACCGTGATTTTGCCGGAGGGCGCGGCCCTCACGGGGACCGTGGAGCTCCTGCGCCCCGCCGGGGCCTCCGTCCTCATCACCGCCGCCCACCCGGAGCGGGGGGACCTGCCGGCGGTGACGGTGAACGTTTATGGGCGGGGCAAGTGCGCGTACCTCGCCGCCTCTCTCCCGCCGGAGGCCCTGGACCAGACCCTGGACGCCCTCCTGCGCGCCCTCCGGATCCCCCTCCCCGGCATCCGCGCCCCCCTCCTCCTCCGCCGCGCCCGCACCAACGAGGGCCGCGACCTCATCTTCTTCCTCAACCACTCCCCCCACCCCCACCCCCTCCCCTTCGGCGGCGACCTTCCGCCGTGGGGATTCCAGGTGCGGGAGAACGGGAGGACCTTATAGAGCAACGGGCGGGTTTATAACCCGCCCCTACCAAAAAGGTTTGCGCCGCTTTGCGGCGCAATTTTAATATAAACGCGGCTCGAAGCGCCGCAACCTTATTCCCCCGACCCCTTTTTCGGAAAAAGGGGTGCCGCCGCGGCGGCGGGGTATTCGAGCTCGTGGGACGTAACTGGGGCTTCCGATGAACGGATCGCAGCACCACCCCGGCGCTTCGCGCCACCCCTCCGTTGGAGGGGCAAAAGAGGTTGCATTATTGAAGCGGTTCCGATAACCCGCACCCGCCCCCGTCTCGGAGCCCCCTCCTCGTAGGAGGGGGGCAGGGGGGAAGCGAGCGTAGGATGACAGAGCGGTCCTAACAAACAGAACCGCTTCCATCACGCCGTAGGGGTCGCCGTCCCCGGCGACCCGCGTTTCGAAATCCTCCGATGTCGGTTGAATGGGATAACCTTCCAGATTCCCTGTAGGGGCGGGTTCTAAACCCGCCCGTGCCATGTGGCGGGACGGGGGTGGTTCCGATAAACGGAAATTGCCAGTTATCGGAGGCGGGGGCCGCCGCCGTAGGCGGCGGCCCGTACGGCGTTGATTGAAATGTGTCAATTGTCGATGGGCGGGTCGCCGAGGACGGCGACCCCTACGGCGGCGGGGGCGGGCGGGTGGGAAATATAAAAATGCGGCGCAAGCCGCAAACCTTTTTCCCGCCGCCGCGACCCTTCCGGCGCTTCGCGCCACCTCCCCCAGGGGGAGGTTAAAAATCCCCCATCGAGCCATTTTTTCCGGCGGCATGTACGTCGGAAAAAATACCTTTTGTTTTGCGGAGTGTGCGGCCCCAACGGGGCCGTGCGCGGAGCAAAACAGCAGAAGCCCCCGGCTTGAATTCCGCAGAATTCAAGCCGGGGGTTTCGCACGTATCCCCTTGGCATTGAAAGGCCGCAAAGCGGCCTTTCAAGCCAATTTAATCATCCATTTCCTTCCCCGGATCATCACAAACCCGATGACGCACTTGACGGCCTCGGTGGCCTGGCAGATGAAGAAGAGGGGGACTACCGGGATGGGGGTGTAGTTGGCCAGGACGTAGGCCAGGGGGACGCAGACGCACCAGACGAAGACGGAGTCAAAGACAAAGGTGATGACGGTCTTGCCGCCGGAGCGCATGGCGAAGTAACAGCAGTTGGTGAAGGCGCAGAAGGGCATCATCATCGCCGCCACGCGGATGAAGCTGGCCGCCAGGGCCCGGACCTCGTCCGTGGTTTCGTAAAGGAGCGGGAAGACGCCGGAGACGGCGGCGAGGACGGCGGCGGTGAGGACGTTCAGGGCCACTGAGAAGAAGGTGAGCTTTGTGAGGTCGTCCATGACCCGGTCCCGGTCCTCTCCCTGGCCCAGCTTCTGGCCGATGAGAATGCCCACGGCGTTGCCGGTGGCCATGAAGGCCACGCTCATGGCGTTCCAGACGGTGGACTCGATGTTGATGGCGGGGACCACATTGAGGCCCTTGGCGGAGTAGCACTGGTTGAGCACCGCCATGCCGGCGGCCCACAGCGTTTCGTTGATGAGGAGCGGCGTGCCCTTGCGGAAAATTTGCCCCGCCAGGGCGTGGGGGACCTTCAGCGTGCGGTAAAGCCCCCGGGCGAAGGGCATTTTCGCCTTATGGGTGTGGGTCCAGGCGGCGGCTAATATAAGCTCCACGTACCGGGAGATCACCGTCGCCACAGCCGCGCCACGGACGCCCATGGCCGGCGCGCCGAAATGCCCGAAGATGAGCACGTAGTTGAAGAAGAGGTTCACCGCCACGGCGATGACCCCGGCGGCCATGGGGACCACCGTCTCACCGTTCTCCCTCAGCGTGGAGCAGTAGACGTTGGCCACGGCGAAGGGCGGGAGGCCCCACAGCATGACCTTTAAGTACTCCATGCCGTACCGGAGGTAGAGGTCCGCCTCCTCGGCGCTGCCCTCGCCCCGGAGCCACAGCCGGATAAGGTCCTCCCCGAAGGCCAGGAGCGCCGCGATGCCCACGGCGGTGATGGCCAGGACGCTCAACAGCTTAAAGCGGAAGGTGCCCCGGACGCCCTCCTCGTCGCCGCTCCCGGCGTACTGGGCGGTGAAGATCCCCGCCCCGGAGACGGCCCCGAAGATACACAGGCTGAGCACGAACAGCACCTGATTGACGATAGCCACGCCGCTCATGGGCGCGGTGCCCACCCGGCCCACCATCAGGTTGTCGAGCAGGGAGACGAAGTTGGTGATGAAGTTCTGGATCATGATGGGCAGCGTCACGCCCAGAGCCACGCGATAAAATTTCTTGTCGCCGATAAACCGGGAACGCATAGGAACACTCCGTTACTGTTATCTATAAAATCCATCATCGGGGATATACCCGCCGATGAGCTCGGGGTCCAGGCGGTAGAGCACCGAGAAGTAGTCGTACAGCGCCTCCCGGACGGTGTCGGCCCCCTCCAGCCACGTGAAGGTGAGGCACTCCAGGGACGCCCAGGCCTCCTCCTGATTGGCCGCCAGCCCCAGGGCCACGGCCTTGTCCAGACTGTCGGAAACGGCCTCCTGGGACGCCTTCAGATCGGCCTTCAGGGCCTCCAGGTCCTGATCTGTCATATCCGCGCTGACCACAAGGCACGCGGCGGGCAAAAAGTCGCTGCCGGTGATGGCCGTCCATTCCTCCCCCAGGTCCAGCGCCTTGTGGGTGTCCGGGTCCCGCACCAGGGTGACGCCGGCGAGTTTGGCCGGCATGAGCGCCAGGTCCTGCTCGGCAAGCTTGGCGGCCGGGACGCTTTCCAGCTTCAGGGTGTCGCCCACGATGAAGTCATACCGCTCGGCGACGTAGGTGAAAAGCTGTGTGGAGACAGACGCGTCCGCGTCGGTCCAGACGGTCTTGGCCGCCAGGTCCCAGATGTTGTGGACGGCGTTGCCCCGCTCCACGATCCCCCAGCCGCCGGCGGCGGTGACGGCGGCGATGCTCACCTTCCCGTCCGTCTCGGCGTAGATCCGGGCGGCGGCGTCCACGGGGACGACGGCGGCGTCCAGCGCGCCGGAGGCCAGATCCCCGCCGGGGTCCGTGACGCGTGTCACCAGCGTATACGTCCCGCCGTAGAGGCCGGCGGCCCCCAGGGCGGCGGCGTCATCCATAAGGCCCAGCCGCAGGGCGTCCGGGTCCGTGATCGGCGGCGCGGTAGGCCCGGCGGGCTCGGTGGCCCCGGAGGGACCGGCAGGCCCCGTGGCCGGCGCGGTCCCCGAGCCCACAGGCGTCGTGGCCGGCCCCACGGACCCGGAGGGCTCTCCCCCCGAACCGGTCCCGGTGACCTTGGCCTCCCCGCGGTCACAGCCGGCAAGGGCCGTTATCAGAATAAGCGCCAACAGCAGCGCCAGACATCTCTTCATAAAAGACCCTCCCCGGTCAAAGCATTCTATCCCTGAGTTTAATGACAAAACCCCGATTTGTCAAGCCCCCGGCGGCGGGAGGACGGTCCCACAGGCGCTTTTTCCCACCTTCCGTCCGCAAAACCCGGGATTTTGGGATTTTCACAAGAAAAAAAGTATTGCAATCGGCGGCAAGGTGTGGTATACTACGTAAGCTAGGATAGGATAGGTTGACTTGAGTGGGCGCGTTTCCCACTCTTTTTTCTGCACTTATTGGCCCAAGCAAATTTTTCCCGAAGGGGGCGCGGCTTTCATGAACAAGGTCGAGGAGACCGTGGCCGCCATGGCAAAGCCCGTGGCGGAGGCCCGGGGCTGTGAGCTCTGGGACGTGGAGTACGTCCGGGAGGCCGGACAGTGGTTTTTGCGGGTCTACATCGACAAGGAGGGCGGCGTCTCCATCGACGACTGCGAGGCTGTCTCCCGCGCCCTGGACCCCCTTCTTGACGAGGCCGACCCCATCGAGACGAGCTACAACTTTGAAGTCTCCTCCGCCGGCCTACAGCGGGAGCTGAAGCGCCCCTCGGATTTTCAGCGCTTCCTGGGCTCCTTCGTGGCCGTGAAGCTCTATAGGGCCGAGGACGGGGCCAAGGAGTTCACCGGGTATCTCAGGGGCTATGAGGACGGGGCCGTCACCGTGGAGACAAAGGGCGGCGAACAGCGGACATTCGAAAAGGACCGGGTGGCAAGCGTCCACCTGCGGCTTGAATAAGAGGATCAGAAAGGAATCATTATGAACGCGGAATTTTTTGAGGCCATAGCCGACATCGAAAAGGAGAAGGGCATCCCCCGGGAATACATGCTCGACCGCATCCGTCAGGCGCTCCTGGCGGCCCTCCGGAAGGACAATCCCGACGCGGAGGAGAACGTGGTGGTGGACATCGACGAGGAGAAAAAGAAGATCGAGATGTACATCCAGAAATCCGTGGTGGAGACGGTGGAGAACCCCGCCCTCGAGCTCCTGCCCGAGGAGGCCCGCCGGTATAATAAGCGCGCCGAGGTGGGCGACACGGTGAACGTCCCCGTGGACACCAAAAAGTTCGGCCGCATCGCCGCCCAGGCCGCCAAGCAGGTAATCATCCAGGGCATCCGGGAGGCCGAGCGCAGCATGGTCTACGAGCAGTTCACCTCCAAGGAGCACGAGATGTTCACCGCCACGGTGACCCGCATCGACCCGGTGCGCGGGGCCGTCAGCGTCCACTTGAGCTCCGGCAGCGAGAACACCGACGGCCTTCTCCCCGCCGGCGAGCAGATCCCCGGCGAGCGCTTCACCGAGGGACAGCTTTTGAAGGTCTACGTGGTGGAGGTCCACAAGCTGGGCTCCGGCGCCCAGGTGCTGGTGAGCCGCACCCACCCCGGCCTTGTGAAGCGCCTTTTCGAAAACGAGGTCCCGGAGATCTTCGACGGCACGGTGGAGATAAAATCCATCGCCCGGGAGGCCGGGAGCCGCACCAAGATGGCCGTCTGGTCCTCCGACCCCGCCGTGGAGCCCGTGGGCGCCTGCGTGGGACCGCGGGGAGGCCGCGTGGCCGCCGTGGTGGAGGAGCTGCGCGGGGAGAAGATCGACATCATCAAGTTTTCCGAGGACCCCGCCGCCTACGTGGCCGCCGCCCTGGCCCCGGCGGACGTGGTCCGGGTGGACTTCCCCGAGGAGAACAGCAAGAGCTGCCGCGCCATCGTGCCGGACAACCAGCTTTCTCTCGCCATCGGCAAGGAGGGCCAGAACGTACGCCTGGCGGCGCGCCTCACTGGCCTCAAGATCGACATCAAGCCCGAGAGCTTCATGGGGTGAGTATGGAACAGCCCAGAAAGATCCCCATGCGCCAGTGCGTGGGGTGCCGTACGCAAAGACCCAAGCGGGAGCTGGTCCGGGTCGTCCGCTCGCCGGAGGGAGCGCTTTCCGTGGACACCCGGGGCAAGAAGCCCGGGCGCGGCGCTTACGTGTGCCGGGACCCGGAGTGCCTTAAAAAGGCCATTCGGTCCAAGGCGCTGTCGAGAGCCCTGGATACCCCCGTTCCGGAGGAGCTTTTCGACACCCTCCGGGCCCAGATGGAGGGAGCGGAATGAGCGCCCTCACCTTCCTCGGCCTCGCCAAACGGGCCGGCAGGCTGGAGTCCGGCGACGACACCGTGAATATGGTTTCCCGCGCCGGCAAGGCCAAGCTCATCCTCACCGCCTCGGACGCCGGCAGGAGCTCCCTCGTCCGGGCGAAAAACTCCGCCGAGGCCGCCAAGTGCCCCGTGGCCGCCGTCCCCTTCACCAAAGAAGAGCTGGGCGCGGCGCTGGGGCGGGACACCGTGGGCGTCGCGGCCCTCACCGACGTAGGGCTGGCCCACGCCTTCGTGGAAAAGCTCCAGGGAGAAAAGGGCGGCTATGAGGCGCTTTTGGAGACGCTGACCGCCGAGAACGACCGGGCGCTCCAGCGCCAAAGGGAAAAACGCCGCCACGAGCGGAACGTCAAACGCGGAAAATAGAGAAACACCAAGCTTCGTAATTGAGAACCTGAAAGGATGATCGGATAGATGGCAATCGTAGTAAAGTACAGGGTGCATGAGGTGGCGAAGGACTTCAAGATGACCTCCAAGGTCATCACGGAGATCTTGACCAAATACGCCACGACCCCGAAGAATCATATGCAGGTGCTCGAGGACCCGGAGCTGGATGTGATTTTTGAGTACCTGACCCAGCATAACCAGATGGCGTCCATCGCGGACGTCTTCGCGGACGTAAAGCCCAAGGAGGCCCCCAAGCCCGCCCCCGCGCCGGCCCCGGAGGCCCCCAAGGCCCAGCCGGCAGGCCAGGGCGGTCAGAAGCCGGCCCAGCAGCCCGCCGCCGCCCAGGGGCAGGCGTCCCAGGCCGCGCCCAAGGCCCAGCCTCGCCCGGAGAAGGAGTTCAAGCCCCGCCTGGAGAAGCAAAAGCGGGTCATCGACACCTCCGGCGTCACCATCAACATCGAGAAGTACGACGAGCGCTTCGACCAGATGGCCGGCGAGCGGGCCCAGAACATGAAGCGCGGCAAGGAGCAGATCAAGAAGAAGGGCGGCCAGCAGCGCCAGAGCCCCGCCCAGGACAGATCCGCCAAGCGCCGCCAGGAGGAGCGCGACCGGATGCGCCGCCTCCAGTTCGAGGTGGCGAAAAAAGCCCCGGTGCGCGTCCAGATCCCCGACGAGATCGGCGTCGGCGAGCTGGCCTCCCGCATGAAGAAGACCGGCGCGGAGGTGGTCAAGCAGCTCATCAAAATGGGCGTCATGGCCTCCCTCTCGGACACCATCGACTACGACACCGCCGCCCTCGTGGCCATGGAGCTTGGCTGTAAGGTGGAGAAGGAGGTCCACGTCACCATCGAGGAGCGCCTCATCGACGACCGGGCCGACACCGCCGAGGAGCTCAAGCCCCGCGCCCCCGTGGTGGTGGTCATGGGCCACGTGGACCACGGCAAGACCTCGCTCCTCGACAAGATCCGCTCCACCCATGTGGCGGCGGGCGAGGCCGGCGGCATTACCCAGCACATCGGCGCGTACAGGGTCATGGTCAACGGCAGTCCCGTCACCTTCCTGGACACCCCCGGCCACGAGGCGTTCACCTCCATGCGCGCCCGGGGCGCCATGGCCACGGATATCGCCATTCTGGTGGTGGCCGCCGACGACGGCATCATGCCCCAGACCATTGAATCGATAAATCACGCCAAAGCGGCCAAAATACCTATCGTGGTGGCCATCAACAAGATGGACGTCCACGGGGCCAACCCCGACAAGGTCAAACAGCAGCTGACGGAGTACGACATCGTCCCCGAGGAGTGGGGCGGGGACACCATCGTGTGCCCCATCTCCGCCAAGACCGGCGAGGGCATCCAGGAGCTCCTGGAAAACCTGGTGGTCCTGGCCGAGGTCCAGGAGCTTCGCGCCAACCCCGACCGGGAGGCGCGCGGCGTGGTCATCGAGGCGCGGCTTGACAAGGGCCGGGGCCCCATCATGACCGTCCTCGTCCAGAACGGCACCCTCAGGCAGGGCGACATCATCATCGCCGGCACCGCCGTGGGGCGCGTGCGCACCATGATGAACGACAAGGGCGAGCGCGTCACCGAGGCCGGCCCCTCCGTCCCCGTGGAGATCGCGGGCATGGGCGAGGTCCCCGCCGCCGGCGACATCTTCAACGCCGTGGCCGACGAGCGCATGGCCCGTGAGCTTGCCGAACAGCGGAAAAACAACCAGAAATCCGCCGGCGAGGGCGCCCGGAAGGTCTCCCTGGAGGATCTCTTCGCCCAGATCAAGGAGGGCGAGCTCAAGGAGCTGCCCATCATCGTCAAGGCCGACGTCCAGGGCTCCGCCGAGGCCATCAAGGCAAGCTTGGAGAAGCTTACCAACGACGAGGTCCGCGTCCGGGTCATCCACTCCGCCGTAGGCGCCATCAGCGAGTCCGACGTGATGCTGGCCGCCACCTCCGGGGCCATCGTGGTGGGCTTCAACGTCCGCCCGGACAACGCCGCCCGGGATTCCGCCGCCCGCAGCCACGTGGACATCCGGCTTTACAGCGTCATTTACGACTGCATCAACGAGGTGGAGGCCGCCATGAAGGGCATGCTGGCCCCCAAGTTCCGGGAGGTCCAGCTGGGCCACGCCGAGGTCCGGGAGACGTACAAGGTCTCCAAGGTGGGCACCGTCTGCGGCTGTTACGTCCAGGACGGCAAGATCCAGCGCGGCTGCAAGGTCCGGGTCATCCGGGACAACGTTATCATCTTCGACGGGGAGCTGGCGTCCCTCCGCCGCTTCAAGGACGACGTCCGCGAGGTCGCCTCCGGCTACGAGTGCGGCATGCAGGTCGACAAGTTCAACGACGTCAAGGTCGGCGACATCATCGAGTGCTTCGTTATGGAGCAGATTTAAACTGAAACCTTTTTCGGGCGGGCGGGTGCCCGCCCGAAGCTGTTGAAAGGACGGTACCCATGCCATCTAACCATATAAACCGCGTAAACGAGGACATCCGCCTGTGCATGGACAAGCTCCTGCGGGAGGTGAAGGACCCCCGCATCCACCAGGGGCTTCTCTCCGTCACGGCCTGCGAGGCCACGGGGGACCTCAAGTACTGCAAGGTCTATCTGAGCGTCCTGGGGCTGGAGGACGAGAAGAGCCTGAAGCAGGGCCTCAAGTCCGCCTCCGGCTGGCTGCGGCGGGAGCTGGGCCAGCGCCTTCGCCTGCGCAACACCCCGGAGCTCACCTTTATCCTGGACCGCTCCATCGAGGAGGGGGCGCACATCAACTCCATCCTGGCGTCCCTGGATATAAAGCCGGAGGAGGCACCGGACGATGACACTGAGTGAGGCCTCCGGGTGGCTTTCCGAGCACGACGGCTACCTTCTCCTGACCCACACCCGCCCCGACGGGGACACCCTGGGGTCCGCCGCCGCGCTGTGCTCGGCCCTGCGGCGGGCGGGGAAGACCGCCTGTTTGTACCCCAATCCCGAGGTGACGGAGAAATTCGCCCCCTTCCTGGCCCCCTTCTGGGCGGAAAAGGGGTTTATTCCCAACTATGTGCTCAGCGTGGACATCGCCTCCCCCGGCCTTTTCCCCGCGGGCTTTGAGGGGCGCGTGGACCTGGCCGTGGACCACCACCCCTCCAACACCGGCTTCGCGGCCCAAACCCTTCTGGACGACAAGGCCGCCGCCTGCGGCCAGATCGTGCTGGCGCTCGTGGAGCTCCTGGCCGGCGGCCTCACCAAGGCGGAGGCGGACCTCCTCTACATTGCCGTCAGCACCGACACCGGCTGCTTCCAGTACGCCAACGTGACGGAGGAGACGTTTTTGGCCGCCGCGAAGCTCGCCCACGCCGGGGCCGACACGGCGGGGCTCTCCCGGCTTTTCTTCCGCACCTTCTCCCGGGCGCGCCTTGCCCTGGAGGGGGCGGTCTACGCAGGCCTGCGCACCTTCCACAACGGCGAGATCGTCGCCAACCTCGTCACCCTGGATATGGTGAAAAAGGCCGGCGTCACGGAAAACGACATGGATGACCTGGCCGCCCTGGCCGGTAAGCTGGAGGGCCACCAGGTCAGCGTCACCATCCGCGAAAACCCCAACGGCACCAGCCGCGTCTCCCTCCGCTCCGGCCGGCGTGTCAACGTCTCCGAGATCGCCAAACAATTCGGCGGCGGCGGCCACGCCATGGCCGCGGGATGCACCGTCAAGGCAAGTCCGGAGGAGGCGTTAGCGGCCCTCCTGCCGCTTATCGAGCGGGAGCTGGAGAGGAACTGATCGGCGGGAAGCGGGCCGCCAAAAGAGGCGGCCCCTACAGGGAGCGATGACGGAACATTACCGGAAAATGCACCTGCCTCCGATTCAGAGCCCTCCCCGCAGGGCGGCTGCGCCCGCAGGCGCGTTTCGAAGCGCAACCGCCGCGAAGCGGCGGCTCTTAGCGCGGAGATGGAGGGGGAGGGGTGAGGTGGGAGCCGAAGGGCTGCAACCGGTTTTAATGAACGCACGCACCTCATCCGGCGCCTGCGGGCGCCACCTTCCCCGCCCTGCGGGGAAGGCTAAGACGAGAGACGAGGGCTCGAATACCCCGGCCCTGCGGGGCCACCCCTTTTTCCGAAAAAGCCTGCAAATAAAAAGTCAACCCCCAACGCGAAAAACTTCGAATAAAAAGTGGCGGTAAAAATGGGCAACACAAATAGGCCGCCTTGAGGGGGCAGCCAAAAACAGGAAGTATGTAGGGGTGCCGTCAGTCGGAGCTGGCCGTATCCTCGGCGGGCTTGTCCCAGAGGCCCTTTTCCTTGAGGCAGTCGCGGACTCTGCCGTAGTAGATGCGCAGGAACTTTGTGCCGCCGGCGGTCATGTAGACGTAGTACGGCTTGCCCTCGGAGCGCTT
>CANPYK010000038.1 GCA_947588605.1 uncultured Oscillospiraceae bacterium
GATATTCGCCACGCTGGAAAAGGTCATCGACCGTCTTTGCAATGTCATCAACGGCCTATCCGCTGAAGTGATCCGCATTATCACCGGCCGTAATTGGATATTGTCTTGTTTTAATTAGAGATTAGTATGAGGTGTATTTTTATGTCCCAAAATCAATATAGGGGCAGTCTGCCCTATAGCGTATCACAAAATTTTCTGACCAGTCGGGCGCTCATTGAGCGGCTTCTTCAAAAAACGGATATTTGCGCTCAGGACACGGTTTTGGAGATCGGCGCCGGAAAGGGCCACATCACAAAGGCGCTGTCAGAGCGCTGCAAAGAGGTCGTCGCATACGAGATCGACGAAAAATTGTACCAAGGGCTTCTCCCCCATGCCCCGGCGAACGTCCGGCTTTATCATGCGGATTTTTTGAAATGTAAATTGCCGGAATCCCCGTATAAGGTATTTTCAAATATCCCTTTTTCGAGAACGACCGAGATCATGCACAAGCTGACCGGCGCCGCAAATCTTCCCGATGGAATCTGGCTTGTGATGGAGAAGGGCGCGGCCAAGCGCTTTTGCGGGGTGCCAAAGGAGAATTTGAATTCTCTGCTGCTCAAACCGTTCTTTGAGGTCAGGACCGTCTATCATTTCCGACGCGAGGATTTTCACCCCACCCCACGGGTGGACGCGGTGCTGTTGGAGCTGAAACGTAAGGACAAACCGGACATCCGGCCGGAGCAAAGACGCGAATTTTACAGCTTCGTGTCCTACGGGCTCCGCCGCGACTCATTTGGTCCTCGGTTTCCGCTCACAAAGGCACAAATCACGGCGGCGCTGAGATTTGCGGGTCTTCCGCAGATCAAACGGTCCGGAGATATTTTGTATATCCAGTGGTTGTGCCTTTTCCGACGCTGGCTCGTGGGAAAAAGGGTTGAATCCCCGGTGATAGTTTGGTAAAATGGGGGGTGCGTACAACACACGAGAATAAGGAGGCGCGGTCATGATACAGCATGAGAAGCAGTACCACATCCAGTGTGAGGCCGGCGACGTGGGGCGGTATGTGATCCTGCCCGGCGATCCGGGGCGGTGCGAGGCGATCGCGGCGCTCTTTGACGGGGCGCGCTTCGTGGCGCGAAACCGGGAGTTCACCACCTACACCGGGACGCTCTTGGGGGAAAAGGTCTCCGTCTGCTCCACCGGTATCGGCGGACCCTCCGCCGCCATTGCCCTGGAGGAGCTGACGGCCATCGGCGCGGATACCTTCGTGCGGGTGGGCACCTGCGGCGGCATCGCCCTGGAGGTCCAGGCCGGGGACGTAGTGGTAGCCACGGGGGCCGTGCGCTACGAGCACACGAGCCTGGAATACGCGCCTTTGGAATACCCCGCCGTCCCGGACTTTGACGTGGCGTCGGCACTGCGGGCGGCCGCTCTCGACCTTGGCTACCGCACCCATGTGGGCGTGGTCCAGTGCAAGGACAGCTTCTACGGCCAGCACTCGCCGGAGAAGAGCCCCGTCTCCTACGAGCTTTTACAAAAATGGGAGGCGTGGCGGCGGCTGGGCGTCAAGGCCAGCGAGATGGAGTCCGCCGCCCTCTTTGTGGCGGCCAACGCCCTCCATGTGCGGTGCGGGAGCTGCTTCCACGTGGTCTGGAACCAGGAGCGCGAGGCCGCCGGCCTCGACCAGACCGAGTCCCACGACACCTCCGCCGCCGTCAAGGTGGGCGTGGAGGCCGTGAAGCGGCTCATCACCCTCGACCGGGGCTGATTTTTGAACCATAGCTGGAGTGATGATTCATCCAACAGTGCGCATAAAAAATACCCGCCAGCAGAATTGCTGACGGGTGATCACGCAAAATACCCTGCCGCTGAGAATCAGCCGAACCAGAAAACAGAAAAGTATACATTATTTCAATGCTTTTAGTCCGTTATATAATTCGTCGAATGATTTTTTCTTTGCGCATCGGCCAAATGACAGATCACGGTTTTCTCCGATCTCCAGCAGGAAACATTTTGCAAGTTCTTCAACAGTCTGCTCCAACGCAGTAAAAAAGCTGCTGATAAGCAAAATTCTGCGCAGTTGTACCCTCTTCAAAGACATTTGTGATGAGGGATTCCGTCACTTGATCGAGAGGGTACATTTTCAGGTGCATGAGTTCATGCACGATCACTTCTTCGAAATTTTCCTGGTTTGGATTTACCGCATTCAACATCAAAATCGCTTTCCGGTCGTCGCAGTCGATCTTGATATCTCCTGTTTTTCGCCATGCAGGGTCTTCCACGAATGCAAGCTTTACATCCCATATTGGCGTAATGCGCAATTTGGCGCTGTATTTATCTACCAAGCGCTGGATCTCATCTTTTTGCATTTTTAATGCCTCCAAACAGCGATTTGCCAAACAGCCGCCCACTTGATATTTCTGATTATACCACCCAAATTTGGAGAAATCTACTACATATTTTTTGTTCCTATGGAATCGTGCCGAAAGCGCTATGAAGCGTAAGGCTCATAAATCGAACAGCGCGGCCCTGCGATTGGGAGCGCGCTTTTTTGTGAATTTTGTGGAAATTCTCTGTTTCCCCCTTGCTAAATTCCGGCAAACCGTGCATAATAGGGATTAAAGCGACAGTGTGTCCGCCAAGGCACACGAGAATGGGAGGAACGCTTATGAAAAAACTGACCGCATCGCAGAAGGCCGCGTTTGGGATCGGCGCGGTGGGAAAGGACATGGTGTACGCGCTGTCGGCCACCTATGTCATGTACTATGTACTACTATCAGGACCTTCTCGGCCTGTCCGCCACGTTCGTGGGGACGATCCTCATGCTTGCCCGGGTGTTTGACGCGCTCAATGACCCCTTCATGGGGATCCTGGTGGCAAAAACCAGGACGAAATGGGGCCGCTTCCGCCCCTGGCTCATCTCGGGCACGGTACTCAACGCCTTTACGCTCTACGCCCTCTTTGCCGCCCCAAACCTCAAAGGGACGGGGCTCATGGTGTTCTTCACGGTGGTCTACATACTCTGGGGCGTCACCTACACCATGATGGACATCCCCTACTGGTCCATGATCCCCGCCATCACCTCCACCCCCGCCGACCGGGAGAACCTTTCCGTCATCGGCCGCACCTGCGCCGGCGTGGGCTCGGCGCTCATCCAGGTGGGCACCGTCATGGCGGTGGCCTTCCTGGGCGGGGACAGCGAGCGGCGCGGCTTTGCGCTTCTGGCGCTGATCGTGGCGGTCCTTTTCGTTATCACCGAAATTATCTGCGCCCTGAAGGTCAAGGAGCACGACATCGGGAAAATGGAGACGTCCACCGTTCCCCAGATGTTCAAAGCCCTCTTCCGCAACGACCAAGCGATGATCACGGTCCTCGCCATTCTGCTCATCAACGCGGCCCTCTATCTCACCTCCAACCTCGTCATCTACTTCTTCAAGTATGACATCGGCGGCACCGGCTGGAAGGGCAACTACACCCTCTTCACCATGGTGGGCGGCGTCTTCCAGATCCTCGGCATGATGGTGGTCTATCCCCTACTTCGAAAGAAATTCGGAAATACTCAGATCTTCAAGGCCGCCCTGGGCACCGCCATGCTGGGCTACGCCCTCATTTTAGCCGTGTGCTTCGCGGGGCTTTCCGCCAATATGGTCCTCATCTGCGTGTGCGGGGCGCTGGTCTTTGCCGCCAACGGCATCCTCACGGTCCTCACCACCGTATTTCTCTCCAGCTCCGTGGACTACGGGGAGCTGAAGACGGGCCGGCGGGAGGAGTCCGTCATCTTCTCCATGCAGACCTTCGTGGTGAAGGCCGCCTCCGGCCTTGCCGTCTTCATCACCGGCATCGGCCTCGACCTCATCGGACTTGAGGGCGACACGGAGGAGACAGGCGAGATCATTGCCCAGTCCGCCTCCACCATCACGGGGCTCAGGCTTTTGATGACCGTCCTGCCCATCCTGGGGCTGGTCATTGCCTTCATCTTCTTTGCCAAAAAATTTACCCTCACCGACAAGCGGGTGCAGGAGATCTGCGATACGCTCAAAGCCAAAAAGGAGGAAACCTGATGCTTTTCACATGGAAAGCCGTTGTAACAACTGACGCGGGGGACGTCGCCCTCTCGGGAAGCGCGGACGCCCGGTGGGGGGAGGCCCTGCACGTCACCGCTCCCCTGCCCCAAGGGCACATCAAGTCCGTCTCCGCCCGGATGCCGCTGGCGGCGGTGGAGGGGTCCCGGGTCTTTATGAACGGCTACCAGACCTGGACAACGTGCCCCGAATACTCCCTCACCGACCGCATTTGGGATCTGCGGCGGGTGCCGAAGGCAACGGTGGCCGAGCACGGCTTTGACCGGTACGGGGACTACCATTTTGTGAAATACCCCTGCCGCCCCGGCGTGACCCACGGTTTTTCCTGGTGCTACGTGCGGCGCGGGGAGGAATTCAAGCTCATTGGCTCCCTGGACGAAAAGCCCGGATACACCATGTTCACCTATGACGCCGAAATTGCCTTCCTCACCGTGGAGCGCGACTGCGCGGGCCTTGCCTGCGGCGGGGACTATTCCCTCTTTGACCTCTACTTTGCCAAGGGGTCCGAGGACCAGGTCTTCGACGGGTGGTTTGAGGCCATGGGCGTCAAGCCCCTGCCGGCAAAGCCCCTGCGGGGCTACACCAGCTGGTATAACCGCTTCACCGGCATCACCGAGGAGACCATCCGTCAGGACCTGGAGGGCTGCAGGAAGCTCCTGGCCCCCGGCGACCTCTTCCAGATCGACGACGGCTGGCAGCCCGCCGTGGGAGATTGGCTGGAGTGCGACCGGGAGAAGTTTCCCTCCGGCATGAAGGTGCTGGTGGACGAGATCCACGAAGCCGGGTTCGAGGCCGGCCTGTGGCTTTCGCCCTTCATCGCCCACAAGGACTCCGCCCTGGTGCGGGAGCACCCGGACTGGGTGGTGCGGGCCGGCGGCGAGCCCTGGTTCATGGGCGACAACTGGGGCGGCTTCGTGGCGCTGGATATCGATAAGCCGGAGCTTCTGGACTATGTGCGCCAGGTCCTCCGCCGGGTGATCCATGAGTGGGGCTTCGACCTACTGAAGCTGGACTTCCTTTACGGCGCGGCGGTCTTCGGAACGGAGACCGAGACGCGGGCGGCGCGAATGATCCGGGCCATGGACTTTTTGCGCCAAGAGTGCGGCGATACGCCTATCCTGGGGTGCGGCGTGCCTGTGATGCCCGCCTTCGGGAGGGTGGAATACTGCCGCATCAGCTGCGACGCCTGCCTGGATTGGGACGGCGCGCCCTTTGCCGACCTTACCCACCGGGAGCGGGTCAGCTCCAAGAACGCCATCCTCAACACCCTCTTCCGCCGGGAGCTTTGCGGACGGGCGCATATCAACGACCCGGACGTCTTCTTCCTCCGGGAGGAGAACATCTCCCTCCGGGACGACCAGAAGCTCCTATTGGCGCGGGTCAACGCCCTTCTGGGCGGGGTGTTCCTCATCTCCGACGACCCCGGCTCCTACACCTACGCCCAGCGCTCGGCGTATAAGGAGCTGGTCCATCTCTTCAACGACGCCGAAAACGTGCGCTTTGACGCAGATAAGTTTATGCTCACCTTCACCCTGGACGGCGAAGAGCAGATCCTGCCGGTGCCCAGAGACATGCTTGAGCAGTAAGGAGGCACTTATGATCAAAATTTACGCCGACAGCACCAACGACCTGACGCCGGAGCTCTGGGAGAAATACCGCATCCGCGTCATCCCCCTCTACGTGAACATGGGGGACAAGACCTATGTGGACTGGCAAAACATCACCCCCGACGAGCTCTACGCCTGGTCCGACGAGCACAACACCACCCCCGTCACCGCCGCCTTCTCCGTGGGCGACGCGGAAAACGCTTTGCGCGAGGCGGTGGAGTCCGGGGACGACGTCATCTTCTTCGGCATCTCCACGGGCCTGTCCGCCTCGTGCTCCATCTTCAAAATGGCGGCGGAGAATCTGGATTATGTCGACCACGTGGCGGTCATCGACTCCAGGAATCTCTGCACCGGCATCGGGCTTCTCATCCTGAAGGCCGCGGAGCGCATCGAGGCCGGAGAGACGGATCTGCGGGCGCTGGAGAGTTATGTAAACTCCTTCATTCCCAAGGTCCGCACCACCTCCGTCATCGAGGAGCTCAACTACATCCACCGGGGCGGCCGTTGCTCGGCGGCCACCGCCCTCATCGGCAGCGCTCTGAAAATCAAACCGAAGATCTTAGTGAAGGACGGCGGACTGGGCGTGGCTAAGAAGTACCGGGGCCGCCAGCCCGACGTTATCCGCAAGTACTATGAGGACCTGGAGCCCCTTTTGAGGAACGCCGACCCCGACCACGTCTTCGTTTCCCACACCGGGCGCCTGCCCCAGGAGATCATCGACGAGGTCGCGGACAAGGTGCGCGCGCTCGGCGTCTTTAAAAATGTCCACGTCACCCGCGCCGGGAGCGTCGTCACCATCCACTGCGGCCCCGGCACCCTGGGGGTCTTCTACGTGGCCAAGGACGAAAACGCCGGTTGGTAACGTTAAAATCGTAAAAAAAGAGGGAGGGAAACGAAATCCCCGCCCTCTTTTTGTCAAATTTGGAGCATTTTGCACAAAAATGGTGTTGCTTTTTCCTTCATCCTCTGTTAATATATTTGTAAAAGAATTTAAAATTTAAAGGAGGAGACTATGGAAAAGCTGAAGCTCAACAACAAGCGCACCATCCTGGTGGGGTTGGCGTTTTTGTCCATCAGCGCCTTTTGGCAGATGTACGACAACGTGATCCAACTGATCCTCGGCAACACCTTCCATCTGAACGAGACCATCTCCGGCGTCATCATGGCGGCGGACAACGTGCTGGCCCTGTTCCTGCTGCCCCTCTTCGGCGGCCTGTCCGACCGCACCAAGCCCGGCAAGCTGGGCCGACGCACCCCCTACATCCTGGCGGGCACCGCCGCCGCGGTGATCCTGATGAACATCCTGCCCATTCTGGACAACAGCTACGCCGCCGAGGCCGCTCCCTATAAGTTCGTGTCCTTTGTGGTGGTGCTGGGGCTGCTGCTCATCGCCATGGGCATCTACCGCTCCCCCGCCGTGGCCCTCATGCCCGACGTGACGCCCAAGCCCCTCCGGTCCAAGGGCAACGCCATCATCAACCTCATGGGGGCCGTAGGCGGCATCATCTACCTGGCCATCGCCGCCGTCATGTACCCCACCGACAAGGTGAAGGCGCTGGAGCACGTGAACTATCAGCCCCTCTTTTTGATCGTGTCCGGCATCATGGCTGTGGCGGTGATCGTGCTGCTGGTCACCATCCGGGAACCCAAGCTGGCCGCCGAGAACCAGGCGCTGGAGGCAACGCACCCCGAGTGGAACCTGGCGGAGGACGACGGCTCCGGCCATGAGGCGCTGCCCACCCCGGTGAAGCGCAGTCTGGGCTTCCTGCTGGCCTCCATCGCCCTCTGGTTCGTGGGCTACAACGGCGTCACCACCTGGTTCACCCGGTACATCGACAAGGTCATGGGCGAGGGCCTTGGCGGCGCGTCCACCTGCCTCATGGTGGCTACCGCCGGGGCCATCGTCAGCTACATCCCCATCGGCATCGTGGCCTCCAAGATTGGGCGGAAAAAGACCATTCTGGGCGGCGTTGCCCTGCTGGCCGCCTGCTTCCTGCTGGGCGGGGTCCTCACCAACGTGTTCGACTCCATCAACCTTATCATGTACGTCGTCTTCGCCCTGGTGGGCCTTGCCTGGGCGGCTATCAACGTCAACTCCCTGCCCATGGTGGTGGAGATGTGCAAGGGCTCCGATGTGGGCAAGTTCACCGGCTACTACTACACCGCCTCCATGGCCGCCCAGGTGGTCACCCCCGCGCTGGTCGGCACCCTGATGAGGGCCGTCGGCTATTGGACACTGTTCCCCTATGCCGCCTTCTTTGTGGGGCTGAGCTTCGTCACCATGCTCTTTGTGAAGCACGGCGACGCCAAGGCCGAGCCCAAGCGGGGCCTGGCGGCCTTTGAGGACATGGATGACTGAGAGGTGCAACAATGAAGAAAACCACAAAAGCGGCGCTCACACTTGCCGCCGCCACCGCGTCATTGGGCGCTGTCGGGGTCGCTTCCCTGGCCCCGCGAATGGGCTTTCCCGGTTGGGAGCACTTTGCCGGACACCGCTTCGCCCACAGAGGCTTACATAATTTAAGTGAGGGGCGTCCCGAAAACTCCCTGCCCGCCTTCCGCGCCGCCGTGGAGCATGGCTTCGGGGCGGAGCTGGACGTCCACCTCATGCGAGACGGGGCGCTGTGCGTCGTCCACGACAGCGACCTTGCCCGCGTCACCGGGAGGACTGCCGTGGTGGAGGACATGACGGCGGCGGACCTTGCAGGCTTCCCTCTTCTGGGGACCGAGGAGACTGTCCCGCTCTTTGAGGAGGTCCTGGAGGTCTTCTCCGGCAAAACGCCGCTGATCATCGAGCTCAAGACCCACGGAGGCAACGCCCAGCCGCTTGTGAGGGCGGTTATGGAGCGGATGGACCGGTATAAGGGCCCCTACTGCCTGGAGTCCTTCGACCCCAATGTCCTCTGGTGGCTCAAGCGGGAGTATCCCGACGTCATCCGGGGACAGCTCAGCGAAAACTTTGTCCGCTCCGCCCCGGCCCACCTCTCCCCCTCCCAGCGCTTTGCTCTGACCAACCTCCTGACCACGCCCCTCACGACCCCGGACTTTATCGCCTACAACCACATAGACCGCGACGTCCCCGTCCTCGGCCTCATGCGCCGGCTCTACAACGTCCACGAGGTCAGCTGGACCGTCCGCGACCCGGAGCGTATGCGAGAGCTTGAAAACGCTGGCTGCGTCGTCATCTTCGAGGGGTTTGTGCCGGAATAAGCATGAATGACAACTATGAGCTTTAAAACGACTTGTTGATACCACGCAAAGCAAAGAGCGCACAGCACAAACGCTGCGCGCTCTTCAGCTTGTCAAAAAACTAAATCGTGCTGTGCGCTCTTTGCGCTTCTTAACTAAACGCTCATGTCGGTTTGCTGTTCATCCCGGAGAAACAGGATAAATCCGTATCCCTCCGGGGGCGTCAGCGTCAGCTCCTGAAGCTGGGCGAAGGTGGCGTAGAGGTAAAGGAAGTAGTGGTGCTCCTGGCCGTCGAAATAGTCCTCCATGCACGAGATGATGTCCAGGGCGGAAAAGTAATCCGCCGCCATCTTGACTTCCTCCGGGGAGGACTTGTCAAGAGGCTCCCCGTTTTTGGATACGCCCACGCGCACATTGTAGAGGACCGTGTCCCCGTACTCGTTCATCGCCCCGGAAAGCTGGTTGGAGAGGAACATCTCCCCGTTTTGAGGGGTGGCGAAACATCCCTCGGCGCCGTCGCCGTAGCTGGAGATCATGGGCATGGGCTCCGTCAATTCCCCTCCTTCTCCCACCGGGAGGTAGAAGCCTCCCGCCTCCCCGCCGGTCTCCCGGGGCTGCGTGGGCGCGGGGTCTGTCTTATCAGACGGCAGGTTCCCCGCTTCCGCGCCGGTCTCCTGGGGCTCAATGGGCGCGGGATCAGGCTCACGCTCCGACGCGGGGGTCGGCGTGGACACAGCGGGCCCTACCACCACCTCGTCCATGTCCTCCGGGCCTCCGAACTGCCACGCTCCCACTCCGATCAGCGCTACGGCGGCAAAGGAGCACAGGCACACGCGCCCCGCCGTTCTCCGTTTGGCCTTCATTCTTGTCTCATACGCCCGTCCCCGCTCCAGCGCGGAGGCGGCGATCTCCTCACAGCTCTTCATAATGATCGATACCCTCCTTTTTAAGCTCCGCTTTCAGGGCCGCGCGGGCCCTGTACAAAAGGTTTTCCGTCTGGTGGCGGCTCTTTTTCATCACGGCGGCGATCTCGGCGGCGGTCATATCCTCAAAATACGCAAGATACAGCGCCTGACGGTACTGGGGCGGGAGCTTTTTCAGCGCCCGGTGGACGGCCACGCGCCGCTCCTGCCGCAGATAGTCCCGCTCTACGCTCTCCTCCTCCATGAGCGCCTCCGGGACATCCTCCGGCGGGGTGTCGGCCAGGTGCCGGCGGCTTCGCGCCGCGTCCAGGGCGGCGTTGCGCCCGATGATATAGAGCCACGTTTTGAAGGAGCTTTTCCCGGAAAAGCGGGGCTTTTTGGCGACCAGCGTGAAAAACACCTGCTCCATGATCTCCTCGGCCGCGAAGATGTCGCCTGTGAGCTTCACAAGGTACAGCGTCAGCCCGTCCCGGTATTCCCGGACGATCTCCGTAAGGCCCGTGTCGTCCCCGTCCAGGAAACGCCGGTAGCTCTCCGCCCCGCTGTCCATCGGCTCACCTCCCCGGGCTTTCGCCCCTTCACTTCTTTAGACGTTTGACTGGCCAAAAACTCTCGCGCTTTTTGAGAAAACAGAAGCTCTCATGAACATAAACCCGGCAGTGTGTTCGGTTTAATGGTACATTTGGGTGAATTGTTGCATATTGTGGAGGACCAGTTAATGGGATATAATTAGAGTGAAATGATTTGTTTGTAAGGAGGTGCGGGAAGTGGCAACATATCGGATCATCTCCGACGGCTCCTGCGATCTTCCCGAGGAGATCTGCCGGGAAAAAAACATCCATGTGGTCCCCTTTTACGTGACCATGGACGATAAGAATTACATCAAGGAAAACGTGGACATTTCCAAGGCCGACTTCTACAAGTGGATGGTGGACCACCCCGGGCAGTTCCCCAAGAGCTCCATGCCCCCCACCTCGGACTTCCTGGCGGCCTTTGAGGAGGCGGCCAAGGCCGGGGAGGACGTGATCTGCCTCACCATCACGCGCAAGTTCTCCTCCTGCTACGACGTGGCCCGCGCCGCGCGGGACCTCTTCCTGGAGGAACACCCCGACCGCAAATGCGCCGTCATCGACTCCACCGTGGACACGGTGCTCCAGGGGCTGGTGGTGTTAGAATTATGTAAACTCCGTGACGCCGGGTTCGATTTTGAGGCGTCGGTCAAGCGTCTGACGGATATTCTCCCCTCCGGGCGTATCCTTTTCACCGTGGGCAATCTCGATTACCTCCGCGCCGGCGGGCGCATCGGCAAGCTCACCGGCATGGCCGGGGCGCTTTTGGGCATCCGGCCGCTCATCACCCTGAAGGAGGGGGAGATCTTCCCCTCCGGCATCACCAGGTCCCGGAAAAAGTCCATGGACATGGTGGGCAAGCTGGTGACCAAGTACGTCACCGCCACCTTCCAAAGGCCCGACGAGTACGTGGCGTGCATCGGCTACGGCTATGACTACGCCGAGGGTGAGGTCTTCCGGGACGTGATCCGGGAGCACCTGCGCTCCATCGGCCACGACCAGTCGCTGGACATCTACCACATCGGCGCCGCCATCTCCGTCCACACCGGCCCCTATCCCCTGGGCTTCGGCATCGTGAGAAAAGCGGACCTGAGTTAACAAACAAGAACGCGGCTCTTCTCTCGGGAAGGGCCGCGTTTATTTTTTGTCCGGTTTTCGTTTGAAAATGAAAAATTTGCTGGCCACGTAGTTGAGGACGGTGACGATGACGTTGGAGATGAGCTTCCAGAGGACACCGTTCCCGTGGAGCCTGTCCACGGCGACGGCCATAATGACCACGTCCAGCGCCCCGGTAAGGACGCGGCAGCCGAAGAAGGACGTAAGCTCCGCCAAAAGGCCCGCGCCGGTCTCCCGGCGGCTTTTGAAGACCCAGCGCTTGTTGGTGAAGAAGGCAAAGATCACCGCCTCCAGCCACGCAAGGACCGTGGCGGGGACGTTGCCCACGTCCAGAAGCTCATAGAGGACGTAGTAGGCCGCCATGTTCACCAGCATGGCGCAGACGCCGAAGAAGAGGTAGGAGACGATCTCCCCGTGCTCCCGGATAAGGCGCTTGACTGTCTCTATAAGCGATTTATCGTTCATGAAACCGCCCCCTCACGCAAGGCCCAGGAGGCCTCCGATGACGCCCACCTTCTCCGGGTAGTAGATGCCAACGGTGTAAACGCACAGGAGGAAAGCCGAAACAACCGTCGTCGCCGCCAGGGACATGGAGACGAAGGCAAGCCTCCTCCGCCCCTTCTCCCCCAGGGAGCCGTACCACAGCCCCACGGCGAGGAAGCACAGGAGCCCCAGGAGAAAGTAGAGATCCATCCGATAGCGCTCCAGAAGATACGGCGTCCAGACGATCTCAAAGGCGGTGATGACCAGCACCGTGACCAGGAGCCCCGCAAGCAGAGGCCCCAGGCGGCGCTCCCGTCCGGCACTAAGCGCCGGGAGGAAGGCGAGGACAGTCAAAAAGAGAATGGGGAAATTGGCAAAGGCGCTGGAGGACCGCAGGTACGGGAAAGCGGTGCCGATGCGCCCCAGCACGAAAAAGTTGTTGGCCGTGTCGTTGAGCACCCGCAGGATCGTCGCGCTGTCCAGGCTGACGCGGTAGTCATGCTGGTCCGCCACGGTGAGCTGATATGCCTGCCCGAACTCGAAGGGGTCCTCAAACCGGACGTAGTTATACACCATCAGCGCCGCGCCCACCACCACGTAAGGAAGCGCCGCCAGCGCCAGCTTTCCTATAAGCTTCCAGGTCACGGAGCGCTTTTTCAAAAAGACCGCCAGCATCGGGATGACCAGGAGGTTCGCCAGCGCCACCGTGGGCCGGCATCCGAAGGCCAGCGCCCCTAAAAGAGCCCCCACGCCGGCCAGCGCGATCTGCCGGTTCTCCCGCGTCTCACCCCAGACGGCACGGATGAAGAAGAAGATGCTCCACACCTCCAGCGCCACGGCGGCGGTGATAGCCGTGCAGTAAAGGGCCGGCTCGGCGCAGGCGTACCAGACGCTCATGACCGAAAAGGCCACGCAGAGGGCGATATACACGTCGAAGGACAGCTTGCGGAAGAAAAGCCGCGCCGCCATCCAGAAAAGGGCGAAAATGCCCGCGATGATGAGGACCGTAAAGAGCTGTGTGGCGTGGTAGGTGGTCAGGGCCTCCCCTGTCAGGAGCCTATACGGGATGAAGACGAGGAGCACGGGCACGATACCGAAGTACATGTAGTAATGCCCCTTGTAGTAGGCGTGGTCCCAATGATAGAAGGCCCCCGCCTCCGCCCGCTCCTCCGGGTCGTAGGGGTTCTCCAGGTCCTTTAAGGTGTCCTCGTCGCCGTAGGCAAACTCGATCCGCCCGTCCAGAATGGCCTCCGCCATGAGCTCGTATTGGTTCCGGTGCGCCGGCTCCTCCCCGTTCCAGATGGGGAGCTTCCCCATGGGCCAGAGGCACGCCGCGGCCGTGGCGGCCGCCGCCAGGACGGTGACTAAAGCCTTCCAGGGTGGGCAAGTCTCCACCGTGGGCCGGTGGAGGGCGGAGCCGGGACGAAAGGCGAAGAGCAGCAACGCCGCGGCGCCCACGTAGAGCCACCGCTTCCCCGCTGTCAGGACCAGGACCGCCGTCAATAAAATACACGCGGGGTAAAAATACATGGCATAGGCGTCCAGCCAGCCCCGCAGGCGCTTACTCATACGTGTCCTCCCCCGCCGTCAGCTCCCGGAAGCGCCAGTTCATCTGAATACGCTCCAGCTCGAAATCCTGCTTATTCTTCTGCACGGCGTTCTGGAGCTGGAGCCCCGCGAAAAAGGACAGGAGCGCCGCGATGGCCGTGAAGCCGCAGACGATCAGCGTGGGGAAATTGGGCACCAGCCCCGTGCGGATGTAGGTGACCAGCACAGGGATAAAGAAGCCCGCCGCCAGGAGCATCAAAAGCGCCGCGATGGCGTCAAAAAAGGCGCAGGGCTTATAGTTCCTGTGGAGCTTCAAAATGGTCCGCAGGACCTTCATGCCGTCCCTCACCGTGTTGAGCTTGGACTGGCTCCCCGCCGGCCTGTCCCGATAAGGGATCACCACCTGGTCGATCTTCATGTTTTTATCCAACGCGTGAATGGTCATCTCCGTCTCGATCTCAAAGCCGGAGGACAGCACCGGGAAGGTCTTGACAAACTCGAAGCTGAACGCCCGGCAGCCGGTCATGATGTCCCGGATGTCGGCCTTGAAAAGCGTATTGATAGCGAAGCGCACCAGGGAGTTGCCGAAGTTGTGGAAGGGCCGCTTGTTCTCCGTGAAGTACGTGGAGGAGAGCCTGTCCCCCACCACCATGTCTGCCTGCCGGTGGAGCACCAGGTCAGCCATTTCCCGGGCGCAGTCGGCGGGGTAGGTGTCGTCCCCGTCCACCATAAGGTAGACCCGGGCGTCCACCTCCCGGAACATGCGGCGGATCACGTTGCCCTTCCCCTGCTGGTACTCGTGCCGCACCACCGCGCCGGCCTTGCGGGCGATGTCCGCCGTGCCGTCGGTGGAGTTGTTGTCGTATACGTAGACCACCGCCTCCGGCAGGGCGCGCTTCCAGTCCTCCACCACCTTGGCCACCGTGAGGCTTTCGTTGTAGCAGGGGATCAAAACGGCTATCTTGTCCATGCCATCTCTCCGTTCGAACGTTCTACCGGCCCATTTTACGCCGAAAATGTGAACAAATCAAGGCTTTTGCCGATATATGCCGGTTTCCTCCTTATCGCCACGGCCTCGGCCCCGACGGAACGCTCTCCCCCGTCTCCACGGCCTTTTTCATCCGCAGCCACATGTAGGCATCCTCCAGAGCCTCGCTCAGCGGGTAAAACTCCTGTCCCGTACGCAGGAGCGTCCCGAAGTCCGCAAGAAGCGTGGCAATGGCGTACTCGTCCTGAGCCGTTTCCATGTGGACGAAGGGGTCCCAGAGCACCCCGATTCCCGCAAGCTCCGGCGTCATCAGCGCCTCATAGCCCGGCACGGCCTCCGCCCGAAGCTTCAACAGCCCCGGCGCGTGGCCGGCGTCCACGTACCGGACGACGGTGTCGTTCCACTGCCCCCGGACGCCCCGGACGTCGATGTGGCGGGCGCGGATGAAGCTGTGGTACTGCACGCCGTCAAAGTCATAGAAGGCCCGCCTGCCGCCGGAAAAGACAAATTCCGCCCGGACGCGACCCCGGGCCTTCACCGTCCCGTCCGTCACGGGACCATAGCGGGAATCCGTCTCCTCCACAGGGCTGACGAGCTCCCGGCCCGTGACGGTGAAGTCCTCAAGCCCGATGCCCAACATCCGCCGGATGAGGCTCATGGCGTGGTAGTCGTGGACAAGCGACAGCTCCACGCTGTCCGGCTCCCCGATGAGCCCCCGCGCAAGCGCCCGGAGGCCGCAGGCCACCAGGGGATAGCGGAAATACTGCTCCGCCACCCGCACCACCGCGCCGCCCCTGGCAAGCTCCCAAAGCGCCCGCAGGTCCTCCTCGCGGACCCCTGCCGGCGTCTCCATAAGCACCGGGAACCCCAGCCCCGCCCAACGGCGCGTTACCTCGAAAAGGGATTCCTTATTCACCGCAACGACGACGAAGTCGGGCCGCGCCTTGATACACCGCTCCTCCGAGGCCGTGGCGGGCACCCCCAGCCTCTCCCCCATCGCCCGGGCCTTCTCCTCGGTCCGGCACAGGATATATTGGAGCTCGAAAAGCGCCGGAAAGCGTCTCGCGATCCGCGCGTAAAATTCGCTCCTCCACCCGGAGCCCACCACAATAAACGAGCATTTCTCCATCTCCGCGCACCACCTTTTTCCTACAGTATACACGCCCCGCCCGGATTTGTAAACCTCCCTCTTGGGATGGAGCCAAGTCATCGGTGGGCGGGTTTGGAACCCGCCCCTACAGCGGTGATGGATAGATATACAAAGAAATTGCACCATTTTCCAATCCACCGTAGGGGCGGACCCATGTGTCCGCCCATCCCCCGTCCCCTCCGCGCGGGCAAATCAAATCTGTGGCGTCAGCCGCAACCTTTTAAGCCCCCTCCTCGTAGGAGGGGGGCAGGGGGGTAGCGAAGGTGGGATGCCAGAGCGGCACCGGCATCCCACACCCACCCCCTGCCCCCTCCCAAGGGGAGGGGCTCGGCCTGGTGCAAAAAACCGCCCCCCGGCTTTCGCCGGGGGGCTAACGCTATTCCTTTACTTGATCACATTCCCGCAGAACCGCATGAAGATCGT
>CANPYK010000039.1 GCA_947588605.1 uncultured Oscillospiraceae bacterium
AACCATGTTAATCACCTCCGCCATAATCATACAGCGTTGGAAGTGGCATGGTCATCTTTTATGTAAAGAAAGTGCGGGAAAAAGCCCCGATTTATCAAGACTTTTCTCCGCATCTTTCCATAATTACTTGCTTTGCATAAGGCACCCCTGCCTACTAAAAATGCCAGCCGCTTTTGCGGCTGGTACATAGGTTTCAGAGAATGTTCACTTTCGCAGACTTGTTTTCTTCGAAATAGCGAAATATAATATTCTTATCTCTTTGTTGGAGGCGCAATATGGACTACATGACGCTGAAACAGGCCAGCGAAAAATGGGGTATCTCTCCCCGCATGATAAACTACTACTGTTCGGAGGGGCGCATTTCCGGCGCGGAAAAGATGGGAAAGGTGTGGCTGATTCCCAAAAACGCAAAAAAGCCTGCCGACGCACGAAGAAAATTTTGTAATCGTTAGAATTTCGTTAAAACTGCCTTTTATACTTTTTCCATGGAGGGGTGACACATGAGAAAAACGCTTTTGATTATAGACGATGAAAAGGATATGGGCGCAATGCTCAAACAGTATTTTGAACTTAAAGACTACAATGTGATACTTGCGGAAAACGGTCTTGCTGGGATTGAAAAGGCCGCAAAACAGCCGGATTTGATTCTGCTTGACATCAATATGCCGGATATTGACGGACTGGAGGTGTGCCGCCGCATTCGGGAACACGTTACCTGTCCCATTTTGTTCCTAACCGCAAGGATCGAAGATCAGGACAAGCTGGACGGCTTTGCGGCGGGCGGTGACGATTACATTGTCAAACCGTTCTCCGTCAGTGAATTAGGGGCGCGTGTCGCAGCCCACCTACGCCGGGAGGACCGCAACGGGCAGACGGCGCACCGTCTGTATCTGGACGATCAGTTTATGATCGACTACACCACCCGTCAGGTCAGCTTCAAAGACGAAATCATTTCTTTGACGCCGAAAGAGTATGAGATCATGGAGCTTCTATCCATGCACCCCGGACAGCTATTCAGCAAGGATCGTATTTTTGATCGTATATGGGAAATGGACAGCGACGCAGACCCGAATACCTCTATGGAGCATATCAGCAGACTGCGGGCAAAGTTAGCCGTCGCGGGCTGCAAGCCATATATCCAGACCGTTTGGGGGGTGGGCTACAAATGGGTAAAATAAAGGAGTGGTATCGCAGTATTCCAATTTGGCTGGCTATTTTCCTGTTCGCGGTCGCGGCGCTTGTCATCGCGTCGCTGGCATCAAACAAGATCACGAGTGCGGCAGGTTCCAAAATGTCTCAGATTAACTGGAGCTACGTTATTTCCCAAAATGAAATATCCGATGGTGATGAAATTATCTATGCGCCTATAACAGGAGAAAACGGTGAAATCACTTTTTACTACAAAGTAGATATAGAAGGAATGTCTGAATATGATGCCAATTTATATAGGAACTGTCGATTTATCATACAGTACGCCCCGATTTTTATTTATTCCATAAGCCTGCTGACAGCCGTCCTGCTGCTCTATTTTACCAAGCTGAAAAAGCCTCTGGCGATGCTCGTAAACGCCTCTAAAAAAATTGCAGAAAACGATTTTGTTTTTTCTTTGGATTATTCCGGCCACGATGAAATGGCGAAGCTGTGCGGCGCTTTCGAGAAAATGCGCTGTGCGCTGGACGAAAACAATTTGCGTATGAGTCAGATGATAGAAGAAAGAAAGCAACTCAATGACGCATATACCCATGATTTGCGCACCCCTATCGCGGTTCTAAAAGGGTATACGGACACACTCTCCGAGTATCTTCCCACCGAGCAGCTTCCAAAGGAAAAAGTAATTGAAACCGTCCACACCATGTCCGCCCATGTGGAGCGACTGCGGCAGTTTGTTGACAGCATGAACACCGCGCAAAAACTGTCAGATTTGCCGATTCAGCGGGAGGCTATCCCGGCAGGAGATTTCATCACAGGGCTGCGGGAAACGACAACGCTACTGTGTGAAAAACAAAGCATTTCTTGCGAAATAACCTCCGACATAGAAGCTGACACGTTGAACATCGACCCCTCGGCGGTGACACAGGTGTTTGAAAATCTGCTGGGCAACGCACTTCGGTTTGCCAAGACGAGAATCACCGTTCACCTTGCAAGCAACGGAAAAATGTTCACCGTCTGTATTACCGATGATGGTCGTGGCTTCAAAGAAAAGGAGCTTACGACCGCCGCAAAGCCCTATTACAGCGGGGAGCAGAACGAAAAAACGTATCATTTCGGCCTTGGTCTGTATATTTGCCATACGCTCTGTGAAAAACACGGGGGCAGCCTGAAGCTGGAAAACGCGGAGAATGGCGGCGCCGCTGTCACCGCAGCTTTTTCGCTGTAATTTCAACTTTTTTGAAAATCGTTAGGTTTTCGTTAAAACTGACCTTTAGAATAATCGTGCAGATGGAAAATCCGTCTGCACGATTATTCATTTTAGGAGGATACTCTACATGGCAAAAAAGCTACTTGCCGCGCTGCTGGCGGCGGCACTCATGTTTTCCATAACCGCCTGCAATAAGGACGACGGTGGAAAGGTGAATATTCCTGCCAACCAAACCGGCAGCGAGGATTTTCAGAAGAATATGCACCAGTCCACATCAGACGATATCCGATTTATCTGTGAAACCGATGGTGGGATTTACATGGGAGGACCAAATTCCCGCTACTACTATATCGAAAAGGCCACAAAGAACATTACTATACTGTGCAATAAGCCTGAGTGTGATCATAAAGACAGCACTTGCAACGCACGCCTTCACGCTGAGGCAATCTGGGCCACCGGCGACAAGTTGTATTATTCGAATCGCGATTATGTGAATGTAAACGGCCAATATGTGAACTATGGGTTGAGACTTTACTCCGTGGATTTTGACGGAACAAACCGCCGAACGATCCAAAAGCTCCAGTTTGAAGTCGGGGGCGAAACTTCCTCCTGGGAGCCTCATCCAATCCAGCACCGGGGAATCGTATATTTCCCGTATTGCGGCATCCTCTATGCCATGCCCCTGGGTGGGGACATTGAGAAAGACGCCGTGGCCATCTGGGGCGAGGAAAGCGAGGACGCGGGGCCAAGCTTCAATTTGAGCGCCCCGCGATACACCCTGTGGGCGGACGGGGACACCATGTATTTTATGGTAAACATCCCACAAACTGACGGGACATACAAGGACACGCTCTTTGCCTATGACTCCGAGGCAGGTATCGTCACACAGGTCTGGCAGGTGCCGGACAAGGATGAAGTCGGTGAATGGGTATCAACGGGCGTTTCCGTTAGCCAGTGGTATGTCATGGGTGGGGCTATCTACTTCTACCTCTCCGGCGGTGACTTCTGGAAAACCGATCTTGTCACCGGAGAGACAGTGAAACTGGCGGACACCCACGAAAAAACCAAGTATGGCGAGGCTGTCTTTTCCGATGGCAACCTGTGCCTTTTGAACAGCGCACCGGAGGTTGAAGACGGGCATCAATATGGCATCGCAGGCAGCGATTACCTTGGCGGAGACACAATCTACGTCTACGGAATGGACGGGAACTTGATCAAGGAACTGTCTTTGAAGTCCCTTTACGACAAATTTGACACTCTTGAAAGTTGTAAGCTACTCTTTTGCTCCGGCGGCGATATCTATTTACTTGCAGACGCCACGACAAGAACTGGCGAAGTCGGCGTCGGCTTTACTTATAACAGAAATCTCACCCTCTGCTGCGTCAATATAGACACCGGTGAGATTACCCAGATATACAACTGGCAATGAGGAGGCCAACACTATGAGAAAACCAATGAAACTTCTTGCTACGCTTCTCGCTGCTCTTCTCACTCTCTCCCTCGCCGCCTGCAATAAGGACGGCGGCGGAAAGCTGAATATTCCTGTCAACCAAACCGGCAGCGACGATTTTCAGAAGAATATGCACCAATCAGACTCCCTCGAATTTGGCAGAGCCAGCGAAACGGAGGATGGCATCTACATTCAGCTTGATTCGGAATTTATGTATTATATTGATAAAGCCACAAAGGGCATCACCATTCTCTGCGGCAAGCCCGAATGTGAGCACAACGACGCCACCTGCAATGCCCGCACATATACAGACAGCCTGTGGTTTGCAGGAGGCAAGCTGTATTTCACCAATTCCAGCCGTGTGGAGGAAAACGGGACTTGGGTGAGTTATGGACGGCGTCTCTATTGCGTCGATCCCAACGGCGCAAACCGCCGGGTGGTTCAAAAGCTCCAGTTTACCCCCGGCGGCGATACCTCTTCCTGGACACCCCAAGCAATTCAGCACCGGGGAACGGTGTACTTTACATATAGCGGCGTCCTCTACGCCATGCCTCTGGGCGGAGACATCGAGAAGGATGCCGTGGCCATCTGGGGTGAGGAAAGTGAGGACACCGGGCCGAGTTTCAACCTGAGCGCCCCACAGTACTCCCTCTGGGCAGACGGGGACACCATGTATTTCATGGTGAACATTCCGCAAACCGACGGGACACACAAGGACACACTCTTTGCCTATGACCCCGAAACGAGGGAAGTTTCCCAAGTCTGGGAGACGCCGGACGCGGGCGAGGTGGGCGAATGGGAATCTGCCGGTGTCTCCGTCAGCAAGTGGTATGTCATGGGCGGGGCCATCTACTTCTACCTCTCCGGCAACGACTTCTGGCGCACGGATCTTTCGACCGGCAAGACTGAAAAGCTGGCGGACACCCACGAGAAAACAAAATACGGAAAGGCTGTCTTCTCTGACGACTACCTGTGCCTCATAAACAGCACTCCGGAGGATGAGGGTGGACATCAATATGGCCTCACCGGCGGCGGCGATTACCTGGGCGGGGACACCATATACGTCTACGGTCTGGATGGAACACTCGTCAAGGAGCTGTCACTGAAGTCCCTCTACGATCAATTTGATACCCTGGAAAGCTGCGAGCTGGCTTTCTGCTCCGGCTCGGACATCTATTTTGTGGCCGACGCCGGTACCATGAGCTGGTCGGGAAGTGTCGGCACAAAGAATTCATATTATATCCTCTGCTGCGTCAATATCGACTCTGGAGAGATTACACAGATTTACAACTGGGATTAAGGAGGCCGCCATCATGAAAACTATAAAACGACTTTTTACCGCACTTCTTGCTGTGTTGCTCACCCTCTCCCTCGCCGCCTGCAATAAGGATGGCGAGAAGGTGAATATCCCCGCCAACCAAAGCGTCAGCGAGGATTTTCAGAAGAATATGCACCAGTCAATCACCACCAAATTCCTCAGCGTTGCCGCTGAGACGGACGACGGCTTCTATGTACAGCTCAACGGTATGTTCATCTATTACATTGAAAAGGCGACAAAGGCCATTACTATCCTTTGCAATAAGCCTGAGTGCAAACATGAGGACATCACTTGCAATGCCTTCTTTCACGCCCAGGCACTCTGGGCCTCCGGCGACAAGCTGTATTATTCAAATGGAGACTATGTGGAAGAAAACGGTCAATATGTGAACTACGGCGAACGGCTCTATTCCGCGGATTTTGACGGGACAAACCGGCGGACGGTTCAGAATCTGGGATTCGTCCCCGGCGGCGACACCTCTTCATGGATACCCCTGGCCATGGGACACCGGGGAATCGTGTATTTCACTTACAGCGGCGTTCTTTACGCCATGCCCCTGGGTGGGAACATTGAGAAAGACGCCGTGGCCGTCTGGGGCGAGGAGAGCGCCGACGCCGGCCAGAGCCTCAATCTCAGCGCCCCAAAGTACACCCTCTGGGCCGACGGGGACACGATGTATTTCAAGGTAAATATCCCACAAAACGACGGAACCTATAAAGACACGCTGTTTGCCTATGACCCCGAAACTGGGGAAGTTTCTCAGGTTTGGCAGACGCCGGACGGGTCCGAGGTGGGCCAGTGGGTATCTACGGGCGTTTCCGTAAGTCAATGGTATGTGCTGGAAGGATACATCTACTTCTACCTCTCCGGCAACGACTTTTGGCGCACGAATCTGGAGACCGGGGAACACGAGAAGCTGGCCAATACCAGTGATAAGACCGAGTACGGCACGGCTATATTCTCCGACGACTACCTTTGCCTTATGAATGACACCCCGGAGGATAAGAGCGGCCAACAATACGGCATCGGCGGCAATAATTACATCGGCGGGGACACGATCTATGTCTACGGCCTGGACGGGACGCTCGTCAAGGAGGTGTCCTTAAAATCCCTGTACGGGGAGATCGACGGTATCAAGCATTGCGAGATGGTTTTCTGCTCAGGGAATGAAATCTATTTTGTAGCCGACGCCAGCGCGCAGACCTGGTCAAGTGGTTCCGGCACCATGAATTGGAACCGCGCCCTCTGTTGCGTGAACATAGACACCGGCGAGATAACACAAATTTATAATTGGTAATGAGGAAAATATTATGAAAACATCGAAAAGACTTCTTTCTGCGCTTCTTGCAGCGCTACTCACGTTCTCCCTCGCTGCCTGCAATAAGGACGGCGACGGAAAACTGAATATTCCCGTCAATCAAAACGGGAGTAAAGATTTTCAAAAAAATATGCACCAATCAGACTCTCTCGAATTTGGCAGAGTTAGTGAAACGGAGGACGGCATCTACATTCAGCTTGATTGGGATTATATGTATTATATTGACAAGGCCACAAAGGGTATCACCATCCTCTGCGGCAAACCTGAATGTGAACACAATGACAACACCTGCAATGCCTATACATATTCAAACAGTATCTGGTTCGCGGGTGACAAGTTGTATTTCATCAACAGCGATTCCATCATGGAAAACGGCAGCTATGTGGACTATGGACTGCGCCTCTACTGCGTCGATCCCAACGGCGAAAACCGCCGCGTAGTCCAAAAGCTCCAGTTTGAAGTTGGCGGAGAAACCTCCTCCTGGGCGCCTTTTCCGATCCAACACCGGGGAATCGTGTATTTCCCCTACTGTGGTGTTCTCTATGCCATGCCTATGGGCGGAGACATTGAGAAAGACGCTATGGCCATCTGGGGGGAGAAGAGCGCGGACGCCGGGCAGAGCTTTAACCTGAGCGCCCCGCGATACACCCTATGGGCCGATGGGGATTTCATGTATTTCATGGTGAACATCCAGCAAGCTGACAAAACGTACAAGGACACGCTCTTTCAATATGACCCAAGCTCCAGGGCGGTCGAACAGGTCTGGCAGGTGCCAGGCAAGGACAAGGTCGGTGAGTGGACATCAACAGGCGTCTCCGTCAGCCAGTGGTACGTCAAGGACGGGACAATCTACTTCTATCTTTCCGGAGGTGACTTCTGGAAAACCGATCTTGACACCGGCGAAACGGTGAAGCTGGCGGACAGCCACGAAAAAACCAAGTACGGAAAGGCTGTCTTCTCTGACGACTACCTATGCCTCATAAACAGCACCCCGGAGGATGAGGACGGAGGGCAGCAATACGGCATCGGCGGCGACGATTACCTGGGCGGGGACACCATCTACGTCTACGGGCTGGATGGAACATTCGTCAAGGAGCTGTCACTGAAGTCCCTCTACGACAAATTTGACACCCTTGAAAGCTGTGAACTGGTCTTTTGCTCCGGCAGCGACATCTACTTTGTTGCCGATGCCAGTACGAAAGTCTGGTCGGGCAACGTCGGCAAAAAGGAAGGGAATTTTATCCTCTGCTGCATCAACATCGAAACCGGCGAAATTACGCAGATTTATAACTTTGATTAAGGAGGACTACATGATAAAAAAATTACTTTCTGTGCTGCTTGCGGCTCTTCTCACACTTTCCCTTGCCGCCTGCAATAAGGACGACGGTGGAAAGGTGAATATTCCCGACACGCAGACCGGAGACTACGATTTCCAAAAGAATATGCACCAATCCAACACATATGACGCTGGAGAGGTCACGGAGACAAATGAGGGCATTTACATCCAGCTCGACGACTATGTCTATTACATCGAAAAGGCCACAAAGAACATCACCATCCTGTGCGGCAAGCCGGAATGTGCGCACAATGACGACACCTGTAACGCGAATACACATTATACAGATAGCCTCTGGTTCGCGGGGAGCAAACTTTATTACACCGACAGCGCCTATATCCCTGAAAACGGCCAATATGTAGACTACGGACTGCGCGTCTATTCCATTGACCCCAATGGGGAAAACCGCCGGGTGGTGCAGGATCTTGAGTTCATCCCCAGCGGCGACACCTCCTCCTGGACAGTCAAGGCGATCCAGCACCGCGGAATCGTGTATTTCCCTTACAGCGGAGTTCTCTACGCCATGCCCTTGGGCGGAGACATTAAAAAGGACGCCGTGGCTGTCTGGGGCGAGAAAAGCGAGGATGCCGGGTCGAGCTTCAACCTGAGCGCCCCGCAGTACACCCTCTGGGCCGACGGTGACACCATGTATTTCATGGTAAACATCCCTCAGACCAATGGGACATACAAGGATACGCTTTTTGCCTATAACCCGGAAACGGGAGCTGTCGCCCAAGTCTGGGAGACGCCGAACGCTGACGAGGTTGGCGAATGGGTATCTACCGGCGTCGAAGTCAACCAGTGGTATGTGCTGGACGGGACCATTTACTTCTACCTCTCCGGCAACGATTTCTGGCGTACAGACCTTGCCACCGGCGAGACGGTGAAACTGGCCAACACCAGTGATAAAACAAAATACGGCGAGGCCATCTTCTCCGACAATTACCTGTGCCTTATGAACAGTACCCCAGAGAGTAACGGCGGCCAACAGTATGGCATCGGTGGCAATGATTACACCGGCGGGGACACCATCTATGTCTATGGCCTTGACGGGAGCTTTATCAAGGAGCTGCCCTTGAAGTCCCTCTACGAGCAGTTTGACACCCTGGAGAGCTGCAAGCTGGCTTTCTGCTCCGGCTCGGACATCTATTTCGTGGCCGATGCCAGCGTACAGAGCTGGTCAAGCGGCGTCGGAAAAATGAATTGGAATCTGAACCTATGCTGTGTCAATATCGAAACCGGAGAGATCACGCAGATCTTTAGCTGGGATTAAGGAGGACAACATGATAAAAAAATTACTTTCCGCGCTTCTTGCTGCGCTACTCACACTCTCCCTCGCCGCCTGCAATAAGGACGACAGCGGGAATGTGGATATTCCTGCAAATCAAACTGGCAGCGCGGACTTCCAGAAGAATATGCACCAGTCCACATCAAACGATCTCAGCACGATTACAGAGACTGACGCGGGCTTCTACATACAACTCAAAGGCGCTTATATCTACTACATTGAAAAAGGAACAAAAGGAATTACCATTCTATGCGGCAAACCTGAATGTGAACATAGAGATAGCTCATGCAATGCCCGCCTTCATGCCAAGAGCTTATGGTATACCGACGGCAAACTATATTTCAACAACAGCGACTCGGTCTTTGAGAACGGAACCTACACAGACCGTGGAGATTGTTTGCGCTCTGTTGAAGCCGATGGAACGAATCTGCGGGTTGTGCAGGATCTGGAGTTTACTCCCGGCGGCGACACCTCGAATTGGACAAAATATCCTATTCAGCACCGGGGGATCGTATATTTCACTTATAGTGGAATTGTCTACGCCATGCCCCTTGGCGGGGACATTGAGAAGGACGCCGTGGCTGTCTGGGGTGAGGAAAGCGAGGATGCCGGACAGGGCTTCAATTTGAGCGCCCCGCAATACACCCTCTGGGCTGACGGGGACACCATGTATTTCATGGTGAATATCCCGCAAACAGACGGGACATATAAGGACACGCTGTTCGCCTATGACCCAGAAACAGGGGTCGTCACCCAAGTTTGGCAGACGCCGGACGCGGACGAGGTGGGCGAATGGATATCTACCGGCGTCTACGTCAGCAAGTGGTATGTGCTGGACGGGACAATTTACTTCTACCTCTCCGGCGGTGATTTCTGGAAAACTGATCTTGCTACCGGCGAGACGGCGAAGCTGGCTAACACCAGTGATAAGACAAAATACGGCGAGGCCATCTTCTCCGATGATTACCTGTGCCTTATGAACAGTACCCCGGAGAGTAAAGACGGCCAACAATATGGCATCGGCGGCAATAATACCATCGGCGGGAACACCATCTACGTCTACGGGCTTGACGGGAGCTTCATTAAGGAGCTGTCCTTAAAGCCCCTCTACGATCAATTCGGCACCCTTGAAAGCTGCAAGCTGGCTTTCTGCTCCGGCTCGGATATCTATTTCGTGGCCGACGCCAGTACGCAGAGCTGGTCGGGCGGTGTTGGCACCATGCACCGGAACATGAACCTTTGCTGTGTCAACATTGAAACCGGCGAGATCACGCAGATCTATAATTGGGATTAAGGAGGACAACATGATTAAAAAATTACTTTCCGCGCTTCTCGCTGTCCTTCTCTCCCTCTCCCTCGCATCCTGCAATAAGGAGGTTGGCGGGAAGGTGGATATTCCCGCCAATCAAAACGTGAGTGACGATTTCCAGAAAAATATGCACCAGTCAGTTGCTACTAAGTTTCTTCGCATTGTAACTGAGACGGACGATGGCTTTTACATCCAGCTCAAAGGCGCTTATATCTACTATATAGAAAAAGAGACAAATAAGATCACCATTCTGTGCGGCAAGCCTGAGTGTGAGCATAACGACAAGACCTGCAACGCCGATTTCAGTGTCGATGCGCTCTGGGCGGCAGGAGGCAAACTGTACTATGCAAGTAGCGACGGCGTCCTCGAAAACGGCCAATATGTGAACTATGGCGAACGGCTCTATTGCGCGGATTTTGATGGGACAAACCGACGAGCAGTCCAAAATCTGGAGTTCACCCCCGGCGGCGATACTTCTTCCTGGACACCACAGCCAATAGGACACCGGGGGACTGTGTACTTCCCCTACAGCGGAGTTCTCTACGCCATGCCTCTGGGCGGGGACATTGAAAAGGATGCCGTGGCGATTTGGGGTGAGGAAAGCGCGGACGCCGGACAGGGCTTCAATTTGAGCGCCCCGCAATACACCCTATGGGCTGACGGAGACTTCATGTATTTCATGGTGAATATTCCGCAAACCAACGGAACGTATAAGGACACGCTCTTTTCCTATGACCCCGACACAGGGACTGTCACCCAAGTCTGGGAAACGCCGGATGCGGATGAGGTGGGCGAATGGGTATCTACCGGCGTCGAAGTCAGCCAGTGGTACGTGCTGGGCGGGTATATTTACTTCTACCTCTCCGGCGGAGACTTCTGGAAAACCGATCTTGACACCGGCGAGACGGTGAAGCTGGCAGATACCCACGAAAAGGTCGAGTACGGCACGGCTATTTTCTCCGACGACTACCTCTGCCTTATGAATGACACTCCGGAGGATAAAAACGGTCAACAGTATGGCATCGGCGGCAATGATTACATCGGCGGGGATACCATCTTCGTCTATGGGCTTGACGGGGGCTTTATCAAGGAACTGTCATTAAAGTCTCTCTACGATCAATTCGACGCCCTTGAAAGTTGCAAGCTGGTCTTCTGCTCCGGCTCGGATATTTATTTCGTAGCCGACGCCAGCGTGCAGACCTGGTCGGGCGGTGTCGGGACTATGCTCAGGAATCGTGTCCTGTGCTGTGTCAATATCGAAACCGGCGAGATTACGCAGATTTACAATTGGTAATGGGGGTATCACGCAACATGAAACTTGAACTAATCAATCTTACAAAGCAATATGGCAATTTTACCGCCCTCGACCATGTGAATATCACCTTTACCGAGGGCATTTACGGAATCCTCGGCGCAAACGGCGCGGGGAAATCCACTATGATGAACCTGCTCACCGACAACATCCCACGGACGGAGGGGAAAATCCTGTTCGACGGGACGGACATTTTGAAGCTGGGCAAGGACTTCCGGCGCGCCCTCGGATATATGCCCCAGCAGCAGGGGTACTATGAACACATGACGGCGCAGACGTTTCTCTCCTATATGGCCGACCTGAAAGCTATCCCGAAAAAGCAGGCCAGAGCGGAAATTGAAAAGCTGTTGGAGATCACGAACCTGTCCGACGTGCGCCACAAGAAGCTGGGCGGCTACTCCGGCGGCATGAAGCAGCGGGTCTTGCTGGCGCAGGCGCTTCTTGGCGATCCGAAGGTGGTCATTCTCGACGAACCCACGGCGGGGCTTGACCCGAAAGAGCGAATCCGCATCCGCAACTTCATTTCCTCCCTGTCCCGTGGGCGGATCATCCTGCTGGCGACTCACATTGTCAGCGACATTGAATCCATCTCCGACCAAATTCTGATGATGAAGCACGGCCATGTGGTGGGCGTGGACACCCCCGCGAACCTCGTGGACAGCGTGGCAGACAAGGTGAAGGAGCTTCCCTGTGAACCGGGTGACCTTGAAAAAATGCAGGAACAGTACAAGGTGGGCAACGTGTTCCAACGGCAAGGCGAAACGTGGGTGCGCGTCGTGGGGGACAAGCTCCCGGAGGGCGGTCAATATGTGCCGGATCACCTGACGCTGGAGGATGTGTACCTCTATTATTTAGGGGAGTGAGGCGGCGGCATGAAAGAACTCGGACGCATTTTATCGAACCGCCGCCTGATCGTGGGACTTGTGCTGATTTTGCTGCTCAACGGCTTTCTCTTTGCCCGTGAACAGCGGGAAAATGACTATGGGCTTGATTTAGAGCTGCCCAGCAGCGGTTTTATCTTTGTTGACGGTACATTTATGACGACCCAAGAACCGGTGGACGCATGGGCGGCATATCAGCGATATTCGGAATGGATCGACCGGGCGCAGAAGCTGCCCCTTGCCGACGCCGTTACGATGTTGACCGATGAAAAGGCGGCGCTTTCCGCAAAGATCACCGGGGACACCGACACAGAAGATGACCGGCTGGATTATGTGGCGGTCAATAATCTGTTGGCGCAGACCGGTTACCTGACCGGCTACGGCGGGTGGCTGGATAATATCCAAAAGAATAAAGACAACCTCCTGACCTTCTCCATCTTCAACGACCCCAACAGCTTCTCCGGGCGGAACATCGTCAAAACGGCGGATGAATTTGAAAAGTTGCAGGGGGTGGAGCTAACGCTGGGGACGGACGGCGCGGTGGATTCGTTCATGTCCTTTCGGCTCACGGATTACTTTCTGCTGCTGGTGCTTGTCCTGATTGGTCTGTCCTTTTTGGAGGAACGGAAAGCCGGTCTGTGGAGCGTTGTCCACGCCGCGCCAAACGGAAGATTAAAACTGGCAATTCGCCGGACGCTGATCCTGTTCGGCACATCCGTTGTCGGAGTGCTGCTGCTCTATGGCACGGACCTTGCGCTGGGCTTCTCCCTTTACGGCGGCATTGGAGATTTAGACCGCGCTGTGCAATCCGTGGAGACGCTGGGCAGGCTGCCCATGCTCACAACGGTGGGCGGCTTCCTCGTCCGTTTCTTCCTGTTACGGATCGCTGCCGCCTTTTTAGTGAGCCTTCTTCTCTGGCTCATGCTGGCGGCCATCAACAATGTGAAATACACCATCATCGTGGCGGCGGGTGTGCTGGTAGTGGAGTATGGATTGTATACGCTCCTGCCCGTGCAGAGTGCTTTCAACATACTCAAATATTTCAACCTGTTTACCTACATCAGCCTGTCCGACCTCTACACGAACTATCTGAACATCGACATTTTCAGCTATCCGCTGGGAATACGAAGCATTTCACAGCTTGCCTTAATTCCGCTGTGCCTGATTCTGGCGGCGGTGTGTATCTATGTTCACTGTCACAAAAAGCCCGCTGCGGGACGTGACTTGCTGGGACGGGTAGCTTATGGCATTAACAGCGTCACGGATAAGTTTTTACGCCGTCTGCATTTGTTCGGTATGGAGCTTCACAAAACGCTGTGGATTCAAAAGGGCGTGGTCATCGCCGCCCTGCTGGTCTATGTTGTTTTCGGCCTGTCCTACACGGTGAGCATCCCCGTCATGTCCTCCGCGGAACAGGCGGCAAAGCAGTACACGGCGCAGTTTGCCGGAGAGATCACCGACGACACCTTTTCCCGAATGGACGCGGAGCAGACGGAACTTGACGAGATTATCGCCGCCCGCGATCAGGCGCAGGCCGACTTTGACGCCGGACTGATCGAATACCCGATGCTGGACAAGTACAATCGAGAGGCGTCCACGGCGCAGACAAAGGGCGAGGGGCTTTCCAAAGTTCGCTCCCGCGCCCAGGAGTTGCGGGACAAGGGCACGGCGGAGGGCTTTGTCCCGTGGCTGATCGACGAGACGCCCTTTGAGAGTGTGTACGGCAGCCGAGCGCAGAGCAATCAGCAACAGGCCGCGCTGGTGGCGGTGCTGGCTCTAACATTGCTTCTGGCCGGAGGTATGGCCTACGAGCGGCAATCCGGCATGACCTATCTCCTGAAATCCACGGCACGGGGCCGGGGTGCGCTGATTTTCCGAAAGCTCCTGCTGGCGGCGGGAATGACAACGCTTGTTTGGGCTGTGGTCTATGGCATGGAGGTTTACGCCTTGCTGTCCGACTTCGATATTCCTGCATGGAGCGCCCCGGTGAAAAATCTTTCCATGCTTTCGGCATTTCCGTTGAACTGCTCCATTACCGGCGCGCTGGTGCTGTTATACGTTTTTCGCTGGTTTATGCTTTTCTGTGGGGCGGTCATTGTGCTTCTTATTTCCAGCCGCATGAAACGTATGGAGGTAGCCTACATTGCCACCAGCGCCGTGACGCTGCTCCCGTCCCTCTTATATGCCTATATGGGAATTGGGGTGTTCCGCCCGCTGTCGATCATCCTGCCTGTGGCAGCTATGCCTCTGTTGACGGCTGCAAGCGGAGCAGCTTCCGTCTGTTTTCCGTGGTTTGTGGCGCTTATGGGAATTGCGACAATTATTATTGTCTGGCTTTTTGTATCGACAAACGGCAGAAAACGAAGGAGGTCTTGAATATGAAAATACGAAAGCGATATTACCTCGTTAGGGAGCAAGTGTGACAAAACAAATCGAATGGATCAGGTGTCCCATCTGCCATTGCAAAACACGGGTAAAAATACGGGACGATACCGTACTTGAAAACTTTCCGCTGTTTTGCCCCAAGTGCAAGAGTGAGACGCTGATCCGAGTAAAGAACCGAAAAACTACCGTTATCAAAGAGCCGGACGCATAGACGCAGAGCCGATAACAAGCAGTCTTGTACTGCTGTTATCGGCTCTTTCTGTTTTATAAAGAAAAGCTGGCTGTCTGCTACTTTTCTTGAGCGTTATCCAATAATGCCCTTGCGGTTGCTTTGACAACCTCTAAAGAACGTCTGTCGCAGTTGTAAAGCAAGCGGATAAGCTCTTCCAACTCCGTATCCCAGGTATCCTTTTCAGGATAGAAAATCAAATCCGGGGAGATATTGAGTTCACGAATCAGATTAAAGAGCATTTGATAACTCGGCTTGTGGCCGGCATTTTCGATTCGATATATATGTCGCTCGCTGACATTTATCAATTTTGCCAATGCAGCGGTTGTCAGCCCATTCTTTTCGCGGGCGGCTTTTATGACATCTCCGAGCGTGTCAGGTTGATTATGCACTTTCTGGTCACCTCCACCTTTAATTATACGGATTTATGTCATGATTTTAATGGTCTGAAATGTCAAATATTAGTGACATCACAAGTCAGCAAAAAGCGACAGAAGCGGCATTTACGATAGAAATGGAGGGATTTTGTATGCGCTGGTCGTTGTCCTGCGTTTCACTGCCGGTCAACAGCAGCGATTATATGCTTTGATTGTCCCGTGGTGGCTATTTTGTAATCGGTCAAAAAAAGTCGTGGCCGTATAGCAGACTATTCCGGCCTTGACCCTGAACTGCCTGTTCAGTATTTCAATGACCAATTTATCCCAAGTGCGCTTATTGTGCGGC
>CANPYK010000040.1 GCA_947588605.1 uncultured Oscillospiraceae bacterium
GAGCTGACGGCGATGCACGAGGAAGTTCTCCACAACCTGGGCAGCGAGCTCGGGATACGGCTGCGGATAAACCGCTCCATCCAGGCGGAGGGTACCTTTGGCATCGTCAAACAGGACCGTGGGTACCGAAGGATACGCCGACGGGGGCTGGAGAAGGTAAAACTTGAGCTTCTGCTGGTGGCAATTGGGCATAACCTCTACAAATTCCACAACAAACGCAAGCGCCTCCAGGCCGCCGCCTGACTTCAGAAAAGCGGTATCCTGTGGGGTAGGGGCAGTGTGCCCTTTTTGAGGAAATGTGGTTATTTTTCCACACAAAAACAGGGGCTGTGAAAAGCCGAGCTTATATCTGCTCTTTTTTCACAGCCCCCTGCGGCGTCTTCCTTGCCTGACGCGAAAAATCCTCGCCGCTCGGTGTCTTCTTTTAAATAGATATTAGTATCAAAACGACCTCCACCGTGATGCTCTGCCCCAACAGCCGCGACCAGAGCGGGGAGATCACCGTTTGCTAGGACGTGTCCTTCACCTCGTGACTTTTGTGGTAAGGTGTGATAGGATAATAGTATCATTCTGGCCCTTGTAGTCTGTGGTGTCCGGGTACCCAACATCAGGAAGAAAAACTGGAACGGGACAGCCGCGGCGCCGCGGGAGATCGAAAAAGACGGCCCGCTCACGGTGCAAATGTCCATGTACGGCGGGTTCGAGCAGGTAGGGGAGCTTGGGACGGATTTACCGCGAAACGACGCGCAGACCGTGACAAAGTCCGGCGAAACCTGCCTTCGCCGCGGGCATTGCGAGAGCCGGTGCCCATTCCATGTAAAGCAGGAGGACAGGATGAGGGAGATCGCGGAGCCTTTTGCTTCGTACGCGACCTGAAAGACTGTATTTGACTGAATAAATCCGTATCAGAGGTGAGGGACTGAAAATGAGTTTATTATTGATCGCAAGCGAAAAATCCCGTCGGCGCGGATATGAGTATTTTACGGGAAACAAAGTGATCTCCGCAAGCCGTACCGATTCCGCAAGCTGGGTCGGGACCGTCCTGGGCAGTGGGGCGGCAAAATATCATGTCACCATCGACCTCGAACACCCCAGAAAATCCTCCTGTGACTGTCCGTTTGCCGCTGGAAGATCGCGTATTTGCAAGCACATGATCGCGCTCTATTTTACCGTGTTCCCTGATGAGGCGGAAAAATACCGCCTTGAGGAGGAGCGCAGACTTGCGGAAATCGAGATGGAAGAGGAGCTTGAGCTTCAGCGGCACGAGGCTGTCATCGCACGTTTATCGCGCATGTCAAATAATGAATTGGTTGACCTTGTGTCCGCGCTTCTCCAAGCGCTCCCCGACTGGCAGTATGACGCGTTCATAGACGAATTGCTTGACGACAGCGAGGACTGTGACGATGACGGTGAATTTGACGATGATCGGGAATTTGAAGATGACTAAAAATTGACGGACATACGTGACCTGCCTCACATAAAAAACCCGCCGCCCCACTTGACAGGGCGGCGGGGAGGCGGTATAATAAGGGCACAGGGAAACCACCGGGAGACGGTGGTTCCTCCGGGTCAGTTACAAGAAGTAACCGCCGTGCTTGGAACGCTAGGGGCGGTTACTTCTTTTTTGGCTGGTTTCTGTCGACTATGTACAGAACCAGCTTTATGACCGCTATGATCACGAGGGCGAACTTGAAGTAGGTCGCCCAGGGACAATTCCATAGCCATCACCTCCTCCCATGTCCGGAGGAGGCAAGAAGCTCCCTCCGGAGAGAAGACCCGGAGGAAACACACCGCCTGCCCGTCTTGGCAGACATCCCTGCGCGCGCCTTCCAGCCCGCGGCGCGCTTGACATAAGTCTACAGTATTTCCGTAAAAATGTCAATAGGGGAGTTGTTTCCGGGAAGCGGACGCTGTGTTGGAAAATGTCGGGCGGGCGGATGAATTTTCCTTGACAAGGGCTCCCATAGGTGATATCATAATGATATCATATCAAAAAGCAGGCGGGGTGATCGGATTGATCCTTGAATTTCGCGATATCCACAAATCCTTCGGTGAGAAAAAGGTCCTGACCGGGTTGAGCTTCCGGGCCGAGGGCGGGAAGGCCTTCGGGCTCCTGGGGCGCAACGGGGCGGGGAAGACCACGTCCATCCGCATCCTCATGGGCGTCTTCCCGGCGGATTCCGGGGAGGTCCTCATCGACGGTAAGCCCATCGACTACAAAAGGGTTGGCCTGGGGTATCTTCCCGAGGAGCGGGGCCTCTATCCCAAGAAAAAGATCATCGACCAGCTGGTCTATTTTGCCGAGCTCAAGGGGATGCGCGCCGCCGACGCCGTGAGCGCCTGCGACCGGTGGCTTCGGCGGCTGGAGATGACCGAGTATCGGGACAAGCGGCTGGACGTCCTCTCCAAGGGCAACCAGCAGAAGATCCAGCTCGTCACGGCCCTGGCCCACGACCCGGACATCATCATCCTGGACGAGCCCTTCTCCGGCCTCGACCCGGTGAACGCCATGCTCCTCAAGGACGTGGTGAAGGAGGAGATCGCCCGGGGCAAGATCGTCCTGTTCTCCTCCCACCAGATGAGCTACATAGAGGAGTTTTGCGACTCCATCGCCATTATCAATAAGGGCGAGGTGGCCATCACCGGCGACCTTGCCGAGATCAAGCGCGACTACCCCCGGGACCGTCTGGCCCTTCGCTCCGCCCAAAGCGCGGCTATCGCCGCGGCCTTCCCCGGCAGGACCGAGCTTGCGGAGAACGGGGAGCTCATCTTGAGGCTGGGGGACCCCGGCGAAAAAATGGCCGTGATGAAAAAGCTTTCGGAGAGCTTCGACATCGACGAGGTGCGCGTCTTTGAGCCAAGCCTCAACGACATCTTCGTCGAGTACGCGGGGGATTGAGGTGCGATATGGGACAGTTTTGGAAAATACTGAAATTTGAGCTGAAGGGCTACCTTCACAATAAGGTCTTCGTGGGCATCACGGTCTTCCTCGTGGTGGTGCTGGCCCTGGTGCTGTTCTTCCCCCGGCTCATGGACGTGCTGGGCGGGGACGACTCGGACAGCCCCGAGCCCGCGGGGGAGCGGGACGTCATGCTTCTGAAGGGCGGGGACGAGCGGGCCCTGGCGGCCTTCACGGAGGCGTTCCCGGAGTACGAGGTCCGGCTGGAGGACGGGGACGTGCAGTCGCCCGTCACCGCCGGGGACGCCGCCTGCGCCGTGGAGCTTGCGTCCCTCACCAGCTTCACCTACCTCGTGGACAACCTCTCCATCTACGACAACAACGCCCAGCGGGTGTCGGAGGTCCTGACGGACCTCTACCGCCTCACGGCCCTGTCGGAGGCCGGCGTCCCGGCGGAGGAGGTGGAGCGGATCATGACCACCGAGCCCACCTTTGAGGTGCGCAGCCTCGGCGTGGACCAGGGGCAGAACTTCTTCTACACCTACATCATGATCTTCGCCCTCTACATGGTCATCCTCCTCTACGGCCAGATGGTGGCCACCAACGTGGCCACGGAGAAGAGCTCCCGGGCCATGGAGCTGCTGGTCACCTCCGCCCGGCCCACCTCCATGATGTTCGGCAAGGTCCTGGCCTCCGGCATCGCGGGGCTCACCCAGATCGTCTGCGTCTTCGGTTCGGCGCTGCTCTTTTATCATCTGAACGCGTCCTTCTGGGCCGGCAACGAGATCATGGGCCTCTTCTTTGATATGCCCGTGTCGCTCCTCGTCTATATGATCGTGTTCTTCATCCTGGGCTTCTTCATTTACGCCTTCCTTTACGGCGCCATCGGGTCCACCGCCTCGAAGCTGGAGGATATCAACACCGCCGTCATGCCCGTGACGCTTATTTTCATCGCCGGCTTCATGGTGGTGGTCTTCGGTATGTCCAGCGGCAGCGTGGATAACCCCCTGATGGTGGCCTGCTCCTACATCCCCTTCACAAGCCCCATGGCCATGTTCACCCGCATCGCCATGTCCCATCCCGCCGGCTGGGAGATCGTCCTCTCCGTGGGCATCCTCGCCGCCTCCTGCGTGGGCATCGGCGTGCTGGCCGCCAAGATCTACAGGGTCGGCGTCCTCCTCTATGGCAGCAAGCCCAAGCTCGGCGACATCCTGAAGACGCTGAAAAAAGCGTAAAGCCTGTCGAAAAAGGCCTGCGGCCTTTTCCGACAAAGGGAAACGTGCGGAAAGCCCCCGGCGAAAGGTCCGCGGACCTTTCGCCGGGGGCTTTTTGCGTTCCTGTCCGAAAATAATGCGGTGCTTGTCATATCCCCCCATCCCGTCCCATAGAATCTTGTAGACCGCGGATTTATAGCTTACCGGATAGGGGGACTTCAGGTTGGAAAACGAAAAAATCTATGAGGACATCGCCAAACGGACCGGCGGGGATATATATCTGGGCGTGGTGGGCCCCGTGAGAACGGGGAAATCCACCTTTATCAAGCGTTTCATGGAGACGATGGTCATCCCGCGCATCGACAACGTCTACATGCGCGAACGGGCCAGGGATGAGCTGCCCCAGTCCGGGTCCGGCAGGACCATTATGACGGCGGAGCCCAAGTTCGTGCCGGAGGAGGCGGTGGACATCGCCCTGGACGGCGAGACGCACATCTCCGTGCGGCTGGTGGACTGCGTGGGCTACATGGTGGAGGGGGCCCTGGGGGACACGGAGAACGGCGCGGAGCGCATGGTCACGACCCCCTGGTTCGACGAGGAGATCCCCATGCGCAAGGCCGCCGAGCTCGGCACCCGGAAGGTCATCTGCGAGCACTCCACCATCGGCCTTGCCGTCACCACCGACGGGTCGGTGACGGACCTGCCCAGAGAAGCGTACGTGGAGGCCGAGGCCAGGGTCGTGGGGGAGCTTTCGGCCCTGGGCAAGCCCTTCGTGCTCCTTTTGAATTCCCAGCACCCGGACAGCGACGAGACCGAGGCCCTGCGGCAGGAGCTGGCGGAGACCTACAACGTCACCTGCCTCGCCGTCAACTGCATGACCCTCACCGGCGAGGACATCACGGAGATCTTAAAGGCCGTGCTGTGCCAGTTCCCCGTGGGCGACATCGGCGTCTTCCTGCCCGCGTGGCTGGCGGCGCTGGAGCCCGGCGACCCCATCCGCGAGGCCGTCTACGCCGCCCTCCGGGAGGGCGCGGAGAAGACGGAGCGCATCCGGGACCTCCGGGGCTTCGTGGAGACGCTGCGCGCCTGCGACAAGGTCAGCGGCGCGGAGCTCACGGAGCTCAACATGGGCACGGGAGAGGCGAAGATCCGCATGGACCTGCCCCGTACCCTCTTTTACGAGACCATAGGCGAGATGTCGGGCTTCACTATCGGCGACGACGGGGATCTCATCGCCCTTTTGAAGGACCTGGCGGCGGTGAAGGCGGAGTACGACAAGGTGTCCGGTGCCCTTCGGGACGTGCGGGAGAAGGGCTACGGCGTGGTCATGCCGGACATCACGGAGCTCAAGCTCCAGGAGCCGGAGATCGTCAAGCGCGCCGGAAAATACTCCGTGCGCCTGAAGGCCAACGCCCCCAGCATCCACATGCTCTGCGTGGACACGGTGACGGAGGTCTCTCCCGCCGTGGGCGGCGAGCGCTCCAGCGAGGACGTGGTCAACTTCCTCCTCCAGGAGTTCGAAGGGGACACCGGAAAGATCTGGGAGTCCAACCTCTTCGGCAAATCCCTCCACCAGATCGCCGCCGAGGGCCTCCAGACCAAGATCCGCAAAATGCCCCCCGAGGTCCAGAACAAGCTGCGCGGCACCGTCCAGCGCATCATCAACGACGGCTGCAACGGGCTCATATGCCTCATATTGTAAAAGCGCCACAAGGACCGGGCCGCCAAGAGAGGCGGCCCCTACGGCGTTTCCTGTCTAGCCCCTCCCAGGTCGGGGTGGCGCGAAGCGCCGGGGTGGTGCCGTCTATCTGACCGCCCAAATAATCGCACCCGCCTCCGATTCAGAGCCCTCCCCGCAGGGCGGGGAGGGGGAGGGGTGAGGTGGGAGCCGAAGGGTTGCAATCGGCCCCGATGAACGCACGCACCTCATCCGGCGCCTGCGGGCGCCACCTTCCCCGCCCTGCGGGGAAGGCTTAAGGGGTCCCCGCCGGGCCGTGGCCCGGTGGGGAGAGGAGGAGCCAAGCCTGCGCCTGAGCCCTGCCGCTTGCGGCAGGGCGAGGTAAAGCGGCTTGCGCGACGACGAGGACGAAGGCTCGAATCCCCGCCGCAGCGGATAATCAAAAACTGCGGCGAAGCCGCATCCTTTTTAAGCCCCCTCCTCGTAGGAGGGGGGCAGGGGGGCAGCGAGGGTGGGACGACGGAACGGTTTCAACAAACCGCGCCCTCCAAAGCCCCGTCGGGAGGGGCTTTTTGCTGTGCGAGGCGCGCGTTTCGCGCTTTTTTGCGCGGCGGGCGGTGTACAATAGGAGCGGGAATACACAAGAAGTTGACAAAACCGGAAAAGCGTGGTATAATACCTTTACTTGATTTTTAGCGCCCTCACGGCGCTTAAAGATACATACAAATAAAGCGTTTGGTTCAATGGAGTCGGGATTTTCGGCGATACAGGGCCGAAAAACCCATCTCCGTTGGGCTTTAGCTGTGTGTGTCTACATATTTTGTTTCAAAGGAGATTCTTTACGTGTCACAGAAGGAAAAACTGAATATCTTTGCCCTGGGCGGGCTCAACGAGATCGGGAAGAACATGTACGTCTACGAGTACGGCCAGGACATCCTGGTGGTGGACTGCGGCATCGGCTTCCCGGACGACGAGATGTACGGCATCGACTCCGTCATCCCGGACATCACCTATCTTGTGAAGAACAAGACCCGCATCCGTGGCATCGTCCTCACCCACGGCCACGAGGACCACATCGGCGCCATGCCCTTCGTCATGGACGAGCTGATGCAGGTGCCCGTCTACGCCACCGCCCTCACCAACGCCCTGGTGAACATCAAGCTTTCCGAGCACGGCACCGCCGACAAGGTGAAGCTCAACACCGTCAAGGCCGGCGATACGGTGAAGATCGGGTGCTTCAAGGTGGAGTTCATCCACGTCAACCACTCCATCCCGGACTCCGTGGCCCTGGCCATCCGGACACCCGTGGGCGTCATCGTCCACACCGGCGACTATAAGATCGACACCACCCCCATTGACGGCGGTATGATCGACCTGGCGCGTCTCGGCGAGCTGGGCAAGCGGGGGGTCCTGGCCCTGGTCACGGACTCCACCAACGTGGAAAACCCCGGCTTCTCCCTGAGCGAGAGCGTGGTGGCCGAAAACTTCGAAAAGCAGTTCCAGGACTGCCACGATCGCATCATCGTCACCACCTTCGCCTCCAACGTCCACCGGCTCCAGCAGGTCATCAACTGCGCTAAAAAGTACGGCCGCAAGGTGGCGGTGACGGGGCGGAGCATGGAGAACGTCCTGCGCGTGGCCACGGAGCTGGGCTATATGGACATCCCCCAGGGGATTTTAGTTGACATAAATCAGATCAAGGGCCTGCCCAAGGACCGGGTGGTGATCATCTCCACCGGCAGCCAGGGGGAGACGATGAGCGCCCTCCACCGCATCGCCTTTTCCGAGCACAAGCAGGTGGAGATCATGCCGGGGGACAAGATCATCATCTCCGCCTCCGCCATCCCCGGCAACGAAAACTCCATCACCCAGGTGGTGGACGAGCTTTTCCGCAAGGGCGCCACGGTGGTCTATGAGCGCTCGGCGCTGCTGCACGCCTCCGGCCACGCCTGCCGGGAGGAGCTGAAGCTCATGCTGGCCTTGGTGAAGCCGAAATTCTTCATCCCCGTCCACGGCGAGTACCGGCACCTGAAGATCCACGCCGACCTTGCCAAATCCATGGGTGTGCCCCCGAAAAACGTGGTCATCGCCGACATCGGCCGCGTCATCGAGCTCTCCGCCAGGAGCATCAAGCTGGCCGGCGTGGTCCCGGCGGGGAAGGTCTTCGTGGACGGCACCGGCGTGGGCGACGTGGGGAGCGTGGTCCTGCGGGACCGCAAGCACTTAGCGCAGGACGGTATGCTGGTGGTGGTGGTGAGCCTCTCCAGCTACGACGGGTCCGTGGTCTCCGGCCCGGACATCATCACCCGCGGGTTCGTGTACGTCAAGGAGAACGAGAACCTGATGCAGGAGATGCGGGACGTGGCCATGGAGGCCATCGACTCCTGCAACGCCCGCCGCGTCAAGGACTGGGCCGGCATCAAGGGCGCCATGAAGACGCGCCTTTCCGATTACCTCTACCGCAAGACAAAGCGAAGCCCCATGGTGCTGCCCGTCATTATGGAGGTATGAGGTGAACATACAGATCTTCGGCAAATCCAAGTGCTTCGACACGAAGAAGGCCGAGCGGTATTTTAAGGAGCGGCGGGTCAAGTTCCAGTCGGTGGACATCCTCCGCTACGGCCTGAGCCCCCGTGAGCTCGACTCCGTCCGCCGCGCCGTGGGGCTGGAGGCCATGATCGACGAAAAGGCTAAAGACGCGGAGCTTTTGAAATACCTGGCCTACGACGAGGACAAGGTCGAAAAGCTCCTGGAAAACCCCTCCCTCCTCAAAACCCCCATCGTCCGCAACGGCAAACAGGCCACCGTCGGCTACTGCCCGGAGGTCTGGAAAAGTTGGGAAGAAAGCAAATAAGAGATCCGCCCTCCTGATTTCAGGAGGGCGGTGATTTTTGGGCGGCGGGGAACTGCACCATTTCAAAATCGCGCCGTAGGGTCCGCCCCTACAGTGGATGGGGAGGGGTATCCCATTCAACCGACATTGGAAATCATCGAAACGCGGGCCGCCGAGACGGCGGCCCCTACGGCGTTGGTTGAAGGTGAATTGGAAAATGTAGGGGCGGGTTCTAAACCCGCCCGTTAACCTCCCCCCTGGGGGAGGTGGCGCGAAGCGCCGGAAGGGCCGTCTCCGCCGCGCGGGCAAATCAAATCAGCGGCGAAGCCGCAACCTTTTTCGCCCCCTCCTCGTAGGAGGGGGGGCAGGGGGGCAGCGAGCGTCGGATGACAGAGCGGACTCGACAAGACGCCCACGCCAAAATTTCCGCTCCGCAAAAATCCCCTTGACAAATACCCCACGGGGGTATATACTGGGATAAAAATACCGGGAGGGGGTATCCTATGAACTGCGATAAGGACTGCGGGTGCTGTCACAAGACGAAGGAGCGATCGGAGGCGGAGGTCACGGGGCTCGTCAACCGCCTGAACCGCATCGAGGGGCAGATCCGGGGCATCCGGGGGATGGTGGAGCGGAACGCCTACTGTCCGGACATCCTGACCCAGGTGGCGGCGGCGAACGCGGCGCTCAACGGGTTTACGAAGGAGCTCCTGGCCAGCCATATCAAGACCTGCGTTGCCGACGACATCCGCGCCGGAAACGACGAGATCGTGGACGAGCTGGTGGGGCTTCTCCAAAAGCTGATGAAATAAGGTGAGAACATGGAACAATACAATGTGACGGGTATGTCCTGCGCCGCCTGTCAGGCGCGGGTGGAGAAGGCCGTCTCCAAGGTGCCGGGGGTGACCTCCTGCGCCGTGAGCCTTCTCACAAACTCCATGGGCGTGGAGGGAACGGCCTCGGAGGCCGACATCATCCGGGCCGTGGAGGAGGCCGGCTACGGCGCCAGCCGGAAGGGCGGGGGAGGGGCGAAGAGCTCCGCGTCCCCCGGCGAGGACGCGCTGGCGGACCGGGAGACGCCGGTCCTGCGCCGGCGGCTCATCTGGTCGGTGGGGTTTGTCCTTATATTAATGTACTTCTCCATGGGCCACATGATGTGGGGCTGGCCCGTGCCGAGGTTCTTCCAGGGCAACCACGTGGCCATGGGGCTCATCCAGATGCTCCTGGCCATCGTCGTCATGGTGATCAACCAGAAATTCTTCGTCTCCGGCTTTAAGGGCCTCATCCACCGCGCCCCCAACATGGACACTTTAGTGGCGCTGGGTTCGGCGGCAAGCTTCGGGTGGAGCACCTGGGTGCTCTTCATGATGACCCGCGCCCAGGCGGACGGGGACATGGACGCCGTCAGCGCCTACATGATGGACTTCTGGTTCGAGTCCGCCGCCATGATCCTGGCGCTCATCACCGTGGGCAAGATGCTGGAGGCCATGTCAAAGGGCCGCACCACCGACGCCCTCAAGTCCCTCATGAAGCTCTCCCCCAAGACCGCCACCGTGGAGCGGGACGGCAAGGAGGCGACGGTCCCCGTGGAGGACGTGGCGGTGGGCGACGTCTTCCTGGTCCGCCCCGGCGAGAGTATCCCCGTGGACGGCGTGGTGCTGGAGGGCCACAGCGCCGTCAACGAGTCGGCCCTCACCGGCGAGAGTATCCCCGTGGACAAGGCCCCCGGCGACAAGGTCAGCGCCGCCACGGTGAACGAGGCGGGGCTTCTCCGGTGCCGCGCCAGCAGGGTAGGGGAGGACACCACCCTTTCCCAGATCATCAAAATGGTCTCCGACGCCGCCGCCACCAAGGCCCCCATCGCCAAGATCGCCGACAAGGTGTCCGGCATCTTCGTCCCGGCGGTGATGGGCATCGCCCTGGTCACCGTAGCCGTGTGGCTGGCGCTGGGGCAAACCGTGGGCTACGCCCTGGCGCGGGGCATCTCCGTCCTCGTCATCTCCTGCCCCTGCGCCCTGGGGCTTGCCACGCCCGTGGCCATCATGGTGGGCAACGGCGTGGGCGCGAAAAACGGCATCCTCTTCAAGACCGCCGTCTCCCTGGAGGAGACGGGCAGGGTGGAGACGGTGGTCCTGGACAAGACCGGCACCGTCACCTCCGGAAAGCCCAGGGTCACGGACCTGGTCCCCGCCGCCGGGGTCACGGAGACAGAGCTTTTGACCCTCGCCGCCGCGCTGGAGCGGGGGAGCGAGCACCCCCTGGCGCGGGCCATTATGGAGCGGGCCGGGGAGCTGGAACTGACACCCCCCGCCGTTGAGGACTTTCACGCCCTGCCGGGAAACGGCGTGGCGGCGAAGCTGGACGGCGCGGCCCTCACCGGCGGGAGCCTCGCTTTCGTGAGCGCCAGCCTGCCCGTGGATGGCACCATTTCCGATAAAGCCGCCGCCCTCTCGGAGGAGGGCAAGACGCCCCTGCTCTTTGCCAGGGACGGGCAGCTCCTGGGCCTCATCGCCGTGGCGGACACGGTGAAGGAGGACAGCCGCGAGGCCATCCGGCAGCTCCAAAACATGGGCATCCGCGTGGTGATGCTCACCGGCGACAACGAGCGCACCGCCCGGGCCATCGGGGCGCAGGTCGGCGTGGACGAGGTCATCGCCGGGGTCCTCCCCGACGGCAAGGAGGCCGTGATACGCAAGCTCCAAAGCCGTGGCAAGGTCGCCATGGTGGGCGACGGCATCAACGACGCCCCGGCGCTCACCCGCGCCGACGTGGGTCTTGCTATCGGCGCGGGCACGGACGTGGCCATCGAGGCCGCCGACGTGGTCCTCATGAAAAGCAATCTTGCGGACGTTCCCGCCGCCATTCGCCTGAGCCGCGCCACCCTCAGGAACATCCACCAGAACCTCTTCTGGGCGTTCTTCTATAACTCCATCGGCATCCCCCTGGCCGCCGGCGTGTTCGTGGGACTGGGCCTCACCTTAAACCCCATGTTCGGCGCCGCCGCCATGAGCCTCAGTAGCTTCTGCGTGGTGACCAACGCCCTGCGGCTCAACCTTGTCAAAATTCGTGACACCCGTCACGATAAAAAAATCCATCACCGTTCCAAAAAGGAGGAAAAAATCATGGAAAAGACCCTGAAGATCGAGGGCATGATGTGCCCCCACTGCGAAATGCGCGTGAAGAAGGCCCTGGAGGCCGTCCCGGGCGTTCTCGAGGCAACGCCCAGCCACACCGCCGGCAACGCCGTGGTGAAGCTTTCCAAGGACGTGGACGCCGCCGCCCTCAAGAAGGCCGTGGAGGACCAGGGCTACGAGGTCGTGGGCTGAGTCCGGTCAACGAAACCTGCCAATGCCGGCCCTCTCGGGGACCGGCATTGATGCGTTTTATGAAAAGTAAGAAATCTTCCAGACGGCTTTTGGCGGCGGGTCCGGGGCCCTCCCAAATTTTTCGCTTTTACCTGTTAAAAAAATTGTTGACAATTTAGGCGAAGCGCTATATACTTGCATATGTAAAGTGCTTGAAACAAGTCGAATTAACAAAAGAATCGCGGCCCTCCCCGAAAAGGCAATTTTTACCGGGGGGGGGGTCGACTTCTTTTCTGATTTCCATTTTTCCGTCCGTTTTTCATGATCAAAGGAGGGGGAAGCTATGGCGTACATGAGGCTGGGCGACCTGCTTACGTCCGTGGGGCTCATTACCGAGGAGCAGCTGAAGACCGCGCTGGAGGCCCAGAAGACCAGCCACAAGCGTCTGGGCACGGTCCTCATCGAGGAGGGCATCATCAGCGAACAGCACCTGATCGAGACGCTGGAGATGCAGCTGGGCATCGACTTCATCGACCTCAGCCGCGTACATATCCCCATGGAGCTTGCCCGCGTCCTCCCCAAATCCATCGCCAAAAAGCACAACGTGGTGCCCGTGCGCCTTCAAAAAGACGAGCTCATCCTCGCCATGGCCGACCCCCTGAACTTCGTGGCCATCGAGGACGTGCGCACCGCCACGCGCAAGCGCGTCACGCCGCGCATCGCCACCGCCGCCGCCGTGGACCGGGCCATCGCCACCCTCTACGGCAACGAGAACGCCGTCCGGGCCATTGAGGAGATCCAGTACGAATCCGCCGGCCAGGCCGCCGCGCACCAGCACGCCGAGGAGCTGGACGACGAGACCCAGTCCGCCCCCACCGTGCGGCTGGTCAACTCCATCATCGAGCGCGCCGCCGTGGAGCGTGCCTCCGATATCCACCTGGAGCCCCATGCCGACGAGATGGTCGTCCGTATGCGCATCGACGGGCTTCTCCGCAACATCCTCACCGTCCCCAAGGACATCCAGCCCTCCGTCGTCTCGCGCCTGAAGATCATGGGCGGCATGGACATCTCCGAGCGCCGCGTCCCCCAGGACGGCCGCGCCAACGTCCGCATGAAGGGACACGACATCGACCTTCGTCTCTCCACCCTCCCCACCATGTACGGCGAGAAGGTGGCCGTCCGTCTCCTGGACCGCACCGCCCAGCTCCTGGACGCTTACGCCATCGGCCTCCGGGGGGAGAATCTGGAAAAATACAACGCCCTCATCAAAAACGCCACCGGCATGATCCTCATTGTGGGCCCCACCGGTTCCGGTAAATCCTCCACCATGTACACCATGGTCCGCTCCCTCAACACCGAGGAGGTCAACCTTGTGACGCTGGAGGACCCCGTGGAGTACGACATCGACGGCGTCAACCAGGTCCAGATCAACGAGCGCCAGGGCCTCACCTTCGCCAGCGGCCTCCGCTCCATCCTCCGCCAGGACCCGGACATCATCGCCGTCGGCGAGATCCGTGACGGCGAGACCGCCGAGATCGCCATGCGCTCGGCCATCACCGGCCACCTGGTCCTCTCCACCATCCACACCAACGACGCCATTTCCGCCCTGGACCGCCTGGTGGACATCGGTGTGGAGCCTTACATCATCGCCGAGGCCCTCAACGGCATCATCTCCCAGCGCCTCGTGCGCCGCATCTGCCCGGATTGCAAGGAGGAAGTCACCCCCACCCCCGAGGAGCTGCGCCTTCTCGGCATGGACCCCAAAACCCCCGCGAAATTCTACCACGGCCGCGGCTGCGCCCACTGCTACCACACCGGCTACCGTGGCCGCACCGGCGCCTTCGAGATCCTCATGCTGGACCGAAAAATGAAGCGCTCCATCGCCGAGGGCCACCACCGCGCCGAGTTTACCGAGAGCATCACCGCCGGCCGCTACACCACCCTCCAGGACGCCGTCCGCAAGCTCGTCCTCGACGGTGTCACCACCGTGGAGGAGGCCGTGAGAGTCATCAACTCCACCGTGGATTAAGGAGAAGCCTATGCCCATCACACTCACCGACCTTATCGTCCGCGCCCGGGACATGCGGGCCTCCGATATCCACCTGGTCCTGGGCCTGCCGCCCAAGATCCGCGTGGACGGGACGCTCGTGGATTTTCCCGGCGAGGCCCCCCTGACCGCGCAAGCCTGCGAGGCGTACGCCCGCGAGCTTGCCGGCGAGGAATATAAAAAAATCGAATCCATCGGCGAGCTGGACCTGGCCCTCACCTTCGCCGGCTCCATCCGCTGCCGTATCAACATCTTCCGCCAGCAAAAGGCCGTAAGCTGCGCCATCCGTATCCTGGCCGACAGGATCCCGAACCTCGACGACCTGGGCCTCCCCCCGGCGGTCCAGACCCTCCCCGGCCTCAACCGTGGCATCGTCCTGGTCACCGGCGAGACGGGGTCCGGTAAATCCACCACCCTGGCGGCCATGCTGGACCGTATTAACCACACCAGCGCCGAGCATATCATCACCCTGGAGGACCCCATCGAGTACGTCTACACCCCCGACAAGGCCGTGATCAACCAGCGCGAGATCGGCACCGACACGGAGAGCTACGCCGACGGCCTCCGGGCCATCCTCCGTGAGGACCCGGACGTCATCCTGGTGGGCGAGATGCGGGACCTCAACACCATCGAAACAGCCCTCACCGCCGCCGAGACGGGCCACCTCGTCTTCGCGACCTTACATACCAACTCCGCGCCGGAGGCCATCGACCGCATGGTGGACGTCTTCCCGGCGGAGCGCCAGCGCCAGATCCGCCTCCAGCTCAGCACCACCCTCATGGCGGTCCTGAGCCAGCAGCTCCTCCCGAGGCGCGACAAGGGCCGCGTGGCGGCCTGTGAGCTCATGATCGTCACTCCCGCCATCCGCAACCTCATCCGCGAGGGCAAGACCCCCCAGATCGCCTCCGCCCTGGGCACCAGCGCCCAGGAGGGCAGCCTCACCATGGACAACTGCCTCATCCGCCTGTGCAAAGACCGCCTCATCACCCCCGACACCGCCCGCAAAGCCGCGCGGGATGCGGAGTATGTGAAGAGGAATACGTTCTAAGGCGGGGAAAGGTTTGCGCCTGCGGCGCAGATTTTGATCCCCACCCGCCCGCCCCCGCCGCTAAAAAGAACGCACAGCCTCCCGTCCCGGAGCCCTCCCCGCGGGGCGGGGAGGGGTAGGGGTGAGGTGGGAGCCGAAGGGCTGCGGTCGGTCGGATGAACGGGACGCACCCACCTCATTCGGCGCTGCGCGCCACCTTCCCCGCCCTGCGGGGAAGGCTAAAAAGAACGCACCGCCTCCCGTCCCGGAGCCCTCCCCGCGAGGCGGGGAGGGGCAGGGGTGAGGTGGGAGCCGAAGAGCTGCGGTCGGTCGGATGAACGGGACGCACCCACCTCATCCGGCGCTGCGCGCCACCTTCCCCGCCCTGCGGGGAAGGCTAAAAAGAACGCACCGCCTCCCGTCCCGGAGCCCTCCCCGCGGGGCGGGGAGGGGTAGGGGTGAGGTGGGAGCCGAAGAGCTGCGGTCGGTTGGATGAACGGGACGCACCCACCTCATCCGGCGCTGCGCGCCACCTTCCCCGCCCTGCGGGGAAGGCTAAAAAGAACGCACCGCCTCCCGTCCCGGAGCCCTCCC
>CANPYK010000041.1 GCA_947588605.1 uncultured Oscillospiraceae bacterium
AGCGAGTGGCGGCAGGTGGAGCGGGACCTGGAGCTGGTGCGGGAGACGGGGTGCGCCTACCACGTCTGCCACGTCTCCGCCAAGGAGACGGTGGGCCTTGTGCGCCTTGCCAAGTTCGAGGGGCTGGACGTCACCTGCGAGACGGGGCCCCACTACCTGACGCTGACGGACGGGGACCTCCGGGACGACGGGCGCTTTCGCATGAACCCGCCCATCCGCTCAGCCGAGGACCGGGACGCCCTCATCGAGGGGCTGTGCGACGGGACGGTGGACATGATCGCCACGGACCACGCCCCCCATTCGGCGCAGGAAAAATCGGGCGGCTTGGCGCACAGCCTCAACGGCATCGTGGGCCTGGAGTGCGCCTTCCCGGTGCTCTACACCAAGCTGGTCCGGGGCCGCATCACGAGCCTTGAGCGGCTCGTGGAGCTCATGAGCGCCGCGCCGGCCCGCCGGTTCGGCCTTCCCGGAGGCCGTATCCAGCCGGGGGAGGCGGCGAACCTGGCAATTTTCGACCTGGAGCGTGAATTTTCGATAGATTCCTCGAAATTCCTCTCTCTGGGCCGCACCACGCCCTTTGACGGCTGGCGGGTCTTCGGAAAATGCCTTATGACCGTGGCGGACGGCAAGATCGTATGGAGGGACGAGCATGTTTGACGGGAGATTTGAGGTCGTTTCCAACCGGCCCATCGCGAAAAATACCTTTGAAATGGTCCTCTCCGGGGACACGGAGGGCATCCGGCCGGGGCAGTTCGTGGATTTGAGGCTGGAGGGCTTCTATCTGCGCCGGCCCATCTCCGTGTGCGACTTTGCGCCGGGGCGGCTCACCCTCATTTATAAGGTGGTGGGCCGCGGCACCGCGCGTATGGCGGAGCTGGCGCCCGGCGCCGTCATCGACGTTCTCACGGGCCTTGGCAACGGCTACGACACCGCCCCGTCCGGGGACGGGCCCCTGCTCATCGGCGGGGGAGCGGGGGTGCCGCCGCTCTACGCCCTGGCGAAGGCGCTCCTGGCGGAGGGGAAACGGCCCACGGTCATCCTGGGCTTCAACGCCAGGGATGAGGTCTTCTATGAAGAGGAATTTAAAGCCCTCGGCCTGGAGGTCCTGGTCACCACCGCCGACGGGTCTTACGGGATCCGTGGCTTCGTCACCGACGCCATGGACCTCTCCTACACCTACTTCTACGCCTGCGGCCCGGAGCCCATGCTGAAGGCCGTCTACGCCAAATCCGTCACCTCCGGCCAGTTCAGCCTGGAGGAGCGCATGGGCTGCGGCTTCGGGGCGTGCATGGGCTGCACCTGCAAAACGAAAACCGGCCACAAGCGCGTCTGCAAGGACGGGCCGGTGTTTAGAAAGGAGGAGCTGCCATGGTGAACACGTCCGTTACCCTCTCCGGTCTTACCCTCACAAACCCCGTGATCCCCGCCAGCGGGACCTTCGGGTACGGGGTCGAGTTTGCGCAAGTTTACGACATCAACTGCCTCGGGTCCTTCTCCTTCAAGGGCACGACGAGGGAGCCGCGCTTCGGCAACGAGCCGCCGCGCATCGCGGAGACGGCCTCCGGGATGCTCAACGCCGTGGGGCTTCAAAATCCCGGCATCGACAAGGTCATTTCCGAGGAGCTGCCCCGGCTGCGGAAGGTTTTCCACAAGCCGGTGGTGGCCAACATCTCCGGCTTCTCCATCGACGAGTACGCGGAGTGCTGCGGGCGCATCGACAGGGAGGAGGGCGTGGGCCTCATCGAGGTCAACATCTCCTGCCCCAACGTCCACAACGGCGGCATGAGCTTCGGCACATCCCCCCAGGCCGCCGCCGAGGTCACCCGCGCCGTCAAGGCCGTCACCACAAAGCCCGTCTACATGAAGCTCTCCCCCAATGTCACGGACATCGCCGCCATCGCCCGGGCCTGCGAGGACGCGGGGGCGGACGGCATCAGCCTTATCAATACGCTGATGGGGATGCGCATCGACCTCAGGCGCCGCGCGCCTGTCATTCGCAACGTCACCGGCGGCCTTTCGGGCCCGGCGGTGTTCCCGGTGGCTTTGCGGATGGTTTGGCAGGTCTTCGAGGCCGTGAAGGTCCCCATCATCGGCATGGGCGGCGTCAGCTCCGCCGAGGATGTAATAGAAATGATGCTGGCGGGAGCCACCGCCGTGGAGGTGGGGGCCGCGAACCTGGTGGACCCCCTGGCCTCGAAAAAGATCGTGGAGGAGCTGCCCCAAGTGATGGAGCGGCTTCACATAGAAAAATTAACGGACATCATTGGAGGAGCGCATCATGGGTAAGGACGTCATCGTGGCCTGCGATTTTGCCAGCGCCAAGCAGACCTTTGAATTTCTGGACAAATTCGGCACGGCGCGGCCCTTTGTGAAGATCGGCATGGAGCTTTACTACGCCGAGGGGCCGGACATCGTGCGGAAGATAAAGGAGCGGGGGCACAAAATTTTCCTGGACCTCAAGCTCCACGACATCCCCAACACGGTGAAAAAGGCCATGACGGTGCTCTCGCGGCTGGACGTGGACATGACGAACCTCCACGCCGGCGGGGGCGTGGAGATGATGAAGGCCGCCGTGGAGGGCCTGACGCGCCCCGACGGCACGCGGCCTCTGCTCATCGCCGTCACGATGCTCACCAGCATCTCTCAGGAGGTCATGGCAAACGAGCTGGGAATAGCCGGACAGCTGCCCGACACGGTCATTCGCTACGCCAAAAACGCCGCCGCGGCGGGGCTGGACGGCGTGGTCTGCTCGCCGCTGGAGGCGAAGGTGGTCCACGAGCACTGCGGAGCGGGCTTTGTCACCGTCACCCCCGGCGTGCGCTTTGCCGACGGGGACGTGGGGGACCAAAAGCGGGTCATGACGCCCGAACAGGCGAAGCTCATCGGCTCGGACTACATCGTGGTGGGCCGGCCTATCACCGCCGCGCCCGACCCGGAGGCGGCGTACATGCGGTGCGTCCGGGAGTTCGTGGGCTGATGGCCGTCAAAGTCGCCCTTTTTGACCTGGACGGGACGCTGACGGACCCCAAGGAGGGCATCACCCGCTCCGCCGCCCACGCCCTCCGGCGCTTCGGCATCGAGGCGGACCCGGAGGAGCTCACCTTCTTCATCGGCCCGCCGCTCTACGAGTCTTTTGAGCGCTTCAACATCCCCGAGGCGCGGATGGAGGAGGCCATAGCCGCCTTCCGGGAATATTTCGAGCCCCGGGGGTGGATGGAGAACGTCCCCTATCCGGGCATCGAGGGGACGCTGGAGCGGCTGCGAGGGGCCGGGATCGGCCTCATTTTAGCTACCTCCAAGCCGGAGGCGTTCGCTAAGCGCATCATGGAGCGCTTTGATTTGGCGAAATATTTCACCCTCCTTTGCGGCGCGCCTATGGACGAGCGCCGCGCCGCCAAATCCGCCGTCGTCGCCCGCGCCCTCCGGGAGGCGGGGATCACGGACCCGTCCCGCGCCCTCATGGTCGGCGACCGCCGCCACGACGTGGAGGGCGCGAGAGCCAACGGTCTCGCCACCGTCGGCGTCCTCTGGGGCTACGGCACAAGGGAGGAGCTGGAAACGGCGGGAGCGAAGTATTTTGCGAGGGATCTTTCCGAGCTGGAGGAGATCTTGCTGCGGTGACCCGCATCCGTCATCAAGAACCTATGGGAGGAGTACATATGGAAAGCTACAAGCACGAATTCATCGAATTTCTGGAGTCTGCCGGGGTGCTGAAGTTCGGGGACTTCACGGCCAAATCCGGGCGAAAGATCCCCTATTTCATCAACGCCGGGGACATCAAGACCGGGGAGCAGATCATGCGCCTGGGGGAGTTTTACGCCCGGGCGTATCTGGAGCACCTGGGCATGAAAAAGACCGTCCTCTTCGGGCCGGCGTACAAGGGCATCCCCATCGCCGTGTCCGCCGCCGCCGCGCTGGCGCGGGCGGGGCTCGACCTGCCCTTCTGCTTTAACCGCAAGGAGGCCAAGGACCACGGCGAGGGCGGCACCATCGTGGGCTGGAAGCCAAAGCCCGGGGAGGAGATCGTCATCACCGAGGACGTGATCACCGCCGGGACGGCCATCCGGGAGAGCATGGAGATCTTGTCGGGGCTCGAGGGCGCGAAGGTCGCGGCCTGCTTCATCATGGTCAACCGTGGGGAGAAGGGCAAGACCGACAAGGGGGCCATGGAGGAGATCGAGGAGGAGTTCGGCTTCCCGGTCTACTCCGTGGTGGACGTCTACGACATCATCGAGTACCTGGAGGAGAAGCCGGAGAACGCCGAGAACGTACAGCGCATCCGCAGCTACCTTGCCGTGAACGGAGCGAAGAAATGAGAAGCTTGATCGACATCGCGGACCTCAGCGTCGAGGAAATAGACGCCCTCATCGCCAAAGCCGAGGACATCATCGCAAACCCCGACAAATACGCCGAGAAATGCCATGGGCGCAAGCTGGCAACGCTCTTCTACGAGCCCTCCACCCGCACCAGATTGAGCTTTGAGTCCGCCATGCTGGAGCTGGGCGGGTCCGTCATCGGCTTTTCCGAGGCCCAGTCCAGCTCGGCCGCCAAGGGCGAGAGCGTGGCGGACACCGCCCGGGTCATCAGTTGCTTTGCCGACATCATCGCCATGCGCCACCCCAAGGAGGGCGCGCCGCTGGTGGCGGCCATGAACGCCTCCATCCCCGTCATCAACGCCGGCGACGGCGGCCACAACCACCCCACCCAGACCCTGACGGACCTTCTCACCATCAAGCGGGAGAAGGGCAGGCTCGACCACATGACCGTGGGGTGCTGCGGGGATTTGAAATTCGGGCGCACCGTACACAGCCTTCTCGGGGCCATGAGCCGGTACGAGGGCGTGGATTTCGTGCTCATCTCCCCGGAGGAGCTGAAGGTCCCCGAGCACGTCCGCACCGATATTCTGAAGGCAAGGAGCGTGGCCTACCGGGAGACGGAGTCGTTGCAGGAGGCCATGCCGGACCTGGACGTGCTCTACATGACCCGGGTCCAGCGCGAGCGCTTCATCAGCGAGGCCGACTACGTGCGGCTCAAGGACACCTACATCCTGACCCCGGACAAGCTCACCACGGCAAAGCCGGATCTGTCCATCCTCCACCCCCTGCCCCGGGTCAACGAGATCAGCGTCGCCATCGACTCCGACCCCCGGGCGTGCTATTTCCGGCAGGTCCTCAACGGGAAATTCATCCGCATGGCCCTTATTTTGATGCTTTTGGAGGTGGAGTGAATGCTTATCGGTACCATCGTGGACGGCATCGTCATCGACCACATCCCCGCCGGGCGCGGCATGGAGCTTTACGGCTATCTGGGCCTCGACAAGCTGGAGTGCGAGGTGGCGCTCATCAAAAACGCCCCCAGCGGCAAGCTGGGGAAGAAGGACATTTTGAAGGTCAACGAGGTCATCGACCTCAACTTTGACCTTCTGGGCTACATCGACCCCCACATCACCGTCAATATCATTGAGAACGGTAAGCGTGTGGAGAAGCGCCATCCCAAGCTCCCCGAGGAGATCCACGGCGTTATCAAGTGCAAAAATCCCCGCTGCATCACCTCCGTCGAGCAGGAGATCGAGCACGTCTTCAAGCTCACCGACCGTGAAAACCGGGTGTATCGGTGTATTTATTGCGATACGAAGGCAAAATGAAACTGGGATAGAATACTTTACTATACTAAAATGTTCCACGTGGAACATTTTAGTATAGTAAAGTAAAGGGCTTAAAAAGGATGCGCCGCTTTGCGGCGCAATTTTTTATAAACGCGGCGCGAAGCGCCGCAACCTTATTCTCTTACCCCTTTTTCGGAAAAAGGGGTGCCGCCGCGGCGGCGGGGTATTCGAGCCCTCGTCCCACGTCTTAGCCTTCCCCGCAGGGCGGGGAAGGTGGCGCCCGCAGGCGCCGGATGAGGTGGGTGCGTTCATCGGGGCCGGTTGCAGCCCTTCGGCTCCCACCTCACCCCTCCCCCTCCATCTCCGGCCTAAGAGCCGCCCCTTCGGGGCGGTTGGCCTCCGAAACGCGCCTGCGGGCGCAGCCGCCCTGCGGGGAGGGCTCTTAATCGGGGGCGGGTGCGATTATTTGGGCGGTCGGATAGACGGCACCACCCCGGCGCGCGAGATGCTTACCCCCTCAAGATCTCCTCCACCTGGGTAAGCTGGGCGGGGGTGTTGACGCCGATGAGTTGGGCCTCCATGGGGAGGGAGCAGACGCGGACCTGTTCGCCGCGGGATTTGAGGATGACGGGCAGGTCGGTGAGATAGTATTCGTGCTGGGCGTTGTCGGTTTTGAGCTCCGTGAGAGCGGAGGCCATTTTTTGGAAGCTTACGCAGAGGATGCCGGAGTTGAGCTCGCGGATCTTTTTCTGCTCCGGGGTGCAGTCCCGGTCCTCCACGATGCGGTCGAAGCCGCCGGAGGCGTCCCGGAGGACGCGGCCGAAGGGCAGGGGCTCGTCGGTGACGCCGGAGAGGACGGTGCAGGCAGCGCCGCTTTGCTCGTGCTCCGCCACCAGCTTGGCGTACGTCTCCGCCCGGACCAGGGGCATGTCGCCGCAGCAGATGAGCACGTCGCCGGTATAGTCCCCCAGGGCCGGGACGGCGCACAGAACGGCGTGGCCGGTGCCCAGCTGCTCCGTCTGTTCGGCGAAGGTGTACTGGGGGAAGGCGGCGGTGATGTAGTCTTTTTTGTAGCCCACCACGATGACGGTGTCCTCCGGGCCCGTGGGCAGGGCGTCCAGGACGTAGCCCAAAAGGGGCTTGCCCAGGGCAAGGCGCATGGCCTTGGGCAGGTCGATGCCCTCCTGGGCAAGGCGCGTGCCCTTTCCGGCGGCGAGAACGATGGTTTTCATAGCGCTTCCTCCTTCTTTTTATCGCAAATAAAGGCGTGCCAGTTGCCCTTTTGCCGGTGCGCCAGGACCCGGAGGCCGGCGGCGGCCAGCGCGGCCTCGACGTCCCGCTCCCGGCCGTCGATGATGCCGGAACAGATAAAAAGGGCATCCTCGGCCATGAAGTCCGGGACCCTGGGGGCGAGGGAGACGATCACGTCGGCTACGATGTTCATGAGCACCAGGCCGAACTGCTCCCCGGCGAGGCGTCTCGAGAGGGCCTTGTCGGAGAGGACGTCCCCGGCGAAGACGGTGAGGCGGTCGGGGCCGATGCCGTTGAAGCCGGCGTTCTCCATGACCACCGCCGGGGCCTTGTCGTCGATGTCCACGCCCACGGCCCGGTCCGCGCCCAGCAGAAGGGCGGCGATGGCTAAAATGCCGCTGCCGCAGCCCAGGTCCAGGACGGTCTTCCCGGCGGCGGTCTTCTCAAGCTCCGCAAGGCAAAGCTGGGTGGTGGCGTGGGCGCCGGTGCCGAAGATGAGCCCCGGGTCCAGCCGCAGGGCCACGCGCCCGTCCTCCGGCGCGGGGAGCCACTGGGGGACGATGACAAGACGCTGGCCCACCTCGATGGGCTTATAGTAGGCCCGCCAGTTGTTCTCCCAGTCCTCGTCCCGGACCGGGCGGGGCAAAAGCTCAAACTCCGGCAGGGATGACGACAGGCGCGCGAGCTCCGCCCGCCCCGCCTCCGAGTCCTCCAGGTAGAACTTGAGGCGGCACACGCCGGCCATGCGTTTCATGAAGTCCTCGTCCACGTAATCCCAGTATTTTCGATTACTTTCCAAGAATTCCCTTATATCCGCCTCGTCCTCGGTGACAAAGCCGTCGACGCCCAGCGCGGTGAGCCGCGCCGTCAGCGGCTCCAGACGCTCGTGGGAGGTATTGACGGTGATCTCAAGCCAGTTCATAATTACCTCTTCAAAAAAAGTTTAATTGGGTCTATCATATCACAAACTAATCCCGATTACAATGAAAGGAGCATGAAAATGGCGGAAAATCAAGTGGACATCGCGGTGCTCAACTCCGTGTACCGCAACGCGAAGACCGGCTCTCAGTCCATCGCGGACCTGTTGCCCAAGGCGTCGGACTCGGCCTTCGCCTCGGACCTGGAGACGCAGAAGAAGGAGTACGACGCCATCGGCGGCGAGGCCGCGGCGCGGATCGTGAGCCTCGGCGGCCAGCCGGAGAGCGTCAGCGAGATGCAAAAGCTGGGCATGAAGATGGGCGTCACCATGAACACCATGATGAACGACGAGACGGAGCACCTGGCGGAGCTGATGATCAAGGGCTCCAACATGGGCATCATCCAGATGACCAAGGTGGTCAACGGCCACTCCAACGCCTCCCCGGAGACGCTGGGCCTGGCCCAGAAGCTCATCACCTGCGAGCACGACAACATCCAGCGGCTCAAGACGTATCTCAAATGACAAAAGCCCCGCGAAAGCGCGGGGCGTACATATTTTGCGGTTGCGGACAGGGGAAAGATGTGGTATACTGAGGAAAAAAGCAGGGAGGCGCGCCTATGAAAAAGCTCAAGCTCAGCACGATCTACTGGATCCTCACCGCTGTTTTCGTCCTCCTCACCGTCGCCGGCGGGGTGTACTTCTTCCTGTCCCCGGATCCGGTCAGCCCCCTGTGGGCCTTCGTCCCCTGCGTCATCGCCCTCTTCTGCTCGAGCCTGGCCTTACGGGCGCGGGACGAAGGAAAATAGCTGGCTTTGAAGGCCGCTTTGCGGCCTTCAAATGCCAAGGGGGAACGTGCGAACGCCTCCTCTCGAATTCTGCGGAATTCGAGAGGAGGCGTTCTGCTGTCAAATCTCGCGCACTCGCTTCGCTCGCACACTCGATTTGACAAAAGGAATTTTTTCCGACGTACATGCCGCCGGAAAAAATGGCTCGATGAGGGAATTCCGCTGCGGCGGGGACGAGGCTCACAGCACCCCCGTCAGGTCGAAGGCGGGGGTGTATTCCTCTTTGGCGGAGCTGAGCTCCTGGTAGAAGCCGTCCTCGATGGGGGAGCGGGTCATGTAAGAGAGAGCCTCGTCGTACTCCGCCGGGGTGAGGCGGCGGTTCAGCTCCTGGAAGTCGGCGGCGCGGCCCATGGGGGTATATTGGCTCATGAGGGAGAAGAGGATGTCCCCGGGGCGGAATGTCTCCGCCACCCAGTCGATGACCTTTTTCGTGTTCTCCAAAGCGCCGGGCAGGACCAGGTGCCGAAGAAGGACGCCGGAGCGCAAAAGGCCGTCCTCCGTCAGGACGTAAGGGCCGGTCTGGCGGAACATCTCCAAAATGGCGGCCTTGGCCGTCTCCGGGTAGTCGGGGGCGGCGGAATAGCGGCCCGCCAGGGCGGGGTCCATGTATTTCATATCCGGCAGGTAGATCTGCACCTTCCCCTCCAGCGCCCGGAGGGCCTCCACGGACTCGTAGCCGGAGCTGTTCCACACCACCGGCACGGGCAGGGGGTCTTGAAGGCTTGCCAGCACCGCCGGGAGGAAGTGGGAGGCGGTGACGAGGTTTATGTTGTGGACGCCCTGGGCGATGAGGCGGCGGTAGATGTCCCGGAGTTTCTCCGGGCTCACCGGGACGCCCGCCTCGCCCCGAGAGAGGGCGTAATTCTGGCAGTAGACGCACCGGAGATCGCACCCGGCGAAGAAGACCGTCCCGCTGCCGCGCTCCCCGGAGACGGGCGGCTCCTCCCACAGGTGCGGCGCGGCGCGGGCCACCCGGGCGGTAAGGCCCTGGCCGCAGACGCCGGACCCCTCGTCCTGCGTCCGGGGGACGCCGCAATCTCTTGGGCATAAATGACAAGTAAACGGCATAATTCCCGTCTCCCTCATTGATTTTTTCCCTTTACCGTATTATAATAAGGGCCGCGAAATCGATTGTCAAGGAGGAGCCCATGAAGATCGTCATTCTGGATGCCCACACGGAGAACCCCGGCGATTTGAGCTGGGCGGGGTTTGAGGCGCTGGGGGAGGTCACCGTCTACGATCGCACCCCGAAATTCGACGACGCCGAGATCATCCGCCGCATCGGCGACGCGGACATCGTCGTCACCAACAAGACCCCCGTCCGCGCCATGGCGCTGGACGCCTGCCCCACCATAAAATACGTGGGCCTTCTCTCCACCGGCACGGACGTGTGCGACTGCGCCCACGCCGCGGCCCTCGGCATCCCCGTGAGCAACATCCCCGCCTACTCCACCATGGCCGTGGCCCAGCACACCATCGCCTTACTTTTGGAGATCTGCTCCAAGGTGGGCGTCCACTCCGCCGCCGTCCACGCCGGGGACTGGCAGAGGAGCGAGGACTTTTGCTTCTGGGAGGCGCCGCTCATTGAGCTTGCGGGCCTGACCTTCGGCGTCGTGGGCTTCGGCCGGATCGGCAAGGCCACCGGGCGTGCCGCCGGGGCGTTGGGGATGCGGGTCCTCGCCACGGGCAGCCGCCCCACCGACGAGGGGCGGGCCATCGGGGAATACGTGGACCTGGATACGCTCCTTTCTCAGTCCGACGTGGTCTCCCTCCACTGTCCCCTGAAGGACGAGACGCGCAGGCTCATCAACGCCGACACCATCGGAAGGATGAAGACCGGCGCTATCTTGCTGAACACGGGCCGGGGCGGCCTTGTGGACGAGGAGGCGTTGGCGGCGGCGCTCAAGTCCGGTAAGCTGTACGCCGCCGGGGTGGACGTGGTGAGCGTGGAGCCTATTTTGCCGGAAAACCCGCTTCTAAATTGCCCCAACTGCCTCATCACCCCCCACATCGCCTGGACGCCCCGGACCTGCCGGGAGCGGGTCATGGACATCGCCGTGGCCAACGCAAAAGCGTTTCTCGAAGGCCGCCCGGAGAACGTGGTCAACGGGGTCACATCCAGAAAATAAAAATTTTTTCCTTTTTCGCGCAATAAAATCCCTTTCCCGCGCATTACTTGATTGACAGGAGTTGAAGGACAATGGAAGACATGGAGGAGGAGCTTTCGGAAGCGGACTCCCGCGGGGCCGAACTCGAGCGGCTGCTGCGGGATGTGGGGCGGGGCGACACCGACGCCTTCGCCGACCTCTACCGGTCCACCCACGCCGGCCTTTACGCCGCGGCCTTGGCTATGATGGCCAACAACCACGACGCCGAGGAGCTGACCCACGACGCGTATCTGCGCATCTGGGAGGCGGCCCCGCGCTATAAGGCCCAGGGCACGCCTATGGCGTGGATGCTCACCGTGACCCGCAATCTCTGCCTCATGGAGCTTCGCCGCCGGGGGAAGACCGCCGACCTCAGCGAGGAGGAGTGGAACGCCATCCCCGCCGAGGACCGGAGCGTCAGCCTGGAGGACCGGGACCTTCTGCAAAACGCCCTGGGGGCTCTGGCCCCGGAGGAGCGGCAGATCGTTTTGCTCCACGCCGTGTCCGGCCTTCGCCACCGCCAGATCGCCCAGACGCTTTCCATGCCTCTGGGGACCGTCCTGTCCAAGTACAACCGCGCGATCGCCAAGATCCGCGCCAACCTGAAAGGAGAGTGAGCCTGATGACCGACAGGGAACTGGAGATGAAGCTGAAGGCCGCCGTGGAGCGTACCGCCCCGGACGGGCTTGACAGGCTCCTCGCCGAAGTGGATAGCGGGAAAGGAGTTATCAAGATGGAAAAGAAAAAGAAGAAATTCCGCTGGGCGGGCCTCATCGCCGCGTGCCTGGCCATCGCCCTCCTGGGGGGCTTGGGCGGCTTCTGGTATGGCCGCAACTACACCGCCGTTACCGTGGTATCCCTGGATGTGAACCCCAGCATCGAGCTTTCTGTCAACCGCGCCGAGAAGGTGCTGAAATGCTCTCCCCTGAATGAGGAGGCCCGTCAGGTCCTGTCCTCCATGGACAACGGACGCGACCTGGAGGGCGCCAAGCTCGACGTGGCCGTCAACGCCATTGTGGGCGCCATCGTCCGGGAGGGGTATCTGGACAGCGTGGGCTCGGCTATTCTCATCTCCGTGGACGACAAGGACGCCGACCGGGGCGCGCGCCTCCAGGCCCAGCTTGTGGCCACGGTGGACGGCGTGCTGAAAAACGCCTCGAGCTCCGCCAACGTCATGAGCCAGAACGTCACCACCGATTCCGAGACCGCCGGCAAGGCCCAGCAGTACGGCATCTCCACCGGCAAGGCCGCCTACATCGAGCAGGTTTTAGCCCTGAACGCCGATCTCGACTACGCAAAGCTTGCCGAGCTCTCCGTGGAGGAGCTGCGGGACCTCATCCGCCTCGGCGCGCCCGCCATGCCCATCGGGAAGGACGCCGCCGGCAACGCCGCCGAGGAGTACGCCGGGGTCAATGTTGTCAACTCCTACCTCCCCCAGTACACCGAGGTGGACCCGGAGCTGGACGACCTCACGCCCCACTATGACGTGGAGATCAATTACCTTGGCCGCGAGTACGAATATGAGATCGACGCCTTCACCGGCGAGGTCCTGCGGGGCATGAGCCGGATCGTGGGGGATAACCCCGGCGAACCTTGGCCCGAAAAGGTCCTCACCGCCGACGAGGCCTTCAACGCCGCCGCGAAATATTTCGCTGAGAACCACCCCGAGCTCAACGGCAACTTCCTGAACATCGAAAACCGGTACGACGTGGATGACGGCTGGTTTGAGATCGAGTTCTGGTGCTGCGGCTACGAGTTCGACTACGACGTGGACGGCCAGACCGGCGCGGTCCTCCGGGAGGAGACGGACTACCGCTATACGCCTCCCGCCACGGACGATCCCACGACCACCCAGCCCCCCGCCACCCAGCCCTCCACGCCCACTGACATCGGCGCGGAGGCGGCCAAGGACGCGGCTTTGAAGCACGCCGGCCTCACCGCCGGGGAGGTCACCTTCCTCCACGCCCGCCAGGACTACGAGGACGGAAGGCTCGTCTACGACGTGGACTTCTACACCGACGCAAACGAGTACGACTACGAGATCGACGCCGCCACCGGCGCGGTCCTCAAGAGCGAGGTGGAAAAGCGCCCCGGCACCACACCCAATACCCCCTCCGCCACGGACATCGGCGAGGACGCCGCCAAGGAGGCCGCCCTGAAGCGCGCCGGCATTACCGGCAGCGTGGATTGGATCAAGTGCGAGCACGATTACGACAACGGCCGCCACTACTACGAGCTGGAGTTTGAGCATGACGCCACGGTCTATGACTGCGACGTGGACGCCGCCACCGGCGACGTGGTGAAGTTCGAGTCCGAGCCCTGCGACAACCGCCTCCACGATCACGGCGGGAGCGGCTCCGGGGTGGTCCAGTCCGGCGACATCGGCGCACAGGCCGCCAAAAACGCCGCCCTTGCCCACGCCGGCCTTTCCGAGAGCCAGGTCACGCGCCTGAAGTGCGAAAAGGACCGGGACGACGGAAGGACCGTCTACGAGGTGGAATTCAAGTCCAACGGATATGAGTACGAGTACAAGATCGACGCCGCCACCGGCTCGATTTTGGAGCACGAGCGGGACCGGGACGACTAAAAACCTCTTGACAGACCAAAAGACCGCTGCTATAATAGCCTCACAAACAGGGGGCCCGAATTGAAGGGCTGAGAGTTGGGTAACTTCCCATGACCTATCACCTGATCTGGGTAATGCCAGCGTAGGGAAATAGCGAGGCGCCATATGCCTTTCCTTTCCGCCCGGCCTTGCCCGGGCGGAAATTTTTACGTTTGGAGGCATCCGTATGAAGCTCAACAAAAACACAAAAATGCTGGTGGAGGGGGCGCTGATGGTGGCCCTGGCCTACATTCTGGACCTGCTGGTGCTCTACAAGCTCCCCGACGGGGGCTCCGTCACGCTGAAGCTGGTGCCCATCGTCTTCTTCGCCGTCCGGTACGGCGTGGGCTGGGGGACGCTGGTGGGGTTCGTCTTCGGCCTGGTCAACTATTTCCTGGGCTTTCCCGAGGCCATCGACTGGACCAGCGTGATCTGCGACTACTTCCTGTCCTTCGCCCTCCTGGGCTTCGGCGCGGGGCTCATGAAGAAGGTGAAGCTCTCCGCCATTTGGGGCTCGCTGGTCGGCGGCCTTTGCATGTTCGCCTCCAACTATCTGGTGGGCGTCTACGTTTGGGGCAAGTACATGCCGGAGACCTTCCTGGGGATGCACCAGAGCTCCCCTTACATCTACTCCTTTATCTATAACATCACCTGGGCCGGCCCCTGCATCATCCTCGCCTGCGTCGTCTTCGCCCTCCTTTACACCATCAAGCCCACCGCCAAGCTCTTAAACCGCGAGGACCTCAAATGACCCACCCCGCCGCCCCTTTATGGGGCGGCGAAAAATTTTTTTAAAAAAACTGAAAAAAGGTGTTGACAAACGGCGCAGGGAGGAGTATATTAATCAAGCTGTCGCGAGACGGCGGGTAGCGAACCGAAAAAATCCTGAAAAAATCTAAAAAAGGTCTTGACAGGAGCGGCCGGTTATGTTATTCTAAAAGTCCGCTGAGCCGAGAGGCGAAGCGGGGATGCACCTTGCGAATTAAACAGTGTAAGCGAGAAAGCACCAAGAACGGGAAGGGCTTTCGCCGTGAGGGATCACGGCAAAGAAATTCTTTTGAGAGCTTGAATTAGCTATCAAAAAATGATTTTAGCGTCCGGAAGGATGTTAAGATACCATTTATTGAGAGTTTGATCCTGGCTCAGGATAAACGCTGGCGGCGTGCCTAACACATGCAAGTCGAA
>CANPYK010000042.1 GCA_947588605.1 uncultured Oscillospiraceae bacterium
TTCAATGTCTATGACGATATTCGGGATAAGCTCATCGCCCGCGGCATCCCCGCCGAGCAGATCGCGTTCATCCATGACGCCAACACCGAGGCCAAGAAAAAGGACTTATTTTCCAAGGTGCGGAAAGGCCAGGTCCGGGTCCTCATGGGCAGCACGTTCAAAATGGGCGCGGGCATGAACGTCCAGGACAGGCTCATAGCCTTGCACGATCTGGATTGTCCCTGGCGGCCCGGTGATCTGGAGCAGCGCAAGGGGCGCATCGTCCGGCAAGGCAACAAAAATCCCACCGTACACATTTACCGCTATGTGACCGAGGGAACCTTTGATTCGTACCTATGGCAGACGGTGGAGACGAAGCAGAAGTTCATCTCTCAGATCATGACCTCAAAATCTCCCGTCCGCTCCTGCGAGGATATTGACGAGACGGCTCTGAGCTACGCTGAGATCAAGGCCCTGTGCGCCGGTGATCCCCGCATCAAGGAGAAAATGGATCTGGATATTGACGTGTCCCGGCTGAAGCTGCTCCGGGCAAACCACCAGAACCAGCAATACCGGCTTCAGGACCGGCTGCTGCAATACTTCCCACAGGAGATAGAGGCAAACAAGGGCTATATCGCCGCTTTTGAGAAGGACATCGCTTCCCTCGCCGCCAGCAAGCCCCCGGAGGGCAAATTCGCCGGGATGGTAGTCCGGGGCGATACACTCACCGACAAGGACAACGCCGGTGCCGCCATCCTGGAAGCCTGCAAGGAGATAAAGGACGGGCATCCGGTGGAGATAGGCAGTTACCGGGGCATGACGATGTTTATCTCCTTTGAGCATTTCCAGCACCATCTCACCCTGAAAGGCGAAATGAGCTACAAGGTGGAGCTGGGCGAGGATGCACGGGGCAATCTGATCCGCATTGAAAATGCTCTGGCAGAAGCACCGAAGCGGCTGACCGCCGTAAATAATCAGCTTGAAAATCTATATCAGCAGCAGGCGGCGGCCAAGGCCGAGCTGGGCAAGCCCTTTCCACAGGAGGCAGAGTACCGGGAAAAGAGCGCCCGCCTCGCCCAACTGAACGCCGAGCTGAACATAGAAAGCCCCAATCCGGCGCAGACTTTCCCCGAACAGGCCGCCGCCAAAAGCGAGCGGCCGCCCATCGTGGCCAAAAGCGAGCGCCCGTCTGTCCTCGCCAAACTCCGGGCGGCCACACCTGTCCCGTCCGCCGCCCCGCGCATGTCCCATCATAAACAAATGGAGGAACGCTGATGACCATTGAAGATTTGAACAAGGCGCTTTACGACAAAATGAACGCGGAAATTGAACTGTACAAGGGATGGCTGCTCACACAGTCAGCCGAGGAGATCCTGGCCCACACCACTGAATTTACAATGAAACAGGACATACTGCTTTCCATGGAGTTTCACGAGCTGGACTACGCCCGGGCACAGGTGCTGTTGGAATCCCCTACGCCGCTGGAAGATGTATTCAAGTATTACAGAAACTTGGATTGCGACTATCTGGATACGATATGGGAGAGCATCCAGGGCCGTGCGGACGCTGTGCTGAAACAGCGGAAAGAGCTGCCCGTCTATAACCATTCCGGCACATATGCTCGTGAACACGGCGAGCTGGAGGCATACCGGGCCTCCCACAATGCGGACTTGGCTTGTAGAGACGCCATTGACGACGCCATCTCCCGGCATTATCAGGACAACTCTCTGTCCGGGGCGGCCGTCACGGAGGTTCTGGACGCTTTCGGTTTCGAGCGGACCCTCTATGTTCTCGCCAACACCATCCAGCGCCAAGATTGGGACGGGCGGTATTCCCGCGCCAACAAAGAGTGGGCGCAGACCGTGGACGTATGCGAAAACCCGGACGGTTTCGGCGGCGACAGGCGGTTCGGTTTTGTGCTGAACAGTCATTCCGGCCTTATAAACCTGTTCACCAATGAGGCGCGGCACCAGCTTCTTCTCACTCTGCCGCTTACCAAAGAGGACATCCAACAGGAGGCCCAGCGGCTGCTCAACGAACTGCGATCCCAGCGGGAGCCGAACAGCCCCAACGGGTCGCACTTTATGGCTAAGCTCTCCGATGACTTCATGGCGCGGGCCTCGTCCAAGGACCAGATGGAGCTGCGAAAGATGTTCCAGCTCAAGGGCTGTTTTCTCGGTGATATGAAGGACCGTCCGGGTCTTTTCCTCTTTGTCCCCAAGGACGCGGATCGCAGCGTGCCCCTTCGCAAGCCGCGGGCCTCTGTCCGTACAAAACTGAAAGAGGCCCAGCCGGTGGCCTCCGCGACCAGGCCCAACCCCAATAACAAGGATATGGAACTGTGATATGGCCAACAGAAAACGGGACATTATGATACGTTTCCGCGTCAACGAGCAGGAGCAACAGGCCATAAAAGACAAGATGGCAATGCTCAGCACCAGCAATATGGAAGCATATCTGCGCAAAATGGCTCTGGACGGATACATTATTAAGTTAGACCTCCCGGAGTTGCAGGCGCTGGTATCTTTGCTCCGGCGCTCCAGCAACAACCTCAACCAACTCACCCGCCGCGTCCATGAGACGGGCCATTTCTATGACGCCGATCTGGAGGAACTGCGTCAGGACTTTGACCGACTGTGGGAGGGCACACGCCAGGTGCTCCATGCCCTGTCGGCTGTCCGGTAGCTTGGCTGTCACCCGCATAATGCCTCTGCACTTGGGCAAGGGGCGGACGCTGAAAGCGGCATTTGAAAAGATTTTTGACTATGTTGAAAACTCTGAAAAAACCGACAACGGCAATTTGATCTCTACTTATCAGTGCAGCAGAGAGATTATTGACGGCGAGTTTGAATTTTCCAAACGGCAATATGAAGATAAGACCGGGTTGACGCGGGACGGTGATAATGATGTGATCGCCTATCAAGTCCGGCAGTCCTTTCGCCCCGGTGAGATTACCCCGGAGGAGGCTCACCGGATGGGCATGGAATTTGCCCGCCGTTTCACCAGGGGCAATCATGCGTTCATTGTCTGCACTCATATCGACCGCAAACATATCCACAATCATATCATCTGGAACTCCACTACGCTGGATTGTACACGGAAATTTCGTGATTTTCGCGGTTCCGGGAAAGCCGTCCGGCGATTGAGCGATACCATCTGCATTCAGAATGGGTACTCTGTCATAGAGAATCCCCAGGGTAGGGGCAAGATCTATAACAAGTGGCTGGGCAACGACCGGAAGCCCTCTCACCGTGACGATCTCCGCACCGCCATTGACCGCGCCCTTGAGAAAGAGCCAGCCGATATGGAGGCACTGTTCGCCCTCCTGCGCGAAGCGGGCATCCACGTTGACCGGCGCGGCAAGTCCATCCGACTGAAAGCTCCCGGCTGGGACAAGGCCGCCCGCATGAGCAGCCTTGGTCCCGGCTACACCGAGGACGATCTGCTGGCCGTCCTTGCCGGAAAGAAAAAGCACTCGCCTCGCACGAAAAATCCCGTGCAGGCAGATACGCCGAAGATGGATCTGTTGGTGGACATCCAGGCCAAACTTGCCGAGGGCAAGGGGGCCGGTTATGCGCGGTGGGCCACATCGTTCAACCTAAAACAGATGGCGAACACCCTCAACTATCTGACGGAGAACAGGCTGATGGATTACGGGGCGCTCTGCGAAAAAGCGGATGCCGCCTCTGCCAGATACCATGAGCTGTCCGGGAAGATCAAGGCGGCGGAGTCCCGTATGTCGGAGATCGCGGCGCTGAAAATGCAGATCATCAACTATTCCAAGACCCGCGAGGTCTACGCCGCCTACCGCAAGGCCGGATACTCAAAAAAGTTTCTTGCCGAGCATGAGCGAGAGATTTTGCTGCACAAGGCCGCCAAGAAAGCCTTTGACGAGCTGGGGCTGAAAAAGCTCCCCGCCGTCAAGAGCCTCCAGGCCGAGTACGCCGCGCTGCTGGCAGAGAAAAAGCAAGCCTATTCCGAGTACCGCGCTGTGCGGGACGAGATGCGGAATTTGCAGATGGCGCGGGCCAACGTCGCTCAAATTATGGGCTACGATGACAGAGCGCCGACTATGCGGAACCAGAGAAAAACACCCTCGCACGATGATCGCTGATCATGCATGATGACCGGGAGCAGGACCGCCATTCATGGCGGCTTGCTCCCGGTCTTTTTTATTGTCACCTATAGCGAATGACAGGAAACTGTTTCACTTTTTTGCCGACCACACGCCGCTCCAAGGCAAACACCATATCGTCGGTACGCTCAAAGAAGCCAATGTCCTTCTTCCAGCTCATGCCGCATCGGCAGTGTTGCAAGCCGATAAACTGCTGCTTCATTTTTCTGCCGCAGGCTGGACAAGTTTTATTGCTGGCTCCCATGATCCCACCGCCTCTCCGATCTATGTGTGCCGTTATCTCGCTACCGCCTCTTTCAACGCCTTGCCCGGTTTGAACTGAGCAACTCTGGTAGCCGGGATGATAACCTCCTGTTTGTTCTGCGGATTCCGACCGATATGTTCCGCACGGTTCTTGACATCGAAATTGCCGAAGCCGACTAGATGCACCTTCTCTCCTTTTTGCAGCGTTTCGGTAATCACATCAAGCACCGCGTCAACGGCAATTCCGATATCCTTCTTTGTCAGCCCGGTTTTGTCTGCCGCCGCTTCAATAAGCTCAGCTTTATTCATTCGCTATCCTCCGCAACACTGTGATAATATGCCTATGATCGAAGCTCAGTTGAGCCGGGCCAGGATTTCCTCCGCTGTCATTCCGCTGCTGATAAGCTTTGTGACGACGCTCTCAATCTCGGCCTTCTGCGCCGCCGCCGCTTCTATCGCCGCACATTCTTCTTTTTTCACATTCAATGTGGCCAGAGCCTTCTCTGCCTTGCGAAGCTCCTTCTTCTTATTCCGCGCCAGAAGCTGTTGCTCTTTGATGGCGGCAGTAATGCTGTCCAGCTCTTTTTTAACTGCCGCGACAGCCGCTTCCTGCTCCGCTATCTGCTTTGTAACATCTGCGACCGACAGTATAACAGATTTCCTGGTCTTGCTGCCTTTCGTCCGGGGCATGGGGTTGTCCTCCTTTGTACAATGGTGCTTGCATTATAATAGTTTTCTTTCAGAAAAGCAACGTACATTTTCCATCGCGCATATAAAGCGTTTTGTCAGAAACGCGCAGCCAGCTCCGGCACGGAGCTGTTCAAACGGGGTTTGGGGGATGATTCCCCCAACAAGCAAAAGGGCCGTTCCAGTGGAGGGCTGGAATGACCCTTTTTTTGCATGTGGCGCGCCACATGCCCTGCTTGCCAGGATTGTAGCGTCTACTTGGAGATGTTTTTAGCTTCATCCGTTCCGCCCAAAGCGGAAATGCCCATAGGACAGTAACAAGTTGCCTCAGAAATGAATTTTTCATCAATTCCTCCGAGTGCCTGCGATAAAAGCTCTCGAACGACATCTCTTTCCGCATTATTTCTATTATTCCTCATAGGCGTTTCTTGGTTGTAACTCATAATTCGACTCCTCTCATGAAATAAGTCTGCCATTATCTAGTGTATAAACACAGTCACATAGTGCGTCAATATCATCTAGGTGATGGCTCGCAAGGATAATTGTTTTTCCCTCTTTCCTTTTCCCCTTCAGTAACTCCCTGACATCGTTAACCCCTTGGTTATCTAGGCCGTTCATTGGTTCATCTAACAAAAGTATGTTTGGGTCCTCCATGATTGCCTGCGCAATACCCAACCGTTGCCGCATACCAAGAGAAAACTTTCCAACCCGTTTTTTACTGTCTGGATCAAGTCCGACAATTTCAATCGTCTTGCGAATGGTGTCTTCCCCTATGATTCCGCGCAGTCCCGCCAAATATTTCAAATTATTCATTGCGCTCATGTCCGGAAGAAAACCGGGCACCTCAATGATTGCGCCTATGGAATCAGGAATATCTACATCTGCGCCAACGCGCTTCCCTTCCACTTGCACAGTACCCTCCGACGGCGAAACCATGCCCGTGATTATTTTCATCATCATGGTTTTACCAGAACCGTTGCGCCCAATCAGGCCATATATCTTCCCGGCGTCAAAAGAAAGAGTAATATTTTTCAAAACCCATTTCTCTTTAAATCGCTTACCTACATTATCCAACTCAATAATTGCCATTTTATACCTCCATATATAGCTTTTCGCGAACTACCGTGTACAGCAGTAAGAAAAGACATCCTGCAACTGTTATGCTTAGCCCAAAGTATTGTGCAACAGTTCCTCCAAGCTCCCAGAGTTTCTCCGTCCGGCAAACCATACTCCAGTCAGCAGGCATCCATATCCGCAGGAAGCTAACATATTCTCCCAGCAAAAAAGTCCCTCCCTGCAAAAAGACAGGCACCAGGATGCAGATGCTTGCCGCTTTCGTGAGATAAAAAAGCGTCAACGTCAGAGCTAACCAGAGCATATTATTAGCCAGAAGCAAGACACTGGCAGACAATGCCTCATGGAGCCCGGTGTTCAGAAATAGCGCGGCGCTTTGCAAAATACTCCAATACAGAGTACCAAAGAAGCACAGCACAAAAAGATATGTGCTCCAGTCGTTCCAGTTTCTGAACCGTATACAGACAAACAGTTTAATCCGGCCAATATAGGCCAGAAGACATCCATCCACTAAAACTGGCACTGCCATCATCAAAAGCCAGCCCGAAAAAGAAATCAGGTCAAAGTCGCCGCGAATCAGACTAGGGGGAATGCCCAATAAGACATTTCGACCACCGTCATGGGTCAGCACTGCCAGCGCCAGAAAATACATGACGGTCATAAACGGAAGCCACCTGGAAACAGGGGTGTATACGCTAAAATATTTTTTCATAATTTGCTTTTTTGAAAAGGCTCCAGCAAATGGCTGAATCGTATGCAAAAGAAAATTAGCAATATAGTAGGCACTGTCAATACTATCAGCGCATACAACGTGGACATTCCTTCCTCGAAGTGAAATGCTGGCATAGCGCATTGTAAGAGCGAGAACTTTCCTATACTTACGCTCAACCAAGGCTCTTTTTCGATCACCGTACCGATGATGTGAATAGTAAAGGCAATAATTGACCCACAATTTGCTCTCGCAAACAGATTGAAAGCAAAAATACACATGGCAAGAACCAGCGCGTAGAGGTTGTTGAACAGAAGTGTTCGCAAAAAGGCTCCATAAGGCGTGAGTGTGTGGAAATAATTTGGATAATAAAATTGTATTTTAAAAATGCTAATTGCAAATTGTGCATCCCTTTCAGCAAGCAATTTCATTGCTGTGCTCCACCGATTGGTGAATGAAACGTTTCCGCTAGCTGCGGCCATGATCGCAAAGGCAAAAGCAATCGCCAGAAAATACAGTGTGCAGCAAACCACAAGGTACGCCACACTTGAACATATCCATCTTTTTTTCCCTGTACGCAGTATTTCATAGGGAGTGCTCCCAGATACAAACGGCGCGTCGGACACCAACAGAAGTGCACCCAGCAATATTCCTGGCATTACATAATCAACAGAGCCAGCGATATCAAACATCTCCATCAACTGTACTGGCGATCCTGCCGCCCTGCAAAAGGAAATGTATCTGCAAGCAAAGATGATGCTTATCCCAAAACCCAGTACGAACGAGACAATGACGCGGATATCGGACTTCCAAAACGAAAGCCTATGAGTTATCATGGATACAACGACCTTCACCGCTTTGACCTCCTAGCCATGCCTATTGCGGAAATCGCGGCACACACGCCTATCCAGAACAGTTGATATCCCAGCAGGAATCCAAATGATGGTATGTAGTTACTGTCTCCTCGAAATAGATAGACAGGATTGACAGCCTTTTCCGAGAGAAGATACCAAAGTCCCTGGTAGATAATAAACGGGGCCAACAACGTGATATATCGGTTTGGCATGCAGACAGAGACAGCTAACCCTACCAAAGCCCAGACCGCACCAAATACAAAAGCAGTAAAAACGCGAAGTATATACATCACTGCGCCATTGGCGGTTAGAACAATACCCATTCGCGCCCAAACGCTGTTCATAAATGGCATAATCGTCTCTTCCGTGTCGGGAAGCGCTCCAGCCGCGACGCAGAGCAGAATTGTGAACAGCATAATAAATGACGCGACTATGCCTCCGGAGACAGCTACAGACGCGCATCGTTTCAATGCGTAACGGCGGATGCCGATACGGCAAATAACAGCATTTAGATAGCCTGAGTTCAGATCTTCACAAAAACTCTCAGCAAAGGGCAGCACGCAGAAAATAACAGCAAAAGGGGTAAAGTCACTTCCGGCAACGGCATTCACCAACAACTGCATAGGTGAGTATCCTGCCCGATATTTAAGCTCAAGAATCACCGGGCGCGTCATTAGCAAAAGTCCCGCGAAAGCAGCTATGTAGATCCTCCAACTGCGAAAGATTCTTGCCAGATCACAACGAAACATATAGTTTTTCTTTTTACTCATTTTACTCATAGATTACACCACTGGCGTATACACGCCACACAATGTCCCATCCTCAACAAAATAAAGGAAAGAGATGATACGTGTGAACACTGTGCCACCCTCTTCAAAACTACCGGTTCCAGTTAAGGCCCAAACTGGTTCCAAAGTATAATTTCCATCCCCATCGCCGGAGAAAAAGTATTGAAGCTGCGTATCAGTTATCTCCACTTGCGTGGCATCAGTAATTGAAAGATACGATTCTTCAAGCTGCTGAGATACTACGGAGATTGGGGTAATACCATCAATCTCACTTCGACCAGTCTCCTTCAGCAGGAAACGGCCGTTGCACTGAAAAACTCCATTTTGGCCAATACATGCTTCAACATATATTGGCTCCGGCTCTGAGGCGTAACTAACGGGGATATTGTCATAACTGGCTTGGAGATGTACTTCATAATATCCAGCTTTCTGAGAATCGCTGGGAATATTTCCCGTTAAAACACGATACGGCTGAAAAGTGAAAATATTGCTGTACGGCTTTAAAAATTCACACGCTTGGGCTACGGCTTCCATTGCATCATAATCCAGCAGATGGGGCGTAAGCGTAGTGATATAGCCAAATTCGTCTATATGAGCAAGTTCTTCGTCCACAATCATACCTCCTTCGCCTCGTTCAGAATCAAAATAAGAAGCGACCCAGGCGTCATCCAGGGAAAAAGAGGATACGGGAATATCATTATTAAATGCGGTCCAGATCCAAGAGTCAGGATGATCAGCTTCATATGGCCCGCCCACCAGATCCTCAGCCATTCGTAACGCAGTTTCCTCATCCCGTTCCAAAATCACATGAAAAACTTTGGGATACTCAGCCTGAATATCTTCTGTTTGCATTCCGGTTTCTTTTTCTGCGGGATACTCGGTCTGAACGCCTTCTTCCTGCATTCCTGCCTCTTTTGGCGCGTCAATGTTAAACTGAATGGATGGCTTCAATGTCGTACTTTTTCCGCAGGCTGTCAAAAGCAAAGCCATAAGCAAAAGGAAAAAAACTACAACCCGTTTCAATAATACTCGCATTATACTCTCCCATCATAGAAGGATGTCCCCCGCCCCCAGTGGGGAAGGGGGACACCACTTGTTGCTTTTAATAAATCAGGTCATCTGCTCAGATTTCGTCAGCATTAAAATAGCCGGAAACTGTAAAAGTTTTGTTATAGTCGTTATCAATACGTCCCCACATATAATAGTATGAACCGGCAGTCGGCGTGACCTCATACGGCGGATAATCTACGCAAGGTTTTGTATACCACCGCGCGTAAGTCATCATCGTTCCTCCATAAGTACCGAGCCGAAGGAGATAGCCTGCCCCAGATGCAGAGATAGAATTGACAATAATTGTGGCCGGTTCATCGACATAACTCTTCAGGCTGGAATTGGAAGCACGGTTCATATCAGTTCCAGTGTTCTCCAGGCTGAACGAAAATAACTTGTTTGAACCAGATCTAGGGGAGATGTCAGGTGTCTGAGCGAAAGCAGTGACAGCCAGGCTGAGGCACATTGCTACAACCACCATCAATATGATGCCTTTCATAAACTTCTTCATTTGAAACCTCCTACTAAAAGCACATAAGTATATTATTTACCGCAGTGGAGCTCCAACTAAAGTGCAGTGTAGCAAAAATGAGTTGCAGCGTCAAGAAAAGTGGCGTAATCGGTTATCTAGACAGCGTAAGTGGCTTTCATTAACTGAATAATTAAAAGTTAATCATAATAGCCACTACAAATACACCATCTTTTTGGGAAGTCTGAATGTTACCTTGATAACGTTCAACAACTGCCTTGACATTTTTTAGGCCATATCCATGAAAATGACTACGACTTCTCTGAAAATGTGCATCTGCATATGGATTAACAACTCTATAATACAACATTTGATTATGAAGCCGAAGCTGAATAGAGACTTCTCTCAGTTCCGCCGGTAATGCAGCACAGGCATCCAATGAATTATCCAACGTATTTCCTAAAAGTATGTATAGATCCGCAGATGTAATTGGTAGTTGCGAAGGTATTTGTATATCTAAGGAAAGACGAGTATCCATCTCCTCAGCAGCTTGAACGTATTCATTTAAAATAACACTCACTACGCGGTTGTTCACATCAACAACAGGTGTTATTGAGTCAACCATTCCCTGTAATTGATCCAAAGCGGTTCCACCAGCAGATTCTATTTGAGCCGCATGAAGATATTTCTTAATATCATGCCATAATGCACGAGTCTGTTCCTGCTGAGAATGGAGTTCTTCATAATATGCCTTTTGCATTGCATAATGGTGATTTGCAAGTTCCAGATTATGGCGTTCTTCTTTCTGCTCTTGTAACCACACTGTATAGAACATGGTAACAATATTAGTGTATAGAAGACCCAAAGCAACAAATAAATAAGAGTATTTTAAATCCGTTTTATTAGAAATATCTGTTGCCAATAGACAAGCAAAAATGCTACTGACTGCTAAACTTGGACATACAGGCAACAAAACTTGCGCAGATACTATTCCAATTTTCTTTTCGGTTGTAAGGCCCTTTATAAACTGAATTAACACAATCAAAAACAAGGAAAACAGAGTAGAGATAATAATAAAATAAATTCGAACATTTCCTTCCTCTATTATTTCTTGATTTCTAAATCCGAATAAGGACATCAAAACCATTATTGCAATATCTGAAAGGCCGGAAATAGCAACCATTGAGAGCGAAGAGAAAAACGCTTGCAGTAAACTTGTTTTAAAAATAACACTAACTAATAGAGTGCCTCCAACAATCCAGAAAAGTGTCCGAATTATAGATAACGTAGGGTATAGTGATAAGAAAACCGAAATTGAACAAAAGGTAAGGAACGCTACCATCCTTATCCCTCGTTTGCTCTTTTGGGACACAAAAAAGATATTGCATAGAAACAATAGAAGAAGATTTTGTGCAATCGTACACACTATTTGTACAAAATAATACATTATCATCGCCCTAAATATGACTGTAATTGTAACATAAAACTGTTATGACGTCTTCGACTAACTGGTATACGCACGCCATTTGTTAAAGTAACCTGTTGAGATGTAGCAGTTTTAATATGTGAAAAATTAACAATATAACTTTGGTGAGGAGAACCAAAATAGCCCTGCGGAAGTTGGCATAACATCTCCTTCAAAGTTTTTCTCAATGAAAACTCCTCATCTATGGTATGTATTGTTGTCACATGGTTGTAAACCTCAATGTAATATACATCTTGCATGTGAAGGATGTGAGTTGTTCCATCAATATCAACCACAAGCCTGTTTGCTCGTATCTCTCGAACTGCTGCGTCAATGACAGGGGATAACTTTTCAAAAGTAATGGGCTTTGGGATATATCTAAAAGCCACCCCATATCCTTGAATTGTATACGCCATGGACTTCGTTGCGAAAATAACAAGCGGCGGCGAAAATAACTTTTTTAGTTGTAATGCCACCTCATATCCATTCGGTGACTTCATTTCAATATCTAAAACTACAATATCATATGACACTTTTTTTGTAGATGACAATAACTCTTCTCCAGAAGAGAAGCAACAAATATTAAATTGGTTCCCCTTTATATATTCATTAAGTATTTTATATATGGTATTCAGGTCTCTTTCTTCATCATCACAAATGGCAACATACATTATTTCTCTCCTTGTTGCACTTAACATGCCATGGAAAGACACCAACTACTTTATCACCAATTCAAGAGCAACCGCGCAATCTCTAGCAAAAGCTGTTGCTTGTGCTCGTCCATTTGCTTCATTATTGAAAACAATTCGTTCACTAGATCATGCGGAGGAAGGTCTTTGGAGAAAATAGAATTAGCATCAATTCCCAGGCACTGCACTAAGTCTCGTAGTGTTTCTAAACTAGGTAGAGATTCTTTCCTCTCAACTTGGCCCACAAAGCCAGGAGTCTTCCCAATACAATCTGCTAACTGCTCCTGTGACATTTTCAACTCATGCCGCTTTAGCCGTATAAGCGTGGCCAGACGCTCTTGTAAGGTATCCATTATGGCACTCCTCCGCATATCAGTAGCACCATTATAGCGGAAAAGTGCTGATCTGGTAATTCAGTTACGCTATTATTTTACAATAGCAATACTATTTCTGTCAAGTACATTATTGACCACTTACGACGTTAAATCCACCACTTACGTCAAAAATCTTGCTTTTCAAACTACAGTTTGTATACATAATTAGCAGGTGATTGCATCATGACAAAAAAAACAGCAATAAAGCTAACAAGTCTCATTTTGACACATGCAGAATCATTATCAGACAAACGAACTGTAATTTTATACGGTTTAGAACTAATTGTGTCAACTATAATAGGGTTTTCATCTCTTGCTCTAATCGCATTTATTTTTAATAGGGGTTATACGTGGGTTGTATTTCTTTCTTCTTTTATTCCTCTTCGGTGTACTGCAGGAGGTTATCATGCCAACAGCCATTTTTGTTGTTATATTATATTTGATGCAACATATTTTATTGCTATAATTATAGAAAAGGCATTTCGCGTTCACGAAATTATATATATTTTATTAGTCGTGTTCTCGCTATTTAATTTTTACTTATTTTCTCCAATTGTTTCGCCTAACAAACCACTCCCCAAATTGCAGATCAGGAAAAACAGAATTATTAGCATTTGTACAACACTTGTATTTCTTATTTTGCTTATTATATTATACGTTAATGATATGTTTAATACTTTAGCACACTATTTTTGCTTCGGTATTCTTGCAGCGTCAGTCTCGCTAATTGCTGCTAAAATAAAATATGCACATCAAAGGAGAACCTGCAAATGAGTAAGATATTTAACAAGTTGCTTTCGAAGTGGGCCATACTAATTGCAACTCTTGCAATGATCGTTGCAGTACACAGTATGTCTTCAACATGCATAGTTCTATCATACCAACCTGACGTTCCCCCTGAACTGTTTAAATAATTTGCTAATAATTCTACGCAGTATACTGTATGTTTGTTAAGCGTGTATAGGGAACTGAGTTAATCAGTTTCTTATACTGAATTATACTTTAATTAAAATCCGGACAGGCAAGTAATAAAAAATTGAATACTCATTATACTTGTGCCCAAATCAATGAGGCTTTCCGTGTTGTAAGGACACAAAGACGTCTCTGTGCAACTGTAGCAACATTCTCATATGTTGATTATCCAGATTGTATCGTATATGCTTCGTCAAAAATAAACATCAAAATTAAACATGTCTTATTGATATGACATCATTGTGCCATAGACGAAACACACCCCGGCAAACGCCGGGGCTTTCTTACACGCAAGGAGTTACAAATAGTATCAAAAATTACAAATACTTACACTCGCTATTACCAGTGTGCCGCTAGGAGAGTGCTGCTATGCCGCAACGCCTTCTTTTGGGGAGGGGAGGCGTCAGCCTTGTTATAGTTTTGTATCTGGTCGCGTGGAGGGTTGGGAAAGGCTCGTTGGGTTCCTTCTAGCTACGGCAGAAAGGGGCTGTCTATGGGTATCAATGATAAAGAAATTGGCCAAAGGATGCGTGCACGACGGGTCGAGCTTGGCCTCAGCGTGACCAGAGTTGCAATGGAATTAAATTTCACGGTAGAGCATTATCGTATGCTTGAGAATGGGGCAAGAAAACAAACATTAGCAACCATTGCTGCTTTCTCAGAGCTATATCACATCAGCGTTGATTATCTTATCACTGGATGTTCTAATAATGTGGAGATTCACTCGGCACTTGAAACTGTCATCAATATGCTCACATTCATAAAAGGCAACATATAGTGTGCGTATCTCGCGTAATGATTGTGCGTACTACGCGCAATCAGGGCGTGTAGTACGCGCTATAATATCAGCGAGGTAAGGAAATACCTCCCCTACCTTGACAACTGAATACACGGTGTCACAGGCACAAAAACCGCGTGATAGCGACGCAGGGTGCGACGCCACGATGAGGCAGGACAAGCCTCGGAGCGACCAACGCATACCCTGGACCCGACCCGGCAGATCGGGCGCAATGACAGCGCGGTGGATAATGAAACTTGCTCACGCTCTCCCA
>CANPYK010000043.1 GCA_947588605.1 uncultured Oscillospiraceae bacterium
GCGTGGCCGATGTTCACGTTGTAGAGGATGGGCAGCTCCGGGTGTCCGGCCTCAAAGCCCACCACCTTGCGGTAAACTTCCTTGTAGGGCTCGTATTTGCTCCTCCGGGCGGGCTTGCCAACGAGTATGCCCCGGATCACGTCGAAGAGCCCTTGGGCGGCGAAATTGCGAAGATACCAGGTGAGAAGCTCGCAAGACGGGTCGTCCTCGCTGGTCTCCAAAAACATGAGCTTTCCCGCCCACTGTTCCTTTTCGGGCCAAAGGGACGTGCCCAAAAGCTCCACGAAGACGTCGATACACCCGCCTAAAAGCTCCCCCTCCACGGCGCCTGTGCCCTGGAGGACCTCATAGCCGATCTCCTCCGGGTGGTAGGGCTTGGGGGTGTTCATGTTCTCCTCGCTCCACCAGATCTTCGGGTCCTCGTCGTCGTACCAGTAGGGCGCGGACGGGATCTCCAGCGCCGCCGGGGGGTCGAAGAGAGTCCTGCGGATCATGGTGTCCGTGTAGTCGTTGATTTTGACGTACTCGGAGAAGTTGGTCATGACGCTGGCCCCGTAGTAGGATATGAGGCCGGCCTTGAACATCATGAAGTGGTTGGTGGTCGTGTCGGAAAAGCCCGTGAAGATCTTGGGATTTTCCCGGAGAACGTCAAAGTCGATATAGGGCAAAAGCCGTATGGTGTCGTCCCCGCCGATAGCGTTGAAGACGGCCTTGACGCTTTTGTCCCGAAAGGCGTCCATGAGGTCCGCGGCGCGGGCCTCCGGGTGCTCGTAGAGGTACTGCCTACCCTTTAACGCGTTGGGCATGACCTTGACTTTAAGGCCGAAGTCCCGCTCCAGGCGCTCCCTGGCGATAGCTAGCTTATGGATAGCCCAAGGCTCCCCCAGAGTCCCGGCGGAGAGGCTGACAATGGCGCAGGTGTCGCCCGGACGCAGACGCGGGGGCTTTATCATGGGGTCCACTCCTTACTTTTTCACCCCGCCGTAGCGGCGGTCGCGGGATTGGTAGGCCAAGATCGCGGCGTCCATGTCCCTCTCCGTGAAATCCGGCCAGAGGGTGTCGGTGAAGTAGAACTCCGCGTAAGCCGACTGCCAGAGGAGAAAGTTGGAGATGCGCTGTTCCCCGCTGGGGCGGATGACGAGGTCCGGGTCCGGCATTCCGGCGGTGTAGAGGTACTTGGAAAGCTCCGTCTCCGTAAGCTCCCCGTGGGCGGGGTCTGATTCCCAGGCCCGCACGGCCCGGACGATCTCGTCCCTGCCGCCGTAGTTGACGCACAGGTTGGCCTGGGTATGCGTCTCCAGCGTCTCGTCAATGGCCTCTACCCGGGCGATGAGGGCCCGGATGTCCGGCGCAAGGACGGAGGTATCCCCCAGAACGCGGATGCGCACGTTCTCACGGCGCATTTTCTCGATGGCCTCCTCCAGATACTTCTTGAGAAGTCCCATAATGGCGGAGACCTCCTGGGCGGAACGCTTCCAGTTCTCCGTGGAGAAGGCGTAGACGGTGAGGTACTCCACCCCCAGGTCCCGGCAGTACCGGGCGATACGCCGGAAGGTCTCCGCCCCGGCGGCGTGGCCGGCGGTGCGGGGAAGGCCGCGCTTCTGGGCCCAGCGGCCGTTGCCGTCCATGATAATGGCAATATGACGGGGCAGGACCGTTCCCTGCCCCGCCGTCTTTTGTTGTTCGGTCGCTTTAGCCATCAGATCTGGGTCAGTTCCTTTTCCTTCTTGGCGGTGACGTCGTCCACCTTCTTGATGTAGTCGTCGGTCATGGTCTGGAGGTCCCGCTCCATGAGCTTCAGATCGTCCTCTGTGACATCGCTGGCCTTCTGCATCTTCTTGAATTTCTCGTTGGCGTCCCGACGCACGTTGCGCACCGCCGTCTTGGCGGTCTCGGCATACTTGCGGACCTGCTTGATGAGGTCGGCGCGGCGCTCCTCCGTCAGCTGCGGGAAGGCAAGGCGAATGACGGAGCCGTCGTTCTGAGGGTTGATGCCCACGTCGGAGGCGAGAATGGCTTTCTCGATGGGCTTCAAGAGGCTCTTGTCCCAGGGCTGGATGACCAGCGTCCTGGGGTCGGGAGAGGAGATGGTGCCCACCTGATTGATGGGGGTCGCCACGCCGTAGTAGTCTACCCGCAGGTGGTTCAAAACGGCGGGGTTGGCCCGTCCGGCCCGGACGGTGGCAAACTGGCTCTCCAGCGCCTCGATGGTCTTGTTCATCTTGTCAAGATACTCTTTAAAGGCTGCGTCGTCGGTGTACATGGTTTATCCTCCTTTTAGATCAAGTTGGGTCACTTTACAACGGTTCCTATTTTCTCGCCCAGAATGGCCCTTTTGATGTTCTCCGGGTCCTTGAGGGCGAAGAGCAGCACGGGGATGTTGTTGTCCATGGAAAGGCTGGTGGCGGTGGAGTCCATGACGGCCAGATGTTTGGCCAGCACGTCGTCATAGGAAATGTGGTCGAATTTCACGGCGTCCGGATCCTTTTTGGGATCCGCGGAATAGACGCCGTCCACGTTCTTGGCAAGCAAAATCACGTCGGCGTTGATCTCCGCGGCACGCAGGACGGCGGCGGTGTCGGTGCTGAAATAGGGGCTGCCGGTGCCGCAGCCGAAGATGACGATACGCCCTTTCTTGAGGTGCTTGTCCGCCTTCAGACGGATGTAGGGCTCGGCGATGGAGCTCATCTGCACGGCGGTCTGGACGCGCACCTCGGCGCCCAGGTGCTCCAGCACGTCCGCCACGGCGAGGCAGTTCATGACCGTGGCCATCATGCCCATATGGTCGGCCCGGGTGCGCTCCATAAGGCCCCCGCCGTCCTTGACGCCGCGCCAGAAGTTGCCGCCGCCGATGACGATGCCGATCTCCACGCCCATGTCGGCGCACTCCTTCACCACCCGGCAGACGTTCTCGATGACGCCGAAGTCCAGGCCGAAGCCCCGCTCCCCCGCCAGCGCCTCGCCGGAGAGCTTCAAAAGCACCCGTTTATATTTCGGTGTCTGCTGATCCATACTCAAAAGTCCTCCCCCACAATATTTTGCGGTACACTTATAGACAGTATAATATATATTCGCCAAAATTGGAAGTGCAACTTTCAGATTTAACAATTTTTTCAGTTTTGACGAACTCCCAATTTCTTTGCCGCTTCGATCCGACAATGCCGGGTTTACAGAAAAGAAGGCTTTTCCAAATGCACGATACGCTGCCCGAAGGTATGTCTAAACATTCCATTATGTATTTATTAACCTAATGTTCATTGTTTGTTTGACGCTCCTGCTTTTGATAGGAAAAAAACCGATAATGGCCCCTAACATATTCAGGATAATATCGTCTATGTCAAAGCTTCCCCTTAACGTTAACACTTGAATTGTTTCAACTGACAGCAGAATCCCAAGGGAAAGCAGGACAAACATCCCAAACCGCCGGAATCTTTCAAACAGCCGCGGGGTACAAAAACCATACGGCATAAACATAATGACATTCCCAAAAAGATTGATGACGGAATGACGTATCATATACCTGTCGGTTCCCTCTATGATATAGAATACGTTTCCGCGAATCGACCGAAACGGAACGAGATTGATACTCATTTTCACTTCTTCCCAGTACGGAAGCCAAATTTCAAATTTTCTCCTCACAAAGAGTATACGGCTACCTCCACAACACCTGATATTATGCGCCCAAATTGTGAATAAATCAACCATTCATCAGGCAAGCTTATCAAATCTCTTTCCTATATCTCTTCAGCGCTGTGGCTGTGGACTACACTGTTACCTGTCGGTAATGATGCCGGCGTTGAACGGTTCCAACTTAAATTGTTCCCAAGTCTGCCAGATATTTTGCATTTCAATTCTTCCCCGTTGGGCGTATACTGTATGTACCCTGTCTATAGGGAAGTATCGGGAGGGGATCTTATGGACATTCAGGCCATTGGCAGTCGGGCCTTTAGCGTATACATACAGGAATCGGAGCTTTTGAGCCGGCACCTGGCGGCGGGGACGATGACGGCCAGGGACGCCAGGACCCTGGTGGCGCCGCTCATTGGGAGCGACGGGCTGGGGGCGGTGAATCTGGAGCTCTATCCGGGGCGGCACGAGGTGCTGATTTTCGTCAGCCGCGCCTCCGGGGAGCCGGAATTTTTCTCGTTCCCGGACGTGGAGGCACTCCTTGAGGCCGCCGGGAGCGGGCTGGGGGGCATCGCCTCGTCTCTCTTCTGGTACGGCGGCGCGTACATACTGGCGGTCTGGCCGACGGACGGGCGGCCCGCCGGGGCGCTCAGGGAGTTTGCCGAGCCGCTGGAGAACCCCGGCGCCTTTCTGCTGCATCTGAGAGAGCACGGGAAGCTGCTGATCGACGGCGACGCGTTGGATACCCTGCGCGGTTATTTTGAGAGCGCCGGCTGAGCAGAAAAATTTCCCGTTTTCCCCTTTTATTTTTCATTTCTTTATGGTATAATCCCCTTACCGCGTCACGAGAGGGGGGATTTTCGTGCCGAAGAAGACGGGCGTCAAGCCCGTATCCCAGAACAAGAAGGCCTACCACGACTACTTCATCGAAGAGAAGTACGAGGCCGGCATCGAGCTTTTCGGCACGGAGGTCAAGTCCATCCGGGCGGGGAACGTGAACCTGAAGGACTCCTTCTGCACTGTGAAGAACGGGGAGCTCTTCGCCCACGGGATGCACATCTCCCCTTACGAGAAGGGCAACATCTTCAACCGGGACCCTATGCGCCCCAAGAGGCTTTTGATGCACAAGCGGGAGATCGGAAAGCTCCAGGCGCGCCTCCAGCAGGACGGGCTGGCGCTCATTCCCCTGTCGCTCTACCTCAAGGACGCGCGGGTCAAGGTGGAGCTGGGGCTTGCCCGGGGCAAGAAGCTCTACGACAAGCGGGACGCCGCCGCCCAGCGCGACGCGGACCGGGAGATCGACCGCACCATGAAAGAAAAATTCAGATAAAAGGAGAAACTACCATGGCCAATCCCATCGCAACCATCGAAATGGAGGACGGCAAGGTCATCAAGGCCGAGCTCCTCCCCGACGTCGCGCCCATCTCGGTCGCGAACTTCATCTCCCTGGCGAACAAAGGCTTCTACAACGGCCTCATCTTCCACCGGGTGATCCGTGACTTCATGATTCAGGGCGGCTGCCCCAAGGGCAACGGCACCGGCGGCCCCGGCTACTGCATCAAAGGCGAGTTTTCCGCCAACGGCGTCGCGAACCCCTTAAAGCACGAGCGCGGCGTCCTCTCCATGGCCCGCACCTCCGTCCCCGACTCCGCCGGGAGCCAGTTCTTCATCGTCCACGCCGACTCCCCCCATCTGGACGGCCAATACGCCGCCTTCGGCAAGGTCACCGAGGGCATGGACGTGGTGGACGAGATCGCCAATGTCCGGGTGGACTACAACGACAAGCCCCGCAAGCCCCAGGTCATGAAATCCGTGACGGTGGAGACCTTCGGCGTGGACTACGGCGAGCCCCAGAAGGTGTAAGGGATGAAAATTGCCATTATCACCGGCGCGTCCTCCGGCCTCGGCCGGGAGTACGCCCTCCAGCTGGCGGCAAATTTCCCGGAGGTGGAGGCGGTCTGGCTCGTGGCGCGCCGGAAGGCGCTTCTTGACGAGCTGGGCGTGGAGCTCTCCATCCCCGCCGTGTCTGTGCCGCTGGATTTGACAAGCGAGGCCGACATCGCCATTCTCTCCCGGAAGCTTGAGGTGGAAAAGCCGGATGTCCGGGTGCTGGTCAACTGTGCCGGGTGCGGATACCTGGCCAACGTGGCGGAGACGGACCCCGCGCTTCTTTCCCGGATGTGCGACCTCAACATGAAGGCCATGACGCTGGTCACGCGGGCGGTACTCCCCTACATGGGCGAGGGCGGACACATCGTCAACGTCAGCTCCATCGCCAGCTTCTGCCCCAACGCCCGGATGACAGTGTACAGCTCCACCAAGGCGTATGTCTCCAGCTTCTCGCTGGGTCTGCGGGAGGAGCTGCGGGAGCGGAGGATCTCCGTCACCGCCATCTGCTCCGGCCCCATGGACACGGAGTTTTTGGACGTGGGCGAGATCCGCGGCAACTCCAAGATGTTCAAAACTCTCCCCTACTGCGACCCCAAAAAGGTCGCCGCCGGCAGCTACAGGGCCGCCAAAAAGGACCAGGCTTTCCATACCCCCCGCGCCTTCTTCAAGCTCTACCGGGGCCTTGCCAAGCTCCTCCCCAGCACCCTGGTCGTCAAGCTGGCAAAAACATAAAATTTAAAATTTTTCACGGCGGCTTTGCCGCCGTGAAACCCCTCTTCCCAACCAAATCGGAGCCCAGCGCAGCGGGTCCGATTTGGAGAGGAGGAGCAGAGCCCGCGCCTGAGCCCTGAGGCAGTCGCCTTTGACGTCTGCCTCGGGGCGAGGTAAAGCGGCTCTTGCGACGACGAGGGGGCGTACCGGTTTCGACGGGGACGCGGAAACTTGAATAGCGGGCGGATGCGCCTGACATCCATAAAACGGGCAATTATAAATCAAAGAACAACGACGAGTTTGTTCCTGTCGCTGCGTAAGCAGTGACCGTCCCACCCCGGAGGTCCACGGCCGGGGATGGGGCGTCGATGAGTGGAGAACGTGCGCGCGGTAAGCTTTGCCCGCGCCATGCACCATGAAGCTACCGGACCCCGGGGCCTGACGGCTGTCCCCGGGGCGAGGAAACCGGCTTTTATGCCAAAAGAACCGTCTGCGCCCGGAGAAGTTTGAGCGGATGTGTTTTCGGACGCGGGTTCAACTCCCGCCGCCTCCACCAGACAATGCAAATCCGAACACCGTGTTTTTCGTCAAACACACCTTCGGATTTATCCTCAGAATAGACCGCTGATTTAATCGGCGGTCTTTTTCTTCGGCTCCTCGTAGGTCAAGGCCAGCTTGGAGTCGCCGATACCCTCCGTGGTCGGGTCGTTGACGATACCGAGAATGGTGAGGACAGCGAACAGAGCGTCCACCACCGCCAACAGCTTGCCGTCAAGCTCGGTGAAGTCGAGGGTGTAGCCGAAGACAGCCGCCACGACCTGTACGAGCAGGAGAACGGCGGGAATGAGGGTCAGCCAAAAATTCTTGTTCTTGAGACGAACTTTCCAGTTAATCATTGTAGTGTACCTCCTGCGTGTCGTTGGCCTTTTTCTCAAACTGAGTCTTCTGTGTTGCGAAGTATTTTTGGAAGTCCTCGTACAGATCGGTGCCGTTGTTCACCATCGACATGATGGTATTGAGGGCTTCATTCATGCGGTTAGCGTCCCTCGCCCCAAAAAAGGAATTTTCCTTATGGGTATAGACCGTCACGTCTTGGAAAGAAACGGTATTGTCACCGTTATTGATCTGCGTGTACTTTCGCAAACCAGACCACACAGCGTCTTGGTAGTTTGTAGGCAACATTTCCCAAGCCATTTAGAACACACCTCCCTTCGTGCCAAAATTCCACTGAAACATACGCCGCCCCTCGGACTCGTTCGTCAGCCTGTCATACAGGTCGAGGATTGCACTTTCGAGCCTGTTCAACTCGTTAAAGTCCATCGTGTTCCCGTTGTCTGTATAGGTAGGGGCCGTGCCATACGACCTCCGAAGTTATGACCGTCAACGTCAATCAGACCGATAAGCTGTCCTATGGACAATATTTCCATCAGTCTCAGCTTTGATGAGACAATTATTCTTCTGACGGCGCTTGACAACCGCAAAGCAGCAATCTCCGAATGTACCGATGACTATATCCAAGAAAATATGCCTCCAGTTGACCGCCTCATTCAGAAAATCAAGAATGCGCCCTTCAAACACATATGACCACATTCCCTGCCCCGGAGGTCACGAGGGCAGAAAGGAAAACATCATGTACAAAGTTGAATACGACCTTTACATCCATGTCCGCGGCGAGATCGACGGCCTGGACTACAAGCCCACCGCCCCGGACGACATCCTGGACGAGATCATCCCCGACGAATGTACCGAGGAAATCCTTTCCATCGTCAAGGACCCCAGCTTCGCCCCAAAAGGGTACATGACCGTGATCGATGAGGGTGACGATGAGGATGAGGACTAACGTTACAGAAAGGCATTTGTGATGTACCGACACCATTCGGACATAAAAAAAGGCCCTCTCCGCAAAAGCATTGCGAAAAAGGCCTTTTTTGCACATCAGTCATTGTTCATCTCAAGCACCGTCGGGCAGGGTGGGTCTACGCCCCCGCCGATTTCCCGTTGAGAGCCAGCACCGCCGCCTCGATCATCTTATCAATACTGTCGGCGTCCAGCGTGAAGCCCTTGGAGGCCAGGAACTCCTCCACATACGCCTTCTTCTGCTTCCCGAGACCGGTACCCACAAAAATCTGTTCCGCCGCCTCCACGGCGATGCAGACCCACTTCCGGATCTCCTCCAGTTTCTCCGCCCCGTACTTGGACTTGATGTACGGGACCAGGAAGCACGTGATCACCGCCGCAATCAGGGCGACTACCGCTTCAACGATAGGTGTGATGTTTGTCATATCGTTACCTCCTCATATTTCCGGGCTCGCCGTGAAATGGTTTGTTTCCGCGGCGGCGTATTTTATGCCGATGCCGCAGGCGGTGTTCTCCGCCTTGCTCTTGTTGACCACGAACGCCAGGACCACGCTGGCCGCCGTGCCGATGGGGCCGAAGGCCGCCGTCCAGCACGCCAACGCCCCCGTGTATCGCGTCGCGATGCTGAGCACGGCCAGGACGAACCCGCCCAGCAGTCCACCGGCGATCAGCAGCACAATGGCCACGGCGAGGCAATTCGTGAACCCCAGCCGGTCCAAAAGCTTCTTCATCATGATCGCCTACCTGAGCTCCGCCTTGAGCCACTTGGCAACGCGCCAGAGCACCGTGACGAACTGCTCCCGGGTCATTCCGTCCTCCCACATGTAGTTGGGCTGACCGTCCGGGCCGTCGCCGCTGCCGTTGACAATGCCGTTGGCCACCGCCCAATCCCGCGCCTCCTGGCTCCAGCTCCCCGCGTCGTTGTCCTGGTCCTCCTTGCGCATCTCAAGATAGAGCTGCCTGAATTTCTTGACGTCCATATCTTCATCCTCCTCTTCCTCGACCGCCACCAACGACCAATCGGGCCGCCCGTAGCCGGCGATACGGTTGTATGTCAGCGCGTAGCTTTTGCGGGCCACGCCCCCGCCGTTCGCGACGACGCCGGAGGCCCCGGAGGTGTTGCCCTCCACGGTATACACCCTCTGGCCGTCCGACCGCTCCACAAGCCCCACATGGGCCCAGCTTTTGAGGTCCTTTTTCCAGAAAAAGATCAGGTCCCCCGGCTGCGGCCCCCGGGTGTGGAACCTCCCGGCGCTCTTGAGATACCCCGCCAGGTACTTCACCCCCGCCGCCGAGCTCTTTTTGGGGATGTTCAGCATCCCCATGGCCGTCCCGAGGCTGAACACCTGCACAAAAGGCCAGATGGCAAAGGTGCAGCACCACTCATACCCGTTCTTCGGCCCGTTGAAGAGTTCCGTCCTGTCCAGATCCCGGGCGTACTTGGTCCAGTTCCCGCGCCCCGCGTTGGCCGTCTTGTCGTCCAGCTGGGCGTTGGACCTCTTCTCCAGATACCCCACCTCCGCCAGGGCAACGGACAGGAGCTTTTCTACCGCCGTCACGGTTCCACCTTCCTTTCCAGGTCCTCGATCCGGTGGTTTGCCACCTTGATCTGCTCCTCCACCACCGGCATACGCTCCGCGAAGTGGTTGTGCCTGTCCACCTTCGCCTCCAGCTGCTCCAACCGGTAGGCGATCAGCGCCCCGGACTTCCGGTTCGACACCCACACCCCCAAAAACGCCAGCCCCCCGGTGATGAGCGCCACCAAAATACTTGTCCAGTCCATAAAGTTCACCCTTTCTGTTGACAAATGCGTATTGAATGCGTATAATAATCCTGTGAGGTGGTCGCATGAAACGCAGAGATTTGATAAAACTACTTGAACGAAACGGCTGGTGGCTCAAGCGCAACGGAGGCGACCACGACATTTATACAGACGGCGTCGCGAACGAGCCCATATCCCGGCAGAGGGAGATCAAGGAGGCGGTCGCGCAGGCGATCATACGGCGGCGCGGCCTCAAATGACCCGGCGGCAAATTTGAAAGGAGCGATCATCATGACCTATGTATACCCTGTTGTTTTCACCGATCTCGGCGACGGATATATGGCCTATATCCCCGACCTGCAGATCAACACCCAGGGCGATTCCCTGGCGGAAGCCATCTCCATGGCGCGGGACGCCATCGGCCTCACCGGCATCACCATGCAGGACGACGGCGCTTCCATCCCCGCCCCGTCCGCGCTGACGTCCGTGGACCACGGGGACAATGAATTTGTCTCCATGGTGGACATCGACTTCGACGCCTACCGCCGCGCCAACGATCTGCGGGCCGTGCGCAAAAACGTGACCGTCCCCGGCTACCTCAACGACCTGGCCGAAAAGGCCGGCGTCAACTTCTCCCAGGTCCTCCAGGAGGGCCTGCGGGAAAAGCTAGGCGTCCACTGACCCCCTCCCCCCTCGGAGGGGGATTTTTTATGCCCACTCAGTCAACCCAATCACCGCCACCAAGATAGTGACCCACAAGTTGCGTCAGTCCTTTCTGTGTTGTCTGGTTGGACTTCCATTCGTCGTCCACCAACTCTAACCTAAGAATCCTAATATAATTGCTTGGTTGTTTTTGCTTATACTAATAGTACTTGCTACGGCTATTTGTTCGCCCATAGCATAAGCAAAATGTCCTGACCCTCGCCCGGTTACAGTAACACCATCGCTGGTTGCTAAAATATGTATCGGGAACACATATACGGGTGTACCGTTACGATTAATTCCAGAGCCTCTAATGGTCGCTTCGCCATTTGTTATAAAAGAGTTAATATTTCCGGAGGCACCATAAAATGAGATATAATTATGACTATTGTCAATTTTGCTCGTAGCTTCAAGGGCGCCATCCACATACCCCTTCGTCGCCGCATCCGCCGCATCCGTCGGCGTCCCCAGCCCGGTCACCTTGTGATTGCCCATTGCGATATTCCCGCTCATGGTCCCGCCGCTGAGCTTCAGGTAACGCTTGTCGCCGCTCTCCGGTGTCAGCCCCGTCGCAGGTTGGATAATCATTCCGCCCAACTCGGGTCAATTTGAAGAGAAAAGCTGCTACCGTCAAGATATATGTCAATAATAGGAAACAGAGCGCAGCGATACATCTCTTCTGAGCTCACCGGCCAATAAGCAAAGCATGTCTAGCCACACCGTGACCGGCGTACTGTTGGCCTGGGACATAGCGAGGCACTGGCGCCGCAGCCACGCCCCGCCGTCGCCCAGCTTTATCCCAAGCCCACAAAAAAAGACCGGGTCATGTAGCAGATTCGGTTGAAGTCCAAAATGGGCAAATTCTCTAAAATGTCAGACCCCACCTTCTCCCGGCAGGCCCTGGCGGCAAGCTTCACCTGATAATCCACACTCCACTCCTTGATGAGGGGGTGCTTATTCTCGCTCTCCAGTTCCCCACTGACAGCGATGCTGTCCCGGCCCGTGAGCCGGGCAAAATTAAAGGTCATGCTCTCGAAGGTCCGCCCCTCCCACGTGAAAGGCGTCTTGAATTTATGGACATACACGCCTGCGCTCTTCTCTTCGATTTCTCCCAGATTTATATTGGTCTTCTTCTCCATGGTAATAACTCCTTTCAATCGAAAAGTGATATAAGAAAATCTCCCTGGCATAAGCCGGAAGTTAAAAAGTCTCTTTAAAAATTACGTAAATTCCGTATTTTCTTCTTGACATTACGTAAGTTACGTATTATAATAAGAGCATAAGGGAGGTGGAACACTTGAAGCAGAGGGACTTAGTAAAAAAGCTGGAAGCCGCCGGATACAAGCTCAGCCGAAAAGGCAGCCACAAAATTTACGAAAAGCCAGGCGGCCCTCCGGTTCAGGTCCCGGACCACTGAGAGATAAACGAATACACAGCAAAGGCAATTCTTAAGGCGGCGGGGATCGTTGAATGATCCCCCTCCCGCTTTACCAAAAAGGAGGTACAAGTTTTGAACGTCTATATCTATCCCGCAGTTTTCCATCCCAATGATGACGGGTCCATCACGGTCACCTTTCCTGATCTTCCCGGGTGTATCAGCGAGGGGAAAGACTTGTCAAACGCATTGTTCATGGCTCAATCTGCCATCACCCAGTGGATGGAATACCTGACCGAAAGCAAAGCTCCGATTCCCGCTCCCTGCGATGTACGTGATGTAACTTGCGATGGAAATGAGTTTGTTTCTCTTATTCGGGCAGAGTTGAAAGACAGCCGCGCCGTAAAACGCACCGTCAGCATCCCGAAGTGGATGGATGAGAAGGTCGCGGAAAACGGTCTAAGCCTCTCCCGGGTCCTCCAGGACGCTCTCCGCGACCGTCTTGGCGCATAAGCCGCCAGAAAAACCAAACACTTAAAGAAAATCTACCCAGGGTACAATCTCCCTAGGTAGATTTTTTCTTGCAGCCCCTTACTTGCCCAGCGCCTTTCTGACATCAGCCAGGTAGTCGACGCCGAAGATGTCGCACTTGAAGTTCCAGCCTGCAAATAAAAAGTCAACCCCCAGCGCGAAAAAAATTTAACAAAGAGCAACGCTAAAAATGGGCAACACAAATAGGCCGCCTTGAGGGGGCAGCCAAAAACAGGAAGTATGTAGGGGTGCCGTCAGTCGGAATTAGCCGTATCCTCAGCTGGCTTGTCCCAAAGGCCCTTTTCCTTGAGGCAGTCGCGGACCCTGCCGTAGTAGACGCGGAGGAACTTTGTGCCGCCGGCGGTCATGTAGACGTAGTACGGCTTGCCCTCGGAGCGCTT
>CANPYK010000044.1 GCA_947588605.1 uncultured Oscillospiraceae bacterium
GAGCTGACCGCGATGCATGAGGAAGTTCTCCACAATCTGAACAGCGATCTCGGGATACAACTGCGGATAAACCGCTCGATCCAGGCGGAGGGTACCTTTGGCATCGTCAAACAGGACCGTGGGTACCGAAGGATACGCCGACGGGGGCTGGAGAAGGTAAAACTTGAGCTTCTGCTGGTGGCAATTGGGCATAACCTCTACAAATTCCACAACAAACGCAAGCGCCTCCAGGCCGCCGCCTGACTTCAGAAAAGCGGTATCCTGTGGGGTAGGGGCAGTGTGCCCTTTTTGAGGAAATGTGGTTATTTTTCCACACAAAAACAGGGGCTGTGAAAAGCCGAGCTTATATCTGCTCTTTTTTCACAGCCCCAACCTTATTGAAAGGCTTCCCCTTCGTAATACTAATATCTATTTAAAAGAAGACACCGAGCGGCGAGGATTTTTTGCGTCAGGCAAGGAAGACGCCGCAGGGAATACCCATTGGTATTTCCAAGGCGGCTGAAGCCCCCGGGGTCCCCGGCGGGCAAAGCCCGCTGGGGAGAGGAGGAGCGAACACAGCGCCTGAGGGCGACCAACGGGAGCCCGAAGCAAAGCGTGTTCAGCGACGACGACGCAAAAAAGGCCGTCGCGAATGGCTTGTTTTAATTAGATATTAGTATTAGAGTCCAAGACGGTTTACCACAACATCGCTATCCCCCTGATTTTAGAGGGTACAAGCAAGGATGAGATCGCCCGCCGGGTGGCGGAGGTCCTGCGCTTCGTGGAGCTGGAGGATAAGCGCGACACATATGTGAGCCAGCTCTCCGGCGGTCAGAAGCAGCGCGTGGGCATCGCCCGGGCCTTGGCCACAAAGCCCAGCATCCTTCTGTGCGACGAGGCCACCAGCGCCCTGGACCCCCAGACCACGGAGTCCATTCTGGCGCTTCTGAAGCGCGTCAACCGGGAGATGGGCGTCACCGTTCTGCTCATCACCCACCAGATGCAGGTCATCCAGACACCCCGCTTGGCGATATCATCGAGCTTCCCGAAAACGTCAGCTCCAAGCTCAAGGTCACGGGTGAAGATTCCCTCGCCGTGGTCGTGGGCGGACTGGACGAGGAGGCGCTGGACAGCGGGGAGCCCGGCAAGACCGTCACCGTCACCATGACCGTGAAGGCCGTGACCGACGGCGCGGCGGGCAACGCTCAGGTCCTTCAGGACTCCATCGACGCCATCAAGGCCGAATCCGCAAGCTCCGAACACGAATATCTTGACCTCACCTTGGAGAAGACCGTGTCGGAGACAGGCAAGGCCGAAGTGACAACGGACATCACCGTGACACAGAACCTCATCACCGTCGTCATCCCCTTCGACCCCACCGGGAAGAGCAACATCGTGGTGTACCGCTATCACGAAAGCGCCGTGGACACGCTGACGGGCTCCCCCAACAAGGACGGCGAGTACATTGAGATCACTGATGAGGCTGTTACGGTCTATGCCAAAAACTTCTCCGTTTACGCCATCGGATACACTGTCCAGCCCTCCCCCACCTCCTACGCTGTCACAGCACCCAAGACAGAGCACGGCGCCGTGACGGCGGACCGCCGGTATGCCGTTCGCGGCAGACGCGTCACGCTGACAGCCCAGGCGGACGAGGGGTACCACCTGGCGTCTCTCACGGCGACCTACGGAAACGAACGGCCCGTGGATCTGACGGACAACGGCGACGGTACCTGGACCTTCGTCCAGCCCGCCGGGCGGGTGACGGTGACGGCGGAATTTGTGCCTTGCCTCTCCCTGGGCTTCACCGACCTGGACACCGGCGCGTGGTATCACGACTACACCGATTACGTCATTGCCCAGGGCTTGATGCAGGGTATCGGAGACGGTCAATTTGCCCCGGATGGCGCCGTCAGCCGGGCGCAAATGGTGACGGTGCTGTGGAATATGCGCGGCAAGCCCGTGGTCAACTACTACATGACTTACTCCGATGTCAGCGAGGACGCCTGGTACGCCGAGGCCGTCCGCTGGGCCGCCAGCGAGGGCATCGCGGGGGGTTATGGCGACGGCATCTTCGGCCCCGACGATCCCATCACCCGCGAGCAGATGGCGACGATGCTCTACCGCTACGAGAAGAAGTACGGCAACGGCGGCTTCACCGGCGCTTGGATGTGCCGTCTGCCCTTCACCGACCTGGACCATATCTCCGATTGGGCCTTTGAGGCGGTCGCGTGGTGCAATATGAAGGGCGTCATCGCCGGCAAGGACGACAATATCTTTGACCCCAAGGGACTTTCCAAACGCGGCGAGCTGGCCGCGATCCTCACGCGCTATTGTGGCGAGGAAACGGGCGAAGAATAACTACGCAGGGCGGAGCCAGACGGCTCCGCCCTGTTCTGCTATATCATTATAGACTTTTTGAAATTTCTCCCTTGACAAACGTTGTCTGATACTAATATCTATTTAAAAGAAGGCACCGAGCGGCGAGGATTTTTCGTGTCAGGCAAGGAAGACGCCGCAGGGGTCCCCGGCGGGCAAAGCCCGCTGGGGAGAGGAGGAGCGAACACAGCGCCTGCCTGCGCCCGCAGGCGTGTTTCGAGGCCAACCGCCGCGCAACGGCGGCTCTTGGGCCGAGATGGGCGACCAACGGGAGCCCGAAGCAAAGCGTGTTCAGCGACGACGAAGCGAAAAAGACCGTCGCAAATGTCTTATTTTAATTAGATATTAGTATGAAGCCCGCAAAGCGGGCTTTAAAGCCAGACCCGTGGAGCGAGGGGCGGGCCCATTTATAACCTGCACAGTATATGCAGGTGGGTTGCTCCCTGGCATCGTTACTGCTTCCAACTTCCAACCGCAAACGGCGGTCGGGAGGCCTGCAAACAGAGGCCAGAGGGTGGCATCCCTTATAAGAGATGTGGGTTTAAACAGACCCGCCCCTCACCCCACGGGTGAGGATAGTTATTCAATTTTTTCCTTGTCGGGAGGCCCTCATTCGTCCTCGTCCTCGAAGAGCTCCTTCATAAATGCCTCGTAGGCGCGGTCGGTCTCCTCGTCGGTGGGGGTGACCAGGTAATCGTCGCCGTCGTCGCCTTTTTCGCTCTTGAGGATGACCATGCCCAGGTCCTCGTCGCCCTTGCCGTCGGTGACGGGGAGGAAGGCGAGGTAGAAGACGCCGTCCAGCTCTATGGTGTCCAGGTGCTCCAGCTCGTAGGAATTGCCGTCCTCGTCGCTGATGGTGATGATGTCGCCGCCGTAGTCCTCGCTCATGGGTCACCGGGCCTTTCCTCTTGATGGACCTATTATACCCCATAGCGTACAGGAAATCAAGAGAAACTTACGCGCCAAAATCCTCTAGGAGCATCAACGCCTCCTCGAAGGTGGAAAGCCGTATCCCCGCCTCCACCTGGACCCGGTCCACCTGCCGCAGGGAGGAAAGGGGGATGTCGGTGCGCAAGATGAGCTCCCCGTCCCGATATAGCCCCAGCGTGCCCTCGGACGAGGTGAGGATATAGCCCTCCGGCACCTGCGCCGCCGGGGGCTCCTCCTCCGGGGCCGGGGCCGTGCAGACCGCCGCCGCGGTGACGGCGGCCAGGAGCGTAAGGGCGAGGAGCGCTGCCAGGATCCAAAGCCGTTTTTTCATAGACGCCTCCAAAGTGCTTTTGTCCGGATTATCCCCCTTCCTTCGCGGTCCTATGCGGCCCGCGGCAAAAAACGGCTTTTCTTTTTAGAAAAAATTCATATAATAGCTACAAATCCGGACCCGTTTGTGATACAATGGTACGATACTAATATCTAATTAAAAGGAGCCATTCGCGACGGTCTTTTTCGCGTCGTCGTCGCTCGAGCCGCTTTACCTCGGGCTCCCTTTGGTCGCCCTCAGGCGCTGGCTCGGCTCCTCCTCTCCCCAGCGGGCTATGCCCGCCGGGGACCCCAGGTGCGTCAGCCGCCTTGGAAATACCAATGGGTATTCCCTGCGGCGTCTTCCTTGCCTGACGTGAAAAATCCTCGCCGCTCGGTGTCTCCTTTTAAATAGATATTAGTATGACTTGGAGTGCGCGGTTTTTTCGGACGGCGGCTTTTCCCGCCGGCGCGCACCGGATCGTGAGGTGCCAAGTGACCTACAAAACCAGGAAAAATCTGAAGAAGGCGGCGAAGACCGGGGCGCGCGCGGTGGCGGACGTGGTGAGGCTGGCGCTGAAGACGCTGGGCATTTTCCTGCTCATCTTCATCACCACCGGCGCCATGTTCGCCTGCATCTTCGTCATCTACATCAAAACGAACCTCGTCTCCAACGACCCCGGCGTCACCTTTGAGGAATACCGGCTCAACGAGACGAGCGTCATCTACTACTACGACAAGACGGCCCAGGAGTGGGTGGAGTCCACGTCCATCAAGAGCTCCGAGGGGTACATGTACTGGGTGCCCTACGAGAAGATCCCCAAGGACATGGAGCACGCCCTGGTGGCCATCGAGGACAAGCGCTTTTACGAGCACCACGGCGTGGACTGGATCCGCACCGCCAGCGCCTTCGTCCACATGTTCGCCGGGATGGAGAACACCTTCGGCGGCTCCACCATCACCCAGCAGCTCCGCAAGAACCTGACCGACGAGAAGGAGGCCACCATCAGCCGGAAGCTGACGGAGATCTTCGCCGCCCTGGAGCTGGAGAAGGAGTACGACAAGTGGGAGATCATCGAGTGGTACCTGAACATCGTCAACTTCGGCCACGGCAAATCCAGGGGCATCGGCGACGCGGCGCGGTACTACTTCGACAAGGACGTGGAGAACCTGTCCTTAGCGGAGATCTGCTCCATCATCGGCATCACCAACAACCCCTCCATGTATAACCCCTACTACCACCCGGAGGCCAACAAGAAGCGGCAGGAGACCATCCTCTACCAGATGTACGACCAGGGCTACATCACCAAGGCCCAGTACGAGGAGGCCAAGGCCGAGGAGCTCCACTTCGTCTACGCCTCCACCAGCGGCGGCTCCGAGCAGGTCTACTCCTGGTTCGACGAGGCGGTGCGCCAGGACGCGGCCCGGTTTCTGGCGGAACAGCGTGGCATTACCTATGAGATGGGCCTGAGCCTTCTGGCCACCGGCGGGTTCAAGATCTACTGCACCATGGACCCGGACATCCAGGCGGACGTGGACGAGATCTACGCCTCCCGGGAGTTCATCGACAGCCTGGGCGTCACAGGCAAGACCCAGCAGGACCTCCAGTCCGCCATCGTCGTCATGGACCCCTACACCGGGGACATCGTGGCCATGGCCGGCGCGGTGGGCGAAAAGACCGGGGACCTGGTGCAGAACATGGCCACCCAGACCCGCCGCCCCGCCGGGTCCTCCTTCAAGCCCATCTCCACCTACGGCCCCGCCATGGAGCTGGGGCTCATCACACCCGACACCTGCTACGAGGACGCGCCCAACATACAGCTCCGGGGCACGGACTGGCTGCCCACCAACAGCGACAACCGCTATCACGGCATCGTCACCATCCGCAAGGCCATCGAGCAGTCCTACAACGTCATCGCCGCCCAGGTGCTGGATGACCTGACCACGGATGTGTCCTATAACTTCGTCACCGAGAAGCTCCACATCGGCCTTGTCCCGGAGGACAACGGCTACGCCGCCCTGGCCCTGGGCCAGCAGAACTACGGCGTCACCGTCCGGGAAATGGCCAACGCCTTCTCCATCTTCCCCTCCGGCGGGATCTACATCCCCTCCCGGACCTTCACGCAGATCTACGACGCGGATTGGAACCTGCTCTACGAAAATAAGAGCGACGCCGAGGCGGTCCTCTCCGACGTGACGGCCTACTGGATGACGGATATGCTCCACAACGCCGCCGTCAACGGCACCGGCAAGCGGGCCAACCTGAAAACCATGCCCACCGCCGGCAAGACCGGCTCCTCCAGCCAGTACAAGGACCGTTGGTTCGTGGGCTTCACCCCCTACTACCTGGCGGCGGTGTGGTCGGGCTTCCCCTACCCCGTGTCCATCAACGACAACAGCAACAACGTCTCCTGCCGCATCTGGAACGCGGTGATGAGCCGGGTCCACGAGGACCTGCCCTACCGGGATTTCACCGTCCCCGCCAACACCTATCAGGACCCGGTCCCCGGCATCCAGACGGTGGAGTATACCGCCCGGTGCATGGCCCGGGACGGCTTCGGCGGCTACACCTTCGTGAGCGAGGAGGAGGGCCGCGGCATCATCGGCCACACCGTCACCGTCAACGCCCCGGAGATCGAGGGCTATGTCCTCCAGAGTGCCGCCAGCCGGGATATCATCCTCTCCGAGGAGCCCGGCGACAACGTGGTCATCTTCTACTACACCCCCGAAACGCCCCCGACGGAACCGCCTGTTACGGAGCCGCCCATTACAGAGCCGCCCACTACGGAGCCGCCAATCACGGAACCGCCAACCACGGAACCGCCAACCACGGAGCCGCCCACTACGGAGCCGCCAACTACGGAACCGCCAAGTACGGAACCGCCAACCACGGAACCGCCCACTACGGAACCGCCGACAGACACCCAGCCGGAAGAATAAACGCCACGGGCCGCCAGCAATGGCGGCCCGTATAGCTATGGTTGCAATCAACGCCGTAGGGGTCGCCGTCCCCGGCGACCCGCCTATCGACAATTGACACGTCCCAAAAACGCCGCACGGGCCGCATCTCCGCGCTAAGAGCCGCCGCTGCGCGGCGGTTGCGCTGTGATGCGCGCCTGCGGGCGCAGGCCCACAGCGGCCCATGCCCCCGATAACCGACATTTCCTGTTTTATCGGAACCGTTCCCGTCACGCGATGTGGGCGCGGGCGGGTTTGGAACCCGCCCCTACAGGCAAATTGGGAAGGTATCCCATTCATTTAACATCGGAGGTCATCGGAACGCGGGTCGCCGGGGACGGCGACCCCTACGGCGTTTGTCGGGGGCAATCCGAAACCTGAAACGCGGGTGGCCAAGAGAGGCCGCCCCTACGGCGTTGATTGGAAACATTCCAAAAACTGTAGGGGCGGGTTCTAAACCCGCCCGTGTTTTGATGTATCATTCCCCTTTCGCCCTCTCCCACGTCTGGAACGCGTACCGGATCCCCTCGTGCTCCCGCGCCTCGCCGGGGTCGGCGAGGCGCCAGGAGGGGTCGGCGGAGAGGTCGGGGAAAAAGGCGTCGTTGTCGGCGTCGGCAAAGAGGCGGGTGACGTGGGCGCGGTTGCAGTACGGGAGGAGGGCGCGGTAGACGCTCTCGCCCCCGATGACGAAGACCTCCGGGTCATTTTCGCACAGCGCCAGGGCCTCCTCCGCGCTGTGGGCGATGTCCGCGCCCTCCACGGCAAAGGCCGGGTCCCGGGTGAGCACGATGTTGCGGCGGTTTTTGAGGGGGCGGCCGCCGGGGAAGTCCAGGAGGGTCTTCCGCCCCACGATAACGGTGCCGCGGCCGGTGACGAGGCGGAAATGCCGCCGGTCCTCGGGGACCACCAGCGTCTGGGTGCCGTGAAGGCCGATGCCCCAGCCGTTGTCCACGGCCACCACGGCCTGAAGATCGTGTCTCATATGGCCACCGGGATCTTCTCGTCGAAGTCGCTGTACTCATAGCCCTCCAGCCGGAAGCTGTCCCGCGTGAAGGCGTAGAAGTCGGTGACGGACTTGTCGATGATGAATTGGGGGGCGGGCTTGGGCTCTCTCGTCAGGAGCTTCTTCACCAGGGCCACGTGGCGGTCGTAGATGTGGGCGTCGGCGATGACGTGGACCAGCTCCCCGGCCTCCAGGCCCGAGACCTGGGCGATCATGTGGACCAGCACCGCGTACTGCACCACGTTCCAGTTGGAGGCGGTGAGCATGTCCTGGCTGCGCTGGTTGAGAATGGCGTTGAGCTTGTTGCCGGAGACGTTGAAGGTCATGGAGTAGGCGCAGGGGTAAAGGCCCATCTCGTGGAGGTCGGCGTGGTTATAGATGTTGGTCATGATCCGGCGGCTGGCCGGGTCGTGCTTTAAATCGTAGAGCACCCGGTCCACCTGGTCGAACTCCCCCTCGGGGTAGACGTGCTTGATGCCCAGCTGATAGCCGTAGGCCTTGCCGATGGAGCCTGTCTCGTCGGCCCAGCTGTCCCAGATGTGGCCCCGCAGGTCCTTGATGTTGTTGGATTTTTTCTGCCAGATCCACAAAAGCTCGTCCACGGCGGACTTCCAGTAGGTGCGCCGGAGGGTCATGATGGGGAACTCCCGGCTCAGGTCGTAGCGGTTCACCAGGCCGAATTTCTTGATGGTGTGCGCCGGCTGGCCGTCCTGCCACCGGGGCCGCACGTTCAGATTCGTGTCCCACACGCCGGTGCTGAGGATGTCCCTGCAATTGGAAATGAAAATATTGTCCGCTCTACTCATCCGCCGGACCCCCTAAAGTTATTGACAAATCCATTATAATCGTGTATCTTAATATTTGCAACAGGAATTTCCCCGCCGCACCTATGGAGAGGTATCGAAGTGGTCATAACGGGGCTGACTCGAAATCTTGTCGTCCGTTTTCCGGGTCTGCCCTGATTTTCCTTGCCGCTGTAAGGCTTTCTGGTTTGGTGCTTTCTTTTCTACGCCTGTTTTCTACGCTTTTTCTAACGCTTTTTCGCAACCTCGTTTCATGTGGAGATGTATCGAAGTGGTCGTAACGAGGCTGACTCGAAATCTTGTCGTCCGTTTTCCGGGTCTGCCCTGATTTTCCTTGCCGCTGTAGGGCTTTCTGGTTTGGCGCTTTCTTTTCTACGCCTGTTTTCTACGCTTTTTCTAACGCTTTTTCGCAACCCCGTTTCATGTGGAGATGTATCGAAGTGGTCGTAACGAGGCTGACTCGAAATCAGTTGACGGGCAACCGTCCGGGGGTTCGAATCCCTCCATCTCCGCCACGTCGTCGCAGGTCACTGACCTGCGACGACTTTTTTATCTGCGGACCTGTCTTTCTTGAACAGGCTCCCCATGGTTGCCGCTGACTCCTCCTGGGCCGTGTAGTCCAGATGTGCGTAGATGTCCGCCGTGGTGGAGAAGGTGCTGTGACCAAGCCAGATCTGGATCTGCTTCATGGAGATGCCGTTTTGGAGCAGGAGACTGGCGCAGCTATGGCGAAGGTCATGGAAGCGTATTTTCCGAAGCCCGTATTTTTCCAAGAGCCATGCGAAGTGCTCCGTTAAGTAATTGGGACGCAGGATCTTCCCCAGTTGGTCCACGCACACATAGTCGATGTAATCCGGGCAGTAGCTCTTTTTAAAGAGCGCCTTGTACATCTCCTGCTTCTCCTTTACATTCAGAAGGAGCTCCTCGACTGCCGGGATCAGCGGAAGGGTACGGAAGCTCGACTTGGTTTTCAGCACATCCTCTCCCACCGTTACAGACTTGCCGTCCACCTGCAGTTCAACGACCTTGTGACGAATGGAGACGGTCTTCTTATCGAAGTCTATCGCATCCCACTTGAGCCCCAATACCTCGCTGCGGCGGAGTCCGTAATACGCCGCGATTTTGATGGGCACCTCCAGAGGGTCGCCATTGGCCACGTCAAAGAGGGTCATCATTTCCTCCTCACTATAGAAGGAGCCAAGGAACACATTCTTCTTGGGCTTATTGGCTTGGTCTGCCGGGTTTTTGGAGATGACGTCCCGCCGCACGGCATTTTGCAGGGCTTTTCGGATAATGGCATGGTAGTGGATGACTGTATTGGTGGTACAGTTGTCAGCCAGAATACTGTCGTAGAAGTTGTTGATGTCCTCCGCTGTCAGCTCCCTGACCAGGACCGGGTGGGCGGTGAACCAGGTGGTTATTCTGGATTGGACCATGTCGTTATAGCTTGTGTATGTGGTGGCCGCAATGGTGGAACGGGATGATTTCAGCCACTTGGCCATGTAGTCCTGGAACATGAGTTCCGCATCGGGGTTGAGCCGCCGCTGCGTCTCCAGCGCCGAGCGGACGAGTTGTTCCTCCTCCAGCTTCTCATAGGTCGCTCTGATTTGGTCCAGAGCCTTTTGCGCCTTTCTGATGCTTGTACCCTCCACGGGCAGGCCGGTGGCAATCCATTTGACTTTTCTTTTGCCATCGACCTTTAGATTTAATGCCGCATAGTACGATCCATTTTTCTTTTGCAGGCTGCCTGTAATCATTTTTTTGACCTCCTTTTTAGGCTGTTTCCCTGCCATTGACAGCACAAGCATACCACACCTTGTGCGGAATAGCTATCATAACAACTGGGAAACGCAAAGTTTTTTGACCTCATCTTTCCGTGAGATAATCAATAACGGCAGCTTTAGGGATTCTGAAAATTCGACCTACCCTGACGCTCCTGATCTCTTGACTGTCGAGCAGGCGGTAGGCCAGCTTCTTACTGATGTCCAACATTTCGCATAGTTCACTTACAGTGATCACATCGGGGTAACTTTCAAACATACGTTTTTTCATGCCCTGTCACTTTCCCGAAGTCCTTGTGCGGGGTTCATGGCTTTTGCCGCCCTATTGCCTTCCGCATGAGCATCCTCAACTGAGGTGATATGCGATTCCTCTGAAAATCTGCGTGCCTCATATTCCTCATACCTGTCGCTGTCCTTGCCCGCGGTCAGCAGACAGAAAGCAAAAAAGCCGACGATGCCGCCGACCATCATTCCTATGATAAATGTAAGCATATTCTCCTCCTTAAACGTCAATCGCCGCCGACGCTGATGGCGAGGGCGGCATCCACTTTGTTCATGATTTCCGGGCTTGCCGCGCAGATGCGGTCAAGCAGGCGGCTTTTATCTATCGTCCTGATCTGCTCCAGCAGCACCATGGAGCGTTTCCGCATACCGGGCAGCCCGGCCAGCGACACATGGGTTGGTAACCGTGACTTTGTTCGGCTGGTAGTGATGGCCGCCGCTATGACTATGGGGCTGTGTTTGTTGCCCGTGTTGTTTTGAAGGATCAGTACGGGACGGATGCCGCCCTGCTCACAGCCCCGGACAGGGCGCAGGTCGGCGTAGAAGATGTCCCCGCGTCTGATCTGCCGTCCTCCGTTTTGCTGGTTATGCTCCATATGTCAAGGGGCGAGACTGAGGACGGCGGGGCCGTATTGGGACACCATGAGCGCCGTCAGGATGAGTTGGAAGGCCGCATCGTCGATGGGATCTCTGCCGGTAAGGTCAGTCAGGAGCGCCTGGTCGTTTCCGTTGTATATCTTACACGCGGCGTTGAACAGCGCCCTGTTGTGAGGCGAGATATTCCGAAGTTCAGCACGATTCAGATGTAGGCCCTCCTCGCTGAAACAGCCGAGGATGCGAGCGAACAAATCAAAGCTCGACGTTAGCAGATACATGACCGCGTGGTAGCGCGAAGTGTCCTTTTCGGTGAAGCACCGGGTCATTTTCCTCGCCGTCTGCATCCGCGGTATGTGGCCGATGTTTGTCCACGGCCCCTCGTACTTCTTGACTACCTGATTGACGCGGGGGCGAAGCTCCTTATAGCGGAAGAAGTGCTTCGTGACCGCCTCGCCGTATGCGACGCTCACCATCGGAATCTGGCTTTCGAGCCAGGGACATCCGTCCTTGGAGCATCCTCCATAGTATCGGCGGTCGGCACAATACTCACAGTCTATTTTAATGAGGGGCTGTTCTTTTTTCTTTCTGCCCATGACTCTCCTTTCCGAGACAACAAAAGAGGCGGAAACTCCGCCCCTCGTCCCTTTTTCGTATGTTACATGACCTGCACGACGTTCTTGTACAGGACTGTGAATTTGCTGTTGATTTTTTTGTTTTCGTGGTAATGCCCGCAGTACCAATGGCGGAACCTGACCGTATGATAGACCTCCTCCAAGAAGTCTGTCAGGCGGTCGTGTATGTATGTGGATTTGCCGATGATGTCCTCGATACTCGACGGAGCGCAGTGGGTGATGATGAAGTCCACCTGATGATTGGCTCTCGCCAAGTTCTCTCTTGCCTCGGTGTACTCTTCATCGCTGGGAAGCTCCTCCTTCCACCAGCTTTCATGGTTTATGCGGAAACGGGCGTGTTCACGGCGAAGGTAATAGTACTTGAGGTCGAATTCGGGGTCGTCCCTGTCCAATATCCCGTCCTGCACGTCGTGGGAGCTGGCGCCGCCCATGGTGAAGAAGGTGTGGCCGTCAATGCTGAAGACCTGTCCGCGCATGAGATGGAGCACATGGGGCCGGAGCCGATGGATCTTGCCTCCGTTCCAATGCTCCACAGGGAGCTTATATAGGAGGTCATAATTTTCATGGTTTCCATCTGCGAAAAGCGTGGTGAAGGGCAGAGCCTCCAGCCAGTCGAGGGTTATGTCGTCCGATACCGTGCCGGACCACAGGCCGCCGAAGTCACCGCAGGTGAGGACATAGTCGCTGCGGTCCATGGTTTCCCGCTCCGGGAAAAACCGCAGCTTGAAGCGGTCAAAATCCCCGTGGGTATCTCCTGTGCAGAATAGCATTTTTCTCCCTCCGTTCGTGCCTTTTGACAGCAACACACAATACCACAGTTTTGTCGGAATAGCCATCAAAAGATTTGCGGAGAGGAAAATTTTTTGAAAGGGGCCGTTCAGACAGAGCGGCCCCTTGGTTGTGTTTAGATGCTTTCTTCTTACGGCTTCCATTCGACACTACTTCCCGAAGCCAAGGGCGTACAACTGGACTGCGACTGGCGTCACACTCCGGGAATCTCACCCCTCCGAGGATCTCTCCGAGCTGCCCCCA
>CANPYK010000045.1 GCA_947588605.1 uncultured Oscillospiraceae bacterium
AAGCCGCAACCTTTTTCGCCCCCTCCTCGTAGGAGGGGGGCAGGGGGGAAGCGAAGGTGGGACGCCAGACCGGTCCCGATGACCCGCAACGTGGCACGGGCGGGTTTGGAACCCGCCCCTACGGGGGATATGGAAGGTTATCCCATTTAACCGACATTTGAGGTTATCGAATCGCGGGCCGCCAGGAGTGGCGGCCCCTACGGCGTTGGTTGGAAACATTCCAAAAACTGTAGGGGCGGGTTCTAAACCCGCCCGTCCCCCGTCCCCGCCGCGCGGGCAAATCAAAATCGCGGCGAAGCCGCAACCTTTTTCGCCCCCTCCTCGTAGGAGGGGGGCAGGGGGGAAGCGAAGGTGGGACGCCAGACCGGTCCCTACGCCTCCCCCCGCATTCTTTCTATCGCGGCGCGGGTGCGGGCGATGTCGGACTCGGTGATGGGCGGGAAATTGAGGGACGGCGGGGCGTTGGTGGGGCGGAAGGGGGAGGGCGGTGGCTGTTTTTTCCAACGGGACCAGGATTCCGCGCCGCGAAGGGCCGCGCGCCAGTCGGCCATGGGGGCGGTCCCTACCCGCCAGCCCTTGCTGGCGTAAAAGTCTACGAACACCTTGGGGTCCACCGGGCTTTGGCGCGCCCTGACGTACGCCTCCACCTCCTCTAATGTCGGAGGCTCAAAAATGAAATCCTCCTTCTTTTCAAAATTTTTTTCTCCCCCGGTTTTTTCCACGGTCCCGTCCTCCTCACGCGCGGGTTTTGAAAAAATATCCTGAGATGGATTTGATTTTGTAGTTGTAGTTGGTGTTGGAGTTGAAGTTGAAGTTGTAGTTGTAGTTGTAGTTGGCATTCCGAGCATTTCGTCCGGATGCTTGGCGATGCCTGGCGATGCGTCCGCATCCGTTTGCATGTCCTCCCGGGCGTTCCAGCGGGCGAGAGCGGCGGCCTGGGCCTTCTCCACCTTGCGCTCATAGGCGGCGCGGTCGGCGTCCACGCGGGGCTTCAGGATGCACCAGGCCATGGCGAGGGCCGAGCCCTCCAGCGCCGGCTCCGTGCCGGTCATGGCGTAGCGCAGCATCCCCTTCATCAGCGCCCCGCACTCCTCGTCTGTCAGGAGCTCTAGACATCCTACCACATCAAAATAAATGAGCACCCCCGGCGCTTTTTTCTCCGCCACGGTCAACACCCCTTCTGTTTATTTGAAGATAAGCATAGCATAGCACTAATATAAGTAAATGTCAAGTAGTATTTTTAAGTATTCTCAAAAATTTTTTCACGAATAAAAAAAGCCCCCGGCGCTTGCGCGTCGGGGGCGATGGAGCAGATAATGGGAATCGAACCCACCTCTACGGCTTGGGAAGCCGTCGTTCTACCGATGAACTATATCTGCATCGTCCTTACTATATCACACCCCGCGGAAAATTTCAAGAGGAATATTTAAAACTTGACCACATATTCTTTTGTAGCCGAAAAGGAGGGGTCGATATGTGGAAAAAGGTGGCCGGGGTGCTGGCCCTGGCGATGGTGCTGTCGGTGTCCGCGAAGGCGGACCTGGAGATGGAAATGGAGCCGGACGAGGAGGTGGACGAGAGCGTCTTCGACGACTCGTATATCCCCACCGGCGCCGAGGGGCTGGATGTGCCCGCGCCCTCCGCCATTCTCATGGAGAAGGAGACGGGGACGGTGCTGTGGGAGAAAAACGCCGACGAGCGGCTGCGGCCGGCCTCCGTGACGAAGGTGATGACCATCCTGCTCATCGTGGAGGCGGTGGATTCCGGGGCGCTAAACCTGGACGACGTGATCACCTGCTCGGCCAACGCCGCCGGGATGGGCGGGAGCCAGGTCTTTTTGGAGGAGGGGGAGCAGATGCCCCTCCGGGAGATGCTCAAGTGCATCGTGGTATCCTCCGCCAACGACGCCGCCGTGGCGGTCGCCGAGCACATGGCCGGGTCCGAGGCCGCCTTCGCCGCCCGGATGAACGAGCGGGCGCGGGAGCTGGGCATGGCCAACACCCACTTCACCAACTGCACGGGGCTTATGGACGATCCGGAGCACTTGACCACCGCCCGGGACATCGCCATCATGAGCCGGGAGCTCATAAAACACGATTGGATCAAGGAATACACCACCATCTGGATGGACGCCATCCGGGATGGACAGTTCGGACTTTCCAACACCAACAAGCTGGTGCGCTTCTTTGACGGCGCCACGGGCCTGAAGACCGGCTACACCTCCGCCGCCGGCCACTGCCTCGCCGCCACGGCCATGCGGGACGGGGTGGAGTACATCGCCGTGGTGCTCCATTGCGCAAGCTCCGCCGAGCGCTTCGAGAGCGCCAAGACGCTCCTGGGCTACGCCTTCGGGGCCTACACGCTCACCGAGCCCAAGCCCTCGGAGGTCCTGCCGGTGATCCCGGTGAAGCTGGGGAAGGTGGACTACGTCCAGCCGGTGTTGGGGGAGGGGAGCAAGCTCCTCATTCGCAAGACCGACGCCGGGAACGTCACCACCGAGGTGGAGCTGGCCGATTCCCTCACCGCCCCCGTGGAGCCGGGGTCCCGGGTGGGGACCATGACGGTGCGCTTAGGCGAGGAGGTCCTGGCCCAGGTGCCCATCCTCACCCCCGACGGCGCCCGCCGCATCACCTGGTGGGACGTGGTGAAGGATATGATGAATATCCTTTTCTAAATAAGAAACCGCCCGCGGATCGGTCCGCGGGCGGCGCTTTTTTGGAGAATTTACGCCGGGAAGCCGCCGTCCACGCCTAAAACCTGGCCGGTGATGAAGCTGGCGGCGTCGGAGCAGAGGAAGGCCACGGCCTCGGCCACGTCCTCGGGGGCGCCCAGGCGGCAAAGAGGCGTGGCGTCGGTGAGGCCGGCGAGAGTTTCCGCGTCAAAGGCGGCGTTCATGGCGGTGTCGATGACGCCGGGGGCCACGCAGTTGACGGTGACGCCGGAGGGGCCCAGCTCACGGGCGAGGGCCTTCGTGAGGCCGATGAGGGCGGCCTTCGTGGCGGAGTAGGCCGCCTCGCAGCTGGCCCCCTGGACGCCCCAAACGGAGCTTATGAGCACGATCCGCCCCCGCTTTTCGTGGATCATACCGGGGAGGACGCCCCGGATGAGGTGGTACGCCCCGTCCACGTTGACGGCGAAGAGCCGCCGCCACTCCTCAAAGGTGGTGTCCGTGAAGAGCTTCTGGAGGGCGATGCCGGCGTTGACCACCAGAATCCCCACGTTCCCCACGGCTTTCAACATGTTTTCCACCGCCGTGCCGTCGGACACGTCGGCCCGGACGGCGACGCCGCCGATCCCCCGGGCCAGTGCTTCGGCCTCGAGCCGGCTTTCCCGGTAGTTCACGGCCACGGTGTGTCCCTGACGCGCCAGCGCCCTCGCGCAGGCCGCGCCGATGCCCCGGGAGGCGCCGGAGACCAGGGCGGTCACAGGATGCCGCCCCACCGAAGTCCCAGCAGCACCGCCACGCCGGGCAGGCCGAAGATGCCGGTGACCACGGCGTTCTGCCAGGTGAGATCGAGGGCGATACCGAACCGCGTCCCCAGCCAGTTGACCAGCAGCAGCGCGGCGTAGCCCGCGATGGTGTTGATGGCGATCTTCAGCACGAAGCGGATGGGCTTTGTGAAGAGGTAGACGGCCAGCAGCACCAGCGCCACAATGGCGATGCCGCACACCCAGGGCGAGAAGCCGGTGATCTCGCTCACCTTCTCCAGCGCCTCCTCCGTCTTCTCCAGCGCCTCGCCGGCCTTACCCTCCAGCGCCCCAAAATCCGTTGGCATGGAAATCCCTCCTAACATCGGAATGAGGCTATTATACAACGAAGGGGAGAAAAAGGCAAATGTTTTCTTTGGGAGGCGGTGCTGGAGGCGGGGGCGGTTTATCGGGACCGGTCCGACAACGCATTTCCTCTAGCCCCTCCTAGGTCGGGGCGGCGCGAAACGCCGGGGTGGTTCATCTATCCAACTGCCCAAATAAGCGCACTCGCCCCCGATCCAGCGCCCTCCCCGCCCTGCGGGGAGGGGCAGGGGTGAGGTGGGAGCCGAAGGATTGCAACCGTGTGGATGAACGCACCCACCTCATCCGGCGCCTGCGGGCGCCACCTTCCCCGCCCTGCGGGGAAGGCTAAGACGGGGGACGGGGGACGAAGGCTCGAATACCCCGCCGCTGCGGCGGCACCCCTTTTTCCGAAAAAGGGGTCAAGGGGAATAAGAATGCGGCGTAAGCCGCAAACCTTTTAAAGCCCCCTCCTCGTAGGAGGGGGGCAGGGGGGAAGCGAAGGTGGGATGACAGGGCGGCTCCGATAATTCGCCCCTGCCCCCGTCCCCCGCTCTTTTTTATTGACAACCGCCCCATTTGGGTATATGTTCTGTTGTGAAAGAGGGTGCGGTCGATGACTTATGAAGAAGCGCTGGGGTTTATTCACGCCCGGAGGCACGGGGGGCCGGACCTTTCGCGGATGAGGACGGTGCTGGGGCGGCTCGGGAACCCGGACCGGCGGGTAAAATACGTGCACGTGGCGGGGACCAACGGGAAGGGGTCCGTGACGGCCATGTGCGACAGCATTTTGCGCGCGGCGGGGTATAAGGTGGGGATGTTCACCTCCCCCTATGTCCGGCGGTTCAACGAGCGCATCCGGGTGGACGGGGAGGACATCCCCGACAGCGACCTCGCGACGGTGACGCAGCGCGTGAAGGACGCGCTGGGGGAGTTTACCGACCGGGTGGCGGAATTTGAGCTGGTGACCCTCATCGGGCTTACGTATTTTGCCGACCGGAACTGCGATGTGGCGGTGCTGGAGGTGGGCATGGGCGGCGTCCACGACGCCACCAACGTCATCGAGCGCAGCGAGGCGGCGGTGTTCACCGCCATCGGCCTCGACCACACCCAGTACCTGGGGAACACCGTGGAGGAGATCGCCGCCGTGAAGGCGGGCATCCTCAAGCCGGGGACCAGCGCCGTGGCGTATATGGACCCCGGCGGCGTGATCGGCGACGCCTGCCGGCGGATGGGCGTGGAGCTTACGCTTGCGGATATTGAGGCATTAAAGGTGAGATCCGTCGGCCCCCGGGGCGCGGTCTTCGATCTCGGGGGCCTGCGGGACCTGCGCGTCCCCCTGGCGGGCTCCTATCAGCCGCGAAACGCCGCCCTGGCGGTGACGGTCATGGGCGCCCTTCAAAAGCGCGGCTGGGCCGTCAGCGAGGAGCACATCCGCGCGGGTTTGGCCCGGGTCCGATGGCCGGGGCGGTTCGAGACGGTGCGGGAGCGGCCCCTTTTTATCATCGACGGCGGGCACAACCCCCCGGCGGTGGAGGCCACGGCCCGGTCGCTTAAAGAGATCTATCCGGGGCGGAAATTCGTCTTTCTCATGGGCGTCATGCGGGACAAGGACGTGGACGGCATCCTGGAGCGGCTTTTACCCCTGGCCGAGCGCTTCGTCTGCGTGGCCCCGCCGGCGCCCCGCGCGCTGGCGGCGGCGGAGCTGGCCGCGAAGGTGCGAAGGCTTGGCGTGGAGGCCGAGACGGCCATGACCGTCACCGAAGGCGCGAGGCTGGCGATGGAGCTTGCGGGGGAGCGGGGGGCGGTGTGCGCCCTGGGGTCCCTCTACATCCTGGAGGAGGCCAGACAGGCGGCACAGGATTAGTCAAAAAGAACCACGCCGGCGCGCTCACGGGCCGAAAAAAGAGTAGAGTTGCGGCTTGCAATGCGGCGGGGTTTCAGGTATAATAGCTTTGTTGTGTTTCCAATGGCGGAAGGACGCGTTGAGGGCTCTTTCGCCGTTGGCGCGTTCCCGGTTCTTGTATAGAAGAAGGGAAGGGATCAGGATCATGAGCAAATACATTTTCGTCACCGGCGGCGTGGTCTCCGGCCTCGGCAAGGGCATCACGGCGGCGTCGCTGGGCAGACTTCTGAAGGCCCGGGGCCTGAAGGTGGCGGCGCAGAAGCTGGACCCCTACATCAACGTGGACCCCGGCACCATGAGCCCCTATCAGCACGGGGAGGTCTATGTCACCGAGGACGGCGCGGAGACGGACTTAGACCTCGGCCACTATGAGCGGTTCATCGACGAGGACCTCAACAAGTTCTCCAACCTCACCACCGGCAAGGTCTACGCCAGCGTCATCGGCAAGGAGCGCCGGGGCGAGTATCTGGGCCACACCGTCCAGGTCATCCCCCACATCACCGACGCCATCAAGGAATTCATCTACTCCGTGGGGAAGAAGACGAACGCCGACGTGGTGATCACCGAGATCGGCGGCACCGTGGGCGACATCGAGTCCCAGCCCTTCCTGGAGGCCATCCGCGAGGTGGGGCTTGAGGTGGGGCAGGAAAACCGCCTTTACATCCACGTGACCCTGGTGCCGTATTTGAGGGCCAGCGGCGAGCACAAATCCAAGCCCACCCAGCACTCCGTCAAGGAGCTTTTGGGCCTGGGCATCAACCCGGACATCATCGTTCTCAGGTGTGACGAGCACATCGAGGACGAGGGCATCTTCAACAAGATCGCCCATTTCTGCAATGTAAAGCCCGACTGCGTCATCGAGAACGTGACGCTGCCGGTCCTCTACGAGGCCCCGCTGATGCTGGAGGAGAAGCACTTCTCCGACGTGGTCTGCCGGGCGCTCCGGCTCGACGCCCCCGCGCCGGACCTCACCGAGTGGCGGGAGCTGGTGGAGCGCATCAAGAACCTCCACAAGACCGTCACCATCGGCCTTGTGGGAAAATACGTCCAGCTCCACGACGCGTATCTCTCCGTCTCCGAGGCCCTGCGCCACGCGGGCTTCGCGTTGGGGGCGAAGGTGGAGATCCAATGGATCGACTCGGAGACCATCACCGAGGAGAATTATAAGGACGTGCTGGGCTCTCTCCGGGGCATCATCGTCCCCGGCGGCTTCGGTCAGCGCGGCATCGAGGGCATGATCCTGGCCGCCCGGTACGCCAGGGAGACGAAGACGCCGTATTTCGGCATCTGTCTCGGGATGCAGATCATGTGCATCGAGTACGCCCGGGGCGTCCTGGGCTGGGCGGACGCCAACTCCCGGGAGTTTGACGAAAGCTCCACCCACAAGGTCATCGACTTCATGCCCGGCCAGAACGACCAGATCGACAAGGGCGGCACGCTGAGGCTGGGCGCGTGGCCCTGCCACATCCGCATGAACACCACCATGGAGCGGTGCTACCGCACCCAGCGCATCACCGAGCGCCACCGGCACCGCTACGAGTTCAACAACGAATACTACATGGACTACGAGTCCGCCGGCCTTGCCTTCTCCGGGATGAGCCCGGACGGGCGGCTCGTGGAGACGGTGGAGATCCCCGGCCACGACTTTTACGTGGGCGTGCAGTACCACCCGGAGTTCAAGTCCCGGCCCAACAAGGCCCATCCGCTGTTTCTGGGCTTCGTGGAAGCGGCCCTCAATAAGTAAGGAGAGTTTCTATGTGCGGTATAGTGGGATTCACCGGTACGCGCAAGGCCGCGCCCGTGCTCATCGACGGCCTGCGGCGGCTTGAGTACAGAGGCTACGACTCCGCCGGCATCGCCGTGGCGGACGGGGAAAAGATCAACGTGGCCAAGGTCAAGGGCTATGTGAAAAACCTCTCGGAAATGACTCACGACGGCGCGGATATCGAGGGCGTCCTCGGGGTGGGCCACACCCGCTGGGCCACCCACGGCGCGCCCAACGACATAAACGCCCACCCCCATATGTCCGCCGACGGGCGCTTCGCCGTGGTCCACAACGGCATTATCGAAAACTACGCCGCCTTGCGCTCGGAGCTCACCGCCCGTGGCGTCAAGTTCCTCTCGGACACGGACACCGAGGTGGTGGCCCACCTTTTGGAGCTTTATTACGACGGCGACGCCAAGCGGGCCTTCATGAAGGCCGCCGCGCGGCTGGAGGGGTCCTACTCCCTGGGCGTGGTGTGCCTGGAGGGGCCCGGGCGGCTCTTCGCCATGCGGGAGCAAAGCCCGCTGATCCTGGGCCTCGGGGTGGGGGAGAACTACTTCGCCTCCGACGTGGCGGCGCTGGTGCCCCACACCAAGAACGTCATCTACCTGGACGACGGGGAGTTTGCCGAGCTCACCCCCGACGCCGTCACCGTCTACGACGTGCGGGGCCGCGAGGTGGTAAAGCCCGTCAGCCGCGTCACCTGGGACGTGGAGGCCGCCGAGAAGGGCGGCTACGAGCACTTCATGCTCAAGGAGATCATGGAGCAGCCGGCGTGCTTCAAGGCCACCGTGGAGCCGCGCATTCAGGACGGCAGGATCGTCTTTGAAAACTTCGACCTCTCGGAGGCGGAGCTCCACAGCATAGATCGCATTATCATCACCGCCTGCGGCTCGGCGGGGTACGCCGGACAGGTGGGCCGGTACGTCCTGGAGGAGCTTTGCCGCATCCCCGTGGCGGTGGAGCTGGCCAGCGAGCTTCGCTACCGCAACCCCATCATCGACGAGCATACCCTTCTCATCGTCATCTCCCAGTCCGGCGAGACGGCGGACACCATCGCCGCCATGCGCGAGTGCAAGGCGCGGGGCGCGCGGGCCTTGGCTATCGTCAACGTCGTCGGGAGCACCATCGCCAAGCTTGCCGATCACGTCATCTACACCTGGGCCGGCCCCGAGATCGCCGTGGCCACCACCAAGGGCTACACCACCCAGGTCGCCGTGCTGGATATGCTGGCCATCTACCTGGCCGACCGGCTGGGCCTCATGGAGAAAGCCCGCTACGACGCCCTCATCGAGGCGTTGCACAGTATGCCGGGGAAGCTTCAGCGGGCCCTCGACCTCAACCGCAACGTCAAAAAGCTTGCCAAAATGTTCAAAAACCAGAGCAGCATCTACTTCATCGGCCGGAACCTGGATTACGCCGTCTGCATGGAGGGGGCGCTGAAGCTCAAGGAGATCAGCTACATCTTCGCCGAGGCCTACGCCGCCGGGGAGCTCAAGCACGGCACCATCGCCCTCATCGACCAGGGGAGCCTGGTCGTGACCCTGGCCTGCCACGAGCCCTTATTCGAAAAGACCATGTCCAACATCGAGGAGGTCAAGGCCCGTGGGGCCGAGGTCCTGGCCGTGGCGCTGGAGGACAACAAGCAGATCGTCTCCAAGGCCGACTACTTCCTCAAGGTCCCCCGCACCGACCCCATCTTAAACCCCATCGCCCAGGTCATTCCCCTCCAGCTCTTCGCCTATTACATCGCGAAGGAGCGCGGGTGCGATATCGACAAGCCGAAGAATCTCGCCAAATCCGTGACAGTGGAGTAAACGCGCCGGGGGATACCAGGTTGAAGTCTCCGCACGGTTCCGACAAACCGTATCCGCCCGGTCCCAGAGCCCTCCCCGCAGGGCGGGGAGGGGCAGGGGTGAGGTGGGAGCCGAAGGATTGCAACCGTGTGGATGAACGCACCTCCCACCTCATCCGGCGCTGCGGCGCCACCTTCCCCGCCCTGCGGGGAAGGCTAAGAAAGGACCGATACACCTATGAAAGACCGCTACGAAAACCCCCTTTGCAGCCGGTACGCGTCGAAAGAGATGCAGACCATCTTCTCCCCGGACTTCAAGTTCTCCACCTGGCGTAAGCTTTGGATCGCCCTGGCCGAGAGCGAGAAGGAGCTGGGCCTGCCTATTTCCCAGGAGCAGATCGACGAGCTGCGCGCCCATGTTACGGACATTGACTACGACCTTGCCGATGAGTATGAGCACAAGCTCCGCCACGACGTGATGGCCCATGTCCACACCTACGGCGACGCCTGCCCCAAGGCAAGGCCCATCATCCACCTGGGGGCCACCAGCTGCTACGTGGGGGACAACACCGACGTTATCCAGATGCGCGACGGGCTTTTGCAGGTGAAAAAGCTCTTGGTGAACGCCATCGCGGCCCTCGCCGACTTCGCCCGAGAGCACAAGGACGTGCCGACCCTCGCGTACACCCACTTCCAGGCCGCCCAGCCCACCACCGTGGGCAAGCGGGCGACCCTCTGGACCCAGGACCTGTGCATGGACTTGGAGCGGCTGGACTTTGAGCTTTCCCACTTAAAGCTCTTAGGCTGTAAGGGCACCACCGGCACGGGCGCCAGCTTCTTGGAGCTTTTCCACGGCGACCACGAGAAGGTGAAGGACTTGGAGCGCCGCATCGCGGAGAAGATGGGCTTTTCCGCCTGTATGCCCGTCTCCGGCCAGACCTACTCCCGCAAGGTGGACGCCTTTGTCTTGAACGTCCTTGCGGACATCGCCGCCTCCTGCGCCAAGATGGCAACGGATATAAGGCTCTTAGCCCACATGAAGGAGTTTGACGAGCCTTTCGAGACCAATCAGATCGGCTCCTCCGCCATGGCCTACAAGCGCAACCCCATGCGGTGCGAGCGGGTGGTCTCCCTGGCCCGGTACATCCTCAACGACGCCAAAAACGCCGCCGACACCGCCGCCGCCCAGTGGCTGGAGCGGACCCTGGACGACTCCGCCAACCGCCGCATCTCCATCCCCGAAGCCTTCCTGGGCGTGGACGCCATCCTGACCCTGATCATCAACGTCATCAAAAACGGCCGCGTCTACCCCAAGGTCATGGAGAAGCACCTTCAGGAGGAGCTGCCCTTTATGGCCAGCGAGAATATCCTCATGGACGCGGTGGCGCGGGGCGGGGACCGGCAGGAGCTTCACGAGGCCATCCGCCAGTACAGCCAGAAGGCCGCCGCGCGGGTGAAGTTGGAGGGCGGGGACAACAACCTCCTGGAGCTTCTCCTTGAGGACGAGAGATTCGGCCTCACGGAGGAGTCGCTGAAGGACGTGCTGGACGTGCGCAAATTCGTGGGCCGCGCCCCGGAGCAGACGGAGGAATTTTTGGCCTCGGTCGTAGCCCCCATTCTGGAAGAAAACGCCGCGCTGCTGGGCCTGGAGGCCCAGGTACGGGTGTGATGAGGTGATATTATGTTAACTGCTGTTGTTGGAATCAACTGGGGAGACGAGGGAAAGGGCCGCATGGTGGACCTTTTAAGCTCCCGCTACGACATCGTCATCCGCTATCAGGGCGGCAACAACGCCGGCCACACCGTCATCAACGAGAGGGGCAAGTTCATCCTGAACCTGCTGCCCTCCGGCATTCTGCGGGACGAGACGGTGAACGTCATGGGTCCCGGCATGGTCATCGACTTGGAGCACCTCACCGGCGAGATGGAGAGGCTTCGGGAGAAGGGCGTCGCCATCACCCCGGAGCACCTGGTCATCTCCGACAGGGCCACGGTCTGTATGCCCTACCACAAGATGATGGACATCATCGAGGAGGAGCGCCTGGGCGGCAAGGCCTACGGCTCCACCCGCCGGGGCATCGCCCCGGTGTACGCCGACAAGTATATGAAAAAGACCGTCCGCATGGGCGACCTTTTCCACCCGGAGACACTGAAGGCCCATGTGAAGGACCTCACCGAGTGGAAGAACCTCACCGTGGCCGGGGGCTATGCCCATGAGCCGGTGGACCCTGACGAGATTTACGCCTGGCTGGAGAAGTACGGCTTCCCCCTGCTCCCCTACGTGAAGGACACCACCCGGTACCTCACCGACGCCGTGGAGGCCGGCAAGTCCGTGATGTTCGAGGCCCAGCTGGGGGCGCTGCGGGACATCGACTTTGGCATCTACCCCTATACCTCCAGCTCCTCCACCATCGCCGCCTACGCCCCCATCGGCGCGGGCATCCCGGCCAAGAGGCTTGACAACATCGTGGGCATCATGAAGGCGTATTCCAGCTGCGTGGGCGCGGGACCCTTCACCTGCGAGATGTTCGGCGCGGAGGCCGAGGCGCTCCGGGAGGCCGGCGGCGAGTACGGCGCGGCCACGGGCCGGCCCCGGAGAGTGGGCGGCTTCGACGTGGTGGCCTCCCGCTACGGGTGCCTTGTACAGGGGGCCACGGAGATCGCCCTGACGAAGCTGGACGTGCTCTCGTATCTCGACCGCATCCCCGTGGTCACCCACTACGACGTGAACGGGAAGCTGGTGGACTATTTCCCCACCGGCGACGAGCTGGAGGCGGCAAAGCCCGTGGTGGAGTACCTCCCCGGCTGGCACAGGGATATTTCCGGCTGCCGCTCCTTCGACGACCTCCCCAAAGAGGCGCAGGATTATGTCAACTTCATCGCCGAGTCCACCAACACTCACATCAAATACGTCTCCGTGGGCGCGGGGAGAGACGAGTATTTTGAGATGTGATCCATCCCCTGAAAAAAGAAATAAAAACCCAGGAGGTTTCAACATGGAAAAGCGCGAACAGCTCTATGAGGGCAAGGCCAAGAAGGTCTTTGCCACCGACGACCCGAACCTTGTCATCGTCAGCTACAAGGACGACGCCACCGCCTTTGACGGCCTCAAGAAGGGCACCATCACGGGCAAGG
>CANPYK010000046.1 GCA_947588605.1 uncultured Oscillospiraceae bacterium
TGGGTGAGGCACGCCTGCTCGATGGTCTCGCCGGTGGCCAGGGCGCAGCCCAGGCAGTGCATCCCGATGTTGAGGAAGAACGGCTGGGCCTGGGGGGCCTTCATCATGACCTCCGCGACGATGGTATCTTTTGTAAATGCCATAAAAATGACCTCCTAATCGCAGTTTCGCCCTTATTATACCCCCCGTCCACGGGATTTTCAAGGGGTAATTCAATTTTTGCGGTTTTCGCGTGTTTTCGGCAGATTCTATTTCCCTCTTGTGTTCCCGGAGTGAAGAGCCCACAGCGGTGAAAAATTGTCCATTTGAGGAGCGAGATTGGGAACCTGCTGACCTTATTTCCAAGTTATCTTTTCCCCGGATATTTGGATCGTGGCGTTCTTCGGCAGTTTCAACAAATGCAGGATATTCAAATAATCCACATAGCTTCCGCCAATATGTAATAGGCTGAAAACGCAAAGTGTTGTACTTAAAAAAGCATATGTATGTGGAATCACCATGAATATTATCAATGGAATGATTCCTAAAATCATGGATGGAAACAGGTTCACAAAAATAAATCTTTTTATCGTCATGGGTGTAGTACAGGTTGTTCCAAGTCCGTGCATCGTGTAGAACAGAAACACCTCGCTTCCCTTTGGAAAACAGATCGCGTGGAGCAATTCATGCACAGGAAAAAACGGTAGACCGATTAAAATGCCTATCATCCAGTTGACTTTTGAAAATGCGATCCCACCCAAATATACGCTTTTGCAATAGACGCAAAGAGCGAATATAAATAGTATCGGCAGTAAAATGACAGCGGATCTTGCGGTAACTTCCGGCAGCGATTTTGCGCCAGCCTCCATTTCAACCTTAGGCAAATTGTTCCCGTCATACTTTCCGATCCACTTAATCTTCATTTTCATCACCCTCCTGCGGCGCGGGGAACAACTCGTCTGCAATCGCTTTTGCGTTTGGCAGGTACAAATAAGGGATATAGAATCTGACTCTTTCTGACATCAGACCAACCTTTAACGCCAAGCCTGCACCCAAAACATTTTTTGTGAGACAAGGAATGTCGTTTTGTTTCAGTACATCTTCAAGCATTTCAGCCCACATCGCTTCCCGCTCGGTGAGGAAACAAAGATTGTCGGGCATGGGCGGCCGGACATTTTGATTTCCGCAAACGGGACACCGGTTTTCTTCAAAAATCACGCCGCATCTTTCACAGTACATGGCGTTACCCCTCTTTCTCGTCCTCAACATCGTCTAATTTCTCGCGGCGTTTTTTGTATATCAGGCGGGAAAGCTCCAGGAGGGCGAAGCACAGGATATACACGACGACGCTTATTGCGACGATTTGAAGGGTGGGGCGGAGGGCAATCGGTCTTTTCAGGATAACAAATGCCCTGACGGCATTGATGAGCCCAAGGATAAATGAAGCTATGGCACTTGCAATGATGTTGGCTTTAAGTGTCGGGGTATATTTTCGCGTCCACAGGCCGTTTTTCAGGCAGGAATACACGATATAAACGCTTGCCGCGAATAAAGCGGCGATTTCACCAGCCAGTTCTTTTAGAGTTGTCCCCAGCAATGCTTGCAGAAGGACGGCGGCAAACAATATCCAGAACACCAGCCAAAAACCAAATTCCTCAATTTTCAGCAATTTATTGTCCTGCATTTCATCCAGCATATTTTTTGTTTTTTTGTCTTTCATGCTAATTTTCCTCCTCGCTAAACAATTCATCGAGCGATTTCCCTAACACCCTGCAAATAGCGCGGCATAATTTGATCGTAGGATTATAGTCTCCCTGTTCTATGGCGTTCATTGTCTGCCGGGAAATGCCGACAGCCTCCGCAAGCGCCTTTTGCGTCATGTCCAATGCGCCTCTTGCCGCTTTGATTTTTACATTTCTACCTATTGTGATCACCTCCTTATACATAGTAGCATATACCCGAATATAAGTCAAGTATATGCGACAATTTTGTGGTTTTATCTTTATATTTTTCATTTGTCAATTTTTGACCGGAACACAAAGGCAAATTGGGACTTCGGCAAAAGTCCCGTCCTGCGGCCACACATTCCCCCCGCGCCGGCATATTCTGGAGTGATAAATTCTTGAAAGGGATGGTTCTATGGAACAGCCTCTTGTCTCGCGATTTTTCCTGGGGGCCAACTCGCCGGGCGGGTTTTCGTCGCTGTACGGCGGGTTTACGGACCCGGACGCCGAGACGCTTTACATCCTCAAGGGCGGGCCGGGGTGCGGGAAATCCACCATGATGAAAAAAATCGCCGCGGCGGCGGAGAGCGCGGGCCTCCGGGTGGAGCTCATCCACTGCTCCGGCGACCCGGACAGCCTGGACGGGGTGAAGATCCCCGCCAGGGGCCTCGCCTACGTGGACGGCACGTCCCCCCACGTGGTGGAGCCAAGCTTCGCCGGGGCACAGGGCGTCTACGTCAACCTGGGGGCCTTTTACGACCGGGAGGCGCTTCTGCCCGTCCGGGGGGGCATCGCCCGCCTCACACGGGCCTACAAGGCCCAGTACGACCGGGCCTTCCGGCTTTTGGCCGGCGCGGCGGCGCTGAACGAGACGCCGGCCGTGCCGCCGGAGGCGCGGGAGAGCGCCCTAAAACGGGTGCGGTCCCTTCTGCGGCGGGAGCTGCGGGGCGCGCCCCAGGGGGACGGGGCGCCGGCGCGCCGGTTCCTCTCGGCCTGGTCGTGCCAGGGGCATGTGACCCTCTGGGACACGGTCCCGGCGCTGTGTCAGCGCGTGTGGGTGCTGGACAACGACCTGGGGCTGGGCACGCTGGCCCTGGAGGAAGCCGCCCAGGCCTGCCTGCGTCAGGGACTTAGGTCCGTGGCGTGCATGGACCCCATGGAACCGGGAAAAATCGAGCACCTTCTGGCGCCGGAGGCGGGCTTCGCGCTGGTGACGCAGACGGCGGACCACCCATGCCCTTTGGAGCCCTACCGGCATCTGCGCCTGGACGCCCCGGCCGGGAAGGACCTGCGTGCCGCCGCCAAGCGGACCCGGAAGCTGCGCGCGCCGCTGCTCGACGAGGCCCTGTCGGCCCTGCGGGAGGCCAAGGCGCTCCACGACGAGCTGGAGGCGCTGTACATCCCCAACACCGACTTCTCCGGCGTCGATAAGCTGACCCGCCGGCACATCCGGGCGCTGTTGGAGGGCGATTGACTTCCCTTTCCGGTCATGCTATGATAGGAAAAAACACGAATGAGGTGTACATATGTTCGATTTCGATACCCCCGCGCCCCGGGCGGGCACGGGCAGCGTCAAGTGGGACCTGCGGGAGAGCTCCTTCGGAAACGCCTCCGCCCTGCCCTTCTGGGTGGCGGATTCCGACTACCGCTCCCCGCCGGAGGTGACAGACGCCCTGCGGGACGCCGCCGCCCGGTGCGTCTTCGGCTACTCCTTCCCCACGGAGCGCTACAAAAGCGCCGTGGCGGACTGGATCGCGACCCGCCACGGCTGGCAGATCCGGCCCGATTGGATCGTCCCCTCCACGGGCATCGTCTCCGAGCTTGCCAACATCGTCCGGTGCTTCACGGCCCCCGGCGACAAGGTGCTCATCCAGACGCCGGTCTATGACCCCTTCGCCGCCATCGTGACGTCCTCCGGGCGGACGTTGGCGGAGAACCGGCTCGTGCGGGATGAAAAACTGCGGTACACCATGGACCTCACTGATCTGCGCCGGGACTTGGGCTCCGGGGTGAAAATGATGATCCTCTGCTCGCCCCACAACCCCGTGGGGCGGGTCTGGACCGAGGCCGAGGTCCGGGCGGTGGCGGCGCTTTGCCGGGAGTTTGGCGTCCTTCTCGTCTCCGACGAGATCCACTGGGACATCCTCATGCCCGGGATCTCTCACTTCACCGCCGGGAACGCCGGGATCGACGAGAACGTCATCGTCCTCACCGCCCCCAGCAAGACCTTCAACGTGGCGGGGCTCAAGTGCTCCAACGACATCATCCCATCAAGCGCCCTCCGGCGCAGGCTGGTGGCCTGGAAGGAGACGCGGCACATGGAGGGGCCCAACAACTTCGGCCTCATCGCCTGCGAGGCCGCCTACACCCACGGCGCCGGCTGGTGCGACGCCCAGAACGCGTACCTCGCAGGCAACGCGGCGCTGGTCCGGGAACACCTCGCCGCCCTGCCGGACCTTGGCGTCGCGCCGCTGGAGGGGACGTACCTCATGTGGCTGGACGCGTCCTTCACGGGCAGGAGCTCCGTGGAGCTGTGCCGCCGCCTCAACGCCGCCGGCGTCATCCTCAACGACGGCCGGCGGTACGGCGACGACGCCTTTTTGCGCCTCAACATCGCCTGCCCCCGCGCCCAGCTGGAGCGGGGCCTTACCATTCTGGCGGATACCCTCCAAAGGAGCGCCCTATGACCCACCTCCTGCTGGCCGTCATCTATCTCTCCTTTGTCTCCCTGGGCCTGCCGGACGCCCTCTTGGGGGCGGCGTGGCCCAGCATGTACCCGGACCTGGGCGCGCCGGTGTCCTACGCCGGCCTCGTGAGCACCATTATTTCTATAGGCACCGTCGTCTCCAGCCTCAACTCCCACCGCATGACGCGGCTCCTCGGCCCCGGCAAGGTCACCGCGCTGAGCACCGGCCTTACGGCGGCGGCGCTTTTCGGGTTCTCCCTCTGCCGGAGCTTTCCCATGCTGTGCCTCGTGGCCATTCCCTACGGCCTGGGGGCCGGGGGCGTGGACGCGGCCATCAACAACTATGTGGCCATCCACTACCCCAGCCGCCACATGAGCTGGCTCCACTGCATGTGGGGCGTCGGCGCGGCCGTGGGCCCCGGCATCATGGGCGCGGCTCTGACGCGCTTTACCTGGCCCGCCGGCTACCGGATCGTGGGCGGCCTCCAGCTCCTGCTTACCGCCGCGCTCTTTCTGTCCCTGCCGCTGTGGGCGAAAAGCGGGGGAAGCTCCCCTGAAAAGGGCGAAAAGAGATCCGAAACGTCCATGTCCAACCGTCAGGTCCTCCGGCTCCCCGGCGTCATGGCGATCGTCGTGACGTTTTTCTGCTACTGCGCCCTGGAGAGCACCGCCGGCCTGTGGGCCGCCAGCTTTCTGGTGCTGGGGCGGGGCGTTGACGAGACGACGGCGGCGGCGTTCGCCAGCTTTTTCTACCTGGGCATGACCCTGGGGCGGTTTGTGAACGGCTTTCTCACCCTGCGGTTCTCCGACCGCTTTCTCGTCCGCCTGGGCGGGGCGGTGGCGGGATTGGGCGCGCTGAGCCTGCTCCTTCCGCTGGGCCGGGTCTTCGCCGCCGCGGGCCTCGTCACCGTGGGGCTGGGCTGTGCCCCGGTGTACCCCTGCATGATCCACGAGACGCCCGCCCTCTTTGGCGCGGACAAGTCCCAGTCCATCATCGGCGTCCAGATGGCCGCCGCCTACCTGGGCACCGCCCTCATCCCGCCCCTCTTCGGACTCCTCCTCCGCCGCCTCACCCCCGCCCTCTATCCCCCTTTCCTCCTCCTGCTCACCGCCCTCATGCTCCTCGCGCATACGAGACTGCCGAAGGCGCGCGGCGAAGAATAAGCATTTCAGCCTGCCGCAAGGTCCGCCCCATCTCCGCTGCCACCGTGTCCTCGTCGGCGGTGGTCGGGTCTCTCCTGTGAGCCTCCCGTATCCCGTTCAGGATCGCGGAGAGATCGTCAGAAACGACGGCGGCAAAATAGTCCTCCGTCTGTATCTGCGCCAGTTCCAGCGTCCGCATATAGAGGTCGTCCCCCTCTGCCCCCCTCTGCTCTATCGCCTGGCGGCGCATGACCTCCAACATGGCGTTTAAGTCGTTGATCCGCATATCCGCGATACGGTCAATATAAATCTCAGCATCTATGAGAAAACGTCGGAAGTTTTCCGTGCGTCACCATCTCGCAGAGCAATCGGTTGTTCAGCCTGCCGCTTTTCAATACGTCGATCATGTCATCACTCAAATGCAGCTCGTGCAGAGCTGTGTTTGGGTGATTTTTTGTTTCTGTCAGGCCCATCAGGTAGTCGGCGGACACACCGTAGAAATGAAATCAAATCCTACATCGTCCGGGAGGGCGTGACCATGACGGAGATCGTGGAGAAGCTGGCGGACGAGTACGGCTGGAGCGAGAGTGTTCCCAACTTCTCCGGCAAGTTGCAGCGCGGGTCGCTGAGATACACCGAGGCGGTGGAACTGGCCGACGCGCTTGAGTACGACATCGTCTGGCAGAAGCGGAAAAGAAACTGATGGTAGATAATTTCAAGTTCCCAAATTGGGAACTTGCCATACACACAGCATGTTTTGAAAATCAGTGGATTAATGTGATCCACTGATTTTCAAGAGTACATCATTAGACCGCAGTTTAACCCGATTAGGAAGGGGGATTGATAGTATAGCGATTTACGGCTATATCCGGGTCAGCACCAAGGAGCAGAACGAGGACAGACAGCTTGTCGCGCTCCATGAGCTGAATATCCCGGAGAAAAACATCTATATGGACAAGCAGTCGGGCAAGGACCTGATGGGGACGTTCCTCTCGGGCATCGTTCTCCAGGTCCTCTCTTTCGTGGCGGAAAACGAGCGCGTCAACATCCGCCAGCGCCAGGCGGAGGGCATCGCGACAATTTTCAGACCGTTCCTGGCGAATATTTCCTGCTGTTTGCGGAGCGGACGCGACCTCCCATCCGCAACCTTGATTTTACATGAAGTTTAGGGGCTTCTATGCGTCCATCCTCTCATTATTCTGCAGTCCATCCTCTCATTATTCTGCAATCCGATGTTGCAATTCCGCGAGCTGTATAGTATAATTTATGTAGGTGCATCCTCCGGCTTTTCGGAGCCGCCCTGTCCGAGGGGCACACACATCTCCTTGCCGCGTATGTCGCGGTGGAAAGAAGGTATCAAATGAAACACAGAGTTTTTGCCCTGCTGCTCGTCCTGTGCATGGTGATGAGCGCACTGCCTGTCACGGCTCTCGCCGGGGAGGAAAATGTGCCCACCTTTTCCAAGCATCAGTCGCACTGGTCCTACTCGGTCCACGCAAACATGAAGTCCGAGGAGGAAAAGGACTCCAGCGATGACATTCGCGCGGAAGAAACCCCACAGACCTACAATTTTAAAGAGGTAAAGTATGGCAATATAGAAGCCGGTGCACTTACCCTCACGTTCACGAACAACGGCAACACGTCAGGCGAGGATGCGCCTGCTGACAACCCCAACAACTGGGGGATCATGGACATCGCCGTCGTCAACCGCTCCGCCTACTTTGACTTCCAGTGGGACGATACGAAGGGCCGCGTCGAACAAGCAAATGGTACCGCAACTCTTACCATCACCGTGAGGAAGGACGCGCCTGCGGGCAAGCATAAGGAGACCGTCCTTTTCATGGACCGCAACAGCCACATCGGCTGGACGGTAAACCTCGCGATCAACGTTCATCTCCAGGAAGTCACCGTCACGCCTCCGGAAAGCATCACCAAGCCCTACGGCACGGCGCTCGACCCCGCTGACATAAAAGTCACGTGTGGCAATTCCGATATCAACGGCAAGACCCTTGCCGAGCTTGGCATCAAAGAGCTCAGCGGTCCCGGTGCGGACGCCGACTCGAACGCGTCGTCCAGTCCGTACAGCTACGATTATTCGGGTCTCACCACTGTCTACGGCAAATATGAAGTTAAGATCGTCGGCACGACCGCGATCACCGTCGAAAAGGTCACGCCTAAGCCCGAAGTGATATACGTCAAGGAGTTCACGAGGGGCACCGTCCTTTCCAACGCGGGCGAATCGGCCGGCGGCAACGTACCCTCCGGTACCTTCGTCAACCCATTCACCGGCAAGGCGGTTGCGGGCAAGTTTACCTGGGGCAAGGACAATATTACGATAGAAGGCGGTGCTTTCTGCATCTGCCCCTTTACCTTCACCCCGACAGACACCGCGAATTATGAGCCTTATCACGGCCATATCGCCGTCAAGATCGGCGACGGCACCTACGACCCCGAATCCGGCGCGATGGTTTTCACCACCCTCACTCCCTCGGCGACCGAGGTCCAGTACAACGGCCGCCCCCAGCCCCTGACCTTCAAGACCAACAGGACAGACGGTCAGTCGGGCTCGGACAGCGTCTATGTCCAGTACAGACTCCATAGTTCTAATTCGGAGAGCGATTGGACCGAGACCGCCCCGACAGACCCCGGCGAATACGACGTGCGCGCCTCCATTCAGCCGAGGTACGGCTACACCGGCGCCGCGGCCTCGATGGTGTACACCATTAAGCCGCGCACCGTAAAGATCAATGTTGAGGTCTATTCCAAGCCCTATACCGCGGGCAAGACCTCCGGGCAGATCGTTCCAACCGATAAAATCGTTACCGGAGTAATCGGAGACCAACTCAGGATCGAGTGCGGCGATCTCAAGGGTATTGAATGCCTCGAGGCAGAATTTGAAGACGACGCGGTCGGAACGAACAAGGCCGTGACGATAACCTTCAAGCCCAATACCAAGATCGTCGGCGACCACGCGGATAAATACGCTCTCCCCGAGTCCGTCACAGTATACAGCGAGATCTTCCCAAGGGACATCATCATTCAATTGCAGAGGATCCACAAGTACTACGGCCAGAGTATGGACATCGTCAGCACCGACTTTGACGTGTCCGTGGTCCCCTCTCCCCGCGATACCGGTACCGTAGAGGTGGATGTCACCGACGAGATCCAAGCCGTCCTCGCAAGCGCGGGCACCTCGCCTACGGCGGCCGTGAACACCTACGACGTCAACGCGACGGGAAGCTGCGGGAACTACCGCATCTGCCGGGTAGACGGCGGCCTTGAGGTCCTCCCCGCCGTCCCGCAGAAGGTGGACGCCGTCGCTCCCATAGGCAAGAACGGCGAACCCGCCTCCACCATCGAAAAATCCATTCAGGCCACCTACCGCAACCCGTATAACGGCGAGCCGGTCACCGGCACGGTGGAGCTCACCGCAGAGGCGAGGAGCAAGATCATCACCTCGGTGCCGCAGTCTCTCGAATACGTATTCAAGCCGTCCTCCGCAAACTACACCGAGGTCCACGGATACGTCCTGGTCTCCGGCAGCGATGTTCAGCGCGCCGGCCTCTCCATATCCGGTGAGACGAGCGTCACCTACGACGGCAGGCCTCACGCCGTCACCGCTGTCTCCGACTGCAGCGCGGCCATTAAGGTCGAGTACAGCTCCGACGGCGGCAGTACCTACAACACTTCCGCACCGACGGACGCCGGAACCTACAAGGTAAAGGTCACGGCGGACACGACCGGTCTTTCCGATTATTCCGACAACCATATGGAGACCGCCCTTGTCATCGCCCCCGCCGTTCCCAGCGTGAAGGTGACCGCCAGCGAAGTGGATGAGGGAGACACCCTCGATAAGTCCATACTCAACGTGACCGCCACCGGCGCGCGGGGAGAGAAGGTCGAAGGCAAAGTCACCTGGGATAAGGTCGGCGGCGTGAACTCCCCCGAAAACGTCATCGTCACCGAGGGTTCGTCTTATAACTGGACCTTCACCCCGACCAGCGACAACTATACGGCTGTCTCCGGCAACGCCCCTGTCGCGGTCACCGCAAAGACGCCGACCCAGCCCTCCACAGGCCCCTCGACCGGCGGCAGCACCGGAGGAAGCACGGGCGGCAGTACTGGCGGAAGCACGGGCGGCAGTACTGGCGGAAGCACGGGCGGCGGCACCGGCGCGCCCATTCCCGGCGGCACCGGCGGGACCGTCACTCGTCCCGACACCTCCGACACGACGACGACCACCGATCGGAACGGCAACGTCACGGAGAAGGTCACGCGGGCCGACGGTTCGGTCACCGAGAAGACCACCACGCCCGAGGGCGTTGTTGGGCAGGTGCATACCGATGCCCATGGCAAGGTCACGTCCGCCGAGGTGGTCATCCCCAAAAACGACAAGATCGGGCAGCGGGACACCGTGACCGTGCCGGTCAAGGTCCCGGCGGCGAAATCCACGACCGCGGCGCCGGAAATCAGCTTGAAGACGGAGTTCGCCGGGAAAACCAGAGTCGAGATCCCCGTCACCGGATTCGGGCCCGGCACCGTGGCGGTGCTTGTCCGTGAGGACGGCACCGAGGAGGTTGTCCGCGACTGTGTGATGGGCGAGAACGGCATTGTACTGAACGTTGAAGGCGATGTGACGCTGAAGATCGTTGACAACACGGAGACCTTCACGGATGTGGAGCACGTCCATCACTGGGCAACAGACGCGGTGGAATTCGTGGCGGCGCGCGAGCTCTTTAACGGGACGGGTAATAACCAGTTCACCCCGGACGGAGCCATGACGCGCGGCATGCTGGTCACGGTCCTGTACCGGCTGAACTATGAGCCGGAGACCGCCAACGGCAATTTTGCGGATGTTGACGCGGATGTCTACTACGCCGATGCTGTAGCGTGGGCTGAGAACGCCGGCGTGGTCGATGGCTATGGCGACGGTTCCTTCGGGCCTGACGACAATGTGACCCGCGAGCAGCTTGTGACGATCCTTTACCGCTATGCGTCGAAAAACGGTTATCTGACCGGACATACCGGTTCTCTCAGCGGCTACGATGATGTCAACAGTGTGAGCAGCTACGCGGTGGAGGCCATGGGCTGGGCCGTGGAGATCGGTCTTGTCAGAGGTGTGGACGATACTCACATTGCCCCCTTGGACAACGCCACCCGCGCTCAGGTAGCGACGATCCTCATGCGCTTCTGCGAGAGCGTTGTGAAATAAGCTTAATAACAACGAATGGCGGGGCTTCGGCCCCGCCATTTCCTTCTCCTCCATGGAATGGCGCACTTCTATACGGGGGCAAGCCCCGTATGTGCGCTCTGCGAGGCTGAACCGCCCGGGCACCTGAATGTCCGGGCGGTTTTCCGTCGCTGCGCGACCACAAGGGGCTGCACCCCTTGCGCCGCTTCGCGGCTATCCCAGCAAGACCGTCTGCTGACAACAGGCGGTCTTTTTCTGTTTATATCCTTAACTAAGTGAAAGGGGCCTGTCCGTCCCCGACGCGGACACCCTCATCCGGTGCGCCGACGTCCTGGAGGTGACCGTCCCGGAGCTGCTCGGCACCAAGCTCGACCGCGACCCCGACGCGGACCGCATCGCGGAGCAGCTCTCCCGGATCAACGAGCAGCTCGCCATCAAAAACCGCCGCGCCCGCCGCATCTGGAAAGCCGTCGTCATCGTCCTGGCCGTGATCCTTTTCCTCCAGCTCCTGGCGGTTTTCGTTTTCAGCAAGCTGTCCCCTGCCCCTGACCCATCCCACCTCGCCATCGAAACCGGCGTCGCGCAAGCGTTTGACCGATCTTGACACGTCATTTTACCCCAAAAAAGGCCCACGGATTTTCCCATCACACAAAAAAAGCAAGCCTTTCGGCTTGCCTTTTTTGTGTTGGCGTCTACCTATTTTCCCGGGCCGTTGCCAGCCAAGTATTTTCGGCGCCAGTGAGCTTAACTTCTGTGTTCGGAATGGGAACAGGTGGACCCTCACCGCAATCAACACCAACTATGGTACACCTTCAGGGACTCGAACCCTGGACACCCTGATTAAGAGTCAGGTGCTCTACCAACTGAGCTAAAGGTGCGTATGGTGACCCGAGGGAGAGTCGAACTCCCGATTGGGGCGTGAGAGGCCCCCGTCTTGACCACTTGACCATCGGGCCATCGGCTCTTTTGAGCCTAGGGCTTGCGCCCTGAGAACTGAACAAATGGAGGGGAGGGGAGCGAAGCGTAGAGCCTGCTATTCTTCAATAGGTCAAGCCCTCGGG
>CANPYK010000047.1 GCA_947588605.1 uncultured Oscillospiraceae bacterium
AGCATCTTGTCCTCGCCGGTGTCGGCGTCGGAGCTTAAATGGCCCACGTCGGTGATGTTCATGACGCGGTTGACCTCCAGGCCCTCATAGCGGAGGAGCTTTTCCAGCACGTCCTCCATGATGTAGCTGCGGAGGTTCCCGATGTGGGCGAAGTGGTAGACCGTGGGGCCGCAGGTGTACATCTCCACGCGGCCGGGGGTGTGGGTCGTGAAGGGGGCCTTTTTGTGGGTGGCGGAATTGTAGAGGTACATGTCAGTTCTCCTTCTCTTTCAGCTTTTGTTCCAGCTCATAAACGCGCTCGCGCAGGGCGCACAGCTCGGCCTTCACGGGGTCCGTGACGCTGACCTGGTCTACGTCCCCGGCGAAGTTCACCTTTTCGTCGGCGATGCGCACCACCCGGGCGGGGACGCCCACGGCGGTGGAGTCCGGCGGCACGGCGGAGAGGACCACCGCGCCGGCGGCGACGCGGGCGTTGTCCCCCACGGTGAAGGGGCCCAGGACCTTGGCCCCCGCGCCGATGAGGACGTTGTTGCCGATGGTGGGGTGGCGCTTGCCGTGTTCCTTGCCGGTGCCGCCCAGGGTGACGCCCTGGTAGAGGAGCACGTCGTCGCCGAGTTCGGCCGTCTCGCCAATCACGATGCCGGAGCCGTGGTCGATGACGAGCCTTCTGCCAATGGTGGCGCCGGGGTGGATCTCGATGCCGGTGCGGCGCTTGGCGTGCTCGGAGATCATCCGGGCCAGAAGCGTGTGGCCGTGGGTCCACCAGAAGTGGGCGCGGCGGTATGCCCGCTCGGCACGGGGACCGGGGTAGACCAGCAGGATCTCAAGGGCGGACCTTGCCGCCGGGTCACGGGCCTTGTAGGCCCGGACCGTCTCGCGGGTTTTGTCAAACATAGCTTTTCCTTTCCGGGAGAAATAAAAACGCCTCCCACAGGCGTATGCCCATAGGAGGCGCGGTTGCGCGGTTCCACTCCCGTTTATCGCTCGCCGGCTTTGTCCGGCAACGCCTTAACGCGGCGCACGGAGGGCCATTTCCTGCCCTCCCGCTCCCGGGCGCACTTCCCGCCGGTTCCCGTGAGGCGCGCTTTCAGCCGCTGCGCGCCCTCTCTGGCACTTCCCCGCCGGTACTCTTCCCGTTCAACGCGGTATTTTATCGTATGACAGTGTAGCAGATGAGGTGACGTTCGTCAAGTCAAATCTTCTCCTTCACCAGCACCGAGCCGTTTTTGGCGAAATATTCTACGCCGGAGACGACGGTGGTGACGAGGATGACGATCCACATGAGGGTGTTGACGGTGAAGGAGCCCACGAGGGTAAAGTCGGCGACCTTCGGGACCATCATGACGCACAGGCCCACCATGGTGCAGGCGGTCTTGATCTTGCCGCTCCAGCCGGCGGCCATGACGATGCCCTCGGAGGCGGCCACCATGCGAAGGCCGGAGACGGCCAGCTCACGGGCGATGACCACCATGCAGACCCAGGCGGGCATCCGCCCCTCCTGCACGTAGATGACCATGGCGGAGAGGACCAGGAGCTTGTCGGCCAGGGGGTCCATGAACTTGCCGAAGTTGGTGACGAGGCCCCTGGAGCGGGCGATCTTGCCGTCCACAAAATCGGTGAGGGAGGCCACGATGAAGATGGCCAGCGCCGCGTACCTGTTCCACAGCAGGAGCACCGCCATGAAGACGGGCACTAAAAGCATCCGCAGGACAGTGAGTTTGTTGGGTAGATTCATAGTTCAGATCCTCTCTCCGGCGAGATCGCCGTCCAAATCGCCGCGTATCACCACGTCGTAAAATGTTCCCGCCACGGCCTCGTCGGGGCTGCCGAAATAGATGACCCCGTCCACGTCTGGGCTCTCGGCGAAGCTCCGGCCCACGTAGAGGCCCACGTCCGGGTCGAAGCCCTCGCACAGGACGCGGACGGTGGAACCGAGGCGTGAGGCGTTATATTCCTCCATGATCCGCTCCTGGAGCTCGGAAATAAGCTCCGCGCGGCGCTGGGCCTCGGCGGCGTCCACATGGGGCATGTCAAAGGCCGGCGTGCCCTCCTCCGGGGAGAAGGGGAAGACCCCGGCACGCTCGATCTTCGCCTCCCGGAGAAAATCGCAAAGCTCCTCAAACTCCGCCTCCCCCTCGCCGGGAAGTCCGGTGATGAGGCTGGTGCGCAGGACAAGGCCGGGGATGCGCGCGCGCAGCTTGGGAAGGAGCGCCCGGATGTCGTCCCCGGTGCCACGGCGGCGCATATCCTTCAAAATCTTGTTGTTGATGTGCTGGATGGGGATGTCCAGATATTTGAGCACCTTGGGCTCATTGGCGATGGTGTCGATGAGCTCGTCGGTGAGGCCGTCGGGGTAGAGGTAGTGGAGACGGATCCACTCGACGCCCTCGATTTTGGCAAGCTCCCGGATAAGCTCCGCCAACGCCCGCTTGTGGTAGAGGTCCATGCCGTACATGGTGGGGTCCTGGGCCACGACGATGAGCTCCTTGATGCCGGTTTCCGCCAGCGCCCGCGCCTCGGAGAGGATGTTCTCCATGGGCCGCGAGCGAAAGCGCCCGCGGATGGAGGGAATGACGCAGTAGGCGCAGTTGTTGGAGCACCCCTCGGCGATCTTGATGTACGCCCAGCCCGGGCCGGTGGAGACGACGCGGCCCGATTCATCCAGGGCGGCGTTGATGTCGCCGTAGAGCTGGGGCCTTTTGCCGGCGAAGGCGTCCCGGAGGACCGCCACGATGTCCCGGACGCTCCCGGTGCCGAGAAGGGCGTCGATCTCCGGCATCTCTTGAAGGAGCTCCCCCCGGTAGCGCTGGGCCAGGCAACCGGTGACGATGAGCTTGCGAAGCTTTCCGGTTTTCTTGAGCTCCCCCATGGCTAAAATGTTCTCGATGGCCTCCGATTTGGCGCTTTCGATGAAGGCGCAGGTGTTCACAATGGCCGCGTCGGCCTCCTCCGGGTCGCCGGTGAGCTGGAAGCCGGCCTCGTCCAGAAGCGAGAGCATCTGCTCCGAGTCGATGAGGTTTTTGGCACAGCCCAGGGAAATGAGACAGACCTTATTCATCCTCCGTCACCTCCGTCAGTGAAAATCTATGGAGCGCGGCCTTGATGTCCGACCAGGAAAAGCCCCGCCGCAAAAGCATGTCCGTTAAGCGCTTGAGCTCCTTTTCGTCCGCCTCCCGGCCCCGCAGGCGGCGCTCAATGAGCGCGTCCAGCGTGTCCGTGTCCTCGGGAAGCTCCCCCAGGGCCTCCTCCCAGAGCTCCCGGGGCACCCCGCGCCGATAGAGCTCCTGGCGTACACGGCCGGGGCCGTAGCCCCGCCCAGAATAGTGGCGCACGAGGCTGGCGGCGTACTGGGCGTCGTTTAAGTACCCCACGGCCTCCAGGTAATCCGCCGCCTCGGCGGCGTCCTCCGGCGTCTCGCCCTTCTCCAGGAGCTTATCCATGAGCTCCCGGCGGGACATGGCCCGCGCGCCCAGCATCCGCAGGGCCCGGGCCTTGGCGTTCATTTTGGACGCGGCGGCGCGCAGGGCGTCAAACTCCGTTTCCTCAAAGCGCCGGCCGGTGTAGACCGAAAAGCCGGCGATGAGGGCCAGGGAGATCTTTAAGGACTCCCCGGTGTCGAAATCCGCGTACCAGCGGTCTTTGACGTTCTTCGATTCCGTCAGCTTTGTGACGATGTGCTCCATCAGCCCTCAAAATCCTCGGCGGACACGTCCACCGCCCGGCCCGCCGCCCGGGCCGCCGCCTGGGCCTGGGGGGAGAGGAGCTTGAAGGAGTTGGCCCGAATGGCGGCCTCCAGCTTCTCGGCCTCGTCCGGGTTGTCCATGAGGTACTGCTTCATGCCGTCCTTGCCCTGGATGCGCGCGTCGCCGTAGGTGAACCAGGCGCCGCCCTTTTCGATGAGCTCCAGCTTCACGCCAAGGTCCACCAGCTCGCTGTAGCGGCTGATGCCCTCGCCGTACATGATGTCAAATTCCGCCTCCCGGAAGGGGGGCGCCACCTTGTTCTTCACGATCTTGGCGCGGGTGCGGTTGCCGATGACCTCGGAGCCGTTTTTCAGCGTCTCGACACGGCGCATGTCGATGCGCACGGAGGCGAAATACTTGAGCGCCCGCCCGCCGGGGGTGGTCTCGGGGTTGCCGTACATGACGCCGATCTTCTCCCGGAGCTGGTTGATGAAGATGACGATGCAGTTGGTCTTGGAGATGACGCCGGCAAGCTTCCGGAGGGCCTGGCTCATGAGCCGCGCCACCACGCCCACGGAGCTGTCGCCCATCTCGCCCTCGATCTCCGTCCGGGGCACGAGAGCCGCCACGGAGTCCACCACCACCACGTCCACCGCGCCGGAACGGACCAGCGTCTCGGTGATGGCCAGGGCGTCCTCGCCGGTGTCCGGCTGGGAGATGAGGAGGTTTTCAATGTTCACGCCCAAGGCTCTGGCGTAGGCCGGCTCCAGGGCGTGCTCCACGTCGATGTACGCCGCCTCGCCGCCGCGCTTTTGGGCCTGGCCCACGATGTGCAGGGCTAAAGTGGTCTTGCCGCAGGACTCGGGGCCGTAAATTTCGATGATGCGCCCTTTCGGTACGCCGCCGATGCCCAGGGCGAAGTCCAGCGACAGCGAGCCCGTGGGCAGGGCCTCCACGTTCACCTGCATCCCGTCGCCCAGACGCATGATGGAGCCCTTGCCGTAGCTGCGCTCGATCTGGGAGATGGCCGTCTCCAGGGCCTTCTTTTTCGCTTCCTTATCCGCCGGGATCTCCAGGGACACCGGCGCGGATTTTTTCGTTGCCATAGTGGTTCCTCCTTATATCTTCGTAGTGGTCACACAAGCTTGCTCAAAGCGCCCCGACGACGACCCGCTCGGTGCCGCCCAGGTCCCGCACGGCGGCGGTTTTGGGAAAGCCCTCCCGCGTCAGCATGTCCACGATGGCCGGGGCCTGACCCTCTCCGCACTCGAAGAGCATGACGCCGTTTTCCTTGAGGATGCCCTTCCAGCCGGGGATGACGGCGCGGTAGAAGTCCAGCCCGTCCGCGCCGCCGTCCAGCGCCGCGCGGGGCTCATAGTCCCGCACGCCGGGGTCCAGGGTGTCGATCTCGGCGCTGGGGACGTAGGGCGGGTTGCAGACGATGATGTCGAATTTGCCCAGGAGCACCGGCGGGGCCTTTTTGGCGTCGGCCTCGATGCACACGGCGTTGCGGGCCACGCTGTTGCGGGCCACGTTCTCCCGAGCCACCCGCAGGGCCGCCATAGAGTTGTCCACCAGCACCACCCGGCAGGTCTGGACGGTCTTGGCTAAGGCGATGCCCACGCACCCGGTGCCGCAGCAAAGGTCCAGCACCCGGCACCCCTCGGTGGACTGGCGGGCGCGCTTGATGGCCAGCTCCGCCAAAAGCTCCGTGTCCGACCGGGGGATCAGCGTCTGGCGGTCCACGGTGAAGGGAAGGCCCATGAATTCCCACTCCCCCAGGACGTAGGCGATGGGCTCGCCGCCAAGACGCCGCTGCACCATGGCGTTGACCCGCTCCTCGGTGCTGTCCAGGGCGTAGAGGTTCATGTCCCGCATGAGCTCCTCCCGGCTTTTTTTGGCGGCGGCGCCCAGGATGAGCTTGGCCTCCAGATTGTGATCCTCCACCCCGCCGGCCTTCAGCGTCCGGCGCAGGTCGAGGTAGATATCGTTGTATGTCTTTATCCCACTCGCCCCTTTCTTACCACTTATCCCGGCCCGTTTCCTCCGGGATGACCTCACGGAGCGCGGCGATGGCCACCTCCAGCATACTCTCGTCGGGCTCGGCGGTGGTGACACGCTGGAGCGCCTTGCCGGGGGCGGAGAGGACGGCGGTGAGGACGTTGTCGTGGCGTCCGGCGTACTTGATGAGCTCGTAGCTGATGCCCACGATGACGGGCAGAAGGGCGATGCGCAGGATGAGCCGGATCCAGACGTTGGTCCAGCTCACCACGCTGGTCACGAGGATGGAGACGATCATCACCAGGAAGAGGAAGCTCGTCCCGCACCTGGGGTGGAACCGGGACTGGGCCATGGCGTTCTCCGGCGTCAGGGGCAGGCCCTTTTCGTAGCAGAAGATGGTCTTATGCTCCGCCCCGTGGTACATCCAGACGCGCTTGATCTCCTTCATCTTCGAGGCGAGGATGATGTAGATGAGGAAGATGACGATACGGATGACGCCCTCGATGAGGTTGCGCAAGATCCGGCTTTTCACGAATTTGGCGAAGAACCCCGCCAGCACCGTGGGCAGGAGGAAGAATAGCCCCACCGCCAATAGGATGCCGAGGAAGACGGAGACGCCGATGACGGCCTTTTCCCCCTTCTCGCCGCCCAGGTGCTTCTCTAACCACAGGTCCAGCTTGGAGGGGTCCTCCGTCTCCTCCTCCGGGAGGAAGGACGCGGAGTAGGTGAGGGCCTTCACGCCGTTGACCATCGTCTCAATGAAGTTCACCGTGCCCCGGATGAAGGGCCAGCCCAGAATGGGGACCTTCTGCCGGATGGCCTTCACGGGCTCGACCTTCGTCTCCAGCTCCCCGTCGGGCTTGCGCACCACAATGGCCTGCTTGTCCGGCCCGCGCATCAAGATCCCCTCCATCAGCGCCTGTCCGCCGATGGAGGTGCGGAATTTTACGTTGTCCTTTGACAATTTATGTGCCTCCTATGCTTGTTCGGTCATTCAAAGGTGGGCTCCACGGGGATGCGGATGGTCACCAGCGTGCCGCCGCCCTCGGCGTTGGAGAGGGTGAGGTCGCCGCCGTGGAACTTGATGATCTCGTCGCAGACGGCAAGTCCGATGCCGCTGCCGCGGGCCTTGGAGCTGCCCTTATAGAACTTGAGCTTCACCCACTCCAGCTCGTCCTCCGGGATGCCGGGGCCGTAGTCCCGGAAGGTGAGGAAGACGTTCTCCCCGTCGGTGCGGGTGGCCACGGTGATGCGCCCGCCCTCCCTAGCGTATTTGGCGGCGTTGTCGAAGATGTTGTAGAAGACCTGCCGGAGCCGCGCCGGGTCGGCGCTCACCAGGGGCAGCTCCTCGTCGCAGGGCTCGTACTCCACGGTCATGTCGTCCTGGCGCAGAAGCTCCCGGTAGGCGAAGATGGTGTCCTCCAGCTCGGCGGCGATGTCGCAGGGCTGGGCGTTCAGGGTGAAGCGCCCGTCCTGGATCCTGGTGAACTCCAAAAGCTCCTCCACCATTTTGGTGAGCCGCCGCGCCTCCTGGAGGATGATGCCCATGCCGCGCTTCGTCTCCTCGTCCAGGCCCTCCTCGTAGATGATCGTCTCCGCCCAGCCGGTAATGGCGGTGAGGGGGGTGCGCAGCTCGTGGGAGACGGAGGAGATGAACTCCGACTGGGCCTTCTCGGACTGGCTGATCTTCAACGACATTTCGTTGATGGCCTTCACCATGTCGCCCATCTCGTCCCGGTAGTGCTTGCCGATCTGGATGCCGTAGCTGCCGCCGGAGATCTGCCTGGCGGCGGCGGTGATCTCCCGCACGGGCTCCACCACGCTGCGCAGGAAGACCATGCTGATGATAGCCACTAAGAGCAGCACCGCGAGGCCCATGCCCGAGGCCACCAGGACGTTGGTGCGCACCAGACGGTCGGCCACCTTCAGGCTCGTCACGTAGCGCATGACGCCGATGATCTGGCCGTTTGCGTACATCATGGGCGCGGAGACGCTCATGAGATGCTCCCCGGTGGAGTCGGAGTACCCGTCCCAGGGGGAGATCTCCCCGGTGGACAGGGCCGCCCGGATGTCCTCCGTGCCGGGGGCGGACCCGGCGGTCATGGAGTGGGAGCTGAGCTCGATCTGCCCGGAGGTGTTGATGAACTGGAGCTCCAGACGGTTGACGTCGTCAAAGTTGGCGATGTACATATAGGCGCTGTCGTAATACTCGGCGTAGGTGCGGGTGATGTAATTTTCAAAGAAGTCCGACGCCGTCCGGGCCTTGGCGTAGAGCCCCTCGCGCATATTGAGGTAGATGGAGCCGGCCATAGACACCGAGTAGGCCGTCACCGCCACCACCACCACAAGGACCATGACGAGCATGGTGGTCAGCATATACCGCTTGCTCAGCCCCCCGATCCTCAGGGAGCGCCGTTTTCCCGCCACGCCGTCATCTCCTTTCACGCGGGCCCTTTCAAGCCGGCTTTAAAATCCCCATTTGTACCCGTAACCCCAGACGGTGGTGATGTACGTGGGGTTGGTGGGGTCGTCCTCGATCTTGATGCGAAGCCTACGGATGTTCACGTCCACGATCTTCAGCTCCCCGAAGTAGTCCCGCCCCCAGACGGCGTTGAGGATGTCCTCCCGGGAGAGGGCGCGGCCGGGGTTGTCCATGAAGAGCTTGACGATGGCGTACTCCACCTGCGTCAGGCGCACCCGCTCGCCGTTTTTCTCCACGGTCCTGTTGCGGGCGTTGAGCCGGAAGGGGCCCTGGATGATAAGGTCGGAGGGGGTGTCGTCCCCGCCGCCCACCCGGCGGAAGAGGGCGTCGATGCGGGCCGTCAGCTCCGCCGGGGAGAAGGGCTTCGTCACGTAGTCGTCGGCCCCGGTCATGAGGCCCGTGACCTTGTCCATCTCCTGGGTGCGGGCGGTGAGCATGATGATGCCCATTTTGGAGTTGACGGCCCTTATCTGCCGGCAGACCTCGAAGCCGTCCATATCCGGAAGCATGATGTCGAGAAGCGCCACCTTGATGTCCGGGTTCTCCTCCAGAGCCTTCAAAGCCTCGGCGCCGGTGCCGGCCTCCACCGGGTCGTAGCCGGAGCGCTTTAAGTTGATGACCACGAAGCTGCGGATGCTCGTCTCGTCTTCAAGTACAAGGATCTTTTTCATGTGTCCTCCTTATGTCTCGCCGGTGACCCACTCGGAGTAGAGATACCGGAAGTTCTCCCGCAGAAGCTGTACGCTCACCGGGAGGGGGAAGTCCTGACCGCTTGCCAATATTTTGGCGGCGTAGACCGTCTCCTCCTCCTCGTGAAGGATGAAGCGCCCGCTTGACGCCCCCCGTTCCCGCCGGTTGGCGCCGGTGAGGGTGTAGACCGCCAGGAAGTCCTGGCCCCGCTCGCCCTCCGGCCCCAGGGTGGAGAAGACGACGGCGCGCTCCCCGGCCTGGCCGTCCTCCCGGGAGACGCAGATCCGGCCGATCCACTCCCGGGGCAGGACCAGATACCAGGAATCGGCGTAGTTGTGGTAGGTGGCGGCCATGAGCCGCCGGCCGCCGTAGCTGTAGTAGGCGTACCACTCCAGCATATAGTAGGCGGTGTCCGAGGCGGAGGGGAGCGCCACGGGATTGGGCACGTCCAAAATGCCGTCGCCGTTGATGTCCCGGCAATAGGGCTTGTAGGTCCGCACCGTGTCGGCGCTCTGTCCCAGCGAGTCGTCCAGGGTGATGTTCACGAGCCTCTCGCCCCGGTAGGTGAGGATGTCCGTCACAAGGCCGCTGCCGTTGAAGGTGTTCTCCAGCAGCACCGCGTTGGCCCCGCCCAAAAGGGGCGTGGCGCGGACACGCTCGATGGCCTCGCTTCCCGCGGACAGCCGCGCGGTGGTGCTGACGATCTCCCCGTCGGCGGTGAGGATGTAGTGCTCCGCTTCGCCGGTGAGGTCCGAGGAGCTCAGCCGCAGGGCCAGGATCTCGCCCTTCTCGTCCCCGGTGAGCTCGCAGACGGTGTAGGCGGTGTAGTTCGTGTTGATGAGGCGGTTGACCTGCCAGCCCTTCACGGAGTAGACGGAGAGCAGGTTGAGCCCCGCGCCCATCTGCCAGCCCACGGCCACCTCCCGGACGCCGTCGCCGTCCATGTCGAGGTAGGAGACGCTGTCGATGCCCGTGCCATCGCCCTCGATGCGGGCGATCTCGGCGTAGCCGTCCTCAAGGGAGCCGAAGACCACCACCTTCATGGGCTTCTCCGCCCCCGCCACGTTGAAGAAGGCCAGCACCTCCGGGCGTCCGTCCCCGTCCAGATCCTCCCGCTGGATGGACTGGCGGTTGGCCCCGGAGGTGGGGGCGGCGTATTCCGCCCCGGCGGACAAAAAGGCGTCCACCGCGCCCTGGAGCTTCAGATACTGCTCCGACAGCTCCGGCAGGGCGTAGAGGTCGTCCGCCGCCGTCTCCATACAGCCGGCCAGCGTCAGCGTCAGCGCCGCGGCCAGCAGCCAAACAGTGATTTTTTTCATCGCGGCGCCTCCTTGACATATTCATTCAAAATAATTATACCACAAAGAAACCGATTTGGGTAGTGTTTTATTTCCGAAATGTGCTATAATCATATAAAGTTCACAATTGAGAGGAGGACCGGGCATGATCGAGGCGTTCATCTCCGACATCGGCGGGAAAAAGCCGGCCCACGCCCTGCTGGCCGCCGCCGTCCGAAGGCTCTATGGCATCCCCTGCCCGGCCCTGGCTTACGCCGACAGCGGCAAGCCCTTTTTCCCCGCGCGGCCGGAGATCTGCTTCTCCCTCAGCCACACGAAAAGCCACGTCATGGTCTGCGTCAGCGACCGCCCCTGCGGCTGCGACGTGGAGGACCTCCGCCCCCTGCGCCCGTCGGTCATAGAGCGGGTCTGCGCCCCGGAGGAGCTGGAGGCGTTCTCCTTTTTCGAGCTGTGGACGCTGAAGGAGAGCTATTTTAAGCTCCACGGTTCCCTGCCCGCCCCCTTCTGGACCGCCCGCTTCGCCCGCGTATCCGGGACCATCCAAACCCCGGACGCGGCCGTCCGCGCCGCCCTCTACCCCTTAGAGAACGCCGTCGCCGCCCTCTGCACCCCCCTCCAACCCCCCGCCGCCCTCACGCACATCGACGGGAATTTTCTCATTTGACCCTTGCATTTCCCGATCAAACGGGTTATAATACCCCTACACCCGCCGGTGTGATGGAATTGGTAGACGTGCTTGACTCAAAATCTACAACGCCGTTTCATGCCACCGTGCCGGAAACCCTTGATTTACAAGGACCTTTGACAACTCAATATGTAACTTGCTTTTCATGTCCCTCCACGATGTCCCTCCGATTTCTCGGTCGGGACATCGGGAGCCGGACTTTGAAAATAGAAATGCCGGTGTGTTGGAATTGGCAGACGAGGTGGACTCAAAATCTACAACGCCGTTTCATGCCACCGTGCCGGAAACCCTTGATTTACAAGGACCTTTGACAACTCAATATGTAACTTGCTTTTCATGTCCCTCCACGATGTCCCTCCGATTTCTCGGTCGGGACATCGGGAGCCGGACTTTGAAAATAGAAATGCCGGTGTGTTGGAATTGGCAGACGAGGTGGACTCAAAATCCATTGCCAGCGATGGCGTGCGGGTTCAAGTCCCGCCACCGGCACCAGACCCTAACAGGCTCGAAAATGCTTGATTTTCAGGCGTTTTCGGGCCTTTCTTTATTTCTGCCGCGGGCCTCGTAAATTGGAGGGACACGGCCATTTTCCTCGCTTTACCCTCCATTTTTGGAGGGACATTGGAGGGACATCGGGTGTGACGCGGTAGGATAAACACCTATAATCGCATTGGCGGACGCAACCTTGGAGCTGAAATCCAGATGGGTATAGATGTTCGATGTCGTGGAAATGTCACTGTGTCCCAACCACTCCTGAATGTCTTTCAGGCTCACACCGTTCGCATGAAGCAAACTCGCGCAGCTATGCCGGAGATCGTGAAA
>CANPYK010000048.1 GCA_947588605.1 uncultured Oscillospiraceae bacterium
TTCCCAAGGCGGCTGACGCAGCATGACGCGAAAAAGACCGTCGCAAATGTCTTGTTTTAATTAGATATTAGTATAAGATCACCCGGGAGTTCTTCCTGGTGAGCGAGAGCGCCGGGCGTCTCCACGAGCGGCTCCTGTGCAGCGGCAGCTATCACTACATCAGCCGCCGGATCACCAACGAGATCATGTCGGAGACCTGGGGCGCCGACGGCAAGGAGAAACACGTCGATCCGTCTGTCCAGAACATCATCATGACCTTCGTCTCCCAAAGCGCCATCGAGATCTACAAGCAGTGGGCGGCCGATGGGAAGAAGATCCCCCTGGAGAACATCATCGCGCTGACGACAAAGCTGATCTGCGGCGGGCTTGACAATATTTCAGGCGTGATAAATCCGAGGTCCAAATAGAAGGCGGAAAATTTAAGATTAATAAAGCTCAAACAAAACTTGAACGTTTTTCAAACATTCGCGGTCTACAATGCACCCATCAAGTGAGAGATCACTAAAAAACGGAGGTGCGTTATAATGAAAAAGAAAAACTTTGTGACCCTGATCTTGAGCGTCGTAGGCGGGCTCCTGTTCGCGCTGGGGATGTGCATGGCCCTGCTGCCGGAGTGGGACGTAAGGACCGAGGGCATCGTGGTGGGCGTTGCCGGCGCGGCCATTCTGTTGGCAATGGTGCTGGTCCGCCGGAAAATGGACGGCAAGCCCATGGTCGTCTTAAACGGCAAGGTCATCGGGACAACGCTCTTAGGTATCCTCGGCGCCATCGTCCTGGGCGTGGGGATGTGCATGGTCATGGTGTGGGATATGCTGATTTGGGGCATCGTCGTTGGCATTGTCGGAATCGTTCTTCTGCTGTGCCTTATACCTGTTGTCAAAGGGCTTAAATAATTCAGGAGGGTAAAAACATGGCAAAGTCAAAGCTCAGTGAGACAAACGAAAAGATCACCGGGGCCGTCACAGGGGGCTTTCAGAAAATCGAGGACGGCGTCGTGGGCGGTTACAAGAAAATCGAGGAGGGCGTTGTCGGCGGGTTCAAGAAGATTGAGGACTGCTTCGTCGGAAAGTTCCTGACCCATGAGGGCGAGACCGTGGAGGACGCGGAAAAGCGCCTCCGTGAGGAACAAAAGGCCCGGGAGGAGGCCTCCGGCGGCGCCGGAAAGAATTGAGCGCCAAGCGCGCCGCGCGTTTTTTGTCCGCGCGGCGCGTATTTTTATAAAATTTTTTGAAAAATCAAAAACGCAAACAAAACTTTAACATTTGGGTGGTATGATAGGGAAAAAGGAGGGCGTTGCCATGTTTATGATCCTGGTGGTGGAGGACGACAAGGACTTAAACCGCACGGTGTGCTCTTTTTTGAACAGCAGCGGCTACAAGGCCGTGGGGTGTCTTGGGGCTGAGGAGGCCTATGACGCCATGTACGCCAATACCTTCGACCTCATCATTTCCGACATCATGATGCCCGGTATCGACGGGTACGAGTTCGCGAAGACCGTGCGGAGCCTCAACCAGGACATTCCCATTCTCTTTATGACGGCGCGGGACGACTTTGCCTCCAAGCAGAGGGGCTACCGCATCGGCATCGACGACTACATGGTCAAGCCCGTCGACCTGGACGAGCTTTTCCTGCGCGTCGGGGCCCTCCTGCGCCGGGCGAAGATCGCCGCCTCCCATAAGCTGGAGATCGGCAAGCTAAGGCTCGATATGGACGAGCGCACGGCGGAGTATGACGGGGAGGATATCCCCACGACGACCAGGGAGTTCAACATCCTCTATAAGCTCCTGAGCTATCCCGGCAAGACCTTCACGAGGACGCAGCTCATGGACGAATTCTGGGATCCGGACACCGACACCGCCCCGCGAGCCGTGGACGTTTACATGACGAAGCTTCGCGGAAAGTTTGAAAAATGCCCGGAATTTGAGATCAGGACCGTCCACGGACTGGGGTACAAGGCGGTGGTAAAATGAAAACGCGGCACAGCCACCCGGCGTGGAGCTATTTCCTGGCGTTCTTCCTGCTGACGGCCTTTGTCATCACCTCCTCCATGCTGCTCTTTCTCAATTATTTCGCCCGGAGCGCCGGGGTGGAGTTCACCCGGGAAAATCTCTTCACAGCCGCCGTGGTGACCTTCGGGAACGCCGTTTTTCTGGCCCTCATCTGCACCGTCGTGGACGTTCTGCGGCGGAAGGTCATGGTGGGGCGGCCCGTCCGGGCCATTGTGGAGGCCGCGCGGCGCATCACCGGCGGGGATTTCACCGCCCGCATAAACCCCAGGGCCGCCGTCGGCGCCTCCGAGGGGTTTGAGGAGATCGTCGACTGCTTCAACACCATGGCCGCCGAGCTTTCCGGGGTGGAGACGCTGCGGACCGACTTTATCGCCAACGTGTCCCACGAGCTCAAGACCCCCCTGGCGGTGATGCAAAATTACGGGACGCTCCTGCAAAGCCCGGACCTCACGGAGGAGCGGCGGGTGGAGTACGCCAAGGCCATCACCGAGCAGTCCCGGAGACTTGCCGACCTCGTCACCAACATTTTGAAGCTGAACCGGCTGGAAAACCAGCAGATCTATCCCGCCGCGAAACGGTACAACCTGGGTGAACAGCTGGCCGAGTGCCTGTTGAACTTTGAAAGCACATGGGAGAAAAAGAACATCGACATTGAGACGGACCTTGAGGAAGATGTATTCGTAGAATCGGACGACGAGCTTTTGTCCCTGGTGTGGAACAATCTCTTTTCCAACGCTTTGAAGTTCACAGAACCGGGCGGAACGGTGTCCGTGACGATGAAGATCGATGGAGAGCTTGCCGCCGTCCGGGTATCAGATACCGGCTGCGGTATTTCTCCGGAGACCGGCAAGCACATCTTCGAAAAATTTTATCAGGGCGACACCTCCCACGCCACGCAGGGCAACGGTTTGGGACTTGCGCTTGTCAAGCGGGTGGTGGATATTGTCGGCGGGGATATTTCCGTAGAGAGCGAGGTCGGGAAAGGCAGTACCTTCACCGTAAAGATCAGGAGGGCGGCGGATGGAGACCTTCAGGAAACTCCTTAAAGGCGTCTTTTGCCCACCACCGCCGCGGACGGCGGTGACGGCGGTCCTCGGCTTCGGCCTTGTCCTCGCCGTGGCGATTTTCAAAATCGAGACGCCCGCGGTGCGGTACGTCTCCTATCTGGCCTCCGCCTACGCGCTGGTCGTCACCTGCGCGGGGCTTCGGTATGTCAAGCCCGCCATGGGCTTCCTCAAAAGCCGCGTCGCCGCCCACCCGCTGACGGAGAAGGTCCGCTCCACCCGGCTGGGGGGAAAATACCTGACAGATCCGCGCTTTCGCGCCGGCGTCTCCCTCTATCTTGGACTTTTCATCAACCTTTTGTACATCGTCATGAAGCTGGTGACCGGCATCGTGTACCGCTCCACATGGTTTATCGCGCTGGCGGTCTACTACATCCTGCTGGCGGTGATGCGCTTTCTGCTGGCGCGGCGTCTGAACGCCCGGGATAAGGCGGCGGAGCTGCGCCGGTACAGGCTGTGCGGGATCATGCTTTTGTTCATGAACCAGGCCCTCACCGGCATCGTCGCCTTTATGGTCCGTCAAAACAGGGGCTTTACCTATCCGGGGCTCCTCATCTACGCCATGGCGGCCTATTCCTTTTACGCCGTCACCGTCTCCGTCATCAACATCGTCAAGACGAGGCGGCACGACAGCCCCGTTCTGTCCGCCGCCAGGGCCATCAACCTTGTGGCGGCGCTGGTGTCCATCCTGTCCCTGACCACCGCCATGCTCTCCCAGTTCGGCGGAGAGGCTGACGCGGCCTTCGACAGGACCATGACCGGCGCTGTAGGCGGCGGCGTCTGCACCGTCGTGATCGGCATGGCGCTCTATATGATCTGGCGGGCCAATAAAAACCTGAAAAGAATCGAAGAGGAGTCATAAAGCATGGAAGAAAAGAAGGAGACATTTACCTATACCTATTCCGCCAAGGAGCGGGAGGAGATTAGGAAGATCCGGGACAAATACGCGCCCCCGACAAAAGAGGAAACCTCCATGGAGCAGCTTCGCCGTCTGGACAAGAGCGCCACAAAAGAAGCGGCCGTCGTATCGCTGATCGTTGGGATCGTAAGCGCCCTGATTTTGGGCATCGGGATGAGCTGTATCATGGTGTGGGGAGATGAGCTGTTTATCCCCGGCGTCCTCATCGGGGGCGTCGGCATCGCCGGCGTGATCGCGGCCTATCCCATCTACAACCGCATGGTCCGGCGCCGCCGGGAAAAGCTGGCCCCGGAAATCATGCGCCTCAGCGATGAGCTGATGAAGTGAACATCAAAAGGACGCCCCATTTGGGCAATGTCATTAAGTTAAGAACCCTACCCCAAATCGGTATTTTGCTGAAAAGGACTGCGGCGTTAAGTTAAGAAGCGCATAGAGCGCACGGCGTTGTTGCTGTGCGCTCTATGATTTGCGGGGTATCAACAAGTTGTGGGAATGATATAAAAAATTCGCCATTTTGGGAAAATGGCGAATAATGAATGATATGTGTCTCGTTGCAACAAGTTTGTGCAACGATGTAAAAAATGACGGTTGTGCGGATAATCGGAATAAGATGGATTAAACGGGCCTTTTCTGTCCCAATCTCAACAAGTTCCCGAAACGATGCAAAAAATAAGGTAGACGCAAAAATCACGCTATGGGACGCCTCCTGCAAAGGCAAAATTGTCTCGTCAAAAATTTTTAACATTTTCCGTAAAATCCTTTTGGACTTCAATAGATTCCACCCCGACCCGGAAACGTATCGGGGCTACCATGTTTTCGCCGTGGACGGCTCCACGGTTAATATGGCACGCGACCCGGATTCCCCTTGCTTTGTATGCAACGCCAGCAACCCCAAAGGCTATTGCCAGACCCATATCAACCCACTTTATGACGTGCTAAACAAAACTTACTATGACTGCGTCGTGCAACCACAGCCCAACATGGACGAGATAGGCGCACTTGTTTGGATGCTTAACGCCCACCGTTTCCCGGATAAGACACTGATTGTTATGGACCGGGGCTACGAAGGGTACAATATGATTGCCCACCTTATGTTAAAGCCAAACGTAGACTTTCTCCTGCGTGTCAAAGACGGCGCTGGAGCGATGCGGGAAGTCGCAAAGCTCCCGATGATACCGCTTGACCGTGACTTGTCTATGACGATTACAACGACACAAACGAAGCACGATAAGGAAAACGGAAATATCTTTCTGCCAGTCCCAAAAAAGAGCTACAAGCAAAACCCAAAAACACGTCCCGCGCGTTGGGACTTTCCAAGCCCGTATCCCCTCAAATTCCGCGTTGTGCGGTTTATGCTTGATACAGGGAAATATGAAACACTTGTGACCTCTCTGCCACGGAGCATCACGCCCGACGAGCTAAAGGAGCTCTACCACGCCAGATGGGGCATAGAGACGAGCTTCCGACAGCTCAAGTACAACATTGGCCTTGTAAACCTGCACAGCAAAAGCGTCAATTCCGTGTGGCAGGAAATTTATGGGGCTTTGACAATGTTCAATTTCTGTTCCCGTATCGCAAGGGGCGCTGTCGTACAGAAAAAGGCGACGAATGTTCACGAGTACACGGTGAATATGAAGATGGCGATGGCGCTGTGCCGCGACTATTTCCGCAACCCGGAGGGGGACGGAGAGCGGCTTTTGCTGGAAATTGCGAAGTACACCGAGCCAGTCAGACCGAACCGCGCAGACGCCCGAAATCTCCGGCCAAAGTCCTTCCCCGGCTTCACCTATCGCGTGGCGGCGTGACAGGTTGTTTTCGCAAAAACCCGTAAAATCACCCCCAAAACAGCCGTTTTAGGGCCTTCTTGCGCAAATCTTTTCTTATTTAGAAGGAAATTATACAAGAAATGAAGATGAAATAATAAAGAGTTTCTTGATAAAACGGCTGGAAATAAGAAGGAGAAGTTGAACCATAATATTCTAAATTTGGCGACGTAAACTGGAAATTAAATGCCCCGCGTCGGATGAGTGTTTGTAATACGGCATATATGCAAAAAGGGCGGTATTGCGTTTGCAATATCGCCCTTTTGACACGCGATTAAAGGTCGTGAGACTATATCCTAAAGGGTTTTGGAACTTCTCAACAAACGGAAATTTGAAGATTATAACCGCTCTTGTTTAACCTATTGTACACAATTTTCCTCTGAGAACAAAGCCAATCTTCTCATAACAGGCATTCGACGCGACATAATCAGCATCAGTATAAAGCATGGGCATATATCCCCCGTCCTTTGCCATTTTGGATATTTGATAAACAAGATTCTCAGCGTAGTGCATTCTCCGGTATCCCTCATGCGTATACACTAAACCTATGTGGGATAGATTGCCCTTTGGCTTCATACTGCAAACGGACACGCTTTTGCCCTCTTTATTTTTCCAAATAAAAATGCTGCCACTTCTTATGGCCTCCTCCGCTTTGCGGCGGTATGCTTCGGGGCTGTCCTGATCTATCCCGGTTTCTTGATGGAACAAATCCATAAACTCAACCAGTTCATCCATATCCTCCGGCGTACATCTATGGTATCCGCCGTCAGCCCATATATGCGGTTCTTTCAAGTTCGGACAGTCATAGGCAAACATATTGGTCTTGATGGACAGTTCCGTTGCGCTTTCCGCTGACCGGCTGATAAAATGCTCCGCCAAATCGTATTTCAAATTGAAGGTATGACCGTTCGTGAGCAGGCCGTTTTCTCTCACAAGCTCATAGGCTCTTTCCTTTTCTTCTTCCGCCGCTCCGTCCGGTGTCCAGATCCATACGGGATACGGGTCGCACGAAAAGCAAATGATTAACCTTTCATGGTCTGTCAGAAGCAGCTTACAGTCCCCGTCCATAATGCGGCCAAGCATGGAAAACGTATATTTGTCTTTCTCTAACAGCTTATGATCTCTTTCATCTACAAAACGATCCATATATCCTCCTAAAACCCGAGTTGTAGTTCTGAGGCATAATTTGCCAAATTCCCGTTTGTCGAACAGTTTCCCACTTGATATTTAACATTATATCTCCTAAATACGATGAAATCAACTGTCAGTTAAAACGTTTTCCTCAACATCATTTTTCTAACTCTAATACTAATATCTATTTAAAAGAAGACACCGAGCGGCGAGGATTTTTCGCGTCAGGCAAGGAAGACGCCGCAGGGAATACTGTATGTATTCCCAAGGCGGCTGACGCAGCCTGACGCGAAAAAGACCGTCGCGAATGTCTTATTTTAATTAGATATTAGTATAAATATTTCCCATTCAAGGCATAAGTTCTTTTGGAAAAAATATATGTACATTTCACAAAAAAGGCCCCCCGGCCAAAAAAGCTGGAGAGCCTTTTCTCTTTTCACGCCGTCAATCAGTCCAATCGTCACGAGTAATCATTCCCTCAACGTGTAGGGGTAGGGTTCTTAACTTAATGACATTGTCCGTCAGGAGGGGGATTTTTTACGGGCACAGCTGCTTGCGCCGCAATGCGGCGCATAATACTAATATCTGATTAAAACAAGCCATTCGCGACGGTCTTTTTCGCGTCGTCGTCGCTGAACACGCTTTGCTTCAGGCTCCCGTTGGTCGCCCATCTCGGCCCAAGAGCCGCCGCTGCGCGGCGGTTGGCCTCGAAACACGCCTGCGGGCGCAGTCAGGCGCTGTGTTCGCTCCTCCTCTCCCCTGCGGGCTTTGCCCGCCGGGGACCCCGGGGGCGTCAGCCGCCTTGGGAATACATACAGTATTCCCTGCGGCGTTTTCCTTACCTGACACGAAAAATCCTCGCCGCTCGGTGTCTCCTTTTAAATAGATATTAGTATAATACGGCTGCTGACGGTAACGTTTCCGCTGACGACATACCAGCCAGTATGCCACGCGGCGGTATCGCTCTCGACCTTCGTGGCGGAGCCACACGTATTTTCCACCAGTTCTTTCCGGCCGTCGTCCCAATCCAAATACGTGATACCGCCATCCGCCCCCACTGCCGCGGGCAGGAGGCCAAAGACCATTCCCACGGCCAGCAGCACGCTTATGAACCGCTTTTTCATTATTTTATCCTCTCTTTCTCATGGGCGCTTTAAGCCCGGTTCTGATAAACCCTTCATTTCATGAAGCCCTTGTCAAATCTTTTTTACACTTATCAATATCATCATATCATGTTCACCTGTGAACAAGTCAAGAGGGGAGAATGAAAAAATGGCGAAGCTTCGGCAAATCAGGCTCTTTAAACAGGAAAAAGCCGCGCCCCAAACGGCGCGGCTTTCAATATTTTTCCCGGAGGTCAGGCGTCATTCCGCGCCTTCCCCGGCGGGCTCGGAGGACTCGCGGATAAGGCCCGAGGCCTTCTTCCAGCGGCCTGACAGCAGGCGCGTGGAGAAGAGGATGGAACGCAGGACCCAGTCGGAACACATGCCGATCCAATACCCCATGGCGCCCAGCTCCGGCATTCCGGGGATCCGGTCCGTCGTGAGCAGGAACGCCAAGGTCACGCGCATGACGAACATGGACGCGACGGCGCAGACCATCACGTATTTCACATCGCTGGTGGCCTTCAAAACGGACGGCGCCGTGAAGGAGAGGGGATAGGTAAAGAACTGGAAGATCAGGCAGAAGGTGAGGCAATGCCGCCCGATCTCCTTGGCCTCCTCGGCGTACCCATAGAGCTGCGTCAAAAACGGCATGAGCGCCAGGATCGCGCCCACGCACAGCCCGTTGGCCACGTAGGAGATGACGAACATCCGCTTCATGTAGAACTTGACCTGGTCCGGGTCGCCCGCTCCCACCGACTGGCCTATGACGGTCAGGCACGAGGTTCCGATGCCGCTGCCCACCACCGAGGCGAAGTTGTTGATCTGGTTGGCGATGGCGTTCCCGTTGGCCTGGATGTTGATGTGGATAAGCTGGCCCGCCTCGTCGATCCCCGTGATGCTCTTGGCGCCGGTGGCGTACACGCCGGCGTTGACGAAGGTGTTGGTCATCAGCTTCCCCAGCTGGAAAAGCGCCGATTCCACGCCGCTGGGCACGGCCAGCTTCAAAATGCTCCGCACCATCGGCCCGTCAAAGCGAAACCGCTCCGCAAGGCGCACCCGCACGGGATTGTCCCTTCGGCCGAGCAGGACCAGCATGAAGACGGCCGGGACCGCCCGGCAAAAGAGGGTGGCGAGCCCCGCGCCCAGGACTCCCATCTTCAGCACGAACAGGAAGACGGCGTTGAGCCCCACGTTGACCACACAGCTGATGGCCGCGCTGGCCATGGTGGAAAAGCTCTTCCTCTGGGCCCGCAGCAGTGCCGCGCAGGCGTTGAAGAGCCCGATGAACGGGAAGGAGACGGCGGTCACGTAAAAATACGTCCGCTGGTAGGCGAAGGTGGAGGCGTCCACGTTGCCGTAAAAAAGCCGCAGGATGGGTTTGTTAAGCGCAAGGCACACGCCCCCCACGCCCAGCGAGACGCAAATGACCAGCATGACCAGCTGCTTGGCCACCTTGTTGGCCCGCTCCCTGTCGCCGGCCCCCAGGGCCTGGGAGGTGACGATGGCGCCGCCGGTGGCGAAGGCGGAGAACAGCTGGATGATCAGGTTGTTGATGTAATCCACATTCCCGATGGCGTTGCTGGCGTTGCTCCGCACCGCCTGGGTGGCGGCCATGTTGGACACCATCAGCGAGTCGAAAAAGCCCAGAGAGGTGGAGAAAATCTGCTCGATCACAATGGGCGCGACAAGCCACAGAAGCTGTTTGGCCGTAAAAAGCGTGTATTTTCTTTTCGCCGTTTCCGTATCCGATCCCTCCCGCGCCGTACAAGCGGCTTCGACTTGAAACAACGATAGCTTACAACGGTTTTTCTTGCTTTTCCACTGTTTTTGGAATATAATATCCTAAAAATACTGTTTTTTCAACAATGAGCAGGTGATCGAATGGTCAGGAACGAGGCCGCGCCCTCCCCAAATCCCCCGGAGACGATCCGCGCGGAGACAGCCGTGCGGCGCGCGGGTTACATCATGCCCCACCCCCACTGCCACACGTGCTTTGAGCTCTTTTACGTGGAGAGCGGCACGTGCCGCTTTTTCATCGAAAACAGGCTTTACGACATCCACGCCGGGGATTTCATGCTGATCCCGCCGGAGATCTTCCACTATACCCGCTACCTCTCCGGCCAGTGCAGGCGATACGTGGTCCACTTTTGCCGGGCCGACCTGGACGAGGGCGTGATCGGGCTCCTGCCCCGGCGGGAGGAGTTCCTGACGGCCACGCGCATCCTCCAGACGCCCGAGGAGTACCGCGGGCAGATGAGCGCCCATTTGATGAAAATGGTGAACGAGAGGAGGATCGGCGACAGGCGCTCCCCGTCCATGCTGCGCGTTTTGCTCCAGGAGCTTTTCCTCCTCTGCGACCGGGAATGCCGCCTCCTCAACGGCATCCCGGAGGAGATCCACACCACCGACAGGCAGATCCTCCAGGCCGCGCGGTTCATCAGCGCCCATTACATGGAGCGCGTCACAGCCGCGGATATCGCCGCCGCCGCGGGCTACAGCCCCAACTATTTGAGCCGCCGGTTCCGGAGCGCCGTGGGCATAGGCGTCCATGAATACCTCATGTTCATCCGCCTCCAGCACGCCGCCTGCGAGCTTTTGACCACCGACGACCATATCACCGACATCGCCTTCCGCTGCGGCTTTACCGACAGCAACTATTTCAAGGACGCCTTCAAAAAGAAGTACGGCGTCACCCCCGGCGCGTACAGAAAGAAGCCGTAAAGCGAGGGGACCGTCAAGGCTCATCCCGAACGGAACGCATAAAACGCATCAATAGGGGTCGTGGAAAACCGAGCGTATACCCGCTCTTTTTCCACGACCCCTGTTACAATAAATTCGGCCCCGGAAGCCGGACAGCCAGTCCGGCTTCCATCCGTCTCGTGCCTAAGCTACAATGA
>CANPYK010000049.1 GCA_947588605.1 uncultured Oscillospiraceae bacterium
CCACGTATTCCCGGTCCAGGATGGTGGAGACGGTGGGGGCGTAGGTGGAGGGGCGGCCGATGCCCGTCTCCTCCATCTCGCGGATGAGCGACGCCTCGGTGTAGCGGGAGGGGGGCTGGGTGAATTTCTGCTCCTTGATGAGGTCGAGGAGCTTCACGGTCTCCCCCTCCGTCAGGGGCGGCAGAGGGATCTCGCGCACGTCGGATTCCTCGTCCCGGCCCTCCTCGTAGACGGCGGTGAAGCCGGCGAATTTGATGGCGCTGCAGGCGGCGCGGAAGATGTGGCCGGCGCTTTCAAAGTCCACCGTCACGCTGTCGTAGACGGCGGGGGCCATCTGGGAGGCGATGAAGCGGTTCCAGATGAGCTTATAGAGACGGTACTGGTCCTGCTGGAGGCTCCCCCGCACCCGCTCCGGGGTCATGTCCGGTGAGGAGGGGCGGATGGCCTCATGGGCGTCCTGGGCGGAATTTTTGTTCTTGAAGCGACGGGGACCGGTGTAGTAGTCCGCGCCGTAGCGGGACTTGATGAGCCCGCCGGCTGCGGCCAGTGCCTCGTCGGCCAGCCGCAGGGAGTCGGTACGCATGTAGGTGATAAGGCCCACGGTGCCCTCCCCCTCGATGTCCACGCCCTCGTAGAGCTGCTGGGCGATGGACATGGTGCGGCGGGGCGTCATGCCCAGCTTGCGGCTTGCCTCCTGCTGGAGGCTGGAGGTGATGAAGGGCGGGGCGGGCATACGCTTGGAGTCCTTGCGCTTGACGGATTTGACGAGGAAGGGCGCGTCCTTGACGGCCGCCTCCACCGAGAGGACCTCCGCCTCGCTGCCAAGTTCCGCCTTTTTGCCGTCCTTACCGAAATATTTGGCGGTGAAGCTCTGGCCGGAGGCGTGCTCAAGCTTTGCCTCCAGGACCCAATATTCCTCGGGCACGAAGGCGCGGATGGCCTCCTCCCGGTCCACCACCAGGCGCGTTGCCACGGATTGGACGCGGCCGGCGGACAGGCCGTAGCGCAGCTTCGTCCATAAAAGCGGCGAGAGCTTATAGCCCACGATGCGGTCCAGGATGCGCCGCGCCTGCTGGGCGTCCACCAGGTCCTGGTCAATGGCGCGGGGGTTTTTGATCTCCTCGCTGACCACACGCTTGGTGATCTCATTGAAGGTCACGCGGTAGACCTGGTCGTCGGGGATGTGGAGGAGCTCCTTGAGGTGCCAGCTGATGGCCTCCCCCTCCCGGTCCGGGTCGGTGGCCAGGTACACGCGGGAGGCGGCACGGGCGGACTTCTCCAGCTCGCGGATGGTGTCCTCCCTGCCCTTTACGGGCTGGTAGTCCGGGACGAAGCCCGCCTCGATATCCACGCCCATGGTGGACTTGGGCAGGTCCCGGAGGTGGCCCATGGAGGCCGTGACCTTATAGTCGGGCCCTAAATATTTGCCGATGGTCTTGGCCTTGGCCGGAGACTCGACGATGACCAGATTCTTTGGGTTTGACATGAAGTTAAGATCCTTTCCATGATATCGGGACAAAACGCGGCGTCAGTCCTTGAATTTTACGTGCGCCGCGAAGAATTTACCGGGCTCCTGGGTGACACAGCCCATGATCTCGAGGGAGGTGAGGGCCGAGAGGACCGCCTGGGTCGGAAGCTGGGAGCGGACGATGATCTCGTCCAGGTGGCGGCGGGTATCCAGCGCCTCCAGGACGGCGCGCTCGTCCAGCGTCAGGCTTTCGCGCTCCACCAATATGTCAATATAACCCGGCTCGGGGGCGTTGTCAATGTCTTTTTTTATCGGTTCGCGCCGGGTCGGCGCGGGTTTGGCCGGTTTTTTCGGCTTTTTTTCGCGGATCTCGTTCATCTCCCGGTCCACCATCTCCCGGGCCGCGTCCTCGTCCAGGGCGGGCATGGAGGTGTTGTCGGGGTCATGGACCTTTCCGGGGAAAAGCGCCTCGTACTGCGCCATCACGTCCCAGCCGCACATGGCCGGGGACGCGCCCTCCCGCAAAAGACGGTTGGAGCCGAGGCAGGAGGGCGCGTCGATATTCCCGGGAACGACGAAGACGTCCCGCCCCTGCTCCAGCGCCAGAGAGGCGGTGATCAGCGCGCCGGAACGCTCCGGGGCCTCGATGAGGACCACGCCTACGGACAGGCCGGAGATAATGCGGTTGCGGATGGGGAAATTCTTCCCCTCCGGCGGCGTGCCGGGAGGAAATTCCGAGACGATGGCGCCGGAGGCGGCTACGTCGGCAAAGAGCGGGGCGTTGGACCTGGGGTAGACCACGTCCGCTCCGCACCCCAGCACGCCCACCACCTTGCCACCGGCCCGAAGGGCGCCTCGTGCCGCCGCGGAGTCGATGCCGCGGGCAAGGCCGGTGACGATGACGCCGCCGCAGCGGGCGATCTCATAGCCCAGCTTCTCCGCCGCCACAAGGCCGTAGGGCGTGCAGGAGCGGGTGCCCACCATCGCCACCGCCGGCTGGTCGTCCAGGTCCGGGAGCTTCCCGGCGGTGTAGAGCACCAGGGGCGGGTCGAAGATGTTGGCAAGGCGCGTGGGGTACCCCGCGTCCCGGATGGTCAGGACGGAAAGCCCCTTCTCGTCGCACTCCCGCAGGGCGGCGCGGGCGTCGGCGAGGCTCTTGTCCATGAGGGACCCAAAGTCCCCCTCCAGAAGGCGGCGGTAGACGTCCTCCCGGGCAAAATAGACCTCCTCCGGGGAGCCTAAGTGGTCCAGGAGCTCCAAGAGCTTCGTCCTGGCAATGCCGCGCCGGCCCGCCAGCCACAGCCAATATTTCAGTTCCGCCATACGGTCACCCGCTTTCTCTGTCTCTTATGTCTGTTACCGCCGGAAGCGCTCCCACATGCAAAGGGACGCGGCCACGGAGGCGTTGAGGGATTCGCACCGGGGGCCCATGGGGATGATCACCGTCCCGGCGCAAAGGGCCAGGAGCTCCGGCGTAAGGCCCGCGCCCTCGTTGCCGATGGCCACGGCGGCGCGGGAGAGGTCCACGCTTCTGATGTCCCGGGCGTCCCGGCGCAGGGCCGCGCCGTAAAGGGGCACGCCGCCCAGCGCGGCGGCCAGCTCGGCGTGGGTCATCACCGCCACCCTCTGGCGGAACACCGCGCCCATAGAGGCACGGACAGTTTTGGGGCCGTAAACGTCCGCGCACTCCCCTATCAGCACCACCAGGGGCGCTTCAAAGGCGCCGGCGGAACGAAGGACCGTGCCCACGTTGCCGGGATCCTGGAGGTTTTCCAATATGATCGCGCCGCGCAGGTCCGGGACCGGCTCCCGGGGCGGGATGCCCACGGTGAAGACCACGTCCTGGGGCGTCTTCAAGGGGGAGGCGGCCTCCAGTACCTCGCGCGTTACGGTGTGGAGGACGGCGGAGGCCGGAAGCGTCGCTTCCGGCGGCGTGACGGCCATGACCTCGCGGATATCCGCGCCCCATTGGACGGCCTCCCGGAGGAGCTTTTCCCCGTCGCAGACGTATTCCCCGCTTGCCCGCCGGTACTCCGCCGAGGCGGCCAGCTTTTTAAAGTGCGTAACGCGTGGGTTCTTGCGGCTCGTGATCTCCATTACGCCAGCACTCCCCTCTTCACAAGCTCTCTTCTGGCCTGGGCGGCGTTTTTGAAAAGCACGGCCTCCATGCCGGCCCTGACGGCCCCCTCCACATTGGCGGGCATATCGTCGAAAAAGAGACATTCCCCGGGCACGAGGCTGTAGCGGGCGAAGAGCTCCTCGTAAATGCGTCTGTCGGGCTTGGTAACGCGGACCTCAAAGGAGGCGACGCCGCCCAGGAAGATGTCCCGCAGGCCGCGGCCCACGAATTCAGGCCACACGTCGCGGGGCATGTTGGTGAGGTAGTAGACCCCTACGCCCCGGTCCCGCAGCTCCCGCACCAGCGACACCGTGTCGTCCCGGGTCCACATGAGCTCCAGCCAGCGGCGCTGGACCAGCTCCATCTCCGGCCCGAAGCCGTCCTCCCTGGCCTTCTGGAGGACAAGGGCGTTGCACGCTGCCCGGTCCGCCCGGTCCTGGTCGAAAAGCCGCCAGTATTCGCTCTCAAAAAGGTGCTCCATCAGGTAGGAGACGACGCGCTCCTCCCCGAAAAGCCCCTCCAAATAGCCGCGCGGGTCGTAGTTCACCACAACGCCCCCAAAATCAAATACCACGCCGCGAACCGCCATAACCTGTCCCCCAAGGATGAGATAACCATATTATACAATATCCGGTTGGATTTGACAAGCGGAAGCGGCGCAGAAAGAAAAAGCCGGCGGCCCGAGAAGAGCTCTCAAGGCCGCCGGATGAAGCCGTATCGAATTTCTGCTGTAAAACGCGGTCACATAAGGCGCTTGACGAAAACCGCCTGGCTTTATACGCCACACACTTGAAACAGTTTTTCCATTCTTGCATATGCTGTCTCAAACGCTTGCATTGTTAAATCGTCGATTTCCCATTCGCCGGGACTATTTGTATTGTCCTCGGCATCATAATGGTCTGCGTCTATGCGGCCCGCATTCAAATCGCGCATATATGTAGAAAAATCCTCAGCGTTCATGTTTGCCGCTTTAAACTTTCCTTTGAGTCGGCTCCAGCAGCTTTTTGTGATCATGACACCGAGTGTGGAGAAATAAAACGTACACTTTTTATGATCAAAGAAATCAGAAAAACGGCAGTTGTACGGATCGATTCCCTTGGGTATAAGCGGGTTGCATTTAAATGCAAAGTTGCGCTTTGCGCCGTTTTCGCCTCCTTTGATGATATACTGGCGAATCATCGATAAGCCCGCGCTTTCATCTTCTCCTAGATAACAATCACGTACTAAGGTTTTTAATTTTCTCTCGCAGATGGCAACTCGATCCTGAACATATCTGCGCCGCTCGTCATTTGACATTTCTTTTGGATCCTTTGTGAACTCACTGCACATAAAATCACGAATGATGCCTATACGAAATGCAATATCCCCCCTTTCGGTATCATGCTCTATCAAGCCATATTTTTTTAAGTGGTCAATGGACACGACCTCATCCGCCGAAATAACGCCATGAAGGTCAGGATTCAACGCAAGCTTTCCCAAAAGCATATATTCGTTACGATACAGTTGGTACAAATATTGGAGGATCGTTCTGCACATTTCGATCCCTGTTGAGGACTGGTTATATCGCCGCAGCAAATTGGTACATGCAGCGCGGCTCACACGATATGGCCGGTCAGGCCGCCTTTCCTCGCGCACACTTTTAAAGACATACGAACAAAACTGCCGAATCGACCACGGTTGTCCGCCAAAAGCGTCATTGATCTGAATGTAAACATCCGTAAAGTCCAGATTGCTATACCCGCCCAGCGTATTGATCATCAATTTTGTTTGTTCGTTTGTGAAATTGGGCAGATATGTTTCAACACTGGTAGAAGCGTCTGTGATTCGGCCATACATCGGATTGTCAAGGGCCTCGCCCTGATAATCGAGGGTGCTTGTCTCATTTAAACTGGAATTGACTCCGCAAAGCACCAATGGGCATCCGCAATCTCGCATCGCGGACCAAAAGCCTCTACAGGATTCCTTCGTTCTCCATGCGTCTGAAGATGCCGAATTATAAGCGATCAGCTCGATCTCATCAATAGCGATAACAAACTGTTGTTCATTTTCTCCTTTGGCATTAATTGCGCTTCGGCAGGCAGATATATCTTCAATAAAACAGCGAACCGCACGACGTTCATAATCTTCTTCTGTGTTTCGCATTTGTAACCGTTGAATGAAATCCTTGCGGCTTTCATTCAATCCCCGCTCGATTTTAAACACATTGGCCTTTGCCTCGCAGGCAATATCGAAAAGAACGTCTTTCCAAGATTCATAAGCCTCGTAATTCCGCGCTTCAACTTTAACGTATGGAATTTGTTTACGTGCCAGCCGCCGTAGTACAGCGTTCAATACCGAACTTTTTCCACTACGGCGCAATCCAAAGATCCCGGAGTGTTTACCCGCCTCGCAACGCGCTACGATGCTTTCCGCTATCTTTACCCTATCCCCAAACAGCAAATTATCGTCATCAATAGCATCGCTTTCAGCAAGCATATCGTTTTCAAAATAATATTCAGAAAACCGGTTGATAACGCAATTTAACACATCCTGCTTTCCTTGGCAGGCCAATAATTCTTCAAAAGAAAAGGGAATTACCGCAGCCTTAGGCTGGCCTTTCACGCTATCCACTTTGGCGCGCAGCTCTGTTGCATTGCTTATCAAAATATAAAAATTTACAAGCGGGCGGCGCTCAATTATTTCACTTCGTTTTCTAATTTCCCTCTCTACCTTCAGCGTCTTTTCCTGCCACCCGCCATTTTTAAAACTAGAAAATACAACCAGGAACTCGCCGCTTTCACGTACAAACTGTTTTAAATATTCTGTAACGCCTGCCAGGCAGAACTCATAAGTGCTGCTTTGATCCATCGTATGCTGGCCGATCCAGGTGATCTGAAAGATTTCAGAAAGCTTTTGGATCACCTCCAACTCTCCGGAACCCGGTTTGAGCCTTGATTCGAACTTTTCAAGATTCAGTCTTTTTGAAATGCCAGGATTTACATATTCTGCCACCGGCGTGCTTGTAATATGCCTTTCAAGCTTTATATACATAGCCCGATTATGCGTGGATGACGTTTTTTCTATGGTAAAGCTTACTTCATCGCCCACATAATAGTTACTTATCGAATCTTTGCGCAGGATACTTTGCTCATTAAAATAATATGTATTTCCATCATCACCCGCAATAAATCCGTATGGTTTTTTCCCTTCTTTATATAACTTTAGTTCTTCTATTACTCCGCGCATAAACATCTCTCCTTGGTTTTCTTTTTTAGGTACAGACTGTGTATGTGCCAAAAAACCGGTGTCCTTGAAAATACCTTATCTCATAGAAGAATTATAGTCTCAGGCATAAATAAAGTCAACAACTTTTGGAAGCTAAAACATCTTTTTAATTATAGTCGATATTATGCTTTTAATTGGTTCATCCATCCCCGACGCTGGAAAACGACCAGGGAGACGGCGAAGCGGAGACACTCCTCCAGGGACAGGGTGAAATAGACCAGGGGGATGGGCCAGTGGAACGCGAAGGCTGTGAGGAGGCCCAGGGGGACGCCGAAAAGCCATGTGCCGACAAGGTCGATGGCCATGACGTAGGTCGTTTTCCCGCCGCTGCGCAGGATGCCGCTGCCAATGATCATGTTCAGTACCTTGAAGGGCATGACCGCGGCGTAGGCGGCGAGGATCTGGACCGTCAGCTCCCGAATGGCCGTCTCCACCTTGTAAATGCGCACATACCAGGGGCTTATGAAGAATATCACCGCAGACAGCAGCAGAGAGCCCGCCAAGCCGTAGAGAAGGAGCTTTTTCGCCTCCTGGTAGGCCGTCTCCCGGTCCCCGTCGCCAAGGCGCTTGCCGATGAGGATCGCCGCAGCCTGAGCAAGACCGCACAATGCCCCGATGGCCAGGGACTGCACGGGGTTCGTTAGCGTCATGGCGGCGCTGGCGTCGGTCCCCAGGTGCCCGTAGATGCCCGCGTACACGTTTTCACCCAGGACCCACATAAATTCACTGATTAGGAGCGGCAGAAGCATGGAGAGGTACTGTTTCCAGGCAAAGGGACCGGCCGGGGCAATCTCCGCCCGCTCCTGAAATTTAAGATACATTACAAATATGACCGCAAAATAGACGAGCTGCGAGATCAGCGTAGCCAGCGCCGCCCCCGTGACGCCGAGAGCCGGGGCGCCCAGCTTACCAAAGATCAGTACCCAGTTGAGGCCCGTGTTGACCGCCGCCGACGCGATCCCGGCGTAAAGCGGGAAGGACGCCTTTTCCATACACCGCAGGTGCGTAGACAGGATGGTGACCCCCGCCGCGGGGAGGAAGGTGCCGGAGACGATAAAAAGATACCGCCCCGCCGTTTCCGCCGTCGCGCGGTCGTTGATATAGAGGCCCATGACTTTATACGGTGCGGCAGCGCCAACCAAAGTGAACAGTACGGCGAGGATGAGGCAGACCCGCAGATTGAAAATCATGCTCCGCCGTGTCTCAGCGGCATTCTTCTGGCCCATGTATTGCGAGATCATGATCCCCGCCACCGCGCCCACGGCGGAGACCACCACGTTATAGATCCCCGTGAATTTCCCGGCCAGTCCCACCGCAGCCACCTCCACGCCCCCGAGCTGGCCGATCATCACCTGATCCACCACGCCGAAGGACGCCTGGAGCATGGATTGCAGCGCCACGGGAACGGCCAGAGCGCAGACGGAACGGAAAAAAGACTGTTTTTTCATGAAAACACCTCCTGACAGCTTGATGATACCCTGTCAGGAGGCGGTTTTCAAATCTTAAATCCGTAAGCTGTGACAAAAATGGGACGCTGATTTTGTGTAAAACGACGGTAGGAACATCAATCTTCCTTTGTCAGGACTTTTTTCTGCCAGCCGCGTTTGCCGGACGCGGGGCATTTCATGTACCGCGTCCGGCCGGCGTGGGGGGGCGAGATTGGTCTGCCAGTAGGTCGGGACATACCGGTGGCCGCAGCTTCGGCACTCGTAGTATCCCACTTTCTGCTCAATGCCTACCGCAATGAAAGCGACGGTATCGATTGTGGCGGCAGCGAATACAATCAGCGCCCCGCGCAACCATGCGGGCATCGGTGCAAACGCGGCCACAAATACCAGAACGATTCCGACGAGTATCGCCGGAAGGACGACCCAGTATTCCATCCTTAGCATCTGCCGGTTCTTTTCCTCGATCTCCCGTTTCATGGCCAGGAGATTTTTCTCCGCCCGCTTGTCATAAGATTCCGCCATGATCATTTCGCCCGACAGGAGCTCGTTGACGTTGATTTTCAGAAGCTCGCACAGATCCAACATGATTCCCGAATCGGGCATCGACTTTCCCGTCTCCCATTTTGATATTGCCCTGTCACTGATACCCAGCTTCTCGGCAAGTACGGCTTGGGTCATGCCTTGTTCCTTTCTGCATGAAGCTATGAATTTTCCGATTTTGATTTGGTCCATATCGGGCACCTCCTTTCACGGCCTATCATAGCGGAAACGGTCATAAAAGAACACGAACCGGTGGTTGATTTTCGCAGGCTCTACCGCGGGTTGAGCACACCTTACGCGCTTTCTCTTGTGCTGTCCCGGACCACGAGGGTCGTGGAGAGGGTGACGACCGGGTCCACGGGCTCGCCGGCCCGCAGTCTGGCGAGGGCGTCCAGGGCCGTCCTCGCCCGTTCCCCGGTGTCCTGACGGACGGAGGTGAGGGACGGGTAGACGAGACCGCAGAGGGGCGTGTCGTCAAACCCGGCGACGGAGATCTCGCCCGGGATGTCCACGCCGCTGCTCTGGAGAAAACGGATGAGGTCCACGGCATAATAGTCCGATACGGCGAACAGTGCCGTGAAGGTCTTGATTTGTGACAGCTTCTCCCGGTAAAAGGCCGTCCGCTCCGTGCGGGTCTCCGGGATCATCATAAACTCCGCGCCGCTTCCGAAGCCCTCCCGAAAGCCCTTCCAGCGTTCCAGGTCCATGTCCGTATCGTTGTCCGAGAGGCATAGGGCCCGCTCATGCCCGCAAAGGCGGAAATATTCGCCCACCTGAAATCCCCCGTGCCGGTCGTCGATGTTCACGGCGCAGACACGCTCCGCCGTGACACCGCAGGCGTCGTAGACCGCAAAGGGCACGCGGACGCGCTCCCGCAGGCGCTTATAGTCGGCGCCGCAAAAGCCGATCAGCACCAGCCCCTCCAGATTCCACATGGTAGCGAAGGAGACAATATCGTCAAGGTCTTTCACGGTCCTCACCATCATCTGCGATCCGCGCCGGGCCGTCTCCGCGCCCAGAGCGTTGAGCGCGGAGGCAATAAAGGCGTCCTCCAGGATGTGGGCCTCGTATTTCTCGTGGTCATGGATGATCACGCCCACGATCCGCGCCGGATTTTCGGCCAGCAGCACCTCCGCCGCCCGGGGCAGATACCCCCGCTCCTCTAAGGCCCGGCGCACACGCGCCGCCGTTCGCTCCGACACCATGCCAGTCTTGCCGTGGAGCACATACGACACCGCCGCCGTACTGAGCCCCAGCTCCTCCGCAATATCCGAAAGCCGCACTTTTTCTTCCATGTCACACCTCTTGAATGACACCTTTTTCCGCCTTTTAGTCAAGATCCTGTTGTGATGAATATAATTTACCAATCATTATACAAGCTAAATTACCTTCTGACAAGCGAAAAAGTTTAAAGATCTACACCCCTCCATAAGGCAGCAAAAGCCCTTACCGGTAATTCCATTGGTAAGGGCTTTCTAATGATTATTCCCACTCGTTGCCGGGCATCCCGATCTAAACGATTTTGCTTATAAGCTGTGATACCCAGTATTTCCACAATTTGACCTATCCATATTATCCAGCCTACACAATGGGCTGTTATCATTTTGTTATCACGGGTGATAACGAAATAACATCCTCCTAGCCTGCACCTTAGTTCCCCACATT
>CANPYK010000050.1 GCA_947588605.1 uncultured Oscillospiraceae bacterium
GATGATCATGGACAGGATCGCCCTTATCCTCTTGATAATCGGCGGCATCAACTGGGGCCTGGTGGGCGTCTTCAAGTTTGACCTGGTGGCCTACCTCTTCGGCGGACAGACCGCCTCCATCAGCCGCGTCGTCTACACGCTGGTGGCCCTTTCGGCCCTGTGGTGCATCTCACTCCTCTTCCGGGACAGAGTGGAATCCAAGGAAAATTCATAACGAGACCGCGGGCGGGGCCATCGATGCCCCGCCTACATAGTTTCCCCCACGCGTACGCTCCAGATCCCGCCAGTTTTTGGGGCGTATCAAAGGCGCGAAAGACGCAAATACTAGCGGCGCACCAAAAAAACGGTCAACGACCTTAAACTTGGAGGTTTCAATGAAAAAAGCAGGCATATTGGCTCTGGCGCTGGTCATGGCGCTCTCTCTTGTCAGCTGCGGCAATTCCGATGCGGACCGCTCCGACAACACCAAGGACGGCGTCATCGGCGACGGGCTGGACGACGTGGGCGAGGGCATCAAGGAGGCCGGCGACGACATCCGCGATGCCGTGGACGACGTCACCGGCATGGACCGCGACAACGATCACGGCAGCGTCAACGGCGGCACAGGCAACGGCAGCACCGGCAGCGGCACCGTGGACAACGACATGGACACGAACAGCGGAACCGGAAACGGCACGGGAACAGGCATGGCCCGGTAAACGGCGCCGTTTCAAAACCGGCGTCCCCCAGACGGGACGCCGGTTTTGGTTATGGAAAGAGGGCGGATGAGGGAGTCGCGCGTGGAGTGGGAACCGCTCTCATGTCCCATGTTCGCTTCCCCCCTGCCCCCCTCCTACGAGGAGGGGGCGAAAAAGGTTGCGCCTGCGGCGCAGATTTGATTTGCCCGCGCGGCGGGGACGGAGGACGGGCGGGTTTGGAACCCGCCCCTACAGTTTTTGGGATACGTTTCCATTCACGCCGTACGGGCCGCTGCCCACAGCGGCCCACGTTTTGTTGAAATCCGGCGCTGGTTGAATGGGATTTCCTTCCGTTTTTCCTGTAGGGGCGGGTTCTAAACCCGCCCGGTTATTCGGACAGTTGACACAGCGGGGAAAAAGAAATATACTGGGGGAAAATCCATTTGGGAGGTACTTATGGCGAAGATCATGAAGGGTGCGCCGGTGGCGGCGGGGATCAATGAAGGGACGCGGGTCCGGGCGGCGGCGCTGAGGGAAAAGGGCGTCGTGCCGACGCTCGCCATCGTGCGCGTGGGGGAAAAGGACGCGGACGCGGCCTATGAGCGGGGGGCCATGAAGCGGTGCGCGGCGCTGGGGGTGGAGGTGCGGAACGTGCTCCTGCCCGAGGATGTGCCGGAGGAGGCGCTTTTGGGGACCGTCCGGGACCTCAACGAGGACCCGCTGGTCCATGGCGTGCTGATCTTCCGGCCCCTGCCCCGGCATATTCATGACGAGGCGGTGCGCGCCGCCCTTGCGCCGGAAAAGGACGTGGACGGCATCACGGACGGGTCCCTCGCCGGGGTGTTCACCGGGAGCGGGCGGGGCTTTTGCCCCTGCACCGCCCAGAGCGTCGTGGAAATACTCGACCACTACGGCGTGGACTGCGCGGGCAAGCGGGCCGTGGTGCTGGGGCGCAGTCTCGTCATCGGAAAGCCCGTCTCCCAGCTCCTCCTGGCGCGCAACGCCACGGTCACCGTCTGCCACACACGCACCAGGGACCTGGCCTCCGAGACCCGGCGGGCGGAGATCCTGGTGGCCGCCGTGGGCCACGCCGGAGCCGTCACGGGCGGGCACGTCTCCCCCGGACAGGTCATCGTGGACGTGGGCATCAACACCGACGGCGAAGGGCGTCTCGTGGGCGACGTCGACCTTCCGGCCGTGGAGCCGGTGGCCGCCGCCGTCACCCCCACCCCCGGCGGCGTGGGGGCCGTCACCACTGCCGTGCTGGCGCGGCACACCGTAGAGGCGGCGGAGCGGATGAACAACATTATGTAAACTAAATGAAGCTGAAAACAGCCGGAACCGTAAAGGCGTCCCGGCTGTTTTTCTGTTATGTCAACCTTCAGGGGATGAAGGTCAGGACGATAAGGACGAGGCTCAGGACAATGAAGAGGAGCATCCCCACGTTGAGGAATACGCTGGTGAAGCGCTGGCTCCCCTGAAGCTCGTTGGGCTCAGGCTCAAAGGTGGTCTTGCGGCAGCGGGTGCAGAACATGACGATGCCGGCGATCACCAGGCCCAGGAGGATGAGGGAATAGAGCATCAGGGGCATGATGGTCCGAAGCTGGCCCATGACGGCCTGCGTGTTCGTCACGTCCACCTGCTCCAGAGCCTCCATGTCTACCTTCTCCAGAAGCGTGGGAGCCACGTAGCCGCCCATGAAGTTGATGAGCATGTGGAGGGTGGCGCTGTAGCGCAGGCGGCCGGTTTTCAGGTAGAGGTTGCCGAAGACGAGCCCCAGGGCGAAGGCGTAGAAGAACTGGCTCAAATTCCCGTGGGCCAGGCCGAAGATCAGCGCCGAGGTCACCACGGCGACCTTCCCACCGTAGGCGTGCATCCGGTCGATGAGCTGTTTGCGGAAAAGGTACTCCTCGATGAGAGGGGCCAGGACCACCATGACGAGGATGCGCAGCCAGACATAGCCGTTCTCCACGTAGGTGTCCAGGGGATTCTCCGGCGTGGAGCCCACCAGGGCCCCGGTGAGGTCGATGATGATGGTGCCAATGATGTTCCCCAGGTACATGAGGAAGAAGCAGATGACGGTGGTGGCGATAAGGTCGCGGGACCGGATACTGCGCTCCTCCACCGGCGTGGCCGGGGCCTTTTTCATCACCAGGATGCCCAGGGGGATGGCCACCAGGTACATGGGGGCGAAGGTGTAGACCCACAAAAGCCACCCCGGCTCCCCGCCCTGGGGGTAGATCCACGCCACAAGGAGCATGGCCAGGAACTGGACGACGGTGCTCACCGCCAGCACCGTGACCATGCCCAGACCCAGCCAGGAAAATTGCTTTCTAGCCAACGGCTGTCACCTCTTTGAAAGAATCATACTGAAAAGCGGCTGTCACGGAAGGCGGTAGGCGGCGATGCCCTCCTCGAAAATGTCCCCGCCGTGGCAGTCGATGCCCACGATGAGGGGCATTTTCACCACCTCCAGGCGTTTGACGGACTCGCACCCCAGCTCCGGGAAGGCGATCTCCTCCATGGAGCGGATGGACCGGGCGATAAGCGCTCCCGCCCCGCCCACGGCGCACAGGTAGACCGCGCCGTTTCGTCTGATGGCGTCCTTTACCGCGCGGTTCCTCAGGCCCTTGCCGATCATGCCGGCCAGGCCCAGGTCCAGAAGGCGGGGCGTGAAGCCGTCCATGCGGCTGGAGGTGGTGGGCCCGCAGGCGCCGGTGGGCAGTCCGTCGTGGCCAGGCGTGGGGCCGGCGTAATAGACGACCGCGCCGTCCAGGGGGAAGGGCGTGGGCTCCCCCGCGTCCAGCAGCCGGAAGATGGCCATGTGGGCCTGGTCGCGGGAGGTGTAGATGGTGCCGGAGAGCAGGACCCGGTCCCCGGCGCGCATTTGGGGGGCGGTCTTTTTCAGTTCCCCGGCGTCGATGTCAAAGACTCTCTGCATCCTGTGCCTCCGCGCCCGTCAGGGGCATGATGTCCAGCTCCGTATCTAAAGCCTCAAGGCGCTCCTCCCCTTCCTGCAGGGCCGCCTGCAGCTTGCCAAGCTTTTCCGCAAGGGACATAAGCTCGGCAGCGGTCTCGCCGACACTCTGGCGGATGTCCCCGGACAGGGCATCATAGGCGTCCCGGACCTCCGCAAGGGCGGCGTGGGCGTTCCGGAGGACCTCCTCCACCCGGGCGCGTACCAGCGTCTCCTGGTCGGGAAGGTCGGGAGCGGCGCACGCGTCGTCCTCCGCCGGGGCACACCCCGCGAGGCGATCCTCCAGGGCCTCCACCTTGCCGCGCAAGGCCACGTTTTCCCGCTTGAGGTCGTTGCGCTCCTTGGCCAGCGCCTCGATATACCCAATGACGTCGTGCCTGTTGAACCCGCCGAACACGCGGCTTTTGAAGTTGCCTCTCTCCTGTTCCAAGTCAAAACACCGTCCTTTGTCCGCATTCTGAGGGTATTTTATCACATTCGTCAAAATAATACAACCGGAAGTGTGGGGTCAGGGCGAAAAAAGTGCGGGGCGCCTCTGGGCTGACCTATTTTAGTCCCGCGCACTTGCAAAAATGACGCGGTTCGGGTATAGTATAGCTGACGGGACTTGGAAACGTCAAACGGAATGAAAAGGAGTGCTTTTTTATGAAGAAGGATCTGGGCGTGAAGCCGTATCTTTTCCCGATGCCCACGTATATGATCGGGACGTACAACGAGGACGACAGCGTGGACGTGATGATGATGGCCTGGGGCGGGATCTGCGCCGAGGACATGGTGGCGCTGAACCTGGAGGCCGATCACAAGACGGTGGCCAATCTGAAAGCCCGCGGGGCGTTCACGCTGGCCGTGCCGGGGGCGGACACGCTGGAGGCGTCGGATTTTCTGGGCATCGCCTCGTCCAACAAGATGGCGGACAAATTTGCGCGCACGGGGCTCCACGCGGTGAAGAGCGGCCGGGTGGACGCGCCGGTCATCCAGGAGTATCCCCTGACGCTGGAATGTACCGTGGAGCGGATGGAGGACGAGCCCTACGGCCTGCGGGTCCTGGGGCGGATCGTGAACGTGCTGGCGGATGAGGACGTTCTGGACGAGAAGGGCCGCGTGGACGCGGGAAAGCTCCGCGCCTTCGCCTTCGACCAGATGCGTAACGGCTACTACGCCGTCGGCGGCGAGATCGGGAAGGCGTGGCACACCGGCGCGGGGTTGATGAAGGGGTAAGGGCTTTTTTAAAGGTTTGCGCCGCTTTGCGGCGCAATTTTTTTAAACGCGGCGCGAAGCGCCGCAACCTTATTCCCCTTGGCCCCTTTTTCGGAAAAAGGGGTGCCGCCGCAGCGGCGGGGTATTCGAGCTCGTGGAGCGTAACTGTGGTTTCGATAATCGGATCGCAGCACCACCCCGGCGCTTCGCGCCACCCCGACCTTGGAGGGGCAAAAAAGGTTGCGATAACGGAACGATTTCAATAAATCGCACCCGTCTCCCGTCTCGGAGCCCCCTCCTCGTAGGAGGGGGGCAGGGGGGCAGCGAACGTAGGATGACAGGGCGGTCCCGATGACCCACATGTTATAAACACTGCCGTAGGGGTCGCCGTCCCCGGCGGCCCGCCCACCGTCGATTGACCCGCCCCGAACAACGTCGTACTCTTGCCCCTGATAACCGATATGTACCGTTTTATCGGGACAACCCCCGTCCCGCCACATCACACGGGCGGGTTTGGAACCCGCCCCTACAGAAAATATGGAAGGTTATCCTATATAAATAACATCGGAAATTAACGAAACGCGGGTCGCCGGGGACGGCGACCCCTACGGCGTTGATTGGAAACATTCCAAAAACTGTAGGGGCGGGTTCCAAACCCGCCCGTTAACCTCCCCCCTCGGGGGAGGTGGCGCGAAGCGCCGGAAGGGTCGTCCCCGGCGGCCCGCGCATCGTCAATTGGCACGTTCCAAACAACGCCGTACGGGCCGCCAGGAGAGGCGGCCCGTACGGGCAAATCAGGGAAACATAGCTATTTTATAGTGGCTTTTTTGGATTATCGGAGGTAAGTCCGGAAGAAGTCCGTGAGCTTGTCGAAGGGGATGGCGTGCTTCCCTCCCCCGTCGTAGAGGTCGGTGTGGACGGCGTCGGGGATGATAAGCAGCTCTTTGTTGGCGGCATACGGGTTGTCCTTGACCATGGCGGCGTAGGCGTCCTCGGAGAAGTAGCGGGAGTGGGCCTTTTCGCCGTGGACGATGAGAACGGCGCTGCGGATCTCGTTGGCGTAGCACAAAATCGGCTGGTTTAAGAAGCTCATGCACCCGGTGACGTTCCAGCCGCCGTTGGAGTTGAGGCTGCGGGGGTGGTAGCCGCGCGGGGTCTTATAGTAGTCGTAGTAGTCCTTCACAAAGAAGGGCGCGTCCTCGGGCAGGGGGTCCACCACTCCCCCGCCCAGGGCGTAGGAGCCGGACCGGAAGTCCGCGACGCGCTGGGCGTTCAGGGCTTTTTTCTTCTCATAGCGGGCTTTCTCCGAGTCCTCCGCGTCAAAGTAGCCCTTGGCGTTGACACGGGCCATGTCGTACATGGTCATGGCCGCCGTGGCCTTCACGCGGGTGTCCAGCGCGGCGGTGTTGAGGGCCAGGCCGCCCCAGCCGCAGATGCCGATGATGCCGATTTTTTCGGGGTCCACGTTCTCCTGCACCGAGAGGAAGTCCACCGCGGCCTGGAAGTCCTCGGTGTTGATGTCCGGCGAAGCCATATAGCGGGGCGTGCCGCCGCTCTCGCCGGTGAAGGACGGGTCGAAGGCCAGGGTGAGGAAGCCCCGCTCGGCCATAGTCTGGGCGTAGAGGCCGGAGGCCTGCTCCTTCACCGCGCCGAAGGGGCCGCAGACGGCGATAGCGGGCAGTCTCCCGCCGGCGTCCTTGGGTGTATACACGTCCGCCGCCAAGGTGATGCCGTAGCGGTTGGGGAAGGCCGCCTTTTTGTGCTCCACCGCGCCGCTTTGGGGAAAGGTCTTGTCCCAGGTGTCTTGAAGGTTCATATGCACCGCTCCTTTTTCATAATAGTTTCATTATAGCGCCTTGACGTGCGGGGCGCTAATGGGTATAATTTATATCACACTATTCGATTTTGGCATATCACGGGGGGGCGGCTATGGAAATAAGGACGCTTCGCTACTTTCTGGCGGTGGCGCGGGAGGAGAACATGACCAGGGCGGCCGAGGCCCTGCACGTCTCACAGCCCACGCTGTCCAAGCAGATCCAGTCGCTGGAGGATGAGCTGGGGAAGCGGCTCTTCGTCCGGCACAGCTTTCGCATCGAGCTTACGGAGGAGGGGCGGCTTTTGCGCGAGCGCGCGGAGGACCTTGTCTCCATGGCGGACAAGATCGCCGGGGAGTTCGCGGCGCTGGGCGACGTTACCGGCGGGGACGTGGCCTTCGGGCTTGCGGAATCCTACCAGATCCGAGTTCTGGCGCGGGTCATCCGGCGATTCAAGGAGGTCTGCCCCGGGCTTCGTTACCACATCACCAGCGGGGATACGGAACAGGTCACGGAGAAGCTGGACCGGGGTGTGCTGGACTTCGCGGTGCTGGCGGAGGCGCCGGACGGCGGCAAATACAATTATCTCCCCTTTCCGGAAGCGGACGTATGGGGGCTGGTGGTCCCCCGGGGACACCGGCTTGCGGAAAAGGCGCAGATCAGCGCCGACGATCTTATCGGCCTGCCGCTTTTCTGCTCCGAGCAGGGCTGGCGGCGGGACCTGCCCGGCTGGTGCGGGGAGAAGATGGATAAGCTGCGGCTGGAGGGCTCCTTCCGGCTTTCCTACAACGCTTCGCTCTTTGTGAGGGAGGGGCTGGGGTGTCTTCTCACCCTGGACAGGCTCATCGACACAAGCCCCGAAAGCGGCCTTGTGTTCCGGCCCCTGACGCCAAGGCTGGAGGAGCGGCTTTATCTCATTTGGCGAAAGCACCAGGTCTTCACCCCCATCGCCGAACGGCTGCTGGCGGCGCTGCGGGAGGGGCTTAAAACATCTCAGGAGGAGCGAGTATGAACAAAACGATCCAAAAGGGCCTGTGGAAAAGACGTTTGGAGGGACTGCGTGAGCTGCGGCCCGTCAACTTTCTCCTCCTGACGGTAGCCGGGGCGGTCAACGCCTTCGGCGTGTCCATGTTCCTCTTCCCCGTGAAGCTCTACGACAGCGGCATCTCGGGGCTGTCCATGCTGCTCGATCAGGTCACCCCGCCGGGGCTGACGCTGTCCGTGTTCCTGGTCCTTTTGAACTTCCCCATCTTCCTCTTTGGGCTCAAGCGCCAGGGACTGCCCTTTACGGTCTACTCCCTTTACGCCGTGGGTATCTACTCTCTGGGGTCGTACCTCATCCAGCACGTCCTGCCGGTGGATGTGAACTTCGTCTCTCCCCTGGCGGGCACCGACCTTCTCCTGTGCGCGGTCTTCGGCGGGGTCATCTCCGGCATCGGCAGCGGCCTCACCATCCGCTTCGGTGGGGCTATCGACGGCGTGGACGTGCTGTCGGTGATCTTCGCCGGGCGTATCGGCGTCTCCATCGGGACCTTTGTCATGGTCTTCAATACCCTTCTCTACATCGTCTGCGGCGTCGTCATCCACAGCTGGATCCTGCCGCTCTACTCCATCGTCACCTACTTTGTGGGCTCCAAGACCGTGGATTTTATTGTGGAGGGCTTCGACCGGTCCATGTGCGCCATGATCGTGACCACGAAGTCCAGGCAGATCTCGGCGGCCCTCAACGAACAGTTCAAGGCTGGCGGCACCATCGTCAACGCCACCGGCGGCTACTCCGGCCGGGAGCGGCAGATCATCTACTTCATCGTCAATCACTTCCAGATAAACAAGCTCAAGAAGCTGGTCACGGAGATCGACCCAAGCGCCTTCATCTCCCTCCAAAACGTGGCGGGGATCGTGAGGAGGGCGAGGGAGTGAAAAGCGCGTGACTTCCGGCGAACCGGAGGTCACGCGTTTTTTCTGTTTACGGTTCAAGCAGGGACGCCTTGTAGCGCTCGCCCCAGGCTTTCATGGCGTCGAGGATAGGCCGGAGAGTCTGCCCCAGCTCCGAAAGGGCGTATTCTACCCTCGGCGGGACCTCGGGGTAGACGGTGCGGGTGATGAGCCCGTCGGTCTCCATGGAGCGGAGGCTGTCGGTGAGTACCTTCTGGCTGATGCCGTCAAGATCGCGCTGGAGCTCGTTGAAGCGCCAGGGGCGATCCAGGAGATTGCGGATGATGAGGAGCTTCCACTTATTGCCGATGAGCTGGACGGTGGTCGCCACGGGGCACGCGGGCAGAAGCTCGGCCTTCGTTTTCATAAAAACGCCTCCTGCATGAAAAACTGATGGTCCATTTTATTTTAATGTACCGTTTTTCTCCCGTCAAGTAGTTACAAAAAAGTGCGTACTTGCGGGGCCTGTGAATCCCTCCTAAAATAAAAACACAGGGGAACCCCTGAATCCATCAAGGAGGCAGCCATCATGGCACTTTCCAACCTTTATTCCTGGTCCGAGGACATCACGTCCTGCGCCTGCGGAGCCGCTTGCGGCGCCGCCGACAAGCCGGAGGAAAAGCCGGCCGCTTGCGGCACGGCCTGCGGGGCGTCCGACAAGCCCGCGGAGACGCCCGCAGCGTGCGGCGCTGCCGCCCCGGAGGAGAAGCCCGCCGCCTGCGGCACGGCCTGCGGAGCCGGGGACAAATGAAAAACGGCCCCTGCGGGGGCCACGGAAATTCATCGGTTTCGATTTTATATAGGTTTGAGGCGATCTGATGCAGTATTTTTCTTTCCAGTGGCATATCACCGACGAGTGCGACCAGCGGTGCAAGCACTGTTATATTTTCTCCGGGGATAAGTGTCACGAGCTCAAAAGCATGACCTGGGCGCAGATGGAGGACACCTTCTGGAGCTGTCTGGACTTCTGCGAGGTCTATGGGCGTCTCCCCTATTTCTACCTCACTGGCGGCGACCCTATCCTGCACCCGGATTTCTGGCGGCTTCTGGCTTTGTTCAAGGAACACCATGTCCCGTTCACCGTTATGGGCAACCCGTTTCACTTAAACGACCAGGTGTGCCGGGAGCTGAAATATTACGGCTGTGAAAAATACCAGCTCTCCCTGGACGGCCTCCGGGAGACGCATGACTGGTTCCGCAAGCCCGGCTCCTTTGACTGCACGATAGAGAAGATCGGCTGTATCAACCGCTCCGGGATGCGAAGCGTCATTATGACCACGGTATCCAAGACAAACCGCATGGAGGTGCCGGGTATCATCGACGCGGCGGTGGCGGCGGGGGTGAATGTGTTTGCCTTCTCCCGTTACGTCCCCAGCGGCGGCGATCTGGACGCCTCCATGACGCCGCAGGAATACCGGGAGCTGCTGGCCATCTGCGACAAGAAATTCAAGGCGTATGAGGCGGAGGGCTGCCGGACGTATTTCAACAAAAAGGACCACCTCTGGACGCTCTACGAGTACGAGACGGGAGCCTTCAAAATCCCCGCCGAGGTCAAGGAAGGCATAATTTACGGCGGGTGCAACTGCGGCAACTGTCACATCACGATCCTGCCCACCGGCGATGTGTACGCCTGCCGGAGAGTGGCAGACAGTAAAGTGGGCAATGTGTTCACCGACCGGCTGGCTGATGTGTGGGTGTGCGAGATGGAGCAATACCGGGAGTACGACAAATTTGTCAAGTGCAGTAAGTGTGAATTAAAGGCGTG
>CANPYK010000051.1 GCA_947588605.1 uncultured Oscillospiraceae bacterium
CTGGTGGACGGATTCGAACCCCCGACCTGCTGATTACAAATCAGCTGCTCTACCAGCTGAGCTACACCAGCGTTCCGGCTCATCAGCAAGTGATATGATAACAAAATTGCCCCGGTTTGTCAACAACAATTTTTGATTTTCTCAAAATTCCCGCCTCAAGGCGGATTCTAAAATGTATTTAGGACAGGCGGTGACTGATCCGCCTGTTACTTTTTTAGGGCAGTGCCCTGGGAAGGAGTCCGGGAATGGACGAGAAAGAGATCATCATTGACACAAGCTTTGGAGGGTACACCTTCGTGGGTGCCCAGTACGGGCGGTTCACGCCGCAGGGTGAGACGCAGGAGAGGGACTACTACAACATGTTCGTCCTCTCTCCCTTTGCCTCCGGCGGCAACAACCACACGGTCGGCCTGAGAGCCGAAAAGCTCCGGTGCATGTCTAACGACGTGTGGAACGGCCTCAAACCGGGGGACAAGCTTCTCATCAACTTCGACCGCTTCGGTCGCGTGCAGGCGGTGGATCTCGTTGAGTAAGCAGCCCACCTCCCTTTCTATTGCCAGCTCCTGAGTCATTATCCTCTTTACTCCTTTTCATCCCCCGGGGTCGCTCCCCGGGGGAGACCCCCCACACTGACAGGGGGTCTCTATCTACAATCCATGCAGGGGGTCACGAAAATGGTTAGCAACATTGATGAAAACGTCATTCTCTTCGACTGGTTATGGTTCTCGTTGGCCCCCTTCTCGTAGGGCGCTCCGGCGTGGGTGTACCACACGTCAAACCGTTTCCCGCCGAAGACGGACCGGATAAGCGCCTCATACTCCATGAACTCCGAGCCATTGTCCAAGGTGACGCTCTGGAACTTCTCCCGGAAGGAGCTTTTGCCCAGGCTCCTTTCCAGCCGGTCGAAGGCCCGGCGTACCGTGGCGGCACGCCTGTCCGGGAGTTTGATGATCACCTCCTCCCTCTTCACTCGCTCGGTCAAGGTGAGCAGGACCGGCGCGGTCCCCTTGCATCCCACGACCAGATCGCCCTCCCAGTGGCCGAGGACGGACCGGTCGCCGATCCACTCCGGCCGCTTTTCAATACTGGGCAGGTCCTTATGCGCCACCTTCGGCGCGGCCCTCTTCTGCCTGGGCGCGCGCTTCGTCTTCTCCCAGAGATCCTCGTTGTTCATCCGGAGGAAAAAGCCCCTGTCTATGTAGGTGTAAATCGTCTGTACCGAAAGCCTCGTCTTATACCCGGCTTTCCTGGCCTCCTCCAGCGCCGCCGCCGGTGAGTATCTGTCCTCCTTCATCTTCCGGTCCAGGAACGCGGCGTATTCGTGGTCATGCCCTATCTTCAATGGCCTGCCCTTATTCCGCTGGCGTTTCTCGAATATGTCCTGCCCCTTGGCGGCTGAGTACCGTGGCACATCCCGGTATCCCACCGTGTGCATATATGTCCCGCGCCGGATCTCGTTGTATATGGTCTGGACCGTAAATCCCAGCTCCCTCGCCGCCTCCGTGGGCTTCACCTTCGCCGCCAGCAGCCCCTCCAGCTTGTACCGTTCTTCCTTTGTCATGTAATGCTGTTTTTTCGTCATAACCCCGCGCTCCTTCGCCACGTTAAGTAACTGACCTTAAACCGCATTGTAACACAAAGTTGGGGAGCTGCCAGGTTGATCAGATCTTCATGCAGCTCCCCTTTGTGTTACACCCTATCCAATTGCCACTTGGTATTCGTCAGGATCTGAATGACCCTCTGCAGCTCCGCCGCCTGCCGGCGCCGTTCCTCCAGCGTCTTCTCCATCCGCTGGAGCTCGCCTCTCAGCGCCTCCAACCGCTTCATCGTCTCCGGTTCCTCAAACACGCACCGCCGGATAAGCCCCTCATACTTTTCCGTGAACGTCTCCCCGGCCTGCGCCTCGATGACTTCCATAAGCTCGTCGGACAAGCGTATGGAGCGGATGTTTGTTTTAGCCGCCATGTCTAGCTCCTTTCCCCGGCTTTGCCGGTCCCAAAATAAAGATTGTGTGCAACGGAGGTCGCCGCGCGACCTCTTGCTCACTTATTGCATGGGGCCATGGGGCGCGTCAAGGGGACCGTGGAATAAATGCCAGTGCGCACACTGGCTTTTATGCCGCGAAAGCCCCTTGACGCGCCCCATGGCCCCATGCTACCCCGCCGCAGGCGGCGAATCCAAGCATACCTTATTCCCCCGTCCCCGCCTCCGTAACACAACCCCGTTCGATATCCGGACACAGCAGCACAAAAAGCGTGTTACGCCCGCGGCAAGGCTTTAGCCGCGCGGGTGTAACACGCTCATTTCCTCCATTATATTCCTGTCACCGGGCAACTTTTTAAAAATTCTTCTTGACATTTGCCAAATTCCCGCCTCAAAATGCCGGTGGAAATCGCCGCGGCGGTATGGTATAATCCTATCGGGCCCAAAAACCTTCAGGGAGGCGGCGGTGGGATGGAATACGCGATAGCGATCTGCGACGACTCGGACACGGACCGGCAAAGCATCGGCGGCATGGTTCGTCGGTGGGCGCAGGCGTTGGGGAACCGTGTGCGGCTTGATGAGTTTCCCTCCGCCGAGAGCTTCCTCTTTGAATACGACCGGAGCAAAGACTATGACATTCTCCTTCTCGACGTGGAGATGCGGGACATATCCGGCATCGAGCTTGCCAAGCGCGTGCGGGCGCAGCGCGGACGGGCGGAGATCGTGTTCATCACCTCCCATTTTGAGTTCATCGCCGAGGGGTACGAGGTGGACGCCCTCCACTACCTCGTCAAGCCGGTGTCGGAGGACAAGCTGTCGGAGGTACTGACCCGCGCCTCCAAGAGGCTGGCGATGGAGCCGCCGTCGGTGGTCGTAAGCTTGGATGGCGGGACGGTGAAGCTCCCTGAGGCGGACATCCTCTACGTGGAGTCCTTCGCCCACACCATTGAAATTCACACCCGCTCGGATGTGTACAGGCTCAAGGAGAGCATCACCGCCTTTGGGGAGCGGCTTTCCGGCGATTTTTTCCGGACCCACCGCTCCTATATTGTCAATCTCAAGGCCGTGGAGCGCATTTCGCGCACCTTCGTGACGCTGGCGGGCGGGGCGGAGATCCCCCTGGCCCGTGGCAAGTACGACGACGTGAACGGGGCGTTCATAGAGAGGAATTGAGATGTTAAAGAGGACATATTTGAAGCTGGTAGAATACCAGACCGAGCAGTCCCGGCGGCACCTTGAGGAGGTGCGGAGCATCCACCGGGAGATGCGGGGCTACAAGCACGACTTCCACAACCATTTACAGGCGCTGAAAAGCTATCTGGACGCCGGGAACCCGGAACGGGCGAAGGAATATCTTCTCGATCTGGACGAAAAGCTCATGAACGTGGACACCCTCCTCAAAACCGGTAACGTCTCCCTGGACGCCATCCTCTCGGCCAAGCTGGCCCAGGCGAAAAACGAAGGCATTGCCGTCACGGTAAAGGCCAACGTGCCCGACGGACTGACGGTCAGCGACCTGGAGCTGTCTATCATCGTCGGCAATCTCCTGGACAACGCCATCGAGGCCTGCCGGAGCGCTGAAGGCGAAAAATTCATCCGCTTATTTCTCGGCATGAAGGGGAAGATGCTCTACTTCTCCATGCTCAACGCCGCCGGGGCCAAGCTGAAAAAGTCCGGGACACTCTTTGCCACTGGCAAGTCCGGGGCCCACGGCTTCGGGCTCCGGCGGGCCGAGGCGATCATCCGGGACCACGGCGGCTGGGTCAAATACAACAGCGAGGACGGGGCCTTCACCTCCGAGTTTCTGGTCCCGGCTCTCCCGTAAAACGCAATTCGTGCACCGCTGGCGACAGTTGGTGCACGAATTTCCTTTTTTCCGGGCTTATGTGCTATTCTGAGCGCGAAAGGGGTGAAACACCTTGGAATACGAAAAGGATCCGAATAAAAAGCCGTACAAATCGGTGTTGAGCAACGCCCTGTGGAGCCTTCGGTGGATGGTTCGGGACACGCCGGCGTCCCTGCTGGTGATGGTGCTGGAGCTGCCGCTGGCGGTGTTCCTGGCCTGGGGCGAGGTGCGCCTGCCGGCCCTGGTGGTGGGGGAGGTGACGCGCGGGGCCGCCCTTCGGCACGCGGCGCTGACGGTGGGGCTTTTCCTGCTGGCGATGCTCCTGGCCACGGTCCTTCGTGACACCTGTGAGGCGGCGCTGGGGGTCTTTTTACAGCGCTACCGCAACGTCAGGGGCGGGGAGCTGGACCGCAAGTCGATGACGTGCCTCTACCAGACCTTCGAGAAGAAGGAGACGCGGGACCTGCGTGACCGCGGGCAGAAGGCGTGCTGGATGTGGGACGATGTACAGCCTCTCAGCGACGTGCCCCGCCACGCCCTGAAGCTCATCGAATACATCCTCTGCTACGTCCTCCTGGGCACGGTCCTGTCACATGTCACGCCCTGGCTGGCGCTCCTGCTGACGCTGGCGCCGGCGGTGAATATCCTCTGCGCCCGCGCCTACCGCAAGTGGCAGTTCGCCGCCCGCGCCGTCCGGACGGACCTGAACCGGAAGCTCGACTACGTCTGCAAAAAGCCCGCTGATCTCACCGCCTGGAAGGACATCCGCGTCTACGGCATGGCCGGGTGGTTCCGGGAGCTCTACCGGGAGCTTCTCCAAAAGGGCCTGGACTGGGAAAGGCGCGCGAGCCTCCGGGAGTTTCTTGGGCGTTTGGCGGACCTTTTCGTGATCCTTCTCCGGGACGGGGCGGCCTACGCGGTGCTGATCGCCGGGGCCGTCCAGGGGGAGATCACCGCCGAGGAGTTCGTCCTCTACTTTGCCGCCGTCTCCTCCTTCGCGGGGTTTGTGGGGAATATCGTCACTGAGTGGAACGCCATCCTGAACGCCAGCCTCTTCGTCTGCGACTTCCGGGAATATCTGGACCTGCCGGGGGACGGACCTGACGGCGCCGAGAGCGCGGAGGGGCATCTTGACCACGCCCCGGAGATCGTCTTCGACCGCGTCTCCTTCCGCTACGACGGGGCGGAGGCCGACACCATCCACGACCTGAGCCTGACCATAGCCCCCGGCGAGCGGATCGCCCTGGTGGGCCTCAACGGCGCGGGGAAGACGACGCTGGTGAAGCTCCTCTGCGGCCTCTACAGGCCCCGCGCCGGTGAGATCCGTGTGGACGGCGTGCCCGCCGGGGATTTTCGGCGGGAGGAATACTATAAGCTCTTCTCCCCCGTTTTCCAGGACGCCCGGCCGGGACCCTTTTCCATCCTGGAGAATGTGAGCGCGCGCCTCGACGGACGCGGCGACAGGGCGCTTGCGGAGAGCTGTCTACGCCGCGCCGGCCTCGGGGAGAAGCTGGACTCCCTCCCCAAGGGCATGGACACGGTGCTGGACAAGCTCTTGGACAGCGAGGGCACAGACCTCAGTGGCGGGGAGAAGCAAAAGCTGATGTTGGCCCGGTCGATCTACAAAAACGCGCCTGTCCTGGTGCTGGACGAGCCCACGGCGGCCCTGGACCCCATCGCGGAGAATCAGATCTACCTCCAGTACAGCGCCATGACGGCGGGAAAGACCTCCCTCTTCATCTCCCACCGTCTGGCCTCCACCCGCTTTTGCGACAGGATCCTCTTCTTAAAGGACGGCCAGATCGCCGAGCAGGGCACCCACGACGAGCTTATGGCGCTGGGCGGCGCGTACAGCCGGCTCTATGAGCTCCAAAGCTGCTGGTACCGGGACGACTACAAGGGAGGGAGCGAACCATGAAGCCTTCGGAGCATATCCGCATCCTTGGGCGCGGCCTTCGTCTGCTCTACGAGATGAGCCCCGCCTACACCGTCACCTTTCTGCTGGAGGCTCTTGTCTCCGCCGTGACGCCCTACGTGCCCATCTGGTTCTCGGCGCGGCTCATCGACGCCATCGCCGCCCGCCGGCCCGTGGGGGCGCTGGCGCTATACGCCGTCCTCACCGTGGGGCTCACGTTTTTACTGAACGCCCTCACCGCCGCCCTCGCCCGGAACGCCGGCGCGGGGATCGAGGAGCTCAGCCAAAATCTGGACTGGCGGTACGCCGAAAAGGCCATGGGCATGGCCTGCGCGGACGTGGAGGACCGGGACACCGCCCTCCTGCGGGAGCGTATTGAGAACGAGGCCAACGCCGGCTTCAACCTCTACGCCCTGCGCACCTGCGCGGCCAACTTCATCCACGCCCTCGTCCGGATCGCCGCCAGCGCCGTCCTCACAGCAGCCTTTTTCCGCGCCGGCGGTATCCCGGGGTGGACGAAGCCGGCGCTGGCCGCCGGGGTCCTCGTGACCATCCTTGCCGGGATGCTCCTCAAGTCCCGGGAGGCGCGGATACAGAACCGGTTTTTTGAAAAGCTGGTGGACACAAACATCCTCGCCGAAAAGATGGGGTGGTTCATGCTCGACTACGCCCGCGGCAAGGACATCCGCCTCTACGGCATGGCGGGGGACCTGGCCCGGCAGGACCTGGCCCTGGGCCTTCGCGTCACCCGCGAGCGCGCCCGCGCCGGGATCCCCGCCTCCCTCCTCACCTCGGCCGGAAAGGCGCTGGACTTCGTCCTCCGCTTCGGCGTCTACCTGGTCCTCATCGACGCCTCCCTCCGGGGCGGGGTGTCCGTGGGCTCCATCGCCCGGTACGTCTCCTGCCTCACCCTGCTCATCGCCGCCGCGACGGAGCTTGTCACCACCGTACAGCGCACGCTGGTGAACGACCGGTATCTCCAGCGCTACTTCTCCTTCTTCGACATACCCAACGACATGTACAAAGGCACCCTGACCGTCGAGAAGCGCGACGACAACGAATACTACGTCGAGTTCCGGGACGTGTCCTTTAAGTATCCCCACACGGACACCTGGGCCCTGCGGCACGTCAACTTCAAATTCAAGGTCGGGGAAAAGCTGGCTATCGTGGGCATGAACGGCTCGGGCAAGACCACCTTCATCAAGCTCCTTTGCCGCCTCTACGACCCCACGGAGGGAGAGATTGTATTAAACGGCGTGGACATCCGCAAGTACGACTACAACGAGTACATGTCCCTCTTCTCCGTGGTGTTCCAGGACTTCCGGCTTTTCGCCGTATCTCTCGGCCAGAACGTGGCGGCCCGCACAGATTACGACCAGGCACGAGTGGAGGACTGCCTGAAACGCGCGGGGTTTGATGAGCGGGAGAGCGCCATGCCAAAGGGTCTGGACACGCCCCTCTACAAGGACTTCGACAAGGACGGCGTGGAGATCTCCGGCGGCGAGGCCCAGAAGATCGCCCTGGCCCGCGCCCTCTACAGGGACGCGCCCTTCATCATTTTAGACGAGCCCACCGCCGCCCTGGACCCGGTGTCGGAGTACCAGGTCTACAGCCATTTTGCCGCCATCGCCGGCGACAAGACCGCCGTCTACATCTCCCACCGCCTGGCCTCCTGCCGCTTCTGCGACAAGATCGCCGTCTTTGACGCCGGCCGGATCGTCCAATCCGGCCGCCACGAGGACCTGCTTGCCGACCCCTCCGGCCAATACCACGCCCTCTGGACCGCCCAGGCGCGGTATTACACGCAACCGCCCACTGCGTAAAATCCCCCACGCCGGTCTTGCATTTCCCGCGGCGCGGCGGTAGAATGGGACAAAACGACTGACGGAGGCAGGCTATGAGGATTCTTTTAATCCGCCACGCGGACCCCGATTACGAGCGCGACAGCCTCACCGAGACCGGCTGGCGGGAGGCGGAGCTGCTGGCGCGGCGGCTGGAGCGGGAGACGCTGGACTATATCTACACCTCCCCGCTGGGCAGGGCCCGGGACACCGCGTCCCTGACGCTGAAGGCGCTGGGCCGGGAGGCGGAGGAGCGCGACTGGCTGCGGGAGTTTCACGCCCCCATCTGGCGGCCCGACGACCGGGAGCAGCAGCACATCTGCTGGGACTGGCTCCCGGAGGACTGGCTGAACGATCCGCTCCTCCACGACGCCGGCCGCTGGTTCGAGCACCCGGTGATGGCCGAGGGGAACGTGAAGGCCGAGTACGACCGGGTCTGCGCCGGCCTTGACGACCTCCTCGCCGCCCACGGCTACGTCCGGGAGGGGAACCTCTACCGGGCGGCGCGGCCCAACCACGACACGCTGGCGCTTTTCTGCCACTTCGGCGTGGGGTGCGTCCTGCTCAGCCATCTCCTGCGCGTCTCGCCCATGGTCCTCTGGCACGGCCTGTGCGCCGCCCCATCCTCCGTCACCACCGTCCTCACCGAGGAGCGCCGGGAGGGCACGGCCTCCTTCCGGGTCTGGAGCTACGGGGACGTGAGCCACCTCCTGGCCGCCGGGGAGACGCCCTCCTTCTCCGCCCGCTTTTGCGAGTGCTTCACCGACGACACCCGCCACGACTGACGGAAAAATCCCGCCCCGCGGGGCGTTTCTTTGGTCAACCGGACACTTGCATTTCTCCTTGCGCGTGGTACAATCATAAGGCGGCGGGAGTCGAACCCGCCGCCTTAAAAATCTCCAAAGGTGGAACTTCTATCATGCGCCTGGGCCACAAGATAAAATCAGATATGCTCACCGGCTCCATGTGGGACAAGATCATCCTCTTCGCTCTGCCCCTGGCCGCCACCAGCATCCTCCAGCAGATCTTCAACGCCGCCGACGTGGCGGTGGTGGGCCGTTTTATCGGAGACCCGGACCTGGCCTCCGCCGCCCAGGCCGCCGTGGGCAGCAACGGGCCCATCGTGAACCTGCTCATCAACCTCTTCGTGGGCCTCTCCCTGGGGGCCAACGTGATCATCTCCCAGTACCTGGGCGCCGGGAACCGGGAGGGCGTCAAAAAGGCGGTCCACACCTCCATCCTCGTCTCCCTTCTGGGCGGGCTCTTCCTGGCGGTGCTGGGGCAGTTCATCTCCGACCCCGTGGTGGAGCTCATGGACGTGCCGGAATCTGCCCGGGCCATGGCGTCCCTCTACCTGCGCATCTATCTCATGGGGATGCCGGTGATCCTCCTTTATAACTTCACCTCCGCCATCTTCCGCTCCCGGGGCGACACGAAAACGCCCCTCATCGTCCTCACGATCTCCGGCGTCATCAACGTCATTTTGAACATCCTCTTTGTGGCGGGCTTCAAGATGACCGTGGACGGCGTGGCCATCGCCACGGTGGTGTCCAACCTCGTCAGCTCCGCCATCCTCCTTATCCTCCTGTGCCGGAGCAAGGACGCGCTGAAGGTGGAGCTCCGGGCGCTGAAGCTGGACCTCTTCACCCTAAAGCGCATCCTCACCGTGGGCATCCCCGCCGGGGTGCAGGGCATGGTCTTCTCCCTGGCCAACATCGCCATCCAGCGGGCCATCAACTCGCTGGACACCATCGTCATGGCAGGCTCCGCGGCCGCCAACTACGTGGAGAGCTTCACCTACTCGGTGCTCAGCGCCTTCGGCCAGGCGGAGACGACCTTCGTGGGCCTCAACTCCGGCGCGGGGGACTTTAAGCGCTGCAAGCGATCCCTGGGCGTCACCTTCCTCGTGGGCTACTCCTTCTTCGGCGCGGCTGTGGCGCTGATGCTCCTTTTCGCCACGCCCCTCCTGCGCATCTTCAACCCCGACCCCAACGTCATTGAAAACGGCCTCATCCGCATCCGCTGGATGTTCCTGGGCCACGCCTTTTCCCTGGCGGTGGAGGTCCTCTCCGGCTACATGCGCGGCTTCGGCAGGAGCCTGGTGCCGGCGCTGTGCGCCCTCATCTTCGTATGCGGCATCCGGTTTTTCTGGGTCTTCGTGATCTTCGAGCGCCGCCACACCTTCAACACCCTCATGGCCGTCTACCCCGTGAGCCTCAGCGTCACCGCCCTCGTCATGTCCGCCGCCACCCTCCTCGCCCACCCCGCCACCCGCGCCATGAAAAAGGCCAAAACCCCAACATGACCGCCGCCCCCTAACCTCTCCCCTGGGGGAGGTGGCGCGCAGCGCCGGAAGGGTGGCGGCGGGAAAAGGTTTGGGGCTGTGAAAAAAGAGCAGAAATAAGCTCAGCTTTTCACAGCCCCGGCTTTTGCGTGGAAAGATACCGGTATTTG
>CANPYK010000052.1 GCA_947588605.1 uncultured Oscillospiraceae bacterium
GGTGATGGACAGGGGGCGCAACGCACCGATGCCCACATAAGCATAAAGAACGGACGGGACCAGCGTCACGGCGCTGGAGGCGATGTAGGCAATCTCCAGGCGGTGGAGAAGGCCGGAGATAAAGAGGACGATGACCGCGCCGCAGAAGAGGCTCAGCCAGCGGTAGGCGTAGAGCATGACCAGCCATGCGGTTATGGAGCAGTTCAGCGGAAATGCTGTCAGCATGGAGAGATTCTTTGCCGGGGCGCTCCATGCGGGTATATCAAAGCTGGACAGCAAGGCGTAGACCTCCATGCCATAGACAACAGCCCAGACAAGGGTAGTCATTCCCGCCGCCAGCAGGAGCTTGCGGAGGATCAGCGCACCCCGGCCCCGTGCCGTGGATTTCAGGAGGTACGTCATGCCGGACTGCCGCTCGTAGGCCATGCTTCCGGCGAGAAGCAGGGTCAGGGCCAGGACCGCCACCAACGCGGCTTTCTGTTGGTTTGCCTCGGCGCGGCTGCCGTAGACGCTTTCAAAAGGAGTCTCGTCGATCAGCCACGGGGCGAAAGCCTCCGCCGCGCTCTTGTCACGAAGTTCCTCGGCACGGGAGCGAACCTTGTCCAGTCCTTCGCTCTTTGTCTGCGCCGTGGACGCCTCGCGGGCGTACTTGTCCAGTTCCGGATACTCGATGAGGCCGGCGTCAAAGGCGGCCTGTGCGTCCTTGTGAGCGGCGATGGCGTTGTTAAGCAGCGTCTGCTCCGCGTCCATCCGGGCGAAGGTGTCGTCGGTGATGGGACCGGCAAACTGGGTGGTGTACTGCTTCGCCGTCTGTTCCGCGGAGGACATGATGGGGATGCTCACCGTATAGGACAGGCCGAAAACCACATAGACCAGCAGGGCGGCAATGACCACGCCCTTTTGAATCCACAGCGTTTTGTGAAGCTCCATGCCGAACAAGTGCAGACGGCGTAAAAACTTATCCGTGACGCTGTTAATACCATAGGCTACACGTCCCAGCAAGTCATGTCCAGCAGCGGGCTTTTTGTGACAGTGAACGTAGACACATACCGCCGCCAGAATCAGGCACAGCGGAATTAAGGCGAGCTGTGAAATGCTTCGTATTCCCAGCGGATAGCTGAAAATGTCGATGTTCAGATAGTTCGTGTAGAGGTCGGACAGGCTGATGTAGGTAAACAGGTTGAAATATTTGAATATGTTAAATGCGCTCTGCACGGGCAGGAACGTATATAGTCCATATTCAACCACAAGCACACCCGCCGCCACGATGATGGTGTATTTCACGTTATTGATGGCCGTCAGCATGAGCCAGAGAAGAAGGCTCACCAGAAAGGCGGCAGCGATCCGCAACAGGAAGAAGCGGACGAGGAAGCCGCCCACCGTTGTGAGCATAGGCAGCCTCCCCAGCGTCTCCACGGATTGCACAGCACGGCCTAAATCCCCAACGCCGCCGTAAAGGGAGAAGCCCAGCGCAAGGTCCGTGCCATAGAGCAGCAGCACTCCGACGACGGATGTGCCGAACAGGATCAGCGTCCGGCGCACAGCAAGCCGCAGACGGCCACGGGGCGAGGCGTGAACGACGCTCCACAGCCCCGCCTTGCGTTCCTCCAAAAAGGATAAACCAATCAGGAGAATCATTAACAACAGAAAATAGTCCGTGAGCCGAAAGGACATGAACGAATCCACCGCGCCGTCCGTCCCCAGCGTCAGCTCCACACCATGCAGTTTGTCAAATTCATCGGCTGTCTTGATGATGTTCCGCCCGGAGAAGCTGTTGGGGTCGTTGAAGATGGAGAAGGTCAGGAGATTTTCCTTGTTTTTCTGGATGTTCTCCAGCCACCCGCTGTAGCCAGTCAGGTAGTCCGTCTGCGCCAACAGGTTGTTAACCGCCACGTAGTCCAACCGGTCATCCTCTGTGTCGGTGTCGCCGGCGATCTTCGCGGAAAGCGCCGTTTTTTCATCGGTCAACATCGTAACGGCGTCGGCAAGGGGCAACTCCCGTGCCCGATCGATCCATTCCGAATACCGCTGATATGCCGCCCATGCGTCCACCGGCTCTTGGGTCGTTATAAACGTACCTTCAACGAAGATGAAACCGCTGCTGGGAAGTTCCAAATCAAGCCCATAGTCATTTTCCCGCTGTTCGCGGACAAAGAGAAAACCGTTGAGAAGCAAAATCAGCACAAGTCCCACAATCAGGCGGCGGTTCGATAAAATGCGTCTGAGTTCTTTCATGCCGCCGCCTCACTCCCCCAGGTAGTAGAGGTACACGTCCTCCAGCGTCAGGTGATCCGGCACAAATTGGCCTCCCTCCGGGAGCTTGTCCCCCACGACGCGCACCCACGTTTCGCCTTGCCGCTGGAACACGTTGCCCACCTTGTACTTTTCCTGCATGGCCTCCAGATTTCCCGGTTCACAGGGCAGCTCTTTCACCTTGTCCGCCACGCTGTCCACGAGGTTCGCGGGGGTATCTACTCCCACCACAAGGCCGTGCTTCATCATCAGAATTTGGTCGGAGATGGATTCAATGTCGCTGACAATGTGAGTCGCCAGCAGGATGATCCGCCCACGGGACAGGGAGGAAATGAAGTTGCGGATACGGATACGCTCTTTCGGGTCAAGTCCCGCCGTGGGCTCGTCGAGGATGACCACCTTGGGGTCGCCCAAAAGCGCCTGCGCCAGCAGTACCCGTTGCTTCATGCCGCCGGAGTAGCCGCCCAGCTTCTTGTGGCGCACGTCGGACAGATTTGTGATTTCCAGCAGCTTTTCAATTTCCGCTCTGGCCTCACGTTTCGGGATAGCTTTCAGGTCGGCCATATAGGAAAGAAACGTCTGCGCCGTCATGTGTTCGTAATACCCCTGCTGCTGGGGCATATAGCCGAGGACGCGCCGGAAGTCCTTGCCCAGCTTCAAAATTTCCGTCCCGTCGAACAGGATTTGTCCCTCCGTCCGGGGGATGTTGTCGGTGAGCAGGTTCATCATAGTGGATTTCCCTGCGCCGTTGGCACCGAGGATGCCGTAAATTCCCTCGGTAAAGGTGATATTCACATGGTCAAGGGCGGTGAAGTTGCCATATTGCTTTGTAAGATTCAGTAATTCTAATTTCATAATTCGTACCTTACAGCACCCAATTATAGATTTGCGTTATTTCTTCCGTTTTGATGTTGACGCAACAGAGGATTTCGTTCCGAACAGCTTGTTCGCCACCGGCCCATCCGTTTTCGGCGTTACCTGACTGCCCATACGCGGTGGCGTTCGCCAGGAAATAGACATCATCCCCCGAACAGAACGCCAACTGGATGTGGTTCAGGTTCTCATATTCCTCATAAAGCGTTTTTAGCGACAACGCTTTGACAAATCCGCCGTCAAGGCCGTAGATGTAAAGCGTGTTCCCGCCGGTATAACCGGTGAGATCGTCATACCCCACCGCAGCCGCAGTCCGGGGCGTATCGTTCAAAAGGCAGAGATAGTCGTCCGAGAAAACGGCGTTACCGTATTCGGTTTTTTCATGGGTATCGGCCAGCTTCTCAGTCTCACCGGTTTCAAGGCTTGCGCGCCAGAAATCATTGCCGGAAAGGTAAAAATAGATATACCCGCCCATCACATACCACTGACTCACGGACACGCCGGTAGTCTCCCACTGGCCAACCTCGTCGGCGTCCGGCGTTTTCCAAATTTCCTTGACTTCTTTGGAGGCAGCATTGAAACGATAGAGAGTGTCCTTGTCCGTCCCATCGGGCTGTCCTATGTTAACCATGAAGTATATGGTGTCTCCGTCAGCCCAAAGAGTGTAGTGCGGGGCGGTGGTATTGAAGAACATACCGGGGTCCTCGGATTCCTCGCCCCATATCCGCTCCGCGTCCTCGATGTCGCCGCCCAGCGGGAGAGCATAGAGGACGCCGCTATATGTAAAGTAGGTGACGCCCTGGTGCAGGATTGGATCGGTGCGGCTGGTTTCGGTGTTGCCTCCGGGGACAAAATCAAGGGCTTGTACCACCCGGCGGTCCGTTCCATCCGGCTTCACACTGTATATTCGGTTGCCGCGATTGACATAGGTGCCGTTTTCCTCCACATAATTCCTGTTGGAATAATACAGCCGTCCGTCATAGACCCACAAACCCCTGGCCTGGAGCCGTGCGTTACAGTCGTCGCCCCAATGAACGCAGTCCGGTTTGCCGCACAGGACTGTGGCGTTTTTGGATTCCTTTTCCAGATAGTAGACGTAAGCTTCCCACTGAAAGTAGATGCCATCGTCCGTTTCGCAGGCGTAAAGAATATTCCTCACATGGGACTGGTGCATATTTTTCTGAAAATCCGACAATGTGCTGGTATCACCATCTATGTGAGATGGTAACAACGGGTTTTTCATACCGAGACTACCCCTTTTACATCCAACCATTGATACGATAAGAATCAAGGAAATCATAATAGCAAATATTTTTTTCATATCCATTTCCTCCCGGAGTTAGCTAATTTGTACTGTAATCTATAAACCTTAAATTTTTCTTAAATAGAAAAATTATGTTTTGTGTATTGCAATCACTTTTTTTCTAAAATTCTTTCCTGTATAATAATGACACGAAACGTTTCGAATCTGTCAGCTATAACAGGACAAAACAAAAAATTATAAAATTATGGAGGTAACTATGATGAAAACAAAAAAATCTGGTAAGCTGATTGCTTTTGTACTTTGTGTTGCCATGGCCTTCTCCATGTCGGCAACCGCATTTGCCGCAGAGCCCTCGGAAGAGAATGTTTGGATGGTGAACAGCAATTCCAATGCTACTGAGGTAGCTGGGGTTTTGTCCACAGAAGATGGAAGTAGCGATAATGCATTGGAACCCGCTTCAGGAAAAATGTTTTATCTTGGTAAGTTAACCGCTGGTCAGATTGTTAATGTTCAAGCAACTTGGACTCCGTCCGATGTTAACTTATATATCGGATTGGTTTTATCGGGATCCTCTGGAACTAATCTGTATACTGGTACAAATGGTACTTTGAATGCATATACAACTGTTCCTGAAGACGGTGAATACTACATCCTGTTTGCAAATCTGTCTACTTCGAAACCAATAGAAACTCTCACTTCGACAGTTACACTGTCCAATCCGGTATAATAACCGTTTACTAAGTAACACGCTAAGTATGCGTTAGAAATCATTTTTAGAATACAATCGCCGTGTGATATACCGCAAGATAACTTAGTACTATCAGATCATGACACAACTATGTGCGGCTCCCGCAAAACCGGGGGTCGTCCAAAAGCTCTCATGGAAAACCACGTGCAAAAAATCGTTTCTTACACGTAAAATGGGAGGGTTTCCTTCGGTTTTTTCGAGGGCTACCCTCCCGTTCTTTTTTCCTCCTTTCTCTCCATGAAGGAAAGAATAGCATAATCAAAAGCTAACTTGCCATTTTTCTATTACCCAAAGGTGAAACAATACTTACTATAACAATTCTTAATATTGAGCACCCCCGTATGTGGTATAACCGCCGGGCCCCTTGTCCGTATGGACTCTTTCAATGTGTCCATCGGGATATAAATCGTAAGACAGATGTCGGTTCTCGGATCGGGAGTACACTACGATATGATCATACCCGTTTTTATGATGGACAGTTTTACCGCCGCCAGCGGCCAAAATGCCGCGTTCAGCCTCCTCGACATCGACTTTACCAGGGTTGTAATACAGGCTCATAGCATTTCCTCCTTAAGATATAAATTGTAATTTGTATTGAACGACAATAAAATTATATTACGCCTCGGAATTAAGTGTCAATCTTTATGTACGAATGGATTTGTGAAATAAAAAAACGCACAAAAAGCAAAGAATATTGTTTACCAAAATCAGTACAAGGTTCACATTTATGACAGGGCCATACTCTGCTCTATATAATAATATGCGAGATGCCGTAGATGCCTTCGGTAAAGGTGATATTCACATGGTCAAGGGCGGTGAAACTGCCGTATTCTTTGATGAGGTTGATGAGTTTCAACAACATATTCCAAACCTCACTATAAGTTATAGATTTGCGTAACCTCGCCAGTGTCGACGTTGACGGAGCAGAGAATATCTGTTTTGTCCTCATACTGTACCCCGTTTTTGATATCGCCCCAGGAACCGGCATCGACCACAAAGTAGATTTCATTTTCCGAAAGGAACAAGGGTGAGAAGCCGGTAATACCATCCACCGCATTGAATAGCGCGGTGAGAGGAAGTTCCTTTTGAAGCGTCCCGTCCAGTCCGTAAATGTAGAATGTGTCCCCGCCCTCATTTTCATTGTGCTCTCCGGGAAGGTCATTCAGTAGACACATATAGTCGTCTGAAAAAAGCGCGGTGCCGTATTCCGCTGTGTCGCCGGTGCCCGCCAGAAGCACAGTTTCTCCGCTATTGAGACTGCTTCGCCAAAAGCCGTTTCCGGCAAGATAGAAGTAGATAGTCCCATCCAACACATACCACGCGCTTACCGAGACGCCGGTAGTGTCCCAAGTGCCCACCTCCGCCTCGTCCGGTGTGGTCCAGACCTGCCTGACCTGCTGATCTGTAATACTGTACGCAAACAGTGTGTCCTTATAGGTCCCGTTGGGCTGTTCAAGGTTTGCCATGAAATAAATAAACTCTCCGTCCGCCCAAAGGGTCAGGTGGAGCTCGTTCCCGGTGAACATGAAAGCCCCGCCGTTCCCATTGCCGGCATCCTCCCCCCAGAGGGCCTTCGCATCCTCCTTGTCCCCGCCCAACGGTACGCGGTAGAGGACGTCGTTATAGACGTAATAGACATCCCCGCCGTAAAAAACGGGTCTGTCATAAGAGGACCTCGAACCACCGGGATTGAAGGAAAGCTCCTGCACATCCCGACGCTCTGTCCCATCGTTTGCCATTGATGTCACAAATTTCCCGCCGTTTCCACCATTGGCAAAGGTAATGCAGTAGAGTTTATCCTCGCATCTCCACATCCCCCAGGAGTTGATCCAGGCGTTACAATCCTTCCCCTTGTGCTGGCAGTCGGGTTTGGCGCATAGAATGGTTGCACGTTTATCTTTTTTGTTCAGATAATAGAGATAGCCGTTGTAATTGAAATACACGCCCGCGTCTGTCTCACACATATCGGTGATATAGAAATACTTGGACTGGTGCATATTCTTTTGAAAGTCCTCCAGTGTAGTGGTGTCACCATCTATATAAGATGATAATGGCGGATTATAAAAATCAGATTTTTTTGCATCGCATCCCGTCATAGAAACAATGAGTATCAGCGAAATTATGGTAGCGAATGTTTTATTCATGGTCATTACCTCCTCAGTTATTCGTTGACTCGTATTGTAATCTTTAATTCTTAAATAATTCTTAAATGCAAAAATTTGATTTTGTGTATTGCAATCACTTTTCTTTTGAAAAATATTTTGTATAATCATACCAAGAAACGTTTCTAAATCCGTCGTTGCTGCAACATGACAGATCTATAAATTATGGAGGTAACTATGATGAAAACAAGAAGTTTTGGTAAACTGATTGCCCTTGTGCTTTGCGTTGCCATGGCTTTCTCTGTGTCGGCAACTGCGTTTGCCGCAGAGCCATCAAAAGTTGAATATACACAGAGCGATATGGCTGGTAACGCCATCACCATCGATATGCCCAAAATTATGGCAATGTCAAATATTAAAATGCCTAACGCCGATAAAACCTCGAAAAAAGAAACCATTCAATTGGGAGCTAACCAGATTGCGATGAAAAAGTTCGGGGAGCTATCGGCTAACCAAGTAGTAGAAATTACAGTATCTTGTACTCCTACTGTGGATGAGTTGCATGTCGGATTAGTTTTAGATACTGCGTCTTCTGGCAGACTGGCAGTAGTCGAGGGTGGTAACGGAACGATTTATGCGCTTGTCCCCACTTCCGGTACATATATTCTTATGATTGGAAATCCGTAACCGCTCAATAACCACCCCATCCAAACCAAGTGCCCGGCGTTTGGCCGGGCACCTTGGATCACATATAGCTCT
>CANPYK010000053.1 GCA_947588605.1 uncultured Oscillospiraceae bacterium
TTGCAGGTGATGAAGTTCATCTACGACAACATCATCTACGCCGAGCTCAACACCAAGTCCGACTACTGCCAGGTCTGCGGCTGGGACGGCGAGATCCAGATCGCCGAGGAGGACGGGAAGCTCATCTGGCGCTGCCCCAAGTGCGGCAACACCGACCAGAACAAGATGAACGTCGCCCGCCGCACCTGCGGCTACATCGGCACCCAGTTCTGGAACCAGGGCCGGACCCAGGAGATCCGGGACAGGGTCTTACACCTGTAAAAAACACATATTCCCGGGGCCAACGCCTCGGGAATATTGATATGTGAGGGAATCTATGTACTACGGTGAGATCAAAAACTGCGACATTGCCGACGGACCCGGCGTGCGGGTGACGCTGTTCGTGTCCGGGTGCACCAACCACTGCGAGGGGTGCTTCCAGCCCCAGACCTGGGATTTCCGGTACGGAAAGCCCTTCACAGAGGAGACGCAGGAGGAGCTTCTTCAAATGCTGGCCCCGGGGTATATCACGGGCCTTACGCTCCTGGGCGGCGAGCCCATGGAGCCGGAAAACCAGCGGGCGCTCCTGCCCTTCGTGCGGCGCGTCCGGGAGACAGTCCCGGAGAAGACCGTCTGGTGCTACTCCGGCTTCACCCTGGAGGAGCTTCTGCGCGACGGGTCCCACCCGAGATGCGAGGCGACGGACGAGCTTTTGTCCCTCATCGACGTCCTGGTGGACGGCAAATTCGTCCTGGCCCAAAAGGACATCTCCCTGCGCTTTCGCGGCTCCCGCAACCAGCGCCTGCTGGACCTGCCCGCGACGCTGAGGGAGGGGAGGATCGTTCTCTGGGAGGACGGGATGGGCCGCTGAGAGGGCGGGGCGAGTTCAGGCGTCCAGGCGGACCAGCTTTTTGACGCGTTTATAGAGGGGGAGAGTCACCAGGGAGACGAGGACGGCCTTGATGAGGTTGAAGGGGGCGACGCACAGGGCGGCCATGGTGGTGACGGAGCTTACGTGGGAATTGACGGCCTGGGCCATGGCGATGATCGTCTCCAGGGGGACGCCGTAGAGCGTGGCGAAGGCCGGAATGAGGTAGACGGCGTTGAAGAGGCTCCCGAAGACCGTCATGGCGAGGCCCCCGGCCACGAGGGCAACGACGGCGCGCTTGAAGGTCCGCCTGGTGTTATAGATCACGGACGCCGGCAGGACCATGGAGCACCCCACGGCGAAGTTGGCGAAGTCCCCCACGAAGGCGGTGGTGGTGCCCTTGAGAAGGAGCTTGAGCATGATCTTCAGAAATTCGCAGACGACCCCCGCCGTGGGGCCCATGGAGAAGGCGCAGATGAGGACCGGGATCTCGGAGAAGTCCAGCTTATAAAAGTCCGGCGCTAAGAACACCATCGGGATCTCAATGTACATGAGCGCGCCCGCCAGCGCCGCGAACATGGCCATGTAGGCCACGTACCGGGCGGGGGTGAGCTTCCGGCGGTCCTTCATGAGGAACCGCTCGCACAGCCACGCCACGAGCGCAAGGCCGGCGAACACGCCGACGATCACCAGCACGAAGGCGATGTTCTCCCGGAAATCGGACAACAGCTTTTTAAGGTTCATTTTGATGACCCCTTTACAAAAAAGTCGCCTGAACGGTTCCGTCCAGGCGCTTTCTTTGCGCAAAAGGTCGCGGCAAAGGCCGCCATCTTCTCCCATCCAGACTGTACTGTCGGTACCGGAATCGCACCGGTTCGGCGCTTGCGCGCTCGCGGACTTTACCGCCGGTCGGGATTTTCACCCTGCCCTGAAGACGAATCGTATCAAGTTGTGTCCCCATTATAGGCCGGGCGGGGAAAAATTGCAAGTCTTTTTTTCGTGCCCTCCCGGATATGACCGTTTTCTCTCTCCGCCCCTGTGTACTATTATGGTAAACCAATTTTGGGACTACCAAAGCAAAGGGGAAATCGTTTTGACAGGCATGGAACAGGGGAAGGCCCGTCTGGGCCTTCGGACGGCGGACAGGGCGAAGTGGGCGGAGCTGGGGGTCCGGTTCGCTCTGGGGCTGGTTTTAGGGCGCGTGCGCATTTTGGGGGGCCTTTCCCCCTTCGGGGCGGCGCTGGTAGGGTCGTCGGTACCGGGGATCGAGGGGCTTTCCGCCCTTTTCGGCGTGTGGCTGGGGGCGCTGACGGCGGGGAGCTTCGCCTGGGCCGTGAAATACATAGCCATGACCGCCATCATCTGGGCGACGCTCCACTTTTTCGCCAAGGCCGCCCCCTGGTGGTTCCCGCTGGCCGTGACCTTCGCAAGCGCCCTCATCATCGGGGCCGTCTACGTCTGGGACGCCAAATGGGAGGTCACCGCCGCGGCGGAATGGGTGGTGGAGAGCTTTCTGGCCGCCGGGTGCGTCTACTTTTTCGACGCCGCCCTGGCCCCCTGGTCCCGGGACGCGGACCGGGACAAGCGCGCGGCCCACTCGGTGAGCCTGGCGGTGCTTTCCTGCGCCCTGCTCATGGGGCTTTCGTCCATAAGCCTCTTCGGCGTCCTGGCCCTGGGGCGGGCGGCGGCGGCGCTGGCGGTGATGATGCTGGCCTTCCGGGGCGGGGCGGCCTCGGGCTGTATGGCCGGCGCGGCGCTGGGGGCGGCCATGGACTTGGCCCAGGGGGGCGTGCCCTTCTTTACGGTGAGCTACGCCCTCTCGGCCCTGCTGGCCGGGGTCTTCTCCAAGACCTCGCGGCTTACCTTCACCCTGGCCTGGACCTGCGCCGCGGCCCTGACGGTGATCTGGTTTTGGGGGACCGTCCGGCAAATTCCGGCGCTCTATGAGACATTCGCCGCCGGCGTCATTTTCATGCTCCTGCCGGACAGGGCCATGACGCGCCTGGGGCTCCTCGTGCCCCTGGAGACGCCGGGGTTCGGGCTTTTGAAGGTCCGGGAGTACGCCCGGGACCGGGTGGACCAGTGCGCCGCCGCCTTCAAGGGCCTCTACGACGCCGTCCGCGCCGCCGGGGGCGACGAGACGCGGGAGAGCTTCTCCACCGTCTTCGACCGGGCCGCCGACGATGTCTGCCGGGACTGCCCCCACGCCGCCCGGTGCTGGCAGGAGCGGTATGTGGACACGGTGGACGTGATGAACCACCTCACCGCCGTGCTGAAAACCGGCGAGGCCGGGCCCGAGGACCTGCCGGAGCGCTTCCTGGCCGATTGCGACCGCCCGGAGCGGCTTTTGGCCGCCGTCAACGCCGAGGCCAGGACGTACCTCACCCGCCAGCAGTACCGGGCGCGGCTTCGGGAGAACCGGGGCGCGGCCTTTGAGCAGTATAACGACGTCTACCGCATCCTCACCGCCCTCTCCCGGGAGCTGGGCGGGGAGCTTACGGTGGAGACGGGGCTGGAGCGCAAGCTCCAGAAGTTCCTCCGGGGCCTGGGCATGGACGCCTCGGCGGCGGTGTTCCGCCTGTCCGGCGGGCGTCTCCGGGCGGAGATACGGTCGAAGGATCTAAAGCTCCTGACGCGGGACGAGACATGGCTGGAGCGCCTCTCCCAGGTGCTGGGCGTCCGGCTTTGCACCTGGGACACAAGGGACGACGAGCGCCTCGTCCTCCTGGAGGCCGAGCCCCTGGCGGTCCGGGTGGGCGCGGCGGCGGCCAAACGCGCCGGGGAGGCGGTCTCCGGCGACAGGAGCCTCTTCTTCCGCACGGAGGAGGGCGTCCTCTACGTGCTCCTCTCCGACGGCATGGGCTCCGGCCCGGAGGCGGCGCGGATGTCCGCCGGGGTCCTGGCTGTCCTGGAGCGGTTTTTGAAGGCCGGCGTCGCGCCGGAGACAGCGCTGGGGATCCTCTCCGACCTCATGCTCCTGAAGTCCGACGCGGGGCTGGAGAGCGCCACGGTGGACCTCCTGTCCCTCCATATGTTCACCGGGCAGGCCGTCCTCTACAAGTTCGGCGCCGCGCCCTCCTACCTCGTCCGGGGCAATTCGGTGCGCCGCATCAGCGGCGGCGCCCTGCCCGTGGGGCTGGCCGCCGGCAAAAAGCGCCAGGGCTCCCGCCTCACCCTGTCCCCCGGCGCCATGCTCATCATGGCCTCCGACGGCCTGGTCACCGGCCGCGACGACGCCTGGCTGCGCGCCGCCCTCACCGCCGGCGCCGCCGACGACGAGCGCGACCAGGCCAAAAAGCTCCTCTCCGAGGCCCTCAACCACGGCGCGGGAAACGACGACAGCACGGTGATCTGCGTAAGGTGTGAGGAGAGGCAATAGGGCCGGCGGGGCGGTGGGGGAGAGGCGGGGGATACGCAGCCTTCGCTGCCCCCCTGCCCCCCTCCTACGAGGAGGGGGCGAAAAAGGTTTGCGGCTTCGCCGCAGATTTTATTATCCGCTGCGGCGGGGACGGGGGGACGGGCGGGTTTAGAACCCGCCCCTACAGTTTAAATTGCGTTCAGTCAACGCCGTAGGGGCGGCCTCTCTTGGCCGCCCGCGTTTCGATGACCTCCGGTGTCGGTTAAATGGGATAACTTTCCCCATTCTCCGTAGGGGCGGACCCATGTGTCCGCCCGTGCCACGTGGCGTGACGGAACGGGTCCGATAAAACGAAAAATGTCGGTTATCGGGGGGAAGGGGGCCGCTGTGGGCCTGCGCCCGCAGGCGCGTTTCGGAGCGCAACCGCCGCGAAGCGGCGGCTCTTAGCGCGGAGATGCGGCCCGTATGGCGTTGTTCGGGACGGTCCAATGGACGATGGGTTGGCCGCCGTCCCTGGCGCCTGCCCACTTTTTCCCAACCCGCGTATAATTTCCCTTTCCCTTGGGCAAGATGGTTCCGAGGTGATCAGATGGTCAAGGGCATATCCCGGCGGGTGGTGATGGTGAAGTCGCCGGACCCGGAGATTTTTGACGAGGCGATCTTTATCGTCCGGGAGGGCGCGCTGCGGCGGCCCGGGGTCACCGGTGAGCAGCTGGTCAGCGAGGCGATGAGCGTGGCGCAGACCTACGCCCGCCGGGCCGGCAGGGCGAAGGCGCCCCTTGCTTTGCCGCCCTGGGCCTGGGCGGTGCTGGGCGGGGCCGGCGTGGGGATCGTGTGGTTCCTCACCGCCATTTTGTGACCGCGCGGACGCGGGAAAAAACGCCGAATCCGCGCGCGGGCTCTTGTTTTTTCTGCCTCTCAATGGTAAAATAGGCTTGACCCCACTACGCTTTTGGAGTTGAGCTTATGAAAAGGATCATGCTGGTCTTCGGCACCCGCCCGGAGGCCATCAAAATGTGCCCGCTGGTCAATGAGCTGAAGACCCGCCACGGCGTGGAGACGCTGGTGTGCGTCACCGGACAGCACCGGGAGATGCTCCGGCAGGTGCTGGACGCCTTCCGGGTGGAGCCGGACTATGACCTGGAGGTGATGAGCCCCGGCCAGACGCTCTTCGACGTGACGGAGAAGGTCCTCGCCGGCATGAAGAAGGTGCTGGAGGCGGCGCGCCCCGACGTGGTCCTGGTCCACGGGGACACCACCACCACCTTTGCCTCCGCCCTGGCCTGCTTCTATCTGGGCATCCCCGTGGGCCATGTGGAGGCGGGGCTTCGTACATACAACGTGAAGGCCCCCTATCCGGAGGAATTCAACCGCCAGGCGGTGGGCATCGTGGCCGATTATAACTTCGCCCCCACGCCCTTAGCCCGTGACAACCTCCTGCGGGAGGGGAAGCTGCCCCAGTCCATCTGGGTCACCGGCAACACCGCCATCGACGCTTTGGGCACCACCGTGGTCAACGACTTCACCCACCCGGATCTTTCCTGGGCGGAGGGGTCGCGGCTCGTCATCCTCACCGCCCACCGGCGGGAGAACTGGGGCGAGCCCCTGCACCACATCTTCCGCGCCGTTCGGCGGGTGGCGGAGGAGTTCCCGGACGTGAAGGTCCTCTATCCCATCCACTTAAATCCCCTGGTCCGCGAAGCCGCCCGGGAGGAGCTGACCGGCTGTGACCGCGTCCGGCTCATCGAGCCGCTGGACGTGGTGGCCTTCCACAACTTCCTGGCCCGGTCCTATATGATCCTCACCGACTCCGGCGGCATCCAGGAGGAGGCGCCGAGCCTGGGCAAGCCCGTCCTCGTCCTCCGGGACGTGACCGAGCGGCCCGAGGGCGTCAAGGCCGGGACCCTGCGGGTCATCGGCGTCAACGAGGACGTGGTCTACCGGGAGTTCAAGGCCCTGCTCACCGACGAGGAGCTTTATAACCGCATGTCCCGGGCGCAGAACCCTTACGGCGACGGACTGGCCTCCCAGCGTATCGCCGACATTTTGACAAAAGGACGCACAAGCATATAAAAGCGTATAAAAAGCGCCGCCCGCAAGGGGCGGCGCGGCTGTTTTTCGAGCCGGATTATTTTCGCTTGCCAAATTTTCTCGGCTTGGCGGTGCTGTCGCCCAGGGAGGCGGCGAGCTTTTGGGCCAGGTCCCGCTGCTCGGCGGTGAGGCTTTTGGGGACGGTGAGGACGACGGTGACGTACTGGTCGCCGCGGCCGGAGGAGCGAAAGTACGGGATGCCCTTGCCGCGGAGGCGGAAGGTATCGCCGTGCTGGGTGCCCTCGGGGATGGTGTACTTGACCTTGCCGTCCAGGGTCGGGACCTCGATCTCCGCGCCCAGCAT
>CANPYK010000054.1 GCA_947588605.1 uncultured Oscillospiraceae bacterium
GACGGGTCGGACTCCTTCGCGGGGCAGGTGCTGGACAACCGGACGGGAAAGCAGGTGTGCGCGATGAAGCTGAAGACCGACGAGGACCTCTACGCAAAGCAGCTTTACTGTCTGGGGCTCATGTACAACACGGCGCTCATCGGCGTGGAGGCGAACTTTTCCACCTTCCCCATCCGGGAGCTGGAGCGGCTGCGGTACCCCAAGCAGTACGTCCGGGAGGTCATGGACGACTACACGCACCAGGTGAGGCGGGCCTTCGGGTGGAGGACCCAGCAGTCCAACCGCAATTACATGATCGCCAAGCTCATCGAGGCGGCGCGGGAGGACATTACCTGCGTATCGGACCGGTGGACGCTGGAGGAGATGCTGACGTTCGTGCGAAACCCGGACACCTCCAGGCCGGAGGCGGAGGCGGGGGCGCATGACGACATGGTGATGGCGCTGGCCATCGCCCACGCGATCCGGGAGCAGCAAAGCGCCGCCGTGAGCCTGCCGAAGGAGAGCGGGACGGCGAAGTGGACGAAGGATATGTGGGAGGATTATCGGAACGCGGATGGGGAGTTGAAGAAGTACCTGGTGGAGAAGTGGGGAAGCCCGAGGTAGACGGAACCACCCCGGCGGTTCGCGCCACCCCGACCTGGGAGGGGCATGGAGGACGGTTTGTAGGGGAGGGTTCCAAACCCTCCCGCCGATGACAGGACGGTAACAGGAATCGCGGGCGGGTTTAGAACCCGCCCCTACGGGAGGATACGAGGGAGCCTATGCCGAAGACGGACAAGAAGAAGCTGGAATATTGGCAGGGGAAGCTGGAGGCGGACGAGAGCGCGTATGCCGGGGAGCTTTCCAGGATGGACGAGCGGGAGGGGCTGTATCTGGGGTCGGACCGGATAAAGCCCATCGCGCGGGAGGAGGTGCCGGACAGGGCGCCGCACGTGAGGAACGTGATTTTAGAGCTCATCGAGGCGCAGGTCAGCTCCTCCATCCCCCAGCCGAAGGTGACGGCGCGGCGGAAGCGGGACGAGAGGCTGGCGCGGCTCATCGAGGATATGCTCCGGGACGAGCTGGACCGGATGAGCTTCGAGGAGCTCAACGACCAGCAGGAGCGGACGGTGCCAATCCAGGGGGGCGGGGCGTATCTGGTGGAGTGGGATTCCTCTCAGCGGACGCACACCACCGCCGGGGAGGTGGCGGTGTCGCTCCTGCATCCCAAGCAGATCATCCCCCAGGCGGGAGTCTACACGGGCATCGAGGACATGGACCACATCATCCTGAAGCTCCCGCAGACCAAGGGGTCCGTCAAGCGGCGGTACGGCGTGGACGTCTCCGAGGAGAGCGAGTCCGAGCCGGACGCCAGGGGGACCGGGGAGAGCACCGCCGAGGATATGGTCACGCAGTACGTGGCCTATTACCGCAACGACAAGGGCGGGATCGGGCTCTATAGCTGGGTGAACGACACGCAGCTGGAGGACCTGGAGGACTACCAGGCGCGGCGTCTCAGGCGGTGCGCCAGGTGCGGGGCGCTGGAGCCGGCGCCGGGAAGCGTCGTCGTCGCGCAGCCTACGATGGACGGGACGTATCCGGGGACGGGAGGCATCCGGGAGGACGAAAAAAGAGAGACCGGAAAGCTGAACAACCGGGGAGTTTGCCCCTTTTGCGGGGGGACGAAGTGGGAGGAGAGCGAGGAGGACTTTGAGGAGCCGGCGGCGGATATCGTGCGGTCCGACGGGTCGGTGATACCGGCGCTGGAGCGGGGGCCGGACGGGGCGCCGGTTTTGGAGGTGGGGCCGGACGGGGCGCCGGCGTGGAAGAGGACGAGGCTTCCCTACTACAAGCCCAACATCTTCCCGGTGGTGCTCCAGAAGAACATCTCCGTCTTCGGCAGGTTTCTCGGCGGGTCGGACGTGGACGCTATCGCCAGCCAGCAGAACACGGTAAACCGGCTGGAGACGAAGATGCTGGACAAGCTCCTCACCGCCGGTAGCTACATGAGCCTTCCCAAGGACGCCACCATCGAGCGCGATCCGGGGGAGATGAAGCTTATCCGGCTCGATAACCTCCAGGACAAGAGCTACATAGACGTCTATGACATGGAGGGTGACATCAGCCAGGATGTGGCGATGCTGGATCACGCCTATGAGGAGATGCGGCAGGTCATCGGCGTGACGGATTCCTTCCAGGGGAGGCGGGACACCACAGCCACGTCGGGGACGGCCAAGCAGTTCGCGGCGGCGCAGACGGCGGGGAGGCTGGAGAGCAAGCGGATCATGAAAAACGCGGCCTTCCAGCGGCTTTACGAGGCGATCTTCAAGATGAAGCTGGCCTATGCCGACGAGCCCAGGCCCGTGCCCAAATTTAACGCCGCCGGGGAGCGGGAATACGAGGAGTTCAACCGCTATGACTTCCTGGAGCGGGACGCGGCGGGGGAGTGGTACTGGAACGACCAGTTTATCTTCGCCGTGGACGACACCAGCGCGACCCTGGCCAGCAACCGGGAGGCCATGTGGGAGGAGACGCGGCTTAATCTCCAGACCGGGGCCTTCGGGCCGCTGGACGATCTCGAGACGATGATTTTCTTCTGGACCAAGATGGAGATGCTCCATTACCCCGGCGCGGCCGAGACGAAGGAGCTCTTCAAGCAGCGCCAGAAGGCCCAGCAGGAGGCCCTCGCCGCCCAGCGGCAGAGAGAGGCGCGGATGATCGCCATGCAGACCGCGATGCAGGCGGGAGGGAGCGCGGGGGGAGCCGCGGAGAACGAGGGACAGGTAAATGGGGCCCCCGCCGGGCCGTGGCCCGGTGGGGAGAGGAGGAGCGAACCTGGCGAGTGAGCCGTCGCGCTTGCGCGGCGGGGAACTATCGCGGGTTCCGCGACGACGACGAAGGGAGGTGAGATAAATGGCGGACAACAGTAAGAGCGGGTATGCCGGGAAGATCAAGAACACCGGGACCCAGGTGGTCGAGGCGGTGTACAAGACCGGGAAGAACGGCGGGAAGTCCAGCGTGAAGACCGGGACGGATCTGAGATCCGGGAAGTGACGGTCCCACCCTGGCCGGCGCTGCGCGCGGCCACCCCTCCCAGAGGGAGGGGCAAAAGAGGTTGCGGCGAAGCCGCTCCTTATAGAGCCCCCTCCTCGTAGGAGGGGGGCAGGGGGGAAGCGAAGGTAGGATGACTGCATGGTTATCGATACCTTCGATCCCTCAGTCGCTTCGCGACAGCTCCCTTTACGAAAGGGAGCCCACGCAACCCGGAAGGTTTCCAATGAAGGGGAGCCACCCACCTCATCCGGCGCTGCGGCGCCACCTTCCCCGCCTAAGCGGGGAAGGCTGGGATGGGGGACGACAGAAAGGAGTTTTTTATGGGAGAAGAAATCAACTACAATGACCTTTACGGGCTGGAGCCGGAGACGGGACCGGAGGGGGGCGGGGAGCCGGAGAGCCCGGCGGGGGACGCTCCTGAGGCGGGGCCTGAGGAACCGGAACAGGCGCCGGCGGCGGAGGGACAGCAGAAGCCGGAAGAAAAACCGGCGGAGACGCCTACGCCGGCGGAGGGAGCCGGACGGGAGAGCGGCCAGGGCGTACAGACACCGCCGCCCGGGAGCGACCTTCAGCGGGACGTGGACGACCTTATCCGGAGGCTGGGGATCATGGACCCCTATACGGGCAAGCCCGTGACCACCAAGGCGGAGTACGACGCCTACCGGCAGAGGGCCTATGACGAGAGGCGGGAGGCGATCAAGCGGCGCAGCGGGCTGACGGACGCGGAGATCGACGAGTTCATCAATACGACGCCCTCGGTCCAGAAGGCCATGGCGGACGCGGCGGCGGCCAGGAGCATGATGGAGCGCCAGCGCCGGGAGGACGCCAAGCGGAGGATCGACGCGGAGGTTAAGAAGATCACGGCTATGGACCCGGAGGTGAAGACGCTGGCGGATCTGACGGGCAAGGCGTACTCGGCCAAGCTCACGGAGCTCGTCCGGCGCGGGTATGACATCTCCGACGCCTACATGGTGGCCAACTACCAGGAGCTCTCGCGCCGGTCCGCCGACGCCTCCCGGCAGGCGGCCTACAACGCCCAGGCGGGCAAGGCCGGGATGACGGCCACCAAGCCCAGCGGCCAGGGGGACGACACCGTTCCGGTGCCCAAGGACGTGCTGGAGATGTACCGGGCCATGAACCCGGAGATGTCCGACGCGGAGATCCGCGAGGACTACAACAGGTACCGCAAGAGTACCAAAAAATAAAGGGAGGTTTTGAGTATGTTTTTGATCCACACGGTGGATGACGGGCGCAACCCGCCCCATGAGTACCTGGCGGCCTCCGCCGAGCTCACCCCCAAGGTGGGGATGGCGCTGAAGACGGAGGAAGGAAAGCTCAAGACGGCCACCGCCGCCGACGAGGCGCGGTACGTGAGCATGTGCGAGCGTGAGGCGCCCTGCGAAGAGGGGGAGCTCATCCCGGTGATCCGGGCCGGCTCCGATATCATCTTCGAGACGGCCAGCGAGGGCGCGCCTGCCTCCGTGAACGTGGGGGACAAGGTGCAGATCCACACGGACGGCATGAAGGTGACGACCACCACCGGCGGGTGCGCCGAGGTCGTCTACAAGGACAGCGACGAGGACGGGGCCATGATGCGCGTCAGGTTCGGCGCGGCGGCCTCGGAGGCGGTCTAAAGAAAGGAGAGAGCAAACATGGCAGGAATCACGTTTACCGAGGGGAGCGGGCTGCAGGACAGCGTGTTCGGCAAGATCCAGGCCCCCATCAAGAGGTTTATCGAGAAGAGAGGGGAGGAGTTCGAGAAGGCCAGCCTTCTGCCGCACCTCTTCCTCATGGACACCAGCAAGAACGCGGTGGACGCCATCGTCACCATGACGGCCATGGACGGCTTCGAGCCGGTGGGCGAGAACGGGGAGTACCCGCGTACCTCCTTCCAGGAGGGCTTCAAGAAGTTCCTGGAGTACGAGACGTGGAAGCAGAGCTTTTCCGTCTCCAAGGAGGCCATCGAGGACGGGAAGCTCATGGACCTCAAGAAGCAGCCCACGGCCTTCACCACGGCCTACTACCGGGGGCGGGAGATCTTCGGCATCCAGGCGTATGCCAGCGCCGTGGCCCAGAAGAAAGAGTTTTCCCACAAGGACAAGAGCTTCGACATCCGCTCCGCCGACAAGGAGACGGTGTTCTCCACCAAGCACCCGGCGAAGGTGGACGAGAAGCTCAAGCAGTCCAACTGCTTCTCCGACGCGTTCAGCCTGGACGCGCTGACCAGGGCGGAGGTGGCCATGCACCACTTCAAGGGGGACAACGGGGAGCTGCTGGCCGTGGCGCCGGACACCATCCTCATCCCCGACGACCCGGACCTGATGACGGCGGTGCTGGCGGCTATCGGCGCGGACAAGGAGCCCACCACGGGCAACAACGCCTTCAACTTCCAGTACGGGCGCTGGAGGGTGATCATCTCCAGCTACCTCAAGGAGCTGCTGCCCAAGTCCGAGACGGCCCCCTGGATCCTGATGGATTCCGGGTACAACAAGACCTACGGCGGGGCGCTGTGGACCGACCGGGTGAAGCTGGAGGTGCGCAGCGAGGTGGCCCACAACGACGCCAACGAGTGGCTGGGCCGGGCGCGGTTCTCCGCCACGTTCAACGACTGGCGCTTCGCCTGCGTGGGCGGCGTCACCGGGGGGACGCAGCTGAAGAGCGCGTAAGGACGGAACCAACCCTGCGACTGCGGCGCTGTCCCTGGGGCCCCCGCCGGGCCGTGGCCCGGTGGGGAGAGCGAGCCAGTAGGGGAGGGTTCCAAACCCTCCCTCCGATGACA
>CANPYK010000055.1 GCA_947588605.1 uncultured Oscillospiraceae bacterium
CTGTGGGCAAAGCTCTTGGAGATGGACGCGAGGGCGATTGCTCAGTACGGGCACAATCCCCTTGGACAGTTCAAACAGGGCTGGACAGTAGCCGCGCTGGACGCCCGGTTTGCCGCGGAACAAAACAACTTTAGAGGAAAGGAATGTGAGAAAATGCGAAAGGAGTGACAGCGGATGAAACTTCTGCTGGGTGGCTCCCCTTGTACCCACTGGAGCATAGCGCAGACCAGGAACCGGGAAACGAAGCCGGAAGGATCGGGATGGGAGCTATTCCGCAATTATCTTATCGCCAAGGACCGCTACGGGCCGGACTATTTTCTCTATGAAAACAACAAGAGTATGGCTCCGGCGATCAGAGCGCAAATCACGTTAGAGTTGGGCGTAGAACCCATTATGATAAACTCGGCGCTTGTCTCAGCCCAAAGCCGTCAGAGGCTCTACTGGACGAACATCCCCGGAGTGGATCTGCCGGAGGACCGCGGCATTATCCTTACGGATGTTCTCGACAGCGGCCTGCCGTTACGGGAAAAGTGCTACACGCTGAAAGCCAACTATGGCAAAGCGAGCGCCGCCAACGGCTTAGACGGCGGACACTTCCCCGCGCCGATGGTCATAGAACCGGTGAACATTACCACCGATGGCAAGGCTCAGTGTCTGCGGGCGTCCTATTACAAAGACGGCATCCGCAATATGGTCGGAAATACCGTAGACCGAAAAACCTGCGTAGCCCATCAGGTCCCCATGTGTCCCATCCGCGTGGGCACCATAGAGAGCGGCACCGGCTCCGAGGGGCAGGGGCATCGGGTATATTCCGCGGATGGGAAAAGCAAGACCCTGTGCGGAAACGGCGGCGGGGCCGGCGCGAAAACCGGGCTTTATACCGTTCCGGTAAACTGCCCTAATATGCTGGTGCGGGAGGCCACCCGCACGGGCTACGCGGAAATAAGCCCCGGCGAGTGCGTGGACTTGACTATGCCAGGAAGCAAGACACGCCGGGGACGGGCGATGAAGGAAAAGGCAAACTGCCTCACTACCTCCTGCCAATACTATCAATATTGCGGGACGGTGGACAAGCCGATCTACGAGGTCCGCGACGGCCAAATCATCATCAACGGGAAAAAGTACCCCATCAAGCTGAAAGATGGATATTACATCATCCGTAAGCTGACCGTGCAGGAGTGTATGCGCCTCCAGACGGTGCCGGATGGCTTTGTGTTTCCGGTGAGCGCCACCCAGGCATATAAAATGTTGGGCAACGGCTGGACGGTAGACGTGATCGCCCATATTCTCTCATACTGCCCCGGTATCCTGACGGAACCGTTGGAAGTGCTGTCCATGTATGACGGCATGAGCTGCGGCCGCCTCGCCCTGAATAAGCTGGGGGCAAAAATCGTCCGGTACTACGCAACGGAAATCGACAAATACGCCATAAAGACCACCCAGGAAAACTTCCCGAACACCGTCCAGTTAGGCGATGCCTTTCAGGTGCGGGAAGATGAATGGTGGTCTTTTTTTCATGCCAATGAGGGGCATCAGGTTCAGACTTAGCAAAGGTTATTTTGACATCGTTGAGGAATCCACTGTTTTCCTGTATGATTTGAGCGTGGAAACACAAAAAACATACAGGAGGTATTCCAAAATGAAGAAAAAGCTCATCACCTTTGTAAGCGGCGCGCTGGCGGCTCTGCTCATCAGCTCCACGGCGGTCACAGCCCTGGCAGCGACCGGGGCACTCACGATCGAGATCAGTCCCATCAAGGTCCTGGTCAACGGGGAGGTCTTCCAGCCCAAGGACGTGAACGGGAACGACGTGATGGTGTTCACCCACAACGGCACGACCTACGCTCCCCTCCGGGCGCTGGCCGAAGCCTACGGCCTGGAGGTCGGCTACGACGCGAAAAACAACATCGCCACCGTGGACAAGCCCAGTACATCTTCCGCTCACGATACTCCCGCCCAAAAAGACGGCTATGCCGGATTTGAGAGCGAGTGGACCGTTGAGGAAAAGCCGGTCACGAATTACGGCAACGAGAAGATCTTTATGGTGGAGTATTCCGGGGATCTGAGCATGAGCGAGTTCAAGGAGTGGTGGAAGTCCTACGGCATGGCTGACATCAAGGGCTACGCCGAGCGGATGGCGGCGGAGACGCAGAGCATGGTCCCCGGCTACACCGTGACGGCCTACTTCTCCTACGGCCGGTACAATCTCGGTTCCGCCTACGCGGACGGCACGACCACCGGAAGCAACTTCGACGCGGCCGGTGTCTGGATCAAATAAAACAGTCAAATAACCGTCGGGCTCTCATGGAAACATGAGGGCCCTTTGTTATGCAAAAACGGAGGTGAGAAAGATTGCAGGAAGATATAGAGAACCGCAGCGTGACCCTCGCCATCAACACGGCCAAGCTGACGGGCAGAGTATTGAAAAGCGCCATCGTGAAGTACCTCAACCACCTGAAGGAGGCGTCCAGGGAAAGGGCAAGCGCCGATGTCCACCCCAGGGGAAAACAGTCGGTCAAACAGCTTGTGGGACAGGATCAGGGCGTAGCCAATATCGAGATCAGCGATAAAAACATCCGGGATTTCGACCGGGTTGCCAGAAAATACGGCGTGGATTACGCCGTCAAGAAGGACCGCAGCGTTTCGCCGCCTCAGTACCTCGTTTTTTTCAAGGCGAGGGACGCCGATGCCCTGACCGCGGCTTTCAAGGAATACACGGCGAATACCGTCAGGAAGAAGGAGCGCGGCTCCGTACTCCAGAAGCTCCGTGATCTCAAGCCTCTTGTCAGACGGCAGACGAAGGAGAAGAAAAAGGAGCTGGAGAGGTGAGGAATATAAACTGGAAGAAGCTCCTGATCCCCAATATCCCGTATTTTCTGATTGGCCTCTACGCCTCCAAGCTGGGACAGGCATGGCGGCTGGCGGCGGGGACCAATGCCTCGGAAAAGCTGTTGCACATTATGGGCGGTTTCTCCGCGGCGTTTCAGTCTCCCCTCCCCAGCTTTCATCCGAAAGACCTCCTGCTCGGCATCCTTCTCGGCGCGGCTCTCCGCCTTGCCGTGTATATTCGGAGTAAGAACGCCAGGAAGTACCGGCATGGCATGGAATACGGGTCCGCACGTTGGGGCACCCCGGAGGACATCAGGCCGTATATGGACCCGGATCTCAGGAACAATATCATCCTCACTCAAACGGAGGGCCTCACCATGAACAGCCGCCCCAAGGACCCCAAGACGGCGCGGAACAAGAATGTGCTTATCATAGGCGGTTCCGGCAGCGGCAAGACTCGCTACTGGCTAAAACCGAACCTCATGCAATGTCACAGCAGCTACGTCATCACCGACCCCAAGGGCAGTATCCTTGTGGAGTGTGGGAAGCTCTTACAGCGCAACAACTACCGTATCAAGGTATTCAATACCATAAACTTTCGCAAATCCATGCACTACAACCCCTTCGCGTATATCCACAGTGAAAAAGACATCTTGAAGCTGGTGAATACCCTGATCGCCAACACCAAGGGCGACGGCAAGAGCGGGGACGACTTTTGGGTAAAAGCAGAGACGCTTCTGTACACAGCTCTCATCGGGTATATCCACTATGAAGCGCCGGTGGAGGAACAGAACTTCGCCACTCTCATTGAGTTTATAAACGCGCTGGAAGTTAGGGAGGATGATGAAGCCTTCAAAAACAACGTGGATCTGGCCTTTGACGAGCTGGAAGAAAAGGACCCCAACCACTTCGCCGTCCGGCAGTATAAGAAGTACAAGCTGGCGGCAGGAAAGACGGCCAAGAGCATCAATATTTCCTGCGGCGCGCGTCTTGCCCCCTTTGACATCCAGGAGCTCCGGGAGATCACCATGTACGACGAGCTGGAACTGGATACGCTGGGAGACAAGATATTCCCGCCCGGAAAGCAGGACGGGGACTATCAGAAAACGGCTTTGTTTCTGATCATGAGCGACACGGACACCACCTTCAACTTCCTCATTTCGATGATCTATACGCAACTTTTTAATTTGTTGTGCGAGAAAGCGGATGACGTGTACGGAGGCCGCCTGCCCGTCCATGTGCGGTGCCTCATCGACGAGTGCGCGAACATCGGGCAGATACCGAATCTTGAAAAGCTGGTGGCGACCATCCGAAGCCGGGAAATCTCCGCCTGCCTTGTGTTGCAGGCCCAAAGCCAGCTCAAAGCCATCTACAAGGACAACGCGGACACCATCATCGGAAACATGGACTCCCGCGTATTTCTCGGCGGCTCGGAACCCGGCACCATCAAGGAGCTCAACGCCGCGCTGGGCAAGGAAACGATCGACACGATCAATTCATCGGACACCAGAGGCAACAGTCCCAGCTACGGACTGAGCTATCAGAAGCTGGGACATGAACTCATGAGCCAGGACGAGATCGCGGTCATGGACGGCAGCAAGTGCATTTTACAACTTCGCGGTGTCCGGCCCTTTTTCTCGGACAAGTACGACATCACCCGGCATCCTAATTACAAATACCTCTCCGACGCGAACCCGCGCAACGCCTTTGACATCGAAAAGTTCCTGTCTACCCGCCTTCGCCCGAAGCCGGAGGAGATCTATGACGTTTACGACATCGACGTTGAGGATGACGGAGAGGACACTATTCCCGCGTTCGTACCCGACCTCTGACGAGGCCGGATATTTTTATAGATATTCCACTTAAGGAGGTGCAAATCAGCGCATGACACAAGACATCGGCTTTAACTGCGATGCCGGAGAAATAAATGAAAATATGATGAAAGGAGAAGCCGGGACGGGGCCGCGTATGCGGTGAAGTTCCGGCCTTGCAGTTATTGTAAAGCCATTACCCGTATATCCCGGCATTGAGATTTATGGATTTTTTCACTTCCGCGATCGACGTTCTTCAGACGCTGGTGATCGCTCTTGGCGCCGGTCTCGGCGTGTGGGGCGTCATCAACCTGCTGGAGGGCTACGGCAACGACAACCCCGGCGCTAATGCTCATGTGC
>CANPYK010000056.1 GCA_947588605.1 uncultured Oscillospiraceae bacterium
TCCTCGCGGCGCTTGGCGTCCTCGGCGGCGTACTGCTCGGCCTCCCGGACGGCCTTCTCCACGTCCTCCTTGGACATATTGGTGGAGGAGGTGATGGTGATGTGCTGTTCCCGGCCGGTGCCCAGGTCCCGGGCGGAGACGTTGACGATGCCGTTGGCGTCGATGTCGAAGCTCACCTCGATCTGCGGCACGCCGCGGCGCGCCGGGGCGATGCCGTCCAGGTGGAAGCGGCCCAGGGATTTGTTGTACTGGGCCATCTCCCGCTCGCCCTGGAGGACGTTGACCTCAACGCTGGTCTGGTTGTCGGCGGCGGTGGAAAAGACCTGCTTGCGGTTGCAGGGGATGGTGGTGTTGCGCTCGATGATCTTGGTGAAGACGCCGCCCAGCGTCTCGATGCCCAGGCTCAGCGGGGTGACGTCCAGCAGAAGGATGCCCTCCACGTCGCCGCCCAGGACGCCGCCCTGGATGGCCGCGCCGATGGCCACGCACTCGTCGGGGTTGATGCCCTTGAAGCCCTCCTTGCCGGTGAGCTTGCGGACCTCCTCCTGCACGGCGGGAATACGGCTGGAGCCGCCCACCATCAGGACCTTGGAGATGTCCGCGCCGGTGAGGCCGGCGTCCGACATGGCCTGACGCACGGGGCCGGCGGTGGCCTCCACGAGATGCGCCGTGAGCTCGTTGAACTTCGCCCTTGTCAGGGTCACGTCCAGGTGCTTGGGGCCGGAGGCGTCGGCGGTGATATAGGGCAGGTTCACGGTGGTGGAGGTGACGCCGGAAAGGTCGCACTTGGCCTTCTCGGCGGCCTCGCGCAGGCGCTGCATGGCCACGCGGTCGGTGGAGAGGTCCACGCCGTCGGTGCGCTTGAACTCATTGATGAGGTACTTGACGACGCACTGGTCGAAGTCGTCGCCGCCGAGACGGTTGTTGCCGGCGGTGGCCAGGACCTCGATGACGCCGTCGTCGATGTTGAGGATGGACACGTCGAAGGTGCCGCCGCCCAGGTCGTAGACCATGATCTTCTGGGCCTGCTCCTTGTCCACGCCATACGCGAGGGCCGCGGCGGTGGGCTCGTTGATGATGCGCTTGACGTCCAGGCCCGCGATCCGGCCCGCGTCCTTGGTAGCCTGACGCTGGGAGTCGGTGAAGTAGGCGGGGACGGTGATGACCGCCTCGGTGACGGGCTGGCCCAGGTAGGCTTCCGCGTCGGCCTTGAGCTTCTGGAGCACCATGGAGCTGATCTCCTGGGGCGTGTACGCCTTGCCGTCGATGGTCACCTTGTAGTTGGAGCCCATCTCGCGCTTGATGGAGCTGACGGTCCTGTCGGGGTTGGTGATGGCCTGGCGCTTGGCCACATGGCCCACCATGCGCTCCCCGTCCTTGGAGAAGGCCACGACGGAGGGCGTCGTGCGCATCCCTTCGGCGTTGGCGATGACGACGGCCTCGCCGCCCTCCATCACCGCCACGCAGCTGTTCGTAGTGCCAAGGTCGATGCCTATGATCTTTCCCATTGTGATTTCCTCCTGTATGTTAAAATTGAAATGTTTTTCAGTTCGCGACCTTCACCATGGAGAACCGGATGACCTTTTCTCCCAGGGTGAAGCCCTTCTGGAATTCCTCCACGACCTCGCCCTCGCCGTATTGGTCGTCGTCCACGTGCATCACGGCGTTGTGGAGCTTGGCGTCGAATTTCTGCCCCACGGCGTCGATGGGCTTGACGCCCAGCTTTTCAAGGACACCTGTGAGCTGTGTCATGGTCATCTGGATGCCCTTCAAAAAGGCCTCGTCGGCGCAGCCGAGCTTCAGCGCCCGCTCCAGATTGTCGTACACCGGCAAAAAGGGCGTCACGGCGTCGGCCTTCACCTGGGCGTAAAGAGCCTCCCGCTCCTTCTGGCTGCGCTTGCGGTAGTTGTCATACTCGGCGTAGAGCCGCAGGTACTTGTCCTTCTCCGCCGCCAGAAGCTCCTCCGGGGTGGGCTCCTTTTTCTCCTCGGTCTTCTTCTCCTCGGCCTTGGGCTCCTCGGCTGTCTTCTCTTTTTCTGTGTCAGGCGTATCGGGGGCTTTCGTCTCTTTTTCCTTTTCGTCCTTTTTCTTTTCGTCCATCACTTGTCATCTCCTTTGATCATCAGCTTTCCGTAGCCGCTGGGCGGCGCGCCGCCGGCCAGGAGCTTGGAGAGCCCCCCGGCGATGTAGCTGAGCTTCGCCGCTACGGCGGAATAGTCCATTCTGGTGGGGCCCACCACGCCGATGATGCCCCGCATATTGTCCCCGGCGTTGTAGCTTGCCAGCACCACGCTGGAATCCTTCAGCTCCAACGCCGCGTTCTCCGGCCCGATGAGCACCTTCACATCCCCGAAATCCGTGCCCCCCGGAAGGCTCGCCAGGTTCGCCGCGTCCGAGAGGTAGTTGATGAGCCTGTGGGCTTTGTCGGGGTCCTTGAACTCCGGGAGCTTTAGAAGATTGGCCTCCCCGGACACGTTGGCCCCGCCGCCGGCGGTGGCCAGCGTCTCGATGACGAAGCTGGCAATGACGCTTGTGAGGCCCATGGTGTCCCCGGCGGCGCGCTCGGCGGAATCAATGAGCTCCGCCGTGATGGCCTCCTCGCCGATGCCGGTGAAGGAGGCGTTGAACACCGCCGACAGGCGCTGGAGGGTGTTCTGGGAGAAAGAGAAGGGCAGATGCACCAGCTTGTTCTTCACCGTGTCCCCGGTGAGGAGGAGCACGATGATGAAGGAGTTCTGGTCGAGGTAGATGAGGTCGAAGCGCTTCACCGTCACCGCCGCGGCGGCGGAGATGGTGAGAGCCGGGTAGCTCGTCAGCTCCGTGGCCATGTGGCCCACGTTCTCGATGAGCTTGTCAAGCTGTGCCACGCGGTCCTGGAGCTTCCGGTTGATGGCCTCCGTCTCGTCGTCCGTCAGCTCCCGCTCCCGCATGAGCTCGTTGACGTAGAGCCGGTACCCCTTGGCGGTGGGCACGCGCCCGGCGGAGGTGTGGGGCTGGTCCAGGTATCCCTCGCGTGTCAGCTCCGCAAGCTCGTTGCGGATGGTGGCGGGGGAACAGGTGAGGGCGGCCCGCTGTTGGACCGTCCGGCTGCCCACAGGCTCGGCGGAATCAATGTATTCCTCCACCACCGCCCGCAGGATCTTCTTTTGCCGCTGGGAGAGCTCCATATCCTCACCTTCTTTTAGCACTCTCCATTCCCGAGTGCCAACGCTACTTTACCACCATTGGGCCGGTCTGTCAAGTGAGGATTTGGCAATTCACATTTTTTTCACGAATTTGTCGCCCCGCCCAAAGGTCAGGCCCGTTTTGCCGTTATTTTTCCCGGTTTCCCATGAAAAAAGTGTTGACTTACGCAAAAAATGAGATTATAATTAATAAGCCGCTTTGAGCTGAGCCAGAAAAAGTATCTCAGGATACGCCTGCGAGAGCGAGTCTCTACTATTTAAGAGGTGAAACCATATGACAGCCATCATTGAAGCCTGCGGCAGGCAGTACCGCGTGAACCCCGGCGACACCCTCTTCGTGGAGAAGCTGGGCGTGGAGGACGGCCAGACCGTCACCTTCGACAAGGTCCTCGCCATCTTCAACGACGACGGCACCGCCACCATCGGCACCCCCGTAGTCGAGGGCGCCACCGTCACCGCCACCGCGGTGAAGACCGGCAAGGGCAGGAAGATCATCGTCTACAAGATGCGCCCCAAGAAGAACTATCGCCGTAAGCAGGGCCACCGTCAGCCCTACACCAGGATCACCGTCGACGCCATCAACGCGTAAGTGATCCGTACTCAACCCACTAAATCGGAGGTGTAACACACATGGCACATAAAAAAGGAATGGGCTCCACCAAGAACGGCCGCGATTCCGAGTCCAAGCGCCTGGGCGTCAAGCGCGCCGACGGGCAGTACGTCCTCGCGGGCAACATCCTCGTCCGCCAGCGCGGCACCAGGATCCACGCCGGCAACAACGTGGGCATGGGCTCCGACAACACCCTCTACGCCAAGGTCTCCGGCAAGGTCCGCTTCGAGCACATCAACCGTGAGCGCAAGCAGGTCTCCGTCTACGAGGAAGCCGCCAACTGAAAAAGTCAACGCCGGGACGGATACCGTCCCGGCGGTTTTTTGTGGGGGGTATTGCGGCGGCGGGGAAAGGTTTGCGGCTTCGCCGCAGATTTGATTCCCACCCGCCCGCCCCCGCCGCCGCACGAACCACCCCTGCCGCTTCGCGGCTGTCCCCGACCTAGGAGGGACTAACGTGTCGGAGGCGGGAGTGTTTTATCGGGACCGGTCTATCATCTGACGTTCGCTACCCCCCTGCCCCCCTCCTACGAGGAGGGGGCCCTAAGACGGGAGCAGGTTCGTTTTTTGGGAACCGTTCCGTTATCGCAACTTTTTAGCCCCTCCTAGGTCGGGGTGGCGCGAAGCGCCGGGGTGGTGCTGCAATCCGATTATCGGAAGCGCCAGTTACGACCAACGGGCTCGAATACCCCGCCGCCGCGGCGGCACCCCATCTCCGGCCTAAGAGCCGCCCCTTCGGGGCGGTTGGCCTCCGAAACACGCCTGCGGGCGTAGTTTTTCCGAAAAAGCCTGCAAATAAAAAGTCAACCCCCAACG
>CANPYK010000057.1 GCA_947588605.1 uncultured Oscillospiraceae bacterium
CCAAAAAAGAAGAGAGTTGCCAAGGAATCCTTGGTAACTCTCTTCCTTTTTTACGAGACTTTTTTCACAGCCCCAATTTTTTATAAACGCGGCGCGAAGCGCCGCAACCTTATTCCCCCGACCCCTTTTTCGGAAAAAGGGGTGCCGCCGCAGCGGCGGGGTATTCGAGCCTTCGTCCCCCGTCTTAGCCTTCCCCGCAGGGCGGGGAAGGTGGCGCCCGCAGGCGCCGGATGAGGTGCGTGCGTTCATCGAAGCTGGTTGCAGCTCTTCGGCTCCCACCTCACCCCTCCCCCTCCATCTCCGCGCTAAGAGCCGCCGCTTCGCGGCGGTTGCGCTCCGAAACGCGCCTGCGGGCGCAGCCGCCCCGCGGGGAGGGCCCTGAATCGGGGGCGGGTGCGATGATTTGGACGGTCGGATAGACGGAACCACCCCGGCGCTTCGCGCCACCCCTCCGTTGGAGGGGCAAGATTACCTATGCGCTCCCTTTTGCCCCTCCAGCGGAGGGGACAGCCGCGGAGCGGCAGGGGTGGTGACGCGGCGGCGGGGGCGGGCGGGTGGGAAATATAAAAATGCGGCGCGAGCCGCAAACCTTTTCCCGCCGCCGCGGCCTCGGAAGTTCGGCGTATGGGCGCAAAAAAACGGACCCCGGCGGGGGCCCGTTTTTGGTCGGTGGTATATCTTACGGCCTGTCGATGGGCAGTCCCTCCGCCTCGCGCTCGCGGATGGCGTCCTTGCGGGAGATGTTCCAGCGGCCGCGGTCGTCGATGCCTAAGAACTTGACCCAGGTCCAGTCGCCCACGTTGAGGACGTCCTCGACCTTTTCGGTGCGCTTGAACTCCAGGTCCTTGATGTGGCACATGGCGTCCTTGCCCGGGACCAGCTCCACGAAGGCGCCGATGGGGATGACGCGGACGCACTGGCCGAAGTAGAGCTTGCCCACCTCGGGGACGAAGCAGATGTCGTCGATGATCTTCTTGGCGGCGCGGCAGGCCTCGATGTCCTGCTGGCTGATGAAGACGGAGCCGTCGTCGTCGATGTCGATCTTGCAGCCGGTGTCGGCGCATATCTTCTGGATGACCTTGCCGCCGGAGCCGATGACCTCGCGGATCTTGTCGGGGTCGATGTGCATGGAGATCATCTTGGGGGCGGACTTGGCCAACTCGTGTCGCGGCTCGCTGATCACGGGGAGCATGATCTCGTCCAGGATCTGGATGCGGGCCTCCCGGGTGATCTGGAAGGCGTTCTCAATGATGTCGTACGTGAGGCCGTCGTTTTTGAGGTCCATCTGGATGGCGGTGATGCCCTTCTTGGTGCCGGCGACCTTGAAGTCCATCTCGCCGTGGAAGTCCTCCACGCCCTGGATGTCGATGAAGGTCTTCCAGCTGCCGTCGTCATCGTGCATGAGGCCGCAGGAGATGCCGGCCACGGGGGCCTTGATGGGCACGCCGGCGTCCATGAGCGCCAGGGTGGAGCCGCAGATGGAGCCCTGGGAGGTGGAGCCGTTGGAGGAAAGGACCTCGCTCACCACGCGGATGGCGTAGGGGAACTCCTCCTCGGAGGGGATCACGGGCTCCAGGGCCTTCTCGGCGAGAGCGCCGTGGCCGATCTCACGCCGGGAGGTGGAGCGGCTGGGCCGCGCCTCGCCCACGGAGTAGTTGGGGAAGTTATAGTGGTGGATATAGCGCTTTTCCTCTTCCTCCCAGATGGTGTCCAGCTTCTGGGCGGCGGAGAGGGTGGCCAGGGTGCAGACGGAGAGGACCTGGGTCTGGCCGCGGGTGAAGAGGCCGGAGCCGTGGACCCGGGGCAGGACGCCGACCTCGGCGGCCAGGGGCCGGATCTCGTTCATGGCGCGGCCGTCCACGCGCTTGCCCTGCAAGAGCCACTGCTTGACCACCTTCTTCTGGATCTTGTAGGTGATCTCCTCCAGCTGGGCGGTGATCTCGGGGTACTCCTCGCCAAACTCGGCGATCATCTTGTCGACGACGGCGTTGTAGCGCTCCTCGCGGACGTTCTTGTCGTCGGTGTCCATGGCGTAGCGCACGTCGTCCAGGTACTTGTCCACCAGCTTGTCGAAGAGCTCCTGGTTGAAGGAGGCGTGCTCATACTCGAACTTGGGCTTGCCGATCTCGGCCACCATCCGGTTGATGAGGGCCACCACGGGCTTGATGGCCTCGTGGGCGGCGATGATGCCCTTCAGCATCACGTCCTCGGGGATCTGGTCGCCGCCGGCCTCGATCATGACGATCTTGTCCATCGTGGCGGCGATGGTGCAGTACATCTCGGAGACCTTCCGCTCCTCGCTGGTGGGGTTGATGATATACTTCCCGTCGATGAGCCCTAAGCCCACGCCGGCGATGGGACCGGCGAAGGGGATGTCGGAGATGGAGACGGCGGCGGAGGCGCCGATCATGGCGGCGATCTCCGGGGCGCAGTCGTGGTCCGTGGACATGACCGTGCAGGTCACCACCACGTCGTTTCTGAGGTCGGAGGGGAAGAGGGGCCGCATGGGCCGGTCGATCATGCGGGAGCTGAGGGTGCCGCGCTCGGAGGGCTTGCCCTCCCGGCGGGTGTAGCCGCCGGGGATGCGGCCCACGGAGTAAAGCTTCTCCTCAAACTCCACGCTGAGGGGGAAGTAGTCGATGCCCTCCTTGGGACGGGGGCTGGCCACCACGGTGCACAGAACGGTAGTCTCGCCGTAGGTGACGAGGACGGCGGCGCTGGCAAGCTCGGCAAGCTTCCCGACCTCCAGCTTCAGGGGCCGGCCGGCCAGGTCCATCTCGTACTTTTTGTAGTTGGGGAATTCTCTGTGCTTGATGATCATGTTGTGACTCCTTTTGTATTTTTTTCTGCGGAGCCGAGTTTTTTAGCACTTGAAGCCGTGTCCGGCACACCGGGCGCGCTTTCAAATACTAAAACAACGCGGCTCCTGGGTTGGTGGAAAAAGCGGTTCCTGGGTTGGTGGAAAAAGCAACAATGGGTATTATATGCGGTTTTGGGCCGCATATAATACCCGATCGTTTACTTGCGGATGCCGAGCTTGGCGATGATGGCGCGGTAACGCTCGATATCCTTCTCCATGAGGTAGTCCAGAAGTCTGCGGCGGCGGCCGATCATCTTGTACATACCAAGACGGGAATGGGCGTCGTTCTTGTGGACCTTCAGGTGCTCGGTGAGCTGGTTGATGCGCTCCGTGAGGATGGCGATCTGGACCTCGGGGGAACCGGTGTCGTTCTCGCTGCGGCGGTTGGCGTCAATGACGGCGGTCTTCTGCTCTTTGGTGATCATGGCGGTTTTGCTCCTTTCTTTTCATAGTCCCCACTCCACCGCGTAACGGGTCGAAAGGCCCCGGCACCAATGCCGGCTGCTCCACAAAACGAGGTAGAGGGGCAATCCATGACATTCTAACATAAGATCGGGCGGTTGTAAAGAGTTTTTTTGAGGAACCGCCGGAACGGGGAAAAAGGGCGCGGTTTTCAGAAAAATTTTCATTTGCCCCACGAGTAATCAAGAGGAAACAAGAGAAAACTGGAGAAAATCAAAGAACGTAGACCCCTATTTAAAATTTTTCGGAAATTTGTGTTGACACCCGGGGGGAATCGTGCTATAAAAATAGGGCACGTTAAATTTTCTGCATTTACACTATTTATTTCTATTTTGGAGGCACACCATGTCCACTACACTGGCTAAAAAGGAGACCGTTTCCCGTAAATGGTACGTCCTGGACGCGGCGGGCAAACCCCTTGGACGGACCGCCGTCAAGGCCGCGACGCTCCTGCGCGGCAAGCACAAGGCCGACTACACCCCCAACGTTGACTGCGGCGACTTCGTCATCGTCATCAACGCGTCCCAGGCCGTCCTCACCGGCAAAAAGCTCACCGACAAGTATTACCGCCACCACTCCGGCTGGATTGGGGGCCTGAAGGAGGTCCAGTACGCCAAGATCATGGCCGAGCGGCCCGAGTTCGCCATGACCGAGGCCGTCAAGGGGATGCTGGCCAAGAACTCCCTGGGCCGTGAGCAGCTCACCCGTCTGCGCGTCTACGCCGGCGCGGAGCACAAGCACGAGGCCCAGAAGCCCGAAGCCTGGACCCAGGAGTAAGGAGGAGCAAGAGAATGTATACGTCCAAGAAGCCCTATATGTACGGCACCGGCCGCAGGAAGTCCTCCGTGGCCCGCGTGCATCTCTTCCCCGGCGGCACCGGCAAGATCACCGTCAACGGCCGGGATATCGACGACTACTTCGGGCTTGATACCCTGAAGTTCATCGTCCGCCAGCCCCTGAACACCGTGGGCGTCACCGGCAAGGTGGACATCGAGGCCACCGTCACCGGCGGCGGCGTCTCCGGCCAGGCCGGCGCCGTCCGTCACGGCATCGCCCGCGCCCTCCTGCAGGTGGACGAGAGCTACCGCGCCCCCCTCAAGGCCGCCGGGTTCCTCACCCGCGACCCGAGAATGAAGGAGCGCAAGAAGTACGGCCTCAAAGCCGCCCGTCGCGCGCCTCAGTTCTCCAAGCGCTAAAAAACCTCAAAACCCCGATGCCGCAAGGCTTTCGG
>CANPYK010000058.1 GCA_947588605.1 uncultured Oscillospiraceae bacterium
GAGTTAAAAAATGGCTGAAAAATCCTATACATCCGACACAAGATGTGGTATAATGAAGCTAGATGAACGCGCTATCGCTGCTATCAACTCTGTACTGGCGGTAGGACACCGGGCCGAGGTCATACCTACAAAAGATGGCGTTAGGGTTATGCACGTCAAGAGGGAAACGGTCAAATTTGCTGAAAAAGAAACTTAATGGATTATAATGCGAGGTGGTAAAGATGGTGGATTTGAGAAACGGCAGCGGGGAGTTTGAGGGAATTAACAGATTACAAAATATTGCAACAAACAAAATTGATGGTATTGATATAAGCAAAGAGATTTTAGGGTCCAGTCCAGTATATACACAAGAGTTCACTATATCGCTTATAAAGACTTTGTGTTTAATTATGGAAACGCAGAACAAGCAGATAAAACTTTTGAAAAAAATTCTAAAGTTGTTACGAAACAAACCATAAATAGAATAATTTATTATAATTTTGTGCGGTGGCGGAATAGACATAAGCAAGAGACACGTTGCTATGGTAAAGCGCGCATGGGAGAAACGCTGAGCACAGTTTCGGCGGCCATGCACCGCCCAGTTAAGGCGGCGGCAATAGTAGACGCTATGTAACAGAGAAGCCGTATAAGCGGCTGTCATGCGTGGTGCAAATCCACGCCCGCATATCATTTTAATATCGTTCCTGTCTATAAGCGTTTAGGCATAGGAGGTTATGCATGATGGATGATATTAGCAAATTGTTTTTTACCGTTCTAGTTGCCCTTGCGTGCCCCCTTTGTCTGCCTCTATTGGATTATCTTGAAGATAACCAAGATTCAACCGAGGATTAACCAAGATTTTAACCAAGCTATAATTTAATATCGTTCCTCCCCATAAGCGTTTGGGAGAGAAGGGCCGAGCGTGGTCAGTTGTTGCAGATGCAATAGCTGGCCACGCTCTTTTTGTTTATGGTAATTACCGCGAGACACTGCGGTTTTTATAAATCAATCGAAGCGGCGAGACACTGCCGCCCGAGACAAAGGAGATTGTATTATGGCGTTTTCAATCAAACAGGTAAAAGCCAAGCTCCAGGAGTACGGTGTTCCCGCTGAAAATCTGGACACGGCGGCAGAGTATTTCTGTTCCGCGCATAAGACGGATTTGGATGCCATCAAGGAACAGCGCGACACATACAAAGCCGATGCCGAGACACTGGTAAAGGTGCAAAAGGAGCTGGACGACCTGAAAGCCGCGGGGGATGGCGGCTACAAAGAGAAGTATGAGAAGGTCAAAAAGGAATTTGACGATTACAAATCCGATGTTTCTGCCAAAGAGACAAAGACCGCCAAAGAAAAGGCTGTCCGCGCCTACTATGAGAGCAAGAACATCACCGGGAAAAGCCTTGATATTGCCATGAGAGGCAGTGCGGCGGAAATCGACGCCGTGGAGCTTGAGAACGGCAAAATCAAGGACGCCTCCGCGCTGGATGAGCTCATTTCCGGAACCTTTGCCGGGCTGGTGAGCAAGACCACCGTCACCGGGGCGAAAACCGACACGCCGCCCGCCAATTCCGGGAGCGGCAAGACCAAAGAGGACATTTTCAAAATCAAGGACGCCACAGAGCGTCAGAAAGCCATAGCCGACAACCCGGAGTTGTTCGGTTTGAGTTGAAAGGAGTTATTTCATGGCTGAAAACCTCACTAAATCCGAAAATATTGAAGTAAAGGCCCGCGAAATCGACTTTGTTACGCGGTTTGCCCGCAACTGGGAGCACCTGCGTGAGATTCTTGGAATCCTGCGGCCTATCAAGAAACAGCCCGGTTATGTGCTGAAGTCCAAGAGCGCAAGCGTTGTGCTCCAGGACGGCAACATCGGTGAGGGCGAGAACATCCCTTACAGCAAGGCGAATGTCGTTGAAACGCCCTACGAGGAAATGACCGTCGAGAAGTACAGCAAGGCCGTATCTCTGGAGGCTATCAAGGACCACGGCTATGAAGTGGCCGTCCAGATGACCGATGATGCGTTCCTGTTTGAGTTGCAGACCAATGTGACGGAGCGCTTTTACAAGTATCTGAACACTGGCACCCTGACCCTGACCGAGAGCACTTGGCAGAGGGCGCTTGCTATGGCAAAGGGCAGTGTTATCAACAAATTCAAGCGTATGCACCGCACGGCCACTAACATTGTCGGCTTTGTCAATGTGATGGACCTTTACGACTACCTGGGCGACAAGGACATCATCGTGCAGAATGAATTTGGCTTCCAGTATGTGACCAATTTCCTCGGTTACAGCACCGTGTTCCTGCTGTCTGAGGAGGAAATCCCCCGTGGCCGTGTTATCGCTACGCCCGTGGAGAACATCGTCAACTATTATGTTGACCCCGCTTCCAGCGACTTCTCCCGCGCTGGCCTGTCCTACACCACCGACGGCGAGACTAATCTTATTGGCTTCCACACTCAGGGCAACTACAACACCGCTGTTTCCGAGTGCTTTGCCATTATGGGCATGACCCTGTTTGCGGAGTACATCGACGCTATCGCGGTGGCTACCGTGAACACCAACGGCGGCGAGAAGATGGATTCTCCCGCCACCAGCGGCAATCTTAGCGGCGATGATTATGGCTCCGCGTTTGGAAGCACTGACGCCAACACCCTTGTCAAGTCTGACTTTGCTATCAAGCCCACCAGCGGGACCAACTATGTAGCCACCGGCACGGTCCTTAAAAACGAAAACTTCACCGCGTTTTCCAAGGGCGAAGATAAGGTCGGTCACTTCATTCCCGTTCTTATCCCGGCGGCTTACAAATCGAAGAATAAGACCTATTACCAGAGCAACGGCGAGGCGAAGGTCTCTACCGATAATGGATGCGTCTATCGGGTAGACAACTACATCGACAAGAAGAAGCACCTCATTATCGAGGTGGAGGATGGCCCCACCTATGACATTGACCCCAGCGAGCTGACGCTTGAGGGCGGTATTGTCAAGGTCAAGAAGTGAGAAAGGGGGGCAACGTAATGCTTGAACGTCTTTTGGCATATCTCCACAACTGGTTCATTCGAGAGAGGACCACGGGAGATTTCACCATAGCGGACGGGCACTTTACGTTGCCCTTCCTTTTGAATGGACAGTATTTCCGTATCCTTGGAAGCGCGTTGAACGATGGTCTTTACATCTACGGCGACACCATCAAAGACGGCGACGGGAACGAAACAGAACTGCAAGACGAAGCGTTTAACGGCGCTGTGTGGGCGTTGGGAATCCCAAAGGGTGTAATTACCCTAGCCAAAGACATAACCGATTGGGAGGCCAAATATGGGGACGCTGTGGCTAGTCCGTACAGTTCTGAGTCATTTGGGGGCTACGCTTACACAAAAGCTAGTTCCGCCGGTTCTACGTCTGGCGGCGCATACGGGTGGGAAACTGCATTTGAAACGCGCCTGAGCCAGTACAGAAAATTGCCCGGTTGTCATTAAGGCGGTGCTGATATGGGCTACATCGTTTATAGACACACAAACAAAGAAAACGGAAAAGTTTATATCGGCATTACCGGGCAGACAACCGCTAGGCGGTGGGACAATGGCAGAGGATACATAGGCAACAAATATTTCTGGCGGGCTATCACTAAATACGGCTGGGACGGATTTTCGCATGAAGTCTTGTTTGATGGCCTGTCTTTAGATGAAGCGAATCGTATTGAGCGTGAACTAATCCAGAAATACAACGCTACTGACCCGGCTTTCGGCTATAACATCGACCTTGGCGGAACTGGCAAAGGGAAAATGAGTGAGGCAACGTTAAAGAAACTCAGTGAATCCCACAAAGGCCAAAATCCTTGGAATAAGGGAATCCCACATTCGCCGGAAACAAGAGAAAAGATACGGGCGGCACTTACTGGCGGCAAACTCAGCGAAGAAACTAGAAAGCGCATGAGCGCGGCAAGAATGGGAGAAAACAACTCGTTTTATGGGAAACACCATTCTGCTGAATCTATCAAGAAAGGCGCTTTGAATCAGCCAAAACGGACAATGGTTCTTTGCATTGATACCAACACCGTGTATGAAAGCATGGCGGAGGCGGCAAGGCAAACAGGCGTTAGACAAGGAAATATATCTCTTGTGTGCGCTGGTAAGCACAATACGGCTGGCGGTCTACGGTGGATGAAAATACCGAAAGGGGACATTGCAGTATGAGTTTACTTGATGACTTCGCAAGAAAATGCGTCCTGATGGAAAAGACCCGTGTTTCCGATGGCGAGGGCGGCTACAAGACCACATGGACAGAGGGCGCAGAGTTTACCAACTATCAGGCTTTGGACACATCCATGGAGGCCCGGAGAGCGGAGAAAGAGGGCGTGACATCTCTGTATTCCGCGCTGGTAGACATCAACTTCCCTATCGACTACTACGACTACTTCAAGGATTTGGACACACAGCAGACATACCGCGTGACCTCCGAACCGAAAGAGAAACAGGCCCCTAAATCCTCCACGCTCAAGGTGAAATACTTTACCGCAGAGAGGAAGGCTTTGCCGTG
>CANPYK010000059.1 GCA_947588605.1 uncultured Oscillospiraceae bacterium
TTATACCAAAAAAGAAGAGAGTTGCCAAGGAATCCTTGGTAACTCTCTTCCTTTTTTACGAGACTTTTTTCACAGCCGCAACCTTATTCCCCCGACCCCGGCGCTTCGCGCCACCCCGACCTGGGTGGGGCAATGGAAGCAACCGCAAACCTTTCGCCGCTGGGTGGCGCTATTTTCCGGCCGCGTCGGACTCGATGAGGTCGCATAACGCGGAGGCGGCGTTTTGGGGGAGGCGGGTGCGCTGGGACCGGAGCATTTTTTCGCGCTCCGCCGGGTCCAGAAGGGCGCGGCAGGCATCCGGGAGCTCCTTTTTGGGGGACTCGACGGGCAGGGACATGCCGCGGGCGGCGAAGAAGGCCATGTTTTTCGTCTCGCACCCCGGAATGGGGGTGACGTGGATGAGGGCCGTGCCTGCGGCGGCGGCTTCGGCGGAGGAGAGGCCGCCGGGCTTGGAGATGAAGAGATCCGAGGCCAGCACGTAGTCGGCGAAGTCGTCGGTGTGGTTGATGACCGTGGCGCGCCAGCCGAACTCACGGCTCAAATGCTCGTAGACCCGGCGGTTGCTGCCGCAGACCACGGTGATCCGGAGGTCGTGGTCGTCGGCCAGGGCCCGCACGGACTCCTCCAGGTTCCCCGCGCCGATGCTGCCGCCGGCTAAAAGGGCGTAGCGCCGGCCCTCCTCATAGCCCAGGCGGGCGCGGGCCCGGGCCCGGTCGCGGTTCAGGAATTCCCGGCGGACGGGGATACCCAGGGGCGCCAGGCGCTCCTTTGGCAGACCCCGGCCCAGGAAATCCTCCGCAAGCTCGGGGGAGGGGATGATGTAGCGGTCACAGTCCGTCTCCTCGGTGAAGGGGATGCAGGTGTAGTCCGTGGCTACGAAGTAGGTGCGCGGGACGGCGACGCCCCGACGTTTTAAGTGGGTGACCATCTCCGCGGGAAAAAGGTGGGGCATGACGATGGCGTCGCAGGGGTGGGTGTCCAGGTATTTTTGCAGGGCGGTGGCGGAGGCGCCGTTGAAGTGGTAGACGGGAGAGCGGAAGGGCAGGCGCCGGTAGGCGTTTCCCAGGCCGTAGACGGCCCCGAAGGCGCCGGGGACCCGCTGGGCCAGCTTCACGTAGGCGCTGTTGACGGTGTGGGCGGCGTGGGGGCCCTGGAGGTCGTAGGGGTTCATGAAGGTCACCCGGTGGCCCCGGGCGCGAAGCTCCTGCTCCACCGCGCGGCCCGCCGCGTTGTGGCCGCCGCCGGTGCCGCAGGAAAGTATCAGCGCATCCATAGAAGCTTTACCTCGAGCTTTTCTTTTTCCTCGTGGGCCATGTACATCCGCAGGCACCCCAGCGCCGCCATGAAGAGGAACGCCCCCAGCACGGCAAAGCGGATGTGGGTGATCCACATCACCAGCGCCGCCGTTATGTACGCCACGATGGTGCGGTAATAGTGGGGCGTCACCACCACGATGACGGAGAAGAAGATGAACGCCGCCGCCAGAATGGCGAAGGGGCGGGTGTAGGGGAAGAGGCCCACGAGGCACCCGAAGGTCACCGCGATGCCCTTTCCGCCGTGAAAATCGTAGAAGATCGGGAAGATGTGGCCTACCAGAGGCGCGGCCAGAAGGATGGGCTGGCCCCAGTCGCGAAGGCCGGGCAGGCGCGTTAAGAAGAACACGGGCAGAAAGCCCTTCAGAAGCTCAAAAATCAGCGTCAGGGTCCCGCACCAGAAGCCGCCGCAGGCGTAGGCGTTGGCCACGCCGGGGTTGCGGTCCGGCGTCAGGGCGTACTTGTCCCGGACCTTGAAAAGGTCGCCGAAGATGTTGGCGTAAAGGACGCTCCCCGAGAGATACGAGAGCGCGATGGCAAAAATCGTCCGGGCCACGGCCCCCACCCCTTTCTTTTTGTCGAGTTTCGACGGTTTGCGTTCGCTATAGGATGTTATACCACAGCGCGGCAAAGGATGCAAGTGGAAAATGGGCTATGGAGGGCCAAGCGTGTTAAATTTTTATCGAGCGGGGCTGCTTTGGTTCGCGTCCCGGCAGAGGAGGTAATCGGTGGTCACGCCGAGGATGTCGGCGAGCTGGACGAGGGTTCCCAACGAGGGGCTGGTCGTGCCGCTTTCGTAATTGCGATAAGTCCTGATGGTCACATGGAGCATATCCGCCATCTGCTGGGCGGTGTAGCCTCTCTCCTTTCGCGCCATATTTAAACGTTTTCCGAACATAAAGCGCCGCCTTTCCTCTTGACAGTGAAATAATCTTACACTATACTAAAGGCATAGAACAGTGAAGGATTTCTGCACCATTCAAAAGGAGGTAACATTATGCCGCGAATCTATGATGAAAAATGGTTTGAAAAACTGCTCAATGACCACCCGCCGGAGCATTACAGGCTGACCGTCGCGGAGCTTATCGGAGTTCTTTGTAACAGCGACGATATTTGCTATACCATGACCGCCTGCTACAACTACGGCTTCCGGCGGGGGAGGAATTTTGAGAGGAACGCGGGGAGGAAGGGCGAAAAAGGGCGGGTTTAGAACCCGCCCCTACAATTTTGGGATTATTTTCAATTCATGCCGTACGGGCCGCTGCCCACAGCGGCCCAGGTTGCGGAGTTCGGATTGCCTCCGATAAACGCCGTAGGGGTCGCCGTCCCCGGCGACCCGCGTTTCGATGACTTCCGATGTTATTAATATGGGATAACCTTCCATATCCCCTGTAGGGGCGGGTTCCAAACCCGCCCGTGCCACGTTGCGTGACGGAACGGTTCCGATAAAACGGGGAATGTTGGTTATCGGGGGCATGGGCCGCTGTGGGCAGCGGCCCGTACGGCGTTGTTCGGGACGGGTCAATTATCGAGGGCGGGTCGCCCGCATTCCCGGGTTTCACCCCCGGTATTTCCATGTCGTGCCTGTCGGGGTGTCGGTAAGCTCGATGCCACGGGCGCGGAGGTCGTCGCGGATGCGGTCGGCTTCGGCGAAGTTTTTGGCCTTCTTGGCCTCGGCGCGGCGGAGGACCAGGGCGTCCACGGCGGGGTCGCCCTCGCCGGTGACGGTGAAGCCGGAGGCGTCCGTGACGGCGGCGGCTTTCGTGTCCTCGGCGCGCTTGGCGGCGGCCTTTTTGGTGAGGTCCAGGCTCAGGACGCGGTCGAAATCGTCCAGGACGGCCAGCTTCGTGGCGTCGTTTGCGGGGAGCTTCAGGGCGTCGTAGACGGCGGTGATGCCGAGAGAGGTGTTGAGGTCATTGCCCACGGCCTTCAGGAATTTCTCCCGCTGGGCGGCCAAGACAGTCTCGTCCACCGGGCCGTCGCCGGGTTTGAGGGCGGCCACGCGGGCGATGAGCTTGCGGTAAGCGCCCTGGGCGTTGTCCAGGTTCTCCCAGGTGAATACCAGGGCCTTGCGGTAGTGGCTCTGGAGGCAGAAGAAGCGGTAGCTCAGGGGGTCGTAGCCCTCCTCCTCCAGGGTGGTGAGGATCAGGGCCTTGCCCTTGGACTTGCTCATCTTCCCCTCCGGGGTGACCAGATGGTGGACGTGGAACCACTGGGGGCACCAGGGGTGGCCCAGGTAAGCTTCGGACTGGGCGATCTCGTTGGTGTGGTGGGGGAAGGCGTTGTCGATACCGCCGCAGTGGAGGTCCAGGTACTCGCCGTTATATTTAAGGGAAATGGCGGAGCACTCGATGTGCCAGCCGGGGTAGCCCACGCCCCAGGGGGAGTCCCACTTGAGGGCCTGGTCCTCGAATTTGGACTTGGTGAACCAGAGGACGAAGTCGTTTTTGTTCCGCTTGTTCTGATCCTCCTCCACGCCCTCCCGGACGCCCACCTGGAGGTCTTCCTCGTCGTGGTCGAAGAAGATATGGTAGCGGGCGAGCTTGGAGGTGTCGAAGTAGACGTTGCCGCCGGCCACATAGGCGCAGCCCTTGTCCAGAAGGCCCTGGACCATCTCGATGAACTCGGGGATGAGGCCCGTGGCGGGCTGGACCACGTCCGGGGTCTTGATGTTGAGCTTGCGGCAGTCGGCAAAAAAGGCGTCGGTGTAGAATTGGGCGATCTCCATGACGGACTTGTGCTCCCGTTTGGCGCCCATGAGCATCTTGTCCTCGCCGGTGTCGGCGTCGGAGCTTAAATGGCCCACGTCGGTGATGTTCATGACGCGGTTGACCTC
>CANPYK010000060.1 GCA_947588605.1 uncultured Oscillospiraceae bacterium
TTCCCCGCCCTGCGGGGAAGGCTAAAAAGAACGCACCGCCTCCCGTCCCGGAGCCCTCCCCGCGAGGCGGGGAGGGGTAGGGGTGAGGTGGGAGCCGAAGGGCTGCGGTCGGTCGGATGAACGGGACGCACCCACCTCATTCGGCGCTGCGCGCCACCTTCCCCGCCCTGCGGGGAAGGCTAAAAAGAACGCACCGCCTCCCGTCCCGGAGCCCTCCCCGCGGGGCGGGGAGGGGTAGGGGTGAGGTGGGAGCCGAAGGGCTGCGGTCGGTCGGATGAACGGGACGCACCCACCTCATTCGGCGCTTCGCGCCACCTTCCCCGCCCTGTGGGGAAGGCTAAAAAAGGAAGCGCCGCAAGGCGGCGCGAATAAAAAAAAGTCGCGGCTTCGCCGCTCCTCTAAGAAGAAAGGAACCCCGTTCATGCCGAAGATGTATAACAGTGACCTCAAGACCCGCGCGAGGGAGCTGAGGAAGAACATGACAAAGGAAGAACGGCATCTTTGGTATGATTTTCTCAAAACTCTGGACGTGAATGTAGCGCGTCAGGAGATCATGGGACATTACATCGTCGATTTCTACATACCGTCCGCAAAGCTTGTGATCGAGGTTGACGGTTCACAGCATTATGAAGACGATGGTCCAAAGAAGGACGAGGAGAGAACGAGGTTCCTTCAAGACACCTACGGTGTTGAGATCATAAGGATCATGAATACAGATGTAAACCGGAATTTTGATGGAGTGTGCGCGTATCTGCAAGAAACGATCCAGCGCCGAATCCACTCCGCGTCTCCACGTTCACGCGTGGGAGACGCGTAAAGGAGGTCCCCCCTATGCAAACATTCAAATATCGCGCCCTATCCGCTGACGGGGCCTCGGTGAGCGGGGTGGTGGAGGCGTATGACGAATTCGCGGCCGTGGAGGATCTGCGGCGGCAGTTCGCCATCGTTGAAGACCTCCAGCCCGTCAAGAAAAAGAAAAAATTCAATATCGACATCAACGAGCCCCTGTGGGTGGAGGACAAATCCCTCGCCCTGGTGGCCAGCCAGTTCTCCATCATGCTCCGGGCCGGCCTTCCCATGTCCCGCGTGGTGGAGCTCATCGCCGGCCAGACCTCCGACAAGCTCATGCGCCGCATCCTCACCGCCTGCGCCGCCGACGTCGCCGCCGGGTACTCCCTGTCCCGGTCCCTGGAGAAGAACGGCAAGAAGATCCCCGCCGTCTTCATCGAGTCCGTCCGCGCCGGCGAGGAATCCGGCACCCTGGAGGACTCCTTCGACACCCTCAAGACCTACTACGACCACGCCCACAAGGTCAAGCAGAAGGTCAAGTCCGCCATGACCTACCCCATCATCGTCATCATCCTCGCTTTCATCGTCGTGGGCATCGTTATGGTCGTTTTGGTCCCCACCATGACCCAGATGTTCGAGAATATGGGCTCGGAGCTGCCCCTGCCCACCCGCGTCCTCATCGCCATCTCCCACTTCTTCTCCAACTACTGGCCGCTGCTCCTGGCGCTCATCGCCGCCCTGGCCATCGCCTTCTTCGTTTACCGCAAGACGGAGAACGGCAAGATCAATCTCAGCCGCCTCCGCTTCAAGATCCCCATCATCGGCCGTATCGCCACCATGAACACCGCCGCGCAGGTCGCCAACACCGTCTCCACCCTCATCGCCGCCGGCCTTCCCATCCCGAAGGTCGCGGACATCGTCTCCCGCGTCCTGGACGCCCGCAGCGTCGGCGTGGACATGGGCAAATGCGTGGGCAAGCTGGAGACCGGCCAGAACCTGGGCGAGGTCCTCCAGGATGTGGATAACCTCCCCGATATGCTGGTGGAAATGGCCAAGGTGGGCGAGGAATCCGGTTCCCTGGAAAACACCCTCCGCACCGTCGGCGACTTCTACACCCAGGAGGCCGAACGCGCCTCCGACCGCGCCCTGGCCATGATCGAGCCCATGATCACCGTCATCCTCGGCGTGTTCGTCGCGTTTATCGTGATCGCCATCTACGTGCCCATGTTCAGTATGTATCAGGGCGTGGGGATGTAAGACATCCGCACCCGGCGGCGGGAAAAGGTTGCGCCTCCGGCGCAGATTTGATTCCCACCCTCCCACCTCATCCGGCGCTTCGCGCCACCTTCCCCGCCCTGCGGGGAAGGCTAAAAGGAAGCGCCGCAAGCGGCGCGAATAAAAAAGTCGCGGCGAAGCCGCTCCTCTAAAAAGCCCTCCCCGCAGGGCGGGGAGGGGCAGGGGTGAGGTGGGAGCCGAAGGGCTGCGGCCAGTCGGATGAACGGGACGCACCCACCTCATTCGGCGCCTGCGGGCGCCACCTTCCCCGCCCTGCGGGGAAGGCTAAAAGGAAGCGCCGCAAGCGGCGCGAATAAAAAAGTCGCGGCGAAGCCGCTCCTCTAAAAAGCCCTCCCCGCAGGGCGGGGAGGGGCAGGGGTGAGGTGGGAGCCGAAGGGCTGCGGCCAGTCGGATGAACGGGACGCACCCACCTCATTCGGCGCCTGCGGGCGCCACCTTCCCCGCCCTGCGGGGAAGGCAAGGACGGGGGACGGGGGATTGAAAAACCCCACAACCCCTCATGACCACCACACGTATATCCCCCGCGGGCAGCAACCCACCCGCGGGTCGATATAAAAAAAGGCTCAGGCAAGCCAAAAATTAACGAAAAGGAGTACAACTAAATGATGAACAAGCTGTTTAGGAAAAAATTGACACGGGGGGGGGTTCACACTTGCTGAACTCCTGATCGTTGTCGCGATCATCGCCATACTGGTAGCAATTGCCGTTCCCATCTTTGTTGATGGTCTCCGCGAGGCACAGTATCGCACTAACGAGGCAAATGCCCGTGCAGTCAAGTCTGCCGCTGTTTCCAAAGTCCTTACGAACTGGACTGAAAGTGACACGAACGGCACGCCCTATTCTGCAGGAACAGAATTTGGCTGGTGGGCAATCGCTAGAGTTGATGCCCGTGGCGATATTCATGACCTTGACGTTCGTGTTGCCGTTACGAAAACGACTGGTTTGATGGAGATTTCTAAGACGAAGTTGAATGACCGCAATTCCGTTACTTCTGTTGCTGGTGTTGTCGAGATTAAAGATAGCAATAAGACGGCGATTGGAAAGATTTCTCCTGAGTATTACATCTATGTAGAGCTTTCCAACCTTGACCTCACCGCCTGAGCCCCCACACCACATTGATACCTCCAACGGCTAACCCCCGTTGACCCCCCTTACGGTATTGGTTTGGTGTGGATCGCAACCCCTGTTCACAGAACACACCAAACTAAATACCGTAAGGAGGATATCAAATGACAATGTTCTTCGCAAAGAAGCTCAACAAAAAGGGCTTCACCCTCGCCGAGCTGCTGATCGTCGTCGCGATCATTGCCGTGTTGGTGGCGATTGCTGTACCGATTTTCACTGGTGCCCTCGAGAAGGCTAGACTGGGCGTGCATCGCAACAATGCCCGCGCACTTAAATCCATGGGCGTTGCCTCGATTATGGCTTCCAGCAAATTTGAGGCTGCAGCTGATGGGACCTCTATTTGGGTGATACAAGGCAAATATAACTTTGCAACTGAGCAGTTTGAGAGCATGTATATCAACAAGACAACTACTCTCAAGGCTGGGGAATATTATTGTAGCCAGTCCGAACCTTCCGGAGGTGTTTCGGGGACGACGATGAGTAAGTTCGGCACTGCCGACGATGCGATTGGTAAAATCAAGACAACTACCTCAGCTTATTACGCAGCTGTTATCACTCAGCAGGATCTTGTTCCCGACGCTAATATTAAAATCGGCAGCTAATGACTCTCCCCCCACCGGTGGGTTGCGGTGGGGCCCCCGGGCCCGGGGGCGGGGGGCTTTCTGCGGAAGGCCCTCCGCACGCGGACCCTGGTGTAGGGGCGGGTTCCAAACCCGCCCGCCGATAACAGACCGCCCTTTGAACGCGGGCGGGTTTGGAACCCGCCCCTACAACACAATGACCGACCACCCCCAAATTGGGCAATTGTAGGGGCGGGT
>CANPYK010000061.1 GCA_947588605.1 uncultured Oscillospiraceae bacterium
CGTGACCGTTGCCGCCCTGGGCGACAACGGGGAGCGGCAGATCATCACGAGGTTGTCCTTTGACCATGAGGCGGAGGCGGCCATAGATGCTCAGGAAGCCGTGTACGGCGCGGATGCCTTTGGGAGCAGGACGCTGGGAACAACGCCCGACCTCCCGGAACCCTATCTGCCCCTCCGGGACAAGGCCACCCAGGAGGATATTGATGCCGCTATCCAGCGTTGGAATGGCAGTATTGAGAGCAAGCACACCGTTGTGCGGTATATGGAGCGCCACGGCCGTGAGAAGGACACCGCCGCGTGGCTGTCCCGTGAGTACGGCGGCGCTCCGACCCTGCCCCTCCGCGTGACCCTGACCGGCACCGGGGAGGAAGCAACACTACCCTGGCCCAAGGTCCAGCGCCGGATTGCCCAGCTCATCCAGCAGGACCGGTTTTACACCGATGAGGAACAGGACCGCTACGACAATATAGACCCTATCGCCATCCGCGAGGCTTTGAGTCAATCCGGCATTGTCAATGGCGAAGTGGCAGACCCGGACGCCCTCGCAAACAGCCCCTTCATCCGTCAGGTGCGGGCGGACGTGGAACGGATTACAAGGGATGAAGCGGACCGGGAAAGCGAGGACCGGGAACCCGCGCCCCTCCCTGACCTCTCCGGCCAGCCCATCCGGGTCAACGGAGATACTGTCACCATCGGCGAGGGTCCCGCCACCCATGAGGTGGATGTTACCCTCTCCGATGAGGAATATGAGCGGCTCCAAAGCATCGGCAAGCCGCTGTCACTCCCTTACCAGGTGGGGGACACAGTGTACCTGGATAACACGGAGTTTGTTATAACAGAGATCCACGACCATGACGTAGAGCTGCGCGACTCATCGCTTTTGTACCCCATTTTCCGGGCCGAGAGCAAGGAACAGTTTGAGCGGCTTCTGCGACAGGATGACCGCAACAGCAAATATACGCAGTACCTGGGCGCAAACCTCCTGCTTATCAACGATGACATCCGGGACGTACTCACCCGCGCCATTCTGACCGATGGGGACAAGGACTACATCTCCGGCTGGTTCCGGGACGGAATGAGCAACCGCCGCGTGTCCCAGCAGCTCTCGGAACTCTACGCCTGGCGCTCCGGCGATGCCATTCTCAGTTCCGGGGAGACAGCCAAATACGCCACCTCCACCATAGATGTCACGGTTGAGGTGGAAAACCGGCACAGCAAGACCGCCAAGGAGTCCTGGGAAACCATCGCCGGTATCCTCCGCTCCCTATATAACGAGGAGCTGGACGGCTTCTATCACGACACCCCTCACCGGGAGAATGTGGAGCTGGAGGGCAAGCCGGATTACAGAGTGGGAGATAAGGTCTACCTCCCCAGCTATGACAGATACATCATCGGGACCATCTGTTATATTGGGGAATTTGAAGTCCGTGTGGAAACCGGCCCCTATGCCTGGAGCACTACAACCGTCAGCCTCCCGGACTTTGAGAATATGCTGCGGCACGATATACGAAACGCCGCGCTGTTTGACCGGGAGGCGGAGATCACCGCCCCATCAGGAGCATTTGACGCCCCCGGTAACGGGGAAACCGGCGATCCGTCCGTGGACACAGCTTCGCCCGATGAGGCTCCAGGAATGGAGCAAATGCCCCATTCCCAGCAGCCAGAATCGCAAAACAGGCCCACATATACAAGTGAGCCTGTGGCGGTGTACTCCGCCGAGGAAACACGCCTGCCCTATGATGTAGTGGTAGAGCGGCTTCACTTCGATGAGCCGGAACGGACGCCGCCGGTGCCCACGCCCACGAATTTCCGCATTACCGACGATCATCTCGGCGAGGGCGGGGCGAAAACCAAATTCAAGCGTAACATGGCGGCTATCACTCTGCTAAAAGAGTTGGAGTTTGAGGGCCGTCAGGCCACCCCGGAGGAACAGGCCGTGCTCTCACAGTACGTCGGCTGGGGCGGGCTGGCGGACGCCTTTGACGAGGGCAAGGAGGCATGGGCCAGTGAGTTTGCCGAGCTCTACGAGGCCCTGTCCCCGGAGGAATACGCCGCCGCCCGCGCCTCCACCCTCAACGCCCACTACACAAGCCCCACCGTCATCAAGGCCATCTACGAGGCCGTGGGAAACATGGGCTTTGAGACGGGCAACATCCTGGAGCCCTCCATGGGCGTGGGCAACTTCTTCGGGCTTCTCCCCGACACTATGACCGGGAGCAAGCTCTACGGCGTGGAGCTGGACAGCATCACCGGGCGCATCGCAAAGCAGCTTTACCCCCAGGCCAACATCACAGTGGCGGGGTTTGAGACTACGGACAGGCGGGACTTCTATGACCTCGCCGTGGGAAACGTCCCCTTCGGGCAGTATCAGGTGAATGACCGGGCGTACAACAAGCTGGGCTTTTCTATCCACGACTACTTCTTCGCAAAGGCTCTGGATCAGGTCCGGCCCGGAGGCGTGGTGGCCTTCGTCACCTCCCGCTACACCATGGATAAGCAGTCCCCTGAGGTCCGCAAGTATCTGGCACAGCGGGCGGAGCTTTTGGGGGCCATTCGCCTTCCCAACAACGCCTTTCGCGCCAATGCCGGGACGGATGTGGTGTCGGACATCATCTTCCTTCAAAAGCGGGACCGGCCCATAGATATAGAGCCAGATTGGGTGCATCTCGGTGTCAATAAAGACGGCTTCTCCATCAACAGCTACTTCATCGACCACCCGGAGATGGTGCTGGGTACGCCGTCCTCGGAGAACACGCAGTACGGGCGTCAGGATTTCACGGTCCTACCCATCGAGGGGGCGAACCTGGCCGACCAGCTCCATGAGACCGTTCAGAATATCCACGGGCAGTATAAGGAGGCGGAGCTGCCGGAGCTGGGCGAGGGAGAGAAGATCGACACCTCCATCCCCGCCGACCCCAATGTGAAAAATTACAGCTTTACCCTTGTGAACGGCGAGGTCTATTACCGCGAAAACTCCCGCATGGTGAAGCCGGAGCTGAACGCCACCTCCAAGGAGCGCGTCAAGGGCATGGTGGAGCTGCGGAACTGTGTTCACGCCCTCATTGACCAGCAGATGAACAGCTATACCCCGGAGGAGGACATACGGAAAACCCAGGCGCGTCTTAACCGGCTCTATGACAATTTCACCGCCAAATACGGCCTCATAAACTCCCGTGGCAACGCCCTGGCCTTCTCCGACGACAGCGCCTACTACCTCCTGTGCGCCCTGGAGGTCGTGGACAATGACGGCAACCTGGAGCGAAAGTCGGACATCTTCACAAAACGGACCATCAAGCCCCGCGAGGTCGTGACCAGTGTGGACACGGCATCCGAGGCTCTGGCTCTCTCCATATCCGAAAAAGCCTGTGTGGACCTGGGGTATATGGCCTCCCTCATGGGCGGGCCGGAGAAGATACCGCAAATTGTGGAGTACCTTCAAGGCGTCATTTTCAAGGACCCGAAAACCGGCCCCTTTGACCTGGAAGGCCCCTCTTGGGCCGAGGGCTGGCAGACCGC
>CANPYK010000062.1 GCA_947588605.1 uncultured Oscillospiraceae bacterium
GGGTGGTTTCGTGCGGCGGCGGGGGCGGGTGGGTGGGGAATATAAAAAATGCGGCGCAAGCCGCAAACCTTTTTCCCCGCCGCCGCGCGACCCTTCCGGCGCTTCGCGCCACCTCCCCCACGGGGGAGGTTAAAAACTCCCATCGACCATTTTTTCCGGCGGCATGTACGTCGAAAAAAATTCCTTTTGTTTTGCGGAGTGTGCGGCCCCGAAGGGGCCGTGCGCGGAGCAAAACAGCAGAAAAAAATTTCGGAAATGTCCGCAGACATTTCCGAAATTTTTTTCGCACGTTCCCCCTTGGCAGGAAAATGGCGCAGCCATTTTTCGCCAGTTTTAGTACGCGATCCCCCAAATGACCATGTGCTTCGCCGGTTTCCCGCAGACGGGGCACACGTCGCCGATGTGCTCCTGATCGAAGGGGATGCAGCGGCTGGTGACGCCGGCCTGCTCCTTCATCTTGACCTCGCACGCCTCGTCGCCGCACCACATCATGCGGGCAAAGCCGCCGCTTTGGCACCCGTCGCGGACCTCCTCCACGGTGTGGGCGTCGAAGGTGTGGTCGTGGAGATTCCGAAGGGCCTTTTCGTACATCTCCTTCTGCACGTCCTCCAGGACGGCCTTGACGGCATCGGCCACGTTCGTGAGGGGCAGGGTGAGCTTCTCGCCGCCGGTGCGCTTGACCGCCACGCAGACGCCGTTTTCGATGTCCCGGGGGCCCAGCTCGAGCCGCACGGGGACGCCCTTCATCTCGTACTGGGCGGCCTTCCAGCCCATGGACTGGTCGGAAAGGTCGATCTCCGCCCGGATGCCGGCGTTTTTCAGGGTTTCCAGGAGCTTTTCCGCCGCCTCCTGCACGCCCTCCTTGTGCATGGCCACAGGCACAACAATGGCCTGGATGGGGGCGATCTTCGGGGGCAGGACCAGGCCGGAGTTGTCGCCGTGGGTCATGATGATGCCGCCGATCATGCGGGTGGACACGCCCCAGCTCGTCTGGAAGGGGTGGTGGAGCTGGTTGTCGCGGCCCGTGAAGGTGATGTCGAAGGCCCGGGCGAAACCGTCGCCGAAGTAGTGGCTGGTGCCGCCCTGAAGGGCCTTGCCGTCGTGCATCATGCACTCCACGGTGTACGTCTCCTCCGCGCCGTTGAATTTCTCCTTATCCGTCTTGCGGCCGCGTATCACGGGCATGGCCAGCACGTTCTCCATGAAGTCGGCGTAGACGTTGAGCATCCGCTGTGTCTCGGCCCTTGCCTCGTCCTCCGTGGCGTGCATGGTGTGGCCCTCCTGCCAGAGAAATTCCCTGTGCCGGAGGAAGGGCCGGCTTGTCTTCTCCCACCGCAGGACCGAGCACCACTGGTTATAGAGCTTGGGCAGGTCCCGCCAGGAGTGGATCACGTTTTTATAGTGCTCGCAGAAAAGCGTCTCGCTGGTGGGGCGGATGCAATAGCGCTCCTCCAGCTTGTCCGAGCCGCCGTAGGTCACCCAGGCGCACTCCGGCGCGAAGCCCTCCACGTGGTCCTTCTCCTTCTGCAAAAGGCTCTCCGGGATGAGCATGGGCAGGTAGACGTTCTCGTGCCCCAGCTTTTTAAATTCCGTGTCCAGAATGTGCTGGATGTTCTCCCAGATGGCGTAGCCGTAGGGGCGGTAGATGAACATCCCCTTGATGGAGGAGTAGTCGATGAGCTCCGCCTTGGTGCACACGTCCGTGTACCACTGGGTGAAGTCCACGTCCATGTCGGTGATCTGTTCTACTTTCTTATCCTTAGCCATAAAAAGGACTCCTGTCTTTTGATGTTCGGTCCCTTTATTTTAGCCGCCCAGGGCGATGTTGTCAAGCACTTTGAAAAGCGCCTCCACGTCCTCGGGCCTTGTGGCCCAGCTGGTGGCCAGGCGTATGACGCTTGCGCTTTCGCCGCGCTTTTCCCAGAAGGAGTAGGCCACGCGCTTTCCAAGCTCCGGCAGGAGGACGCTCGGCGCCACCGGGAACTGCTGGTTGGTGGGCGAATCCTCAAAAAGCGCAAAGCCCCGCGCTGTAAGTCCCTTTCGAAGCTCCATGGCCAGCGCCACGGCGTTTTTCCCGATCTCGAAATACAGCCCGTCCTCAAAAAGCGCCTCGAACTGCGCCCCGCAAAGCCGCCCCTTGGCCAAAAGCGCGCCCCGCTGCTTGATGAGCGTCAAAAAATGCTCCGGCGCGCCCTTGGGGAAGACCAGCGCCTCCCCGCACAGCGCCCCACACTTGGTGCCGCCGACGGTGAAGGCGTCGCACAGCGCCGCGATGTCCAGGAGTGTCAAATCCTTATCAGCCGCCAACGCGTAGGCCAGCCGCGCCCCGTCCATGTAGAGGGGGATGCAATATTTTTGACAGATGTCCGAAAGCTCCGTAAGCTCCGCGCGGGTGTAGAGCGTCCCGTACTCGGTGGGGTGGGAGATGTAGACCATCCCGGGGAAGACCATGTGCTCGTGGTTGGGGTCGGCGTAAAAGTCCGCCAGCGCCGTCCCCAGCGTCTCCGGCTCCAGCTTTCCGTGGCGCTGGGGAAGCGCCAGGACCTTGTGGCCCGTAAACTCCACCGCTCCGGCCTCGTGGGCGTTGATGTGCCCGGTGGAGGCGGCGCAGACCCCCTCCCAGGGCCGGAGAAGCCCGCCGACGGCCACGGCGTTGACCTGCGTGCCGCCGGCCAGGAAAAAGACGTCCGCCTCCGGGGCTTTACACGCCTCCCGGATGAGTCCCCGGGCGTGCCGGGAGTATGCGTCCTCCCCATACCCCGGCTGGGGCGTCAGGTTCGTCTCGCAAAGCCGCCTCAGCACCGCCGGGTGCGCCCCGTGGCCGTAGTCGTTTTCAAAAAAGAGCATGAAAAAACCTCCGTTTCTATTTCTTGTCCTTCCGCCGCCGCGTCGCCAACCCTGCCGCTTCACGGCTGTCTCCGACCTGGGAGGGGCTAACGTGACGGGGGATGGCGCGTTTTATCGAAAAACCGTTCGACAATCCGCACCTCCTAAAGCCCCTCCCTCTGGGTAGCCACTGAATAAATGACTCCAACCAGAGAAAACGTGGTATAATGTCAGAAAGGGGTGTTCAAGATGGAAAAACAGCAAAGCTTTACGGATATCGAGTATGGACAGCGCCGGCGTTCTACGAAAAGGGAAGTTTTTTTGGAGGAAATGGATGCCATCCTGCCGTGGAACCAGTGGGTGTCCCTCATAGCGCCGTTCTATCCGAACGGCAAGCGGGGGCGCCGGCCGCAGGAAATTGAGCGTATGCTGCGGATGCTCCTGCTGCAAACGTGGTTCAACCTGTCAGATGAGGGGATCGAAGATGTCATCTATGACAGTTATGCCATGAAAAGCTTTATGCGGATCAATTTCTCACAGGGAGAACAGGTCCCCGACGCTACGACTCTGTGCAAATTCCGCAAGCTGTTGAACGAACACGATCTCCAAAAGAAATGCTTTGCCCAGGTACAGGAGCTGCTCGCACAGGAGGGCAAACA
>CANPYK010000063.1 GCA_947588605.1 uncultured Oscillospiraceae bacterium
ATCAGGCGCTTCTTGCCCTTCAATCTTTTCAAAATGCTCTCCGGATCCTTCCAGCGGTAGAACATATCCCCGACGATGAAAACCGTATCGGCTCCCTTGACTCGGCTGTTCCACGCGGCGATCAGCGCCTCGTTCATGGCCTCGACATCCGGAAACGGCCTCTTGCACATCCAAACTGCGTTGGCATGACCAAAATGGGGGTCTGCTGTGAAATATACCACCTTTTCCATCTCCTTCGGTGTTCTGCCTGTAATGGTAGCAGAACGCAGCAGGCTGTGCAAAGGTGCAAAGTCAAAGACTTCGTAACAGAAAGGCCATATAGAGAGGGAGGGTTAAGATCTGTCCTGATCTTCCGATATTGTAATCCCCCAACTTGATCGCCTGCTTGACATGATATTTTTCAGGGCGGTTCAAAATCGTTTTCGTGCTTTTTATATTTCCAGTGCTGGCCTTTACTTCAACCAGCGTACATTCCCCTTTGTAACGGATGACAAAGTCCACCTCCAATCCGGTATCTTTGTGGAAATAGTATAGCTTCCGACCCATTTTAGCGAAAATATCTGCAATCAGATTTTCAAAAATCGCGCCTTTATACCCATAGAGCTTCCCTTGCAAAATGTCGTACTGTGTACCGTCTTCCAGCATACTGACGAACAGGCCGCAATCCTTCATATAGACCTTAAATACATCTTCTTCAGCATTTCCGTCCAGCGGGAGTTCCGGGAGTCGCAGGTTATAGCAGCGAGATATGATCCCGGCGTCCTCGATCCATTGCAGGCTGCCGGCATATTTTGCGGCCGTGGAGCCCTTCTTTACAACAGAATACTGAAATTTCTTGTTTTCTTTGCTCAGTTGTTTTGGAATAGACTGAAAGCATTCTTTAATTCGAGACTTGTCCTTTCGCTCGGCGTATTTTACCATATCGTCCTCATAAGAGCGGATTATGTCCCTTTGAATACGAAGCACCTCGTCCATCTGCTTTGTGCTTACGAAGGCTTGCACAGCCTCCGGCATTCCGCCGACTACTACATACTGCAACAGCAACTGTTTCATACGGTTATGGAGGGCTTCCGGGATCGGAGATTCTTCATCCAGACACTTTTTCAGGCTTTCTATGACAGGCTCGTTGATTCCGCAGGCCCACAGAAATTCCTCAAGATCAAGCGGATACATATCGATTACAGTTTCAGAGCCAACAGGAATGGATTTCGGCTCTTTTCCATATCCTTTTACGCCCAACAGAGAACCTGTTCCGATGACATCATATCGTCCGTCTATCCGAAAAAACTTCAAGGCCGTCCGTGCTTCCGGACAATCCTGGATTTCATCGAGTACAAGTACCGTTTTACCAGCCTCAAATACGGCCTCACTGCCCAAGAGCGCGGAAAGCATCATCACAATGTTGTCGATTTCCAAAGAACCGGCAAACACAGATGCATAAGCCGGATTTTCAAAAAAATTGAGGTATACGACATGCTTATAATTCTTTTTGGCAAAATCCAGTACGGAATATGTCTTCCCGCACTGTCTGCACCCTTTTATGATTAAGGGCTTACGGTCCGGCGCGTTTTTCCACTGCGTTAAAGTCTGTTCGATTTTTCTCCTCAGCATAGGTCTTCACTCCTTTTGAATCATTGTGCTCCTATTATACAAGGATAATTCAACTTTTTCAAGGGAGTTTATCGATGAAATCACAACTTTTTCAATGGAGTTTGTCAGCAAATTTGCAACTTTTTCAACCGACTTTTCAACCCTTGCGCAAACTTTCCTTTAATTTGCATAGCAGCACTGCCGCTTGCAATTACCGCTCATGGTCTTGTTCTTTCGGTGGTCTCGCAGCTTTTTCTGTCCTCTCTCCATCAGCTGTTTTAGTGTCAATCGTTACGTTCATACTGGGACAACCTTTCTTCGCGGAGCACATGACGGGCAAGGTCCGCTGGAATCTTCCCCGCGAGAACACCGGAAATGGCATCGACGGACGAGACATTCGGATTGATCAGCTTTGCCACGGTCTTTCCGTTTTTCGTCACCCAAATATCCTCCGTCCGAACGAGTTCCAGGTACTTGCCGAGGTTCAATTTGAATTCAGTCGCGGTAACGCGCACGGCAGTCACTCCTTGTTATCGTAAGTTAAGAAAACCGAGCGAAACGGCAGAAGAGCGCAGATATTTCGGCAGAAATTGGCGGCCGGAATGACGATCAAAACAGGTCACTATGAGATCCCGTTCGAATCAGTTTGAGAATTAAGGTCTGTTGGAAAATCTTATAGACCAGCAGCCAATCCGGTTCAATATGACATTCCCGCATACCTATATAGTTTCTGGAGTTGGTCAACGCATGGTCCCGATAGACTTCGGGCAGTGGTTGTTCGCTGCACAGCAATGTGATCACTTCCTCCAGCTTCTTCGGATCACAGCCTCTCTTTACCGCAAGTTTGTAATCCCGCTTAAACTGTCCCGTAAACTCCGGCTTAAGCATTCAGCGCCTCCATTAGGTCTGCAACGCTGTCAAACGGTCCGTACATATCCTCTCCTGTTTCTGCCGCTTCCATTGCCGCATAGGTAATCTCGTTCGGTTCGTCGACCTTGACTTCAAAAGGAAGCCCGTGACACCGAAGCGCCTGACGATAAAAGATGCCCGTGGCCGTACTGAGATCCATCCCAAGAGCCTTAAAAAGGGCTGCCGCCTGTGCTTTCAGTTCCGACTCCATTCGAAGGGTCATATTTTCCTTCGCCATACCCTCATTCCTTCCTTAGCGTTATTTTTGCTCTGCACCATTATTATACGCTCCATCAAAACAATTTGCAAGTGCAATGCAAATAATTTTTCGACTTTGGATTGATGGTGAGGAAAATAGCAAGCCGAGAGCCCCGTTTGTAATCCGAGAAGCCCGTTTTGGAAACGGGAGTTCAGGTTTGCGGCAAGCATTTCTGCATGAATCAGCTTTTTGAAAGTCAAGAGAAGCCGAACGAAACAGAAGTAAATTGCAGAAATTTCGACCGAAATCGACGCGAGCTGAAAACAAGGCAAACAGGATCGCGGGCATCATCTTTGAAAACGGTGGGGATATGACGAAACAGTCCCAAGCTCTTTCGAGCATAGCGGCAGGCAAACGCCTGCCGCCTGCAATTACCGTTCATAGTCTCTGGATTTTCGGAGTTCCGGGCTTTCTGCCTCCGGCTCGTCATCCAGCAGGGAGCGGTCCTTCTGGTCCATGTTCAAAAGGATGTTGAGTTCCTTCAGCCGCGCCTCCTTTGCCGCCAGTTCATCTTCCTTGGCAAAGGGCGCGGAAAGTTCCTCACGGGC
>CANPYK010000064.1 GCA_947588605.1 uncultured Oscillospiraceae bacterium
CGCGTGCCGCTGTATGACAATGCTATTTTAGTGTTGATTTTCCCATTTTTCGTGTCCAATTTTTGTTGACTAGTGCAAACCGGTCTGTCATCCCACCCTCGCTGCCCCCCTGCCCCCCTCCTACGAGGAGGGGGCGAAAAAGGTTGCGGCTTCGCCGCAGATTTTGATTTGCCCGCTGCGGCGGGGACGGGGGCTCGAATCCCCCCTGCCCCCTTTGCCCCAAAGGGGGGCAAAAAGGTTTTGCGCCGCTTTGCGGCGCAATTTTTTATAAAAGCGGCGCGTGGCGCCGCATCCTTTTTAACCTCCCCCCTGGGGGAGGTGCCGAACGCAGTGAGGCGGAAGGGTATCCCCCGTCCCAGCCTTCCCCACAAAGTGGGGAAGGTGGCGCCCGCAGGCGCCGGATGAGGTGCGTGCGTTCATTGGATCGCTTCCGATAACCCGCACCCGCCCCCGTCTCGGAGCCCCCTCCTCGTAGGAGGGGGGCAGGGGGGAAGCGAACGTGGGATGACAGGGCGGTCCCGATAAACCGCACCCGCGCCCGACGCGTTAGCCCCTCCAGCGGAGGGGACAGCCGCGAAGCGGCAGGGGTGGTTCCGCCGCGACCCTTCCGGCGCTTCGCGCCACCTCCCCCAAGGGGGAGGTTAAATTCCGCCCCTACTCTGCTTGCGGCGCTTCCCCCTCGGGGGCCGGCAGCGCCGTGGGGTGGAGCTTTTCCCGCTCGTCGCGGGAGAAGCGGTTGATGTACGCGCCCACGAGGAGGATGAAGAGGCAGTAGTACATCCACAGCAGCGCCACGATGACCGCGCCCAGGATGCCGTAGACGCCGAAGCGGTCGGAGTAGTCGAGATAGATGGAGAACCCCCAGGAGAAGACGAGCCACGCAAGCGTGGCGAACAGCGCGCCGGGCCACTGGCGGCGCAGGGGGCGCTTGCCGGTGGGCATCCACTTATAAAAGACCAGGAAGACGAAATAGAGGAAGAGCATCATAAAGGGATAGCGGATGACCTTCACCACGCCCAGCAAAATCGTCTCCGCCAGGGTGCCGTCCAGGCTCCGGCTCACGAGGTCCAGGATCATGCCGCCGTAGACCAGGGCGCAGAGGGTCGACAGCACCGCCGCCAGGGCGATGACCATGAAGAAGCACGCCCGGAGGCGGAAGAGCAGGAAGTTTTCCCGCCGCTTCAAATCGTAGGCCGCGTCCATGCCCCGCATCAGCGCCTGCATGGACAGCCCCGCCGTCCAGACCGTCGCCACCGCCGTGATGGACAGGGTGGTCACGGAGCTGTCGTAGATGCTGGTGATGACGCTCTCCAGAAAGGAGTAGACCTCGCCGGGGGCCACGCGGGAGATGTAGCGCAGCAGCGCCTCCTCCGTCAGGGGCGTGTAGGGCAGGAGGGAGCACACAAGGCCCAGGACCGGCGCCAGCGACAGGAAAAGGTAGAAGGTGGCCGCCGCCGCGAAGGTCCAGATCTGCCGCCGGCCGATGCCGTCCAGAAAATCCACGACAACGGTGACAGCCCGCTTGAGCTTTTTCATCGAATGGTTCATCCTTTCGTCCCGAGGGACGGAAATTCAGGGTCCGCAGAATTCCGCCACGGCGGCGGCGTACATTTGGCCGGCCAGCAAAAGCTGGGCGACCTCCACGCGCTCGTCGGGCTCGTGCATCCGCACGTCCGCGCCGGGGAACTCGGCGCCGAAGGCCACGCCGCCGTCGATCTCGTGGACGTAGGTGCCGCCGCCCATGGAATAGGCCTCGCCCTTCTCGCCGGTGTAGTCCTCATAAATCTTGAGAAGCCCCCGGACGAAGTCCGAATCCGCCGGGGTGTGGTGGGGCCTGGAGAGGGAGAGGATTTGAAGCTCCACGCCCTCCAGCGCGCGGGCGAACCCGTCCGCGATGGCGTTCCCGTCGCCGCAGACGGGGATGCGGCAGTCCACGTCGGCCCGCAGGCCCTGATCGTCCACCTTCAAAACGCCCAGATTCACCGTCAACTCCCCGGAAAGCTCGTCCCGGCAGGTGACGCCCACGGCGGATCCGTTCACGTCCCCGTGGGGGAAGGCCCTTTGCAGGGCGCGGAAGACGTCGAAGCCCGGTCCCGGCAGGGCGGCGAGCCTTTCGATCATCCGCGTGGCGGCGTTGTCGCCCTCCTGAGGCAGGCTCCCGTGGGCGGCGCGGCCCACCGTCTCCAGACGCGTGCCGTCGGACAGCACCGCCTCGCACCGGGCGGGGACGGCGTTGGGCACGGACCCGCCGGTGAGGCTCACGACGTGCGGCTCCCCGCCGGCGTAAGCCGGGGCCGTCAGGGTGAAGTGCATCCGCCCCTTTTCCGTATTCGCCACGGGGAAGGACCCGTCCGGCGTGAAGACCTTGCCGGGGACGGCGCAGCGCTCCAGATACCACGCAAGGTCCGAGGACCCGCACTCCTCGTCGGACCCCAGCAAAAGCTGGACCTTGCGCTTCAAAAGCCCCAGCTCCCGGGCGCACAAGATCGCCCACAGGGACACCACCGCCGGCCCCTTGTCGTCGATGACGCCCCGTCCGTAGATCCGCCCGTCCAGCTCCCGCATCTCATAGGGCGCGGTGACGGTCCACTCCCCCGCCGGGGGCACCACGTCCAGATGCGCCAGAAGCGCCAGCTCGGCCTCGCCCTCGCCGGCCTCGATGACCAGCATCCGGTCGCCGCGGACCTCGCCGGAAAGCCCGTGCTCCCGGGCGATGGCCAGCGCCTCATCCAGCGCCCGCCTGGGCCCCGGCCCGAAGGGCGCGCCGGGGGCGCACTCCCCCCGGACGCTGTCCACCGCCACGAGCCGCCGGATATCCGCCAAAATCGCGGCGCGGTTCCTCTCAAAAAACTCCACGATACGCTGTTCCATAGTTCCCCTCCGCTGGCAAAATTTCTTTCCGCCAACCATTATACCACACCCTTTTTCCCTCCGCAACCCACTTCCAGAACTTGTCTAAGACGCGCGTAAGACACACGCCCGCCAAAATTCCGCCTCCAAATGTCCCGATTTCCCGCTCCTCAAGCCAGAAACCGCCCCTTTTGCCGTCAAAAAGTCCTCCTTCCCCTCCCCCGCCGTTTTATTAAGGAGGAAACACTACATGAAGACTCTGAAAAAGACCCTGTGCTTGGTCTTGGCGGTAGTCATGGTAGTC
>CANPYK010000065.1 GCA_947588605.1 uncultured Oscillospiraceae bacterium
TGGGTGGGCGCGCTGATCGAGAAAAAAGAGTATTTCATCAATACCGATTTCAAACCGCTGAAAGACCCGGAGAGCCAGCAGCTTACGCTGTTCGATTTTGCGGACTTTGGAGGCTCCGCTCCGCAGGACGAGGGCCAGATGACCTTTCTCCCACGCCCGCAGCTTCCCCAGCAGGTGATCGACGAGGCGCTCTGCATCGGCTCCAACGAGGAACAAAGCCGCATGATCATCTGCGCCTGGTTTATGAAAGATAAGCCGCTGGAGGAAAACGCCCGTTTCCTGATGGCGCATTACGGTGAAAACGGCGCGGGCTTTTACTTGAACGACCGCCCGTACTCCGTTTGGTATAACGCCGAGGGCCTCCGAGTGAGCAGCGGCGAAAGCGTCCAGCGTTCCGCTACCGTTTTATCGTGGGAGGACGCGGCAAGGCGCATCCGGGAGCTGCTGGAGCTGGGACGGTATATGCCGCAGAGTGAGATCGACCGTGCGCCGGAATATGAAAAGGCGCGGTTGGCGGACGATCTTCTGTATATGTACCGGGACATCGACGGCGACAACAAGGACGCCTATTTTCTCACCTTGAAACCCGCCTATGAACTCCATGGCGGTTTCCCGGAAATGAGCGCCGCCGTGAAAGAGCTGCTGGAGCAGCCGGACACCTTACAGGCATTGGTGGACGAGTGCTGCGCCTTTATCGACGCTTACGAGCAAAACCCAAGTATTCTGCGGTTCCGTTACCGTCCGAAAGAACTGCTCCAAAGGCTGACCGATTTGCAACGGGAGCCGCTGACCTTTACCACCGCCGAGGGCTACGACCCCCAGCGGCGTTTCTTTATCTCCGGGGATGAGCTGGATCAAGTGCTGCGCGGCAGCACGGAATACCGTCTGGCCGTCTACTCTTTCTACCGCAACAACCCGGACCGGAAGGAACGGGAGAAATTTCTCAAGGACTATCACGGCGAGTACAGCGGATACCACGGCGGCAACGATAACCGCACCTATACCTCCAAGGGGCTTTCGTTCAGTCACGGTAGTCTCACCCGGCCCTACGCGAAGATCGAGCTGTCATGGACGAAGATCGAAAGGCGCGTCAGCGCCCTGATCGCCTCCGGCAAATTTATCTCCGAGGAAGACCGCGCCGCCATGCCCGCCTATGAAAAGCACCAGCTTGCGCGGCAGATTCAGGCGTTCTTTGACGGCGTACCGCAGGACCAGCCGAAGCCGTACCCCTATGGCGTTTACTTTACGGACGCCATCAAGGAGATCGAGCCCCAACTTGACGATCCGGCCAGGGTGGAAGAAATCTATCAGATGATGGTCCCCGTGTGGGAATCCACGAACCAGGACGACCGCAGCTATCCGTGGCGCAAACGGGGCTTTGAAAACCTCTCCGCGTTCCGAGACGGCACTTTCTCCCTGTTCGGGGAGGTAAAACAGCCAAAACCGGTACAGGAAGTCACAGCAATGGATCAGCCCGCGCCGGTGGAGGTTACGCCAGACCCCAAGCCGGAAACCGACCCGGAACTGGAACAGGCCAGAGAGCTGATCAACGCCTACTGCATGGAGGAATTTGAGCAGGAGGCGGACTTCTCCGACCTTTCCCATGTGGATCTGGCTTTCAGTGCGACCTCCGACAGTGAGCATACGGTAGAAGTCTATGCCGACCTTACCCTCTTTCAGATTGTCTACCGGGTGGATGAGGAAACTGTCCGGGAAATTGCCTGTGACAGTCTGCCAGAGTTGAACGAGTACCTTGCCAATCTGGAATTTGATCGGATGGTGGCAGACGCGGAGGAAGCGTTTACGGCCATGCAGCAGGAAACCGCAGAGCCGAAGCAACCCGCCGAAGAAGAACAGCCTGCCGCCCTCACGCCGCCGAAGCCGCGCCGGGAGCGTGTGGTATTCTCTGCGCTCCACCCGGAAATCCCCGCCGACCAGCGCCGCAACTTCCGTATCACCGACCCAAGCCTGGGCGTCGGCACACCCAGCGAGAAATACGCCGCCAATGTCGCCGCTATCCGGCTGCTCAAACGCATCGAGGACGAGGATCGCCTTGCCACTCCCGAAGAACAGGAAGTTTTGTCCCGGTATGTGGGTTGGGGCGGACTGGCCAACTGTTTTGACGACCGAAACGCCCATTACGAGGAACTCAAATCCCTGCTTTCTGAGGACGAATACGCCGCCGCGAGAGCCAGCAGCCTGACCGCTTTCTACACCTCCCCGGTCATCGTAGAGGCCATGTATCAGGCGCTGGGGCAGATGGGCTTCCAGACGGGCAACATTTTGGAGCCGTCTTGCGGCGTCGGGAATTTTATCGGGATGCTGCCGGAAGCCATGGCCGGAAGCAAGGTCTACGGTGTGGAGCTGGACAGTATCTCCGGCAGGATCGCCCAGCAGCTCTATCAGAACAGCAGCATTGCGGTCAACGGCTTTGAAAAGGTGCAAATGCCGGACAGCTTCTTTGATGTGGCCATCGGCAACGTGCCGTTTGGAGATTTCAAGGCGCTGGATAAGCGGTACGACAAGAACCACTGGCTGATCCATGACTACTTTTTTGGCAAAACACTGGACAAGGTGCGTCCGGGCGGCATTGTGGCGTTCATCACCAGCAAGGGCACGATGGACAAGGAAAACAGCTCCGTCCGCAAATACCTTGCTCAACGCGCCGACCTGATCGGCGCTATCCGTCTGCCGGATAACGCTTTCAAACGCAACGCCGGCACGGAAGTCACCAGCGACATCCTCGTTCTGCAAAAACGCGACCGCATGACGGACATCGAACCCGATTGGGTGCATCTGGACACCGATGAGAACGGCATCCGCATGAACAGCTACTTTGTGCAGCACCCGGATATGGTGCTGGGCAATATGGTCATGGAATCCACCCGGTTCGGCATGGACAGCGCATGCAAAGCCTATGAGGGGGCCGCCCTTAGTGAACAGCTTGCCGAAGCCATCCAAAACCTCCATGCGGAGATCACCGCCTATGAAGTAGACGAACTGGACGAGGAAGAAGATCGCTCCATTCCCGCCGACCCAGAAGTGCGGAATTTCAGCTACACGATTGTGGACGGGAAAATCTACTTCCGAGAAAATTCCCGTATGCAGCCGGTGGAGGCGTCCGTCACGGCGGAAAA
>CANPYK010000066.1 GCA_947588605.1 uncultured Oscillospiraceae bacterium
AGCCTCGACGTTTCCGTCTGCTCTGCCTCGACGATGCCCTTGTCCGTTTTCTGATAGTATTTGATCGGCATTTTCGCAAGCGTCTCCGATAGCATCTTGAGGCAGGTGAAATATGTCACCTCGGAGATCGGGTTTCTCTTTTTCTTAAAACCTAACGATTCAAAGAGTGAGTTGATTCCCAGCGTCCTCTTTCCCGCGCTATCCTGCGGAGTTTCTATGATTGCAGAATCCTCCGCGACGCTCTGCGGTTCTCCGCGCCACCAGTTCACAAACCTGCTCGCAAGCCTCTGAAAAGGATTCATTTTTTCTCACCGCCTTTCATGTATTTCTCATATTGCTCAAGCCATTCATTCACTGTCTCATTGATGTCCGGCTTGTATTCCTCCCGCATCGCTGCTTTCCATGCGTCGATGATCGCGTCAATCGGGTCGATTCTGTCCGTCGTGATGTCCTTGTCAATCTTGATCTCGCCGTAATTGTTTGAGACGGTTTTTGCGTTTGCGATCGACCATGTGAGCAGACCGTCAACCGGAACGACTTTCTTTTTCCCCTCTGCTCCGACCTCAACGCCCTCGATCTCCACATTCCCCGCGAGAATCTCCAGTCTGAAATCGACGGTCGGGTCGTTCAATTCTTTCGCCGTCTGCGTGACCGCTACTGAATCGAATCCCAACGCCTCAAGGTCTGACAGGAACGCGCTCGCGTTGTGCGGGTCGTAACAAACAAGCTGCGGTTTCAACCCGTATTCTTTTATCAAATCTTTCAAGTATTTTATGATGTATTTGTAATCTGTCTTGATGCCTCCCAGTGTTTGAGTGACAGTCACGAGACCTTTTTGAATCCATACATCATAGGGCGTTTTGTCCGTCTTGATGTGTTCGTCCACACGCGACGCAGGAATGAACGAGTGAGTGTGTACAAAATACTTTTTCACTCCGGCGACCGTGTGCGGGATAACGATCGCGATTGATGTCAAGTCCCCTCCGGAGGAAAGATCAACTCCGACATAGCATTTTGCACCGCTGAAATCCTTGAGAGATTTCAGCACGGCGCATTTTTTCCAGTCTGCGATGTCCTTGATGTAGGTCGCGTTCGACCACTGCATCCACATGTTCAACTGTTTCACGAGGAAATCTCTCAAGTCCTCCCCGCCCATGTCGCGGGCGGTGTGTGCGACCGGAATGAGATGCTCGACCGCGTCCTCGTCAAATTCGAGAATCGGATTCGCTTTCACCCAGTTCTCCGGAGTGTACCAGTCATCTCCCTCGTCCAGTTGCGCGATATATACGAATTGACTGTCGTTCTCAAAAGTTCCCCTCAAGAGATTGACACAATACTCATACAAGTTATAACAGGGCGATTTTAGATCAAACCCCGCCGTCGTGATGACGGAGATCAGTGCTGATTTTAGTTTCTTGATACCGCCCTCCAACAGTTTGTACATCTGATTCGTTTTGTGGGCGTGATACTCGTCAACGATTCCTAAATATGCACGGTGTCCGTCGAGTGACTTCGTGTCGCCCGACAACGCTCTGATCTCCGAATGTGTGAACAGGCAGTCTATTGTGTGGTTGTGTTCGTGAATCGTAAACCACTCCGCGAGTTCGTCATCTGATTCGATGAACTTCTTGATCTCGTCAAAGACAATATTTGCTTGATCTTGCTTTGTCGCGGTGCAATAGATTTTCCCGTAATTGTAGCCATCAAAATTCCCGTAATATGCAGCGAGAATCCCGTTGATGAACGACTTTCCGTTCTGCCTCCCCAGTTGGATATACGACGTTCTGAACCGTCGATATGACTTTTCTTTCGTCCTCCACCCGTTGAGTGACCCTAAAATAAAACACTGAAACGGGAACGCCGTCACTCTCTCGCGCTCCTCGCCCTCTGCGATCGTCAACTCCTCCGCGAAATTGATGATCTCCTCCGACTTCTCGATGTCGAAATAATATTTATATGGTGCTGCTTTTGACTTCTCAAGGTCGTCGAGATGCCTCTGACATGCCATTCTGACAAGTTCTCCGGCGACCGTCCTCCCCTCAATTACATCAAGGGCGTATTGAGTGCATCGGTCGGTGATGCGTTCCTCTTTCCTCATGCGCGGGAGGCGTATTTTGCAAATTTGTTCTCCGGTTTATCCGTTTTCGTTTTCGGGACGATCAGACGACACCTGCTTGACACCGTCATCCCGAAATCACCTGCCCCCTGCCGACATTGTTTCATGCAGCGGTCTTGAATTATCATGAGCCTCTCCCGCTCTCCGTTCACGACCTGCCTCGTTCCGACCTGCACGTTTTCCATCTCGCCCGTGTCCGGATTTTCCCGCTTTTCATAAACCGGAACATCTATCATCAACGGAGTTCTCTGAATCTCCTCCGTGATCTCGATGAATTGTCCTTGCGCAATCAGCAGCCTCGCCAGTGCCTCGCAGTCCACGTTCGCGATCAGACCGATCTCAAGCAACTCTTTCGCGAGTTTCCGGAACTTTTTCTTGAGTTCGGGCGTGAGATATGCCGGAGGCTTGACCTTGTCGCAAGGCGCGACCACCTCCGCGTTTTTTCTCGCCTCAATTTCCGCTTTTGTGAGGTGCTTTTTTCCTTTCATGACGACCAGATTGGTGGGTTGTCTCTGTCCTGCCATCGCAACGTCAAACCCCCTTTCTGCCTGTGTTCCGGCGAATCTGTGTCACTATCTGACACCCCTCTCCGGATTTTCTTTTCTCTGAAATTCTCGTGGGGAGTTTTTTCAGAGGAAATCGGGGGGCGTGACTAAAAATGCGCCACTTAAAACTTTTTCATGCCCCCCTGCCTCTCGGAAATGGTGGTCGATCAGTGATCTCAACTGTTTCTGCGTTGCGTACATGCTCGCTCTGCTCCGTTTATATAGTGCCGTGATGATACTGTGTGTCTCATGCTTGAGAGGTATGAGGTTCATCGGATTCAATCTCTGTTCCCAGTCCTCCTCAAGTTCTACAATGTGATGAATCGGGTCGGAATCATCAAGCGTTTTCAACTCGTGCTGCACATATAGCGCGTATATATCCACATACTGTCATTCTGCAGTTTATAAGAACCCAAAACCATCTTTTTCCCGTCAAAATAAGTAAATCCCAGTACCAGATAATC
>CANPYK010000067.1 GCA_947588605.1 uncultured Oscillospiraceae bacterium
AGAAGACGAGCTCCGGGAAATACGGAAGTTTGAGGAGTTTTTGATATGGAAAAAAGCCAACAAATAAGGAACAGCCGAGCGGCTGTTCCTTATTTGCTGGGCGCTATATTTAAATTTTTCTTAAGAAATCAGTAAATTTTCTTTCCATTTGGTTTAAATGTGCGCGGTTCTGAACCCATTTGTTGAAAGACATAAAGATGACGTATATTTCCTCGATCAGCAAGTTTAAATGCTTTTTTGGCAATATACATTGTATTCATAGGATTTGTAGTAGCAAAAACATTTAACTGTACGCCATCAGGTAAACTTCTGGAAATATCTACGATCGCTTCTATAAATTTTGGGCTATAGTGTCGAGAAGTTTTCCTTCCATTATTTCTGCTTATTTTTATAGTTTTCATAGATTGCTTTTCTTCTGGAATTAGCTCAGGCTCAAGTAAATATGTATCTTCGAGGATCAAATTGATTTCTTGCCCCTCCTCACTGTGGTTACACACACTACAAACGATACTTTCCTCATTATCCAATGGGTATTCTTTTTCGTCCATCGGAAAATCATCAAAAACATTTTGTATGACAAGTTTAAACTGCATATATATAGGAACCAGTACCAAATTACATTTCTTAATTTCAAGAATCTTTGCACAATATAGGTACCACAAATACGGATAATTATGATATACGTTTCTCCTGTTCATGGTAATTCTTCCATTAAACTTTCTAATCTCGTGAAGTACAAAAAAGAACAAAGCAATAATCAGCGCATATTTCCCATACCGTGCAATAAAGAATAAAATAATATTCCCTTCTGAATTATTTAGGTACTCTTTAAGAAGCGTTGTTAAGTCAAAATATAATGGTGCAAAAATGCAAGATAATAAAATCAAGCTCTCAATAATTGGCGCTATGTTATCTGCAACTTTATTATAAATCTTTTTCATTCGGCTAATTCTCCCGATAAGTAAATTCCGCTTTGACTTTTTTCATATTCGAACACTTCAGTAATCATTCCAGTGGTGAATTCGCCTATCCATACTCTGAATTCTTCAGTACCCACAATCACGAAAAACACGTATTCACATCCTGTTCTATCTTCACGTATTGTCTTACGCCAATCATCCCAATCAATTAATGACGGTATCGGAAATTCCTGCGGGTGAGTGTGCCAAACGCCCATATAATAGCTTTTTTCCTTTTCATATTTCTTTAATAGCATCTTATGCCGAGAATCTCTAATGTTAAATCTCACCCGACTTCTAATATCTTTTGAATATGGATGTGATGCGGCCTCGATCGATATATTTCCCGTTCTCTTGTGCTTGTATCCTACAATATATCCTCCGCTCTCTGGTTTTTCGGGTGAATTCTGAATCCATTTGCTGATTTCTTCAAGGAAAGGAGACAGTAAATCTGCCACCTTGCCGTTTGGTAGTTTTAGTTTGATACAGCTATAACTCTTATCAATGACCACAACAACTACAGGCCTCCATTGGAAATGGTGTCAGGGAATTCATCACTGAATTTGGCGTTATATCAATTAATGTACTGCCCTGCAATTCGCCAGAAATAATCTTTTGAAAAGTAGTAAGTAATGTCGCCGTAGTACGAAGAAGGACTGCGGTTCCATAAGCGGCTCGTGTTCCTCCACATCCGTTCCTAATCATATTGCTCTCAACTATTTCTGGTGCGATGCTTGCCCTATTATTAACATACTCTCCATTTTCATTCGTAAACAGGCATTCGTAACATCCCGGCTTCGAGTAATCAACATAGAGAATATGACTGAATTCGCCTCCGGCCTCTATCCATGTATATAGCACGGGAATATTGCAACCAATATTATTCAACATACGATTGAATTTCAGTTGTGTATCACTATTTCCAATTGTGACGATAACTAAATCAAAATTCTTGACTTCATTTGCGAGTTCTTTTTCATCAATAGATTTAGGAATGCCTTCAGCCTTAATCTCCGGATGCATAATGTTTAATAACAAACTAATATGCTCAGCTTTATTTCTTCCTACGCCGAGTCCGCCATAAGCCCACCTCAGGAGGTTTTCATTGGATAAAATATCGTCATCGTATATCTTAATATTCGATACTCCATTTTTTATTATTTCGAGCGCAACATAACTTCCAAGAGACCCTGCGCCTATAAGAAGCGCCCTTTTTCCTCGTAGACCAATATCATTTCCGATCAGATTACTTAGGAACGTATAATCTTCACGTTTAGTCTTAATTGGTTCAACGGCCACAGCGTCATCACGTATTTTCTCCAAAATAGTCCTTCTGGTATTTCTGGTATTATTATTGCACTTTATCATTACTGCAAATGTTATAGAGGCCTGTTCCCCTTTCATTCCAAAAACAAGGACCATATTTCGTGTACTCACTTGAGTCGTTTTGAGACATTGATACGTGTCGAAACTTATGTGCTCAATTTGTTTCCCGTATACAATATCTTTTACATTATGGGTAGTCCAAGGTCTTCCACGATAAGGTGGCAGTATCCCCCTATTATCTAAAACAGGAATATAATAAGCCTCTATGTCCACGCGCTCGCTCCATTTTCGTTCTCCCTTATTCCGATAATTTATATCTGATAATGCTATCCCTTCCTCCACAAATCTTGTGTCCTGTTTATTGCTATATAATACAAACTTTGAAAAGTTGTCTTCTTGACATAAGAATACAATTGCATTCCGCCCTGCTAACCCGCAATTCCAATAATACATAAACTCTTTTTGGAATTCCTTTTCTCGTTCTGCCTTCGACATAGTCAGCAATTCAATTAGTCTGTCAATTGCATCAAATAGCTTATCTTCGTATGAAATCACAGAAAATACTATGCTCTCTGGTTCATAAAGACATACGGAGCGATAGGTTCCTTCTGGAATTAATGTGTTTTCT
>CANPYK010000068.1 GCA_947588605.1 uncultured Oscillospiraceae bacterium
TCAGTGCGTCGTCAATATCGTCGAAATACGAAAACTCAAAATCCTTGACGGTGTTGTTTTTGGCGCTGGTTTTCAGCTTCTCGGACTTCAAAAGGATATCCCTGATCTGGAGCATTGCCTTGACCGCCACATCGTTGTCATAGCTCTTTCCCATGCGACTGTTGATCTCGGCAATGATTTCGGACAGCCGTTCCTCTTTTGCCTCCGTTAGGCCGAAGCTCTCCGCTGTCGGCAGCTTCACCACCGGCTGTGCAACAATGTCGGATTTGGTATGCTCATCCGTTTTCTTCTGCACGAAGTTGGTCGCCTTGATCTTGCCGTCGAGGTTATACCCACCGCCGGGGTGCTTGATATTGAAATACGCCAAGAGATACGTCATAAAGTTATACTTCTTATGCAGCTCCACGTCCTCAAAGCAGGAGACCTGAAGCAAAAACTCATAGAATCGGATAAAATGCCGCATCAGGGCCACAATTTCATGCTGCTTCAAAAGGTCATAGGCTTCGATCATGTTCTTTGCCCGATTGAAATAGAATGTGAGCTTCTGTTTGTCCTTGGAGTCAATTTTCGTCTTATACAAAAGGTTATTCGCCTTTTCAATATCGTCCGGGTCCAGCACCGTGTAGGCGTCGATTTTTGCCTCAAGGTCATAGATGGCGGTAGGCGTTACGGAGTTGGACAACAGCGTGGTCGTGTAGAACGGCGCAAAGGCGTCCGTGATTTCCTCATAGGTGTTCACAAAATCCAACACAAACGTCTTCTTCTCAAAGGGAGGGCAGATACGGTTGAGGCGGGAAAGCGTCTGCACGGCGGACACGCCTTTCAGCTTTTTCAGCACATACATGGCGCAGAGCTTCGGCTGGTCGAACCCGGTCTGATACTTGTTAGCGACCAGTAGAACCTGATACTCGTCCTTGTCAAATTCCTTTGTGAGCCTGTCCTCCGGGAAACCGTTCATGGAGACTTCCGTATATTCGGTGTCGTCGTCGTGCAGTTTCACCTTGCCGGAGAAAGCCACCAGCGCCTTGATGTCTTTATATCCCTTTTTATTCGTATAGTCCTCAAACGCCTGACGGTACTTGACCGCTCCCTGACGGGAGGCAGTGATAACCATCGCCTTTGCCATACCGCCCAGCTCCGGCATGACCGAAGTACGGAAGTGCTCCACGATCACTTCCACACGCTGGGAAATGTTCGTCTCGTGCAGCTCCACAAAGCGGGCGATCTGTCGCTTGGCGTCTGCAGTCTTGCAGCGCGGGTCTTCTTCGATCTCCTTGTTGATCTGATAAAAGGTCTGATAGGTCGTATAATTTTGAAGTACATCGAGGATAAAGCCCTCCTCGATGGCCTGCTTCATGGAATACACATGGAACGCCTCGCGCTGTCCCTTTGTATTCAAGCTTCCGAAAAGCTGGATCGTTGTGGGCTTCGGCGTGGCGGTAAAGGCAAAGATAGACACATTGGCCTGTTTACCGTTGCGCCGAATTTCGTCTGTGATCATATCCTCCACATCGCCGAAATCCTGCTCACCGGCTCCGAGGGATTGTGTAACAGCGGCCATGTCCTTACCCGCCGTGGAGGAATGGGCCTCGTCGATGATGACGGCAAACCGCTTGTTTTTCAGCCCTTTCACGCTGTCCACGATATAGGGGAACTTCTGAATTGTAGTGGCGATGATCTTTGTGTTGCCGTTCAGCGCGATGGCGAGGTCGGCGGAATTGCACTTGTCGTCCATGACACGAATAAGCCCCGCCTTGTGCTCCAGTCCTAAAATCGCCTTCTGAAGCTGACGGTCAACAACTACGCGGTCTGTGACGATCACAACGTTGTCGAATATGATCTTGTCCTCCGCGTCGTGGAGCGAGGTCAGTCGATGAGCCAGCCATGCGATAGAATTGGTTTTGCCGGAGCCCGCGCTGTGCTGGATGAGATAATTCTGAGCGGTGCGGTTCTCCCGCACGTCCGCCAGAAGTTTGCGAATCACGTCAAGCTGGTGATAGCGCGGGAAGATAATATTCTCGGACTTTTTGATCTTGCCGGTCAGCTCGTCCACCGACTCCTTTGTTTCAAGGAACACAAACTTGCTGAGCAGGTCAAGAATGGTGTCTTTTTTCAGAATGTCCTCCCACATATAGGAGACGCTGTATCTGTCCTCATAAGTTGGGTTGCCCGCTCCGGCGTTCACGCCTTCGCCGCTGCCCATGTTGAAGGGCAGGAAGAAAGTCGCGTCGCCTGCCAGCCTTGTGGTCATATAAACCTCGTTCAGATCCATCGCAAAGTTGACAAGACACCCGGCTTTGAACAGGAACAACCGCGTCTTGGGATCGCGCTGGGTGCGGTACTGATAGATCGCGTCCTGATAGGACTGCCCGGCGGCGTTGCATTTGAGTTCAAAAGACATGATGGCAAGGCCGTTGAGGAAGATCACAAGGTCGATGCGCTCGTTGTCGCTTGCCCAGACCTCCTCCATCACGGAAAACACGTTCTTCTCGTACTTCGCCAGCAGCTCCTTGTTGAAGCCTGTGGCGGGCTTTGTGTACATCAGCTCCAGCTTCATGTTGGAAAGCTCCACGCCGTGCCGCAGGATGTTCAACAGGCTGCCCCTCGCTTTTGTGGCTTCCGCGTTGATGAAGCTGACGAGGGTATCCTCCAGCTTGTCCTTATAAATTTTCCGCAGGGCGTCCATTGTCTCCGGCTG